>SZPG01000011.1 GCA_030263595.1 Chloroflexi bacterium CFX6
ATGGCGAAGGAAAAGTTTGACAGAAGCAAACCGCATCTGAACGTGGGGACGATGGGGCACATTGACCACGGCAAGACGACGCTGACAGCAGCGATCACGAAGGTGGCGGCGATGATGGGGCAGGCGGAGTTCAAAGCCTACGACCAGATTGACAACGCGCCGGAAGAGAAGGCGCGCGGGATCACGATCAACATCGCGCACGTGGAATACCAGACCGCCAAGCGGCACTACGCGCACGTGGACATGCCGGGGCACCGCGACTACATCAAGAACATGATCACAGGTGCGGCGCAGGTGGACGGAGCGATCCTGGTGGTGGCAGCGCCGGATGGTCCGATGCCGCAGACGCACGAACATGTGCTTTTGGCGCGCCAGGTGGAAGTGCCGAGTATTGTGGTGTTTTTGAACAAAGTGGATATGATGGACGACCCGGAACTGCTGGAACTGGTGGAGCTGGAGCTGCGCGAACTGCTCAACAAGCAGGGTTTTCCGGGCGACACAACGCCGATCGTGCGCGGGAGCGCCAAGCAGGCGCTGGACAGCGCCTCGACCGATCCGAACGCGCCGGAGTATGCGCCGATCCGCGAGTTGCTGCGGGTGATTGACGAATACATCCCGGAGCCGAAGCGTGACATCGAAAAGCCGTTCATGATGAGCGTGGAAGACGTGTTCTCGATCAAGGGACGCGGAACGGTGGTGACGGGGCGCATTGACCGCGGGGTGATCAAAGTGGGCGAGCCGGTCGAGATCGTGGGCTTGCGCGAGACGAAGAGTTCGGTGGTGACGGGCGTGGAGATGTTCCACAAGCAGCTGGACGAAGGCATGGCAGGCGACAACGTGGGGCTGCTGCTGCGCGGCATCGAACGCGAGGACGTGGAACGCGGGCAGGTGCTGGCGAAGCCGAAGAGCATCACGCCGCACAAGAAGTTCCTGGCGGAAGTGTACGTGTTGAAGAAGGAAGAGGGCGGGCGGCACAAGGCGTTCTTCAGCGGGTATCGTCCGCAGTTCTACATTCGCACGATGGACGTGACGGGCGACATCAAGCTGCCGGAGGGCGTGGAGATGGTGATGCCGGGCGACAACGTGAACATGACGGTGGAACTGATCGTGCCGGTGGCGTTGGAGCAGGGTTCGAAGTTCGCCATCCGCGAAGGCGGTCTGACCGTCGGCGCTGGGGTCGTCACCAAAATCCTCGAATATATGGCTAAACAGAAAATCCGCATCCGCCTCAAGGCTTACGACCATCGCGTACTCGACCAGTCCGCGAAGCGCATTGTCGAAACCGCCGAACGCACGGGCGCCCATGTGGTGGGGCCCGTACCCTTGCCAAGCAAGACGGAACGCTATACAATACGGCGCTCGACTTTCATTGACAAGGACTCTCACGAGCACTTCGAGATCCGCACGCACAACCGTTTGATTGACGTTTTGGATCCCGATTCCAAAACCATTGACATGTTGATGCGTTTGAACCTGCCCGCAGGCGTTGATATCGAGATCAAAATTTAACCGGGCAGTCTCGCAGCCGTTCTGAGGAACAGACCGGGCGGCGAAGAGACTGCGCGGCGGAGCAAGAGACAGCGTAAGAGTTGATCTGGGCGCGAATCAAAATGATGCGCCTCCCACGTCCACTGACTGCGCTGCACGGAGATGATGCGGCTGATGCCCCAGCTGGCAGTCTCGTCAATACATTCTAAAGGAGAAAATTGAGCATGTTGAAAGGGCTGATTGGACGGAAGATCGGCATGACCCAGATCTTCGATGAGCAAGGCGTTGCCTATGCGGTGACGCTCATCGAAGCTGGGCCATGTTACGTTACCCAGGTCCGCGCTGCTGAAAAGGAGGGGTATTCGGCGGTGCAGCTGGGCTATGGCGAAGTGAACCCCAAGCGCCTCACCAATGGTCAGTTGGGACACTTGAAAGCCAATGAGATTCCCCCCCTGCGATTCCTGCGCGAATTTCGCGCCAAGAACCATGGATTGAACGTCGGCGACAAAGTAACCGTTGCAGACGCTTTTTCCGTTGGTGAGCGCGTGGATGTGATCGGCATCAGCAAGGGGAAGGGCTTTGCCGGCGGCGTGAAGCGCTATCACTTCCACGGCATGAACGCCACGCACGGCACCTCCGACCGCAACCGCGCTCCCGGTTCGCGCAGTTCCGGCACCACGCCGGGGCGCGTGTACAAAGGCTCGCGCGGCGCCGGTCACATGGGTGTGGATCGCGTGACCGTGCAGAACATCAAAGTGGTGATGGTGGATGCCGAACGCAACCTGATTGCCATCAACGGCGCGGTTCCCGGCGGCAAGGGTAGTCTCGTCATGATCAAGGAGTCGCGCAAGCAGTAGGCGCGCAGGAAACGGGAGCCAGATTAACCATGAAAGTAGATGTTCTTGATTTGAAGGGCAACAAAGTCCGCGAGGTGGAACTTCCCGCCGCGCTCTTTGAAGCCCCTGTAAATGTAGACTTGATGCACCAGGCTTACGTGCGTCAGATGGCGAACGCCCGCCTCGGCACCCACGACACGAAGGTCCGTTCCGAAGTTGCGGGCGGAGGACGAAAGCCGTGGAAACAGAAAGGAACCGGCCGCGCCCGCCAGGGGTCCAGACGTGCGGCGCAATGGGTTGGCGGCGGACGCATCCACACCCCGCATCCCCGCAGTTACGAACAGCGCATGCCCAAGAAGATGCGCCAGGCGGCGCTTCGTTCCGCGCTGTCTGTCAAGGCAGCCGAAGCCTCCATTGTTGTTGTGGATGAACTCAACATCGAGGAACCCAAGACCCGCCTGATGGCGGACGCGCTGGGCAAGCTCGTCGGCAGTTCCACCGCGCTGGTGCTGATGCCCGTCAAGGATCAGAATTACGAAACCGTGATGCGCTGTGCCAACAACATCGAGAGCGCCAAGGTCCTGCTCGCCAGTTACCTGAATGTGCGCGACGTCCTCAATTTCGAAAAAGTTGTCTTGCCGGTCAAGACAATTGATGCGCTGGTGGCGCAATTTGGATAGGAGAGAGACATGACGACTTTATATGATGTCCTCGTCCGCCCGCTGGTGACCGAAAAATCCAGCTTCCAGTCCGGCAAGTTGAGCCAGTACGTTTTTGTCGTGCGGGATGACGCAACCCGCACTTCCGTCAAGGATGCCATCGAAACGTTGTTCGACGTGACCGTGGCGCGCGTGAACATTCTCAACGTCCCTGGAAAACGCGGACGCCGCGGGCGATCCCGCCGGTTGGTGGTTCGCCGCCCCGCCTATAAAAAGGCAGTTGTTACCCTTGCCGAGGGAAGCAAACCCCTCGAGATCTTTGAAGGGGTGCAGTAATGGCAGTTAAAAAGTACAAACCAGTAACCCCCGGCATGCGCGGCATGACCGGCTACACCTTTGAGGAAATCACAAAGACCGCGCCTGAGCGTTCTTTGCTGGTGATCAAGAAGAAAAGCGGCGGCCGCAATGCCCATGGGCGTGTGACCGTCCGGCATCGCGGCGGCGGGGCGCGCCGTTACATCCGCGTGGTGGATTTCAAACGCGAGAAGCACGGCGTTCCCGCAAAGGTTGCGGCGATTGAGTACGATCCCAACCGCACCGCGCGCCTTGCCCTGCTCCACTATGCGGACGGCGAAAAACGCTATATCGTCTCGCCGCTGGATTTGAAGGTTGGCGACACGGTCATGTCCGGTCCCAACGCCGAAATCCGCTCCGGCAACTCTCTGCCGATCAGCAACATCCCCGTTGGTACGCTGATTCACAACATTGAGATGAAACCCGGCAGGGGCGGACAACTCGTCCGTTCGGCGGGAGGCGCGGCGCAATTGCTCGCCAAGGAAGGCGACTTTGCCCAGATCCGCATGCCTTCGGGCGAAGTGCGCCTCATCCACCAGGTGTGTTACGCAACCATCGGTCAGGTGGGCAACCTCGACCACGGCAACATCAAACTCGGCAAAGCCGGGCGCAAACGCCACCTGGGGATTCGCCCCACCGTGCGCGGTACTGCAATGAGCCCGCGCGACCATCCACATGGCGGCGGTGAGGGACGCCAGCCGGTCGGTCTGCCCGGTCCGAAGAGCCCGTGGGGCAAGCCCACGCTGGGCAAGAAGACCCGCCTGAACAAGAAGACGGATCAGTACATTGTGCGTCGTCGCAGCAAGACGAGCCGCTAGCAGATGAGGTAAGTAACCATGTCACGATCATTGAAAAAGGGTCCCTACATTGAGCCGAAACTGCTCAAGCGTATCGAGACCATGAACCAGAAAAAAGAGAAGAAGGTGATCCGCACCTGGAGCCGCGCCTCTGTGATCTTCCCCCAGATGGTGGGACACACGATCGCGGTTCACGACGGACGCCGCCACGTGCCGATCTACATTACCGAGAACATGGTCGGTCATCGGCTGGGCGAATTCGCCCCGACACGCACGTTCCGCGGTCACCAGACCAGCGAGAAAGCCGCGTAGGAGCTTGAGAGATGAGCGATATTCACGCAAAAGTTCGTTTTCTCCCTCAGTCCGCGCAAAAGGTGCGCGCCGTGATTGACCTGGTGCGCGGCAAACGCGCCGACGAAGCGCTGGAGATTTTGCGCTTCGTGAACAAGCGCGCCGCGCTGCCCGTGCGCAAGCTGGTTGCCTCCGCCGTGGCAAACGCCGAGGAGAATTTCGGCGTCAGCCGCGAAGACCTGTATGTCGCCAAAATCACGGCAGACGAAGCCCCAACCCGCAAGTGGAGACGCTTCGGCGCTCGTGGTCGTTTCAAGCCGATATTGCGCCGCAGTTCACACGTCACAGTGGTGCTGCGCGAGCGTGGAGCATAATCCCGATACGGGATAAGGAGAAATTTTATGGGTCGTAAAGTACATCCCATTGGTTTTCGTCTGGGAATCAACCAGCCCTGGGGCAGTCGTTGGTTTGCAGAGGGAAGCACCTATCGTCAGCAGCTGCACCAGGATTTTGCCATTCGCAATCTCCTGCTCGGAAATCTTTCCAAGGGCGGCGCCGCCGCGAACGAGAAGGTCCGCATTTTGCGCAAGGAACTGCCCGACGCCGTCCGCGACGGCAAGGCGGGCGTCTCCCGTGTGGACGTGGAACGCACCCCCGGCAAGATTCGCATTGCCATTCACACCGCCAAGCCCGGCATCCTGATCGGACGCAAGGGCGAAGGAGTGAAGAAAATTCGCGCTGCGCTCGAAACGCTGGTCGGCAAGAAGATCGAATTGGATATCAAGGAAATTTCCTCCCCCGATACCGATGCGAAACTCGTCGCCGCGAACATCGCAGACCAGCTGGAACGCCGCATCGCCTACCGCCGCGCCATGAAACGCGCCATTCAGCAAGCCATGAAACAGGGCGCGGAGGGAATCAAGATTTTGGTCGGCGGACGCCTTGGCGGGGCGGAAATGTCCCGCGATGTGTGGCTGCGCGAGGGCCGCGTACCGCTTCAGACCCTGCGCGCCAACCTGGACTTCGCCACCGATGAAGCCCTGACCACGTACGGTCAGATCGGCGTCAAGGTCTGGATTTACAAGGGCGAAGCCACCCCTGAAGTGGAAGAAAAAGCCGAAGCGACGGAAGGCGTGTATGTTAGTGAATAGAGAGAAGAATAGAGAATAAAAGGACCTTTTACCATTCTCTGCTCTCTAAGATCTACTCTCTATCACCTGGAGTAATGACTATGTTGATGCCAAAACGTGTTAAATGGCGCAAGCAGATGCGCGGTCGTATGAAGGGCAAGGCTCTCCGCGGCGCGGAAGTCTCCTTCGGCGACTTCGGTTTGCAGGCGCTGGAACCGGGCTGGATCACAGCCCGGCAAATCGAAGCGGCCCGCCGCTCGATCGTTCGTGAAATGAAACGCCGCGGAAAGGTTTGGATCCGCATTTTCCCCGCCAAGCCTTTTACGCACAAGCCGCCCGAGACCCGCATGGGCTCCGGCAAGGGCAATGTGGAATACTACGTGGCTGTCGTCAAGCCGGGCCGCATCATGTTCGAAGTTGGCGGTTTGTCTGAAGATGTGGCGGTGGCCGCCCTGAAGAGCGCCCAGTATAAATTCTCCATCAAGACCAAGGTTGTGGGCCGCCACGCAGGAGGAGAATAGAAATGAAGGCAATGAAAGCCGAAGAAATTCGTAAACTGGCGTCCGAGGAAATCCGCACGAAGATCGCAGACGCGCGTGACGAATTGATGCGCCTGCGCTTCCAGCAGGTCACCGGTCAATTGACGGATACCAGCCGCCTGAACCTGTTGCGCAAGGACATCGCCCGCATGGAAACCATTCTGCGCGAACTCGAACGCGCCGCTGTTGTGGAAGGTGCAAAATGAACAATCGTCGCCGCATGACTGGCGTAGTAACCAGCAATAAAATGACCAAAACGGTCGTGGTGGAGATCACCCGCAAGTTCCGCCACCCCCTGTACAAGAAGGTGGTGTATTCGAGCATGCGCGTGAAGGCTCACGACGAGATCGGCTGCCAGATCGGGGACGAGGTCCGTATCGTGGAGACCCGTCCGCTGTCCCGCGAGAAGCGCTGGGCGGTTGAAACCGTCGTCAAGCGTGAGACCCGCACCGCCGACCAGGGCGTGGGAGAGTAAGCCATGATCCAGCATGAATCACGATTGAAGGTCGCCGATAACACCGGCGCACGCGAACTGCTTGTCATCCACGTGCTGGGTGGCTCCAAGCGCAAATACGGCGCCATCGGCGACGTGGTGGTGGCAACCGTCAAAGCCGCCGCGCCGCAGGGCTCCGTGAAGAAGAGCGAAATTGTGAAAGCCGTCATTGTGCGCTGCACGAAGGAATGGCGCCGCGAAGACGGCTCGTACATTCGATTTGACGATAACGCCGCGGTCATTCTGGATGCAGACGGCGAAAACCCGCGGGGCACCCGCATCTTCGGTCCGGTGGCGCGCGAACTGCGCGACATGGGCTACATGAAGATCGTGTCGCTTGCCCCGGAAGTGCTGTAGGAGCTGGGAATGAAGGTCAAGATTCGAAAAGGTGATACGGTCGAAGTAATCAGCGGCCGTCTCGAAGATAAAGGCAAACGCGGCGAGGTCATCAACGTGCTTCTGGACGAACGCCGTATTGTGGTTCAGGGCGTGAACATCCGCACCAAGCATCAAAAGCAGGTGCAGGCTGGGAACCGCCAGATGAACCCGGGACGTGTCCAGTTCGAGGGTCCGATTGACATCTCGAACGTGATGCTCGTCTGCCCGAAGTGCAACGAAGCCACGCGCGTCGGCGTCCAGCGGGACGAGGAAGGCGCGCATCGCGTATGCAAGAATTGCGAAACCGCAATTGACTAGCCTGTGGAGCAGATGAAGATGAACAAATTGCAGGAACGCTATAAAAACGAAATAACCCCGGCTTTGCTCAAGGCATTCGGTTTCAAGAACGTGATGCAGGTCCCGCGTCTGGAAAAGATCGTTGTGAACATCGGTCTCGGCGAGGCGCTGGATAACCCCAAGGCGCTCGAGTCTGCCGTGAGCGACCTGATGCAGGTCACCGGGCAGAAACCCGTCCAGACCAAGGCGCGCAAGAGCATTGCAAACTTCAAGCTGCGCGAAGGACGCCTGATCGGCACCAAAGTGACCCTGCGCGGACCCCGCATGTGGGCATTCCTGGACCGCCTGGTCAACATCGCCCTGCCGCGCGTGCGCGACTTTCGCGGTGTTTCCGCCAATGCCTTCGACGGACGCGGGAATTACACGCTCGGTCTCAAAGACCAGTTGGTCTTCCCCGAGATCGAGTACGACAAGATTGACAAATTGCGCGGCATGGAAGTCACCATCGTGACGACCGCGAAGAACGACGACGAAGCGCGCGCTTTATTGAAAATGCTCGGAATGCCGTTCAGCGGCAAGAAGGAAGCTTAGTTATGGCAAAGAAATGTATGCAATATCGTGAATTACGCCGCCGCCACGCTGTGCAGGTGCGAAACCGCTGCCAGCGCTGCGGGCGTCCGCGCGGGTACATGCGCCGTTTCGGTCTATGCCGTATCTGCTTCCGCGAACTGGCGTTGAAGGGCAATATCCCCGGCGTCGTGAAGTCGTCCTGGTAGCCGGGTGGAGGTAGAGTCATGTCATTCACTGATCCAATTGCTGATATGCTGACCCGCATCCGCAACGCCGTTATGGCGGGTCATGCCCAGGTTGCCATGCCCAACTCGAAAATGAAACTCGAGATCGCCAAGATTCTCAAGGAAGAGGGCTTTCTCGAGAATTACGAAGTGGTGGACGGCGAACGCGAAGGGCAGAAGGTCCTGCGTTTGAAGATCAAATACGTCGGCGAGCGCCGTCAGCGCCGCGCGGTTCTCTCCGGTTTGGAGCGCATCAGCTCGCCGGGACGCCGCATCTACACCAAGAAGACGGATATCCCCTGGGTGCTTTCGGGAATTGGCGTTGCCATTCTCTCCACCCCCAAGGGCGTCATGACCGGCGCGCGCGCCCGACAGTTGGGCGTGGGCGGCGAGATCATCTGCAAGGTGTGGTAGGAGGTTTATTGTGTCTCGCATTGGTCGTTTACCTGTAGAAATCCCCAGCGGGGTGCAGGTGGAGCTGAATGGCTCCAAGGTCCGCGTGAAGGGACCGAAGGGCGAACTTCAACGGGAGTTTTCCAGCCTGATCGGCATCGAAATGGAGAACAACCTTTTGAAGATTTCGCGCCGGTCGGATAATCCCGAAGAACGCGCCCTGCATGGAACCACCCGCGCCGTGCTCGCCAACATGATTCACGGCGTGAGCAAGGGATTCGAAGTTGTGCTCGAAGTGGAAGGCGTGGGATACCGCGCCGAAATGGAAGGCAGCAAACTCGCCCTGTTCGTCGGTTATTCACACCCGGTCAAGATCGAACCCCCGGCGGGTGTGTCGTTTGAAACGGATGCGAAGACCCGCCAGATCAAGGTGAAGGGCTTCGATAAGGAATTGGTCGGCCAGGTGGCTGCGAACATCCGCAAGGTGCGTCCGCCCGAGCCGTACCACGGCAAGGGTCTGCACTACCTCGGCGAGCGCATCCGCCGCAAGGCTGGCAAAGCCGGGAAAGGAGCCAAGTAATCCATGGCTGGAAAGAGTCGCTCAGTCGCTCGCGAGCGCCGTCACGCGCGCGTTCGCAAGCATGTTTTTGGTACCCCCAACCGCCCGCGGTTGAATGTCTTCAAGAGCCTTACCGGCATTTACGCCCAGATCATTGACGATGTGGAAGGGAACACCCTCGTTTCCGCCTCCACCGTGGATAAGGAACTGCGCGAAGCCATGAAGGGCTTGAAAAAGTCCGATCAAGCCAAAGCCGTCGGCAAGGCGATTGCCGAGCGCGCCAAGTCCAGAGGAATTTCCTCGGTGGTGTTCGACCGCGGCGGTTTCCGCTACATCGGACGCGTGAAAGCGCTGGCAGACGGCGCGCGTGAAGGCGGCCTGCAATTCTAGCAGGGTCGTTACGACTTGGAGAACGATATGGCAGAAACTCAATTTGAAAAACAACAATACGAATCGCAGGACGCCTTTGAAGAGCGCGTGATCGAAATCGCCCGCGTGGCAAAAGTGGTGAAGGGCGGACGCCGCTTCCGCTTCCGCGTGACGGTGGTGGTCGGCGACAAAAAGGGTACGATCGGCCTGGGCGTTGGAAAAGCCAACGCCGTCCCGGATGCGATGCGAAAAGCCTCCGACCGCGCCCGCAAGGATTTGCGCTCCGTCAACCTGGCTGGCACCACCATCCCGCATGAATCGCTGGGCAAGGTGGCGGGCGCGCGCGTCTTCCTCAAACCTGCTTCCGCCGGTACGGGTGTGATCGCCGCCGGCGGCGTGCGCGCCGTGCTGGAAGTGGCTGGCGTGCGCGACATCCTGACCAAATCCATGGGAAGCGCGAACGTTCTGAACGTGGTCATGGCGACCTTCGACGCGCTCGACAACCTGCGCTCGCCGGCAGCCGAAGCCGCCCGCCGCGGCAAACGTGCGGAGGAACTGCTCCCATTCTGGGAACGGAGGAAGCAACATGCCTAAGAAGGAAACCGCCGGCAAGACCATCCGCGTAACCCTGGTGCGCAGCGCCATCGGTTACAGCAAGGACCAGAAAGCCACGGTCAAAGCGCTGGGCTTGCGCCGTTTGCATCAAACTGTCGAGCATAAGGACACCCCCGCCCTGCGCGGCATGCTGAACAAGGTGATTCATTTGCTCAAGATCGAAGAGTAGGTGTTTTGATATGAAACTACACGATCTCGTACCCAATCCCGGGTCTAAAAAGGAAAGAAAACGCGTTGGGCGCGGCATTTCGGCGGGGCAGGGCAAGACCGCCGGGCGCGGCACCAAAGGTGCGGGCGCGCGCTCCGGCGAGGGCGGGCACCTGTACCGTCAGGGCGGCAACCTGCCGTTCTACCGCCGCCTGCCGTTCATTCGCGGTGAAGGCTTTACCCCGCCCAACCAGGTTGAATACAACGAAGTCAACCTGGATCAACTCTCCGAGGCGTTCAAAGCCAATGCGGAAGTGACGCCCGAATCCCTGGCGGAAGCGCACCTCCTGCGCGACTCGCGCAACCCGGTCGTTGTTCTCGGCCGCGGTGAGATGACCGTCGCCCTCAAGGTTCGCGTCCATCGGGTGAGCGCCGGCGCCAAAGCCAAGATCGAAAAGGCTGGCGGCACGGTGGAATTGATCGCCTAAAAAGGATACCTTTCATGAAGACCACCTTCTCAGGCTGGCGTTATCTTTGGAAATCGGAAGACATCCGCCGCAAACTGGTCATCACCCTGATCATCCTGGTGATCTACCGCATTGCGGCGAACATTCCCGCCCCCGGCGTGGATCATGACATCCTCGCCGCATTCCGCAATTCGACCACCGGTCAGGGCAACTTCCTCGATTTCCTCAACCTGCTTTCGGGCGGCACGATCTCCAACTTCTCCCTGCTGTCCATGGGCGTCTATCCCTACATCACCGCCCAGATCATCTTGCAGCTGTTGATCCCCATCATCCCCTCGCTGCAGAAACGAATTCAGGAAGACCCCCGCGAAGGACGCCGCTGGCAGGAAAAGTGGACGTATTATCTGTCTGTGCCGATGGCGGCGCTTTCCGCAATCGGACAGATCAACATCTTCAACTCGCTCTCCCTCAGTTCCCCCATCGGTCAGGAGATTTTGCCGTTCGACCTGGTTGACCCCGAAATTGCGCTCTCCTCGTGGACGGTGCTGATCGCGATGACGGCTGGCACCATGTTCGCCATCTGGATGGGCGAGTTGATCTCCGAATACGGCATCCGCGGGCAGGGGCTTTCCCTGGTGATCTTTGCGGGTATCGTCTCTCAAATGCCCGCCAACCTCGCATCGCTGCTTGCAGATGAAGCCACCCGCTGGGTCATGCTTGCGTTCACCATCGTCATCATCGTGTTGACGGTGCTTGCCATCGTTTACGTTCAGCAGGGACGCCGCAACGTCCCGGTCATGTACCCCGGGCGCCGTGTCGGCAACCGCATGTCCATGCCGGTGAAAGGCACCCTGCCGCTCATGGTCAATCTCTCCGGCATGATTCCCCTGATCTTCGCCAGCGCCATCCTGCAATTCCCCGCCATCGTTGCCAGTTACTTTACGCGCAGCGAAAACCCGGGCGTCGCCGAATTCTTCCTCGGCATCCAGAACTTCTTTGGCGCCACAGGCACGAGCAACTGGGGTTACTGGATCATCTACTTCGTCATGGTGGTTGCGTTTACCTTCTTCTACACCGCCGTGCTGTTCGACCAGCAGAACTATGGCGAAAATCTCAAGAAGGTGGGCGCGAATGTCCCCGGCGTGCATACGGGCGAAGCGACCCAGAAATACCTGAGCACAGTCCAGCGCCGCATCACCCTCGTGGGCGCGGTCTTCCTCGGCTTGGTTGCGATCATGCCGTTCCTGCTTGGCTTGCTGTTGGGCGCATTCAACCTCTCCGCCGCGAACAGTACCGGCATCTTCCTCGTCTCCTCGTCGGGCTTGCTCATCGTGGTTGGCGTGGTGCGCGATACCTTCCAGAACATTGACGCCGAACTGAAATTGCACGGCTACCAGGACTCCCTGCTCGTCCGCTAAGGAGAATCATGGCAACCTTCATCGTCCTGCTCGGTCCTCCGGGCGTCGGCAAAGGTACGCAAGCCAAGATATTGTCCGAAACTACAAAACTGGCGCACGTTTCCTCTGGAGACCTCTTCCGTGAGAATCTCAGGAACCAGACCGAACTTGGGAAACTTGCCAAATCCTTCATGGACAAGGGCGAACTGGTGCCCGATGACGTAACCATCCGCATGATTCGAGACCGCATCTCCCGCCCGGACTGTGAGGCTGGCGCCATTTTAGACGGCTTTCCCCGCACTCCAGCCCAGGCGGATGCGCTCGAGAAAATGCTGGCGGAATTCAACAGCGAGGTAGATTTCGTCCCCTACATCACCGCGGCGGAGCCGATCCTCGTCGAGCGTGCCAGCGGACGCTGGACCTGCCGCGCACAGGGACACATCTATCACGAAAAGTTCAACCAGCCAAAGCAGGCAGGCATCTGCGATGTGGACGGCTCCGAACTGTACCAGCGCGAGGATGACAAGGTCGAGACCGTGACCAAACGCATCCGCGTGTACCTTGAACAGACCATGCCGCTCGTGGACTACTACCGCAAGGCTGGCAAACTGGTCGAAATAGACGGCACGCATCCCGTCGAGCAAGTCACGGCGGAGCTGCTTGCCGCCCTGAAAAAATAGGCATTATTGCGATTTCGTGGAGCACACCACGCTCCACCGCATCGAACAAAGGTTTATTCGTAATGTTTCACGAACGCCAGATCAACATCAAGACCCCCGCCGAGTTGAAGATCATGCGCGAAGCGGGCCGCATCAACGCAACCGTTCTGGCGAAAGTGAAGGAACTTTTACAACCGGGTGTGACGACAGCCGACCTCAACGCGGCTGCTGAGGAAGCGCTGAAGTCATACGGATGTGTATCGCCGTTCAAAGGCTATGGACGCCCGCCGTTCCCCGCCTCCATCACCGTCAGCATCAACGACGAAATGGTGCATGGAATCCCCCACCCGAAGCGCAGGCTGAAGGAAGGGGACATCGTCTCCATTGACTGCGGCACGATCCATCAGGGCTTCGTTGCAGACTCGGCGTTTACCGCCGGGGTGGGGGAGATCTCCCCCGAGGCGAAGCGCCTGCTCGAAGTCGCCGAAGGCGCGCTGTATGCGGGCATCGAAAAGATGCGCAAAGGCAGGCGCACCGGCGACATCTCGGCGGCGATACAAAAATATGTGGAAAGCAATGGTCTCCACGTCACCCGTGAATACACGGGACACGGCGTCGGGAAGGATATGCACGAAGGTCCCCAGGTGCCAAATGTCGGCATGGCGGGAAGCGGTGTCGTCCTCAAACCCGGCATGACCATTGCACTCGAGCCCATGGTGCTCGTTGGGACGTACGAAACGCGCGTCCTGCCCGATCAATGGACGGTGGTATCTGCGGATGGGTCCCTGACGGCGCATTTTGAACATACAGTCGCCGTCACCGAAGGAGAACCTCTTATCCTGACTGTCCTGTGAATCCGCAAAACCGCCGAATAGTATGGACGAATTGGTAAACGACCGGTATAATCAGAACTTTGGCTGTCCATGATACAGCCGCAAGCAAGGAGAATTTTTCATGAAAGTTTCGCCTTCCATTCGCAAACGCTGTGCCAAGTGCCGCATTGTCCGGCGCAAGGGACGCGTCTATATCATTTGCGAAAATCCAAAACACAAACAGAGACAAGGGTAGTGACCTATGGCGAGAATTGAAGGTGTTGATCTTCCCCGCAACAAGCGGACAGAAGTAGGCTTGACCTACCTTTACGGCATTGGTCCCACTCGCGCGCGCAGGATTTTGGCGGATACCAAAATCAACCCCGATACGCGCATCAAAGACCTGACGGAAGCCGAAGTGGCCGCCATCCGCGACTACATCGCCAAGCATTACAAGGTCGAAGGCGACCTGCGCCGCGAAGTCCAGATGAACATCAAGCGCCTGATCGAAATCGGCTCGTACCGCGGTTTGCGCCATCGCCGCAACCTGCCCGTTCACGGTCAGCGCACCAAGACCAACGCGCGCACCCGCAAGGGCGTCAAGAAGACCGTTGCCGGTCGCGGACGCCGCCGCGGCGCCAAGAAGTAATCCTGTCCGAAAGGTAATTAAAGAAACATGGCTCAGAGTGTTCGTTCCACCCGCCGCGCCTCCGGCGCGAAAAAAGGGAAGCGATCCCTGTCCTACGGGCAGGTGCATATCTTTGCTTCCTTCAATAATACGATTGTGACCGTGACCGATACCGAAGGCAACACCGTTGCCTGGGGTTCCGCAGGCTCGGCAGGGTTCAAAGGCTCCCGCAAGAGCACCCCGTTTGCCGCGCGCCTTGCCGCCGAGCAGGCCATCAAAGCCGCCCAGCAGCTGGGGCTCCAGGAAGTGGACCTGTTCGTCAAAGGTCCCGGACCGGGACGCGAGAACGCCATCCGCGCGGTGCAGGCGCTTGGCTTGAAAGTTCGTTCGATTGCCGATGTGACCCCGGTTCCGCACAACGGTTGCCGCCCGCCCAAGAAGCGGCGCGTGTAAGTGAGGTTGTTAATTTATGGCTAAATCATTAAGTCCGGTTTGTAAACTTTGCCGCCGCGAGGGCGAAAAACTCTACCTCAAAGGCGAGCGTTGTTTCACTCCCAAATGCGCCTTTGAACGGCGCAATTTCGCGCCCGGTCAACACGGCCGCACCGCAGGCCGCGGCGGCGGTTCCGCCACGGGCCGCGCCTCCGACTTTGCCCGCCAGCTGCGCGCCAAACAGAAAGCCCGCCGCATCTACGGCGTTTTGGAACGCCAGTTCCGCCGCTACTACGACACCGCCATCACCCGGCGCGGTCTTACCGGTTTGAACCTGCTTCAAATCCTCGAGTCGCGCCTCGATAACGTGGTTTACCGCCTCGGCTTTGCCTCCAGCCGCGCGCAGGCTCGCATGCTCGTCACCCATGGACACTTCCTGGTGAACGGCCGCCGTACCGATGTCCCCTCCATGCTCCTCAGCGAAGGGGATACCATCGCCGTGCGCGAAGGCTCGAGCAAACTGCCCTACTTCAAAGAACTCGGCGACCTCGCCGAAAAACGGACGTACCCCGCCTGGCTCAACCGCGACCTGAAAGCGATGAGCGGCTCGGTGGCGCGCATGCCGGAACGCGCTGAAATTGACGGAAGTCTCGACGAACAATTGATCGTCGAATACTACTCCAGACGCTAATCCTTCTACCGCTTCGGGTCGGGACCGCTGGCTGGTCTGCGACCCGGAGCCTGATTCAAAAGGGAAAGGTGAACCGTGACGGGTATCATCACGAACATGGTCATGCCGAAGATCGAGCGCGAAGCAGAGGCTCGAAACTACGGCAAATTCGTAATCAGCCCGCTGGAAGGCGGCTACGGTGTGACGCTGGGCAACGCCCTGCGCCGCGTTCTGCTTTCCTCCCTGGAGGGCTCCGCAATCACATCCGTGCGCTTTGCGGATGTCCTGCATGAATTCAGCGACATTCCCGGCGTGCGCGAAGACGTCATCCAGGTGATGCTTCAGATCAAGCAGATTCGCATCAAGATGGACGGTGTGGACAGCGCGCGCATGCACCTCGAAGTGCGCGGCGAGGGCACGGTCACTGCGGCGGACGTCATCACTCCCGCCGAGGTCGAGATCGTCAACCCTGACACGTACCTCTTTACCGTGGACAATCCCAAGACGAAGCTCGACGTCGAGTTCGTCGTCGAACGTGGACGCGGATATTCCCCCGCCAACGACCGCTCCGGGCACATGCCCATCGGCGAACTGCCGGTGGACGCCATCTTCAGCCCGGTCAAGCGCGTCAACTGGGAGGTGGCATCCGCCCGCGTGGGGCAGAGCACGAATTACGATAAATTGATTTTGGAAATCTGGACAGACGGCACAGTTTCCCCCGAACGCGCCCTCAGCAACTCCGCGCGCATTCTCATTGACCACCTGCGCTACATTGCGGGCGTCAACGAGGAAATGCTGGCGGTGGCTGTGGAACGCGAGACCTCGGGAAGCCGCCTGAGCAGTGAAATGGCGGATACGCCGGTGGAAGCCCTCGACCTTTCCGTGCGCGTCTTCAACTCTCTGAAGCGCACAGGCATCACCACGGTGGGCGACGTGCTCGACCTGCTCGAAAAGGGCGAGTCGGCGGTCATGTCCATTCGCAATTTCGGCGAGAAGAGTCTCGATGAGCTCCGCGAAAAGATGCGCGAAAAAGGCTTCCTGAAAGACCAACCATCGGAGAATTAAGAAATGCGACATTCAGTAGCAGGTTACAAGTTGGGACGCACCAAGGGCGCTCGCATCGCCCTGCGCCGCAACCTGATCAAACAATTCTTTACTCACGAGCGGATTCAGACCACCAAAGCGAAAGCCGCCGCCATCCGCGGCGACGCCGAACGCCTGATCACGCTTGCCAAAAACAGCGCCGACGGCTCCGCCGAACAGAAGGTTCACGCCCGCCGTCTTGCCGCTTCCAAACTGGGCGATAACCAGCTCATCAAGCGCCTGTTCGATGAGATCGCCCCCCGCTTTGCCTCCCGCAACGGCGGTTACACCCGCGTGACCAAACTCGGTCCGCGCCTCGGCGACTCCGCCGAGATGGTGGTTCTGGAACTGGTTGAGGAATAGAGACTAGATTAAGTAGAGGCTAGAGACTAGTCTTCAATAACCAATCTCTATTCTCTAATCTCTAAGTAATGGCACGTTACCAGGTGATCCTTGCCTACGATGGCTCCGGGTTTTCCGGCAGCCAGCGGCAGGCGCGCTCCCGGACGGTGCAGGGCGAGTTGGAAAAAGCCCTTCACAAAATCGGCTGGTCTGGCAAGTCCGTTTTGATGGCTGGACGGACCGACACGGGAGTGCATGCAGCCGGGCAGGCTGCCGCCTTCGATTTCGACGAATGGGCGCACCCGGCAGAGACCCTGCTCCAGGCGCTCAACGCGGAACTGCCTGCCGACCTTGCAGCCCGAAGCCTGCGCCCGGTATCTGCGGCGTTTCACCCGCGCTTCGATGCCCTCTCGCGGACGTACCGCTACAGGCTGTTCTGTGAGCCGATCCGCGACCCGTTACGCGAAAAGTTCGCCTGGCGCGTGCATCCCCCTGTGGACGGCAGCGCGCTCAAACAGAACGCTGGAATCTTCCTCGGCACACATGATTTTGCTGCCTTCGGTTCGCCGACATCCGAAAAAGGGACGACGGTGCGCACGGTGACAAAATCCGAGTGGAGAAAAAAGCCCGATGGTGAGTGGCAGTTCGAGGTCCGGGCGGATGCGTTTTTGTATCGCATGGTCAGAAGACTGGTCTTTGTGCAGGTATCCCTTGCGCAGGGAAAAGTTCCGGTGGATGAAGTCCGGCATGCCCTCGAAGGGCGGGGAAAACTTCCCGCCGGGCTGGCTCCCGCTCACGGACTGACGCTGGTCGAAGTCGAATATGGATCATCTGGAAAGATATTAAAAAAACGGAGAGACGAAAGTGCAACAGAAGACGTATTATCCGAAAGCCGCTGACATTCAGCGCGACTGGGTTGTCATCAATGCCGAAGGGCAGAACCTGGGACGCCTTGCCGCGCGCATCGCGCATATTTTGCTTGGAAAGCACAAGCCCTCCTTCACGCCCGGCGTGGAAATGGGCGACTTCGTGGTGGTGGTCAATTGCGGGCGCGTGACCGTGACCGGAACCAAGACCAAATCGCGCCTGATTTCCAAGCAGTATCACCGCGTTTCGGGCTATCCCGGCGGCATCAAAAGCATTTCCCTGCGCGACCAGCTTGCCGCCTATCCCGACCGCGTCCTGCGCGAGGCGGTGTGGGGCATGCTGCCGCACAACCGCATGGGACGCTCGGTGCTCAAGCGTTTGAAGCTTTACGCCGGTCCCGAACATCCGCACGGCATGCAGAACCCGAAAGTTTTGGAATAAGAGGTAAGAGAATATGGCTCAATACTACGAAGGCATTGGCCGCCGCAAGGCAAGCACCGCCCGCGTGCGCGTAATGGCTGGCAGCGGCAAGTTCGTCGTCAATGAAAAGGAAGCGGCGGCGTTCTTCTCCCGCTATGGCGATGTGGAAAGCGTCCTGCGCCCGTTCAGCGCGGTCGGTCAGGAATCCGGCAAATACGACGTGACCGTGCTGGTCAACGGCGGCGGCGTGGCAGGACAGGTTGAATCCATCCGCCTCGGCATCGCCCGCGCGCTCCAGCGCCTCAACGCAGACTGGACAGCCGCCCTGCGCCGGAAGGGCTTGCTCACCCGCGATGCCCGCGTGAAGGAACGCAAGAAACCCGGTCTCAAGAAAGCCCGCAAGGCGCCGACCTACACCAAGCGTTAAAATATTTCCATTCCGACACACGAAGTGGTGTAATTGGTAATTCGTAATTACGAGTTACCAATTACGTTTTTAAGGAGAAAGCATGGACTTTTCCCAACTTGCCTCCATCTTCGAGACGCTCCGCCTCGCCCCGCCCTCGAAGTTGACCCTGCTCGATGGAGCGGAGTTTACCTCCCGGCATTATCCGCCCACCCCGCCGGACGTGGATACGTTGATTCTCGGCATTGACTCGCAGGAATTGGCTTCGCAGGTGAAGGCGGTGTTGCTGGCGGTCTATCCGGAAGGGCATAAAGTGTATCTTGTCGAAGGGCAGGTATCGAAAGTCGAGCAGCTTGGCGACCTGCAACCTTCAACCTTCGACCTGCAGCCTCCCGTCTGCCTGTACATTCCTTCATTGGGGGAGGGGACATCCTTCGAGTCCTTTGCCGAGATCGTGGCTCACTTGCGCGCGCCGGATGGATGTCCGTGGGACAGGGAGCAGACTCATCAAACCCTTCGCAAACACCTGCTCGAAGAATCCTACGAGACGTTATCCGTCATGGATACGAACGACACGAACGGCATGCGCGAGGAATTCGGCGATCTGCTGCTGCAGGTCGTCCTCAATGCCCAGATTGCCAGCGAGAGCCGGGACTTCAACATGACCGGGGTTATCCAGCACATCTACGAAAAAATCATCCGCCGCCACCCGCATGTGTTCGGAGATTTGAAACTGGAGGGGGTGGATGGAGTTTTGCAGAACTGGGAGAAGTTGAAAGAGAAAGAAAGAAGAGAGCTTGCCCTGAGCGGCGTCGAAGGGAAGAAAGAGGATAAGGGGATTTTAGATGGAGTGCCCGCCGCCCTGCCCGCCTTGAGTCAGGCGCAGGAGTACCAGGAGCGCGCCGCGCGCGTCGGTTTTGACTGGCCCGAAGTCGAAGGCGTGCTGGATAAGATCCGCGAAGAGATCGAAGAGATAAAAACCGCCGGTAACCCGGAACAGGTCAAAGCGGAGTTGGGCGACCTGTTCTTCGTGCTGGTCAACCTCGCCCGCTGGCGGGACGCGGACGCCGAATCCGCTTTGAGGGAGGCGAACCTCAAATTCAAACGCCGCTTTGCCCACGTGGAAAAGCGCGCAAAGGAACAGGGACGGAATCTCTCCGATATGACGCTCGAAGAAATGGACGCCTTCTGGAACGAAGCCAAAAGACTGGGGATGTGATTTCCACCGGCGATAAACAAAAGACTTCTCGTTTAACTTGCTCAAGTAACTTGCTCAAGACGGCGTCCCCGCCGCCGGGGGCTGCGGCAGGAGCGCTCATGAAGTCTTGGTTCACCATTCCCTTCCATGTCAGAAAGTTCCATTTTTCACAAATTGGTTGTATAATCCTACATAATCTATCCGATTACCGCATAACCAATTTGACCCAAGGAGAGAGCACCATGCCCATCAATTTCTCCATGTGGCGCAAAGCCTCCTGGCAGCTCATCAAAATGGACGACAAAAAAGAGTGGGACGCGCTCGATGTCGTTTCCAAATGGCTGATTGCCACCCGTTCCGCCGTGACGCTGGTCACGGTGTATTCCTGTGTCATCGCCGGCATCCTCGCCGCCCGCGACGGGACCTTCGACTGGCTCACGTTCATCATCGTCACCCTCGGTTTGTTCATCGCGCACGGCACGAACAACATCCTCAACGACTACACCGACTTCAACCGCGGCGTGGACAAGGACAACTATTTCCGCGCGCAGTACGGCGTGCATCCGCTCGTGCAAAATTTTTGGGATACCAAAACCTCCATCCGCTGGTTCATCGTCAGCGGCGCGCTGGCGGTTCTGGCGGGCGTCTATGCCCTGTTTCGCACGGATTTCTCGCCCGTCACCTTCATCCTCTTCGGATTTGGCGCGCTCGTCCTTCTCGCCTACACCTATCCCTTCAAGTATTGGGGGCTTGGCGAATTCATGATCTTCCTCATCTGGGGGCCCATCATGATCGCCGGTGTGTATTTCGTCCTCACCGGCGTTTGGAACTGGAACGTTGTCATCGCGGGCGTTCCCTTCGGACTGAGCGTTGCCAGCATCAACGTTGCCAAACACATAGACAAGCGCGAAGACGACCAAGCCAAAGGCGTCGGCACGTTTCCCGTCCGCGTGGGGGAGGCAGCCGCCCGCCGCGTGAATCAAGCCGCCATCGTGTTGATTTATCTGGTCATCGCTTATCTTGTCTTTGTGCCGCGCTACTTTACCCCCGCCATGCTCGTCGTGCTCCTTGCCTATAAAGAGGCGCTGACCGCCCTCAAGGTGATGAACCGCCCCAAGCCCGCCCAACCGCCCGAAGGCTGGCCCGCCTGGCCCGTATGGTTCTCCGGCTTTACCTTCCAGCACAACCGCAGGTTCGGCGGCTTGCTCATCCTCGGTCTCATCGCGGATGCGTTGCTGCGCCACTTTCTGCCAGCGTTCTGGTAAGTAGCCGGTCGTAAGTTTTTAGAAAACAGATTTCTGCTCAAGCCGCCGCCAGGAGCGTATTTTTAGTTCTGGTAGCACCGAAATAATTTTGCGCTACGCCAGTTTCAGGTCGGCGATTTCGAGCCATGCGGGTTCGGGGTTCTCCAGCACTCCGAACCCGATCTTTCCTTCGGGGGTAAATGCCGCATATTGATTGTCAATCCATATCACCAGCCCCAGCGGCGGATTCGGACTTATCGGCGACTCGAACACCTGTACCTTGTCCACCTGCCAGACCACGCGCTTCGGACTCCATTCGAGTTGGTAGCTGTGCCATTGAGTGACGTCCACCCCGTTATGGACTCCGGGAGTTTGCTCCCGATGTTCTGCAATATCCAAACCGTCTTCTTGAATGATTCTTCCCAGCATTCGCCGCGTCGTTTTTGCGGAGAAGGGCAATACCAACCCGGCAGGAATCAGAAGCGGATGAAACTTCGGCGAGCGGAAGGTTTGTGCGAGAAATCCGTTTCCGGGTAACGGTGGTCTTGGCGTCTCTACTCGACCTTCGCCTGTGAACGACAAATAATTCTCCTTCGATGCCCCGAAAAACCACGCCGCATTCGGCAAGGTGGGGAACTGCCAGCGCCTTCCGCCAAATCCCAGCGACATGCCGAAGGGATCGTTCCACAGCCCGAAGCCCCAGGTCCCAGGCAGGGGAAAGGCTGAGGTTCTGGCACGCAGGCTCAACGTCAGGGAATGATGCGGGAATCTTCGGCGCGGGAGACCGAAATAATCGTCCATCTGCACAAACCGGTAGGCGGATGAGTCCCCGGCGGGGATTTTCAAGAGATAGCCGTTTCCGGTCTTTTCGACGCTTGCGTTTGGAGTTGTGCGCGACTTCATAATCCAACCTTCAACCCTGCCGATTCACCAGCCATACGCCGAAGAGGATGACTGCGCCGCCGGCGATGGAAGCGGGCGTAACCTGCTCGTTCAAAACGATTGCCGCGACGATCATGCTGGACGGCGGCTCGAGAAAAAGGAATGCGCCCGTTTGCGCGGCGGGGAGCTGGGCAAGCGCATCGAACCAGGCAATGTAGGCGAGACCCGTTGTGAAAATGCCGAGGTAGATCATCGCCCACCAGCCGCGGGCATCGAGCAGCGCAAGTTCGGCGGTTTTGCCCTGCGCGAAGAACGCGGCGGAAGTGATCAGCCAGCCGATGGTCATGACCCAAAACGTCAATCTTGTGGAAGGATGATCTCTCAGCCCGCGCCGTGAAAGAATGGAAAACACCGCCCAATTGACCGCGCTGATGAGGATGAGAAAATCGCCGATTGTGCCGAACTTCCCAACGGCGAGGCTGGCAAAGTCGCCCTTGCCGACCACCACCAGTACGCCGAGCATTGCAAGCACGATGCCGAAACTTTGTATGAGGGTAAGTTTCTCCTTGAGGACGAGATAACCGAGAATGGCGATGAACGCGGGCGTGGTGGCGACAATCCACGCGGTGGTGGTGGCTTGCGCGGTGATCAACCCGTTCGATTGCAGCCATTGGTGGAAGGAGATGCCCAAAAAGCCCAGCAGCGCGAAATACAGCCATTCGGATTTTTGGGGGAGCGCAAATTGCCTGCGCATGAGGACGGCAAAAAACAGGATGGGAAGCCCCATTGCAAAACGCAGCCACACCACAGAGACGGGCGAGATCTGCCCGACTGCGATTTTTGTAGCGATGAACGACGCGCCCCAGACGACCACGGCGAACAGGGCTTCGAGATAGGGAAGGAGTTTGGTTTTGGGCATTCGGTTTCCGAAGGCAAAGAGTTGGTGAATTATAATTCTTTGTTGACGTTCCTTTTTTATCCCGGTACAATCGTTTTACGAGAGGGCTATACTACGTGCCCACCCCCGAAGAACTCGCCCGCATCAACATTGACCAGCAACTAACCGCCTGCGGTTGGACTGTACAATCGCGCGCAGAAATGAATTTGTATGCTTCGCGCGGGGTGGCGGTGCGCGAGTTTCCATTGGAGACGGGGGAGGCGGATTATCTTTTGTTCGTGGATCGCAAAGCGGTGGGAGTGGTGGAGGCAAAGCCCGAAGGTGTGACGCTTTCGGGAGTGGCGGAGCAGGCGGCGAAGTATTCGGTGGGGTTACCTGCGAATATTCCGCATGTAACGCTGCCACTGCCGTTTTTGTATGAGAGCACGGGGGTGGAGACGTTTTTCCGTGATGAACGCGACCCCGAGCCGCGGTCGCGGAGGGTGTTTACGTTCCATCGTCCTGAGACGTTGGCGGAGTGGGTGGACGTAGGGACGGGGCTTGCCCCCATCCAGACTGACCGCGGCGCAGAAAGGGCAGGGGCAAACCCTGCCCCGACGACCCTGCGTGGGCGGTTGCGCGAGATGCCGGCGCAATTCCCGTTGATCACCACGGGTTTGTGGGGTGCGCAGATAGAGGCAATTCAAAATCTTGAGAAATCTCTGGCGGAGAATCGTCCGCGGGCGTTGATTCAGATGGCGACAGGATCGGGGAAGACGTTTACGGCGGTGAGTTTTGTCTATCGGTTGATCAAGCATGCGAAGGCGAAGCGCGTCTTGTTTTTGGTGGATCGCAATAATCTCGGGCGGCAGGCGTTCAAGGAGTTCGACCAGTATCTCACGCCCGACGATGGACGCAAGTTCACTGAGTTATACAACGTCCAGCATTTGCAGAGCAACGTGCTCGATTCGGTCAGCAAGGTGCACATCACCACCATCCAGCGCTTGTATTCGATGTTGAGCGGCGAGCCTGAGTACGACGCGGCGAACGAAGAGGGATCGCTGTTCGAGATGGGCGCGACGCTCGATGCCCAGCCGCCGAAGGAAATCCGCTACAACCCCAACTTCCCCATCGAGTATTACGATTTCATCGTGGTGGATGAGTGTCATCGCTCGATCTACAATTTGTGGCGCGGTGTGCTCGAATATTTCGATGCCTTCCTGATCGGTCTGACCGCCACGCCGTCGAAGCAGACGTTTGGGTTCTTCAACCAAAACCTGGTGATGGAATATTCACGCCAGCGCGCGGTGGCGGACGGCGTCAATGTGGATGGCGAGGTCTATCGCATTCGGACGCAGATCACGGAGCAGGGCAGCAGCGTGGAAGCAGGATTCTGGATCGGAAAACGCGACCGACTGACGCGGCGTGAACGCTGGGAGCAGTTGGAGGATGACTTTGCCTACGACCCGAATCAACTCGACCGAGAAGTTGTTTCCGTTGATCAGATCCGTACCATCATCCGAACCTTTCGCGACAAACTGTTCACGGAAATGTTCCCCGAGCGCGAGATCGTCCCGAAGACCTTGATCTTCGCCAAAGACGACAGCCACGCGGAAGACATCGTGCGGATCGCGCGCGAGGAGTTCGGCAGGGGCGATGAGTTCTGTCAGAAGATCACGTATCGCGTGACGGGGAGGAAGCCCGAAGATTTGATCAGCGACTTCCGCAACAGTTATTTCCCGCGCATCGCCGTGACCGTGGACATGATCGCCACAGGCACGGACATCAAGCCGCTGGAAGTGCTGTTGTTCATGCGGGCGGTGAAGTCGCGGCTGTTGTTCGAGCAGATGCTGGGACGCGGGACGCGCGTGGTCAGTCAGACCGAGTTGCAGAATGTGACGTCGGATGCGCGGACGAAGGATCGCTTCGTATTGATTGACGCGGTGGGGATCGTTGACCAGGAGTTGAGCGACCCGCAGACATTGGAACGCAAACGGACGCAGTCGTTCAAGCAGTTGCTGGAATCGGTGGCGATGGGCGTGACGGACGCGGATACGCTCAGTTCGCTGGCGGGAAGACTCTCAAGGCTGGGCAAACGCTTGGGGACGGCAGAGCAGGCTGAGGTCCGCGAAAGAAGCGGCGGGCTTTCGTTGGCAGAGATGGCGAATCGTCTGCTGGATGCGATTGATCCAGATATCGTAGGGACAGGACTCGCTCTTATCCAGGAGGGCGGGGGCGAGCCTCACCCCAACGTTGTAGAGGAGGCGGTGAGACCGTTGGCGGGCAATCCCGATCTGCGGGTGCGGCTGGTGGAGATGGCGACGCGGCATGAGCAGGCGATTGACGAGGTGAGCCAGGATGAGTTGATCGAGGCGGGGTTCAGCGCGGAGGGGACGGAGCGGGCGCGGGCGCTGGTGCGGTCGTTCGAGGCGTTCATCGCCGAGCATAAGGATGAGGTCACGGCGTTGCAGATTTTGTATTCGATCCCGCGACGCGACGTAGGGACAGGGCTCGCCCCTGTCCAGAAGGGCGGGGGCAAGCCCCGCCCCGACAGGTTGACATTTGATGTATTGAAACAATTGGCGGAGGCGTTGTCACAGCCGCCGCGGGCGTGGACGACGGAGGCGTTGTGGCGGGCGTATGCGCAGTTGGAGCGTGACCGCGTGCGCGGGGCGGGGTTGCGGCGCGTGTTGACCGACCTGGTTTCGCTGGTGCGTCATGCGGTGCAGTTGGACGATGAACTGGTGCCGTATCCCGAACGCGTGCAGAAACGTTATGCGGACTGGTTGAAGGCGCAGGAAGCCGAGGGCAAGACCTTCACGCCCGAGCAGCGCTGGTGGCTGGATCAGGTGGCGACGCACATCGGCGTCAACCTGGAAATCCATGCCGAGGATTTCAATTACGGCGAGTTCTTCAACCGCGGCGGACAGGTGGGCGCGATGCGCGTCTTTGGCACGCGGTTGAATGAGTTATTGGATGAATTGAACGAGAGGTTGAATGCGTAGGGATGGGGCTTGCCCCCGTCCAAAGAGCAGGGCGGACGCAGGGCCCGCCCGTACATGGGATGGGGCTCGCCCCCGTCCAAAGAGCAGGGCGGACACAGGGCCCGCCCGTACATGGGATGGGGCTTGCCCCCGTCCAACGAGCAGGGCGGACGCAGGGCCCGCCCGTACATGGGATGGGGCTTGCCCCCGTCCAACGAGCAGGGCGGACGCAGGGCCCGCCCGTACAGAGAGTAGAGGATATTGGTAAATGGTGAATAGGAGCTTGCCTGATGGTTGGGAGTGGAAGACTCTTGAGGATGTTTTAGATTCCGATGGTGTCTTTATTGATGGTGATTGGGTTGAAAGCAAAGATCAAGACCCCGAGGGCGAAATACGCCTAATTCAATTGGCTGATGTTGGCGATGGATATTATCGGAATAGATCAAACCGATTTCTCACTCACGAGAAAGCATTAGAACTTGGCTGCACATTTCTTGAAAAAGGCGATTTGCTAATTGCACGTATGCCTGACCCACTTGGAAGGGCTTGTATTTTTCCAGGCGATAAAAAACAATCTGTAACTGTAGTTGATGTGTGCATTGTTCGAACCAAAAATGCCGAACATCGCTGGTTGATGCACGCAATTAATTCGCCTCAATTTAGAGCCGATGTTGAAAGTTTACAAAGTGGCTCAACACGCAAAAGAATTTCTCGCAAAAATCTTGCCAAACTAAAACTACCATTTCCACCACTCCCTGAGCAAGAACGGATCGTGAGCCGAATCGAGGAACTGTTCAGCGACTTGGAGGCGGGCGTGGCGGCGCTGGAGCGCGTCCGCGCGGGGTTGAGGCGGTACAAGGCATCCGTGCTCAAGGCGGCGGTGAGCGGCGCCCTCACCCCTCACCCCTCTCCCGCTGGGAGAGGGGACGGGGGTGAGGGTGAGTTGCCTGAGGGGTGGAGGTGGGTCTCTGTTGGCGATGTTGCTGAAGTAAAAGGTGGAAAAAGATTGCCTGCAAAACATACATATTCCGATGAACCAACGGAGTATCCATATATCCGTGTCACAGATTTTGAAAATGGAACAATCAATACTGAGAACTTGAAGTATCTCAAGGAAGAAACGCAAGAACAGATTAGCCGATATACAATCTCGACTGAGGATGTTTATATTTCAATTGCTGGCACAATTGGAGTGACTGGCGTAATACCTGAAATTTTGAATGGTGCAAATTTGACAGAGAATGCGGCAAAGATTTGTAATCTCAAAGATATTTTGCCAAAGTATTTGCACTTTGCTTTAGCAAGTCCATCTGGTCAAGCGACCATTGCTGAAAAGACAATCTCTACCAATCAACCAAAACTTGCTCTTTTCCGTATACAGCAAATTCCTGTTCCCCTTCCCCCGCTGGAGGAACAGAGGCGAATCGTGGCGGAGGTCGAGCGGCGGCTGTCGGTGGTCCGCGAGGTCGAGTCCGCGGTGGAGGCGGGGCTGGCGCGTGCGTCACGGCTGAGGCAGGCGGTGTTACGGTCCGCATTCGAGGGCAAACTGTAGGGACATCCCTTGCGGATGTCCGTTTGCGGATGTCCATTTGCGGATGTCCATTTGCGGATGTCCATTTGCGGATGTCCGGGACAGGGGCAAGCCCTGTCCCTACGGAGAATGAATATGAAATATGATCCCACCAAACATCATCGGCGATCCATTCGATTGAAGGGGTATGATTACCACAACGCGGGCGCGTATTTTGTCACCATTTGCACGAAAAACCGCGAACATGTCTTGGATGATCCAATTGTCAATGCAATCATCCATGATGTCTGGTACGCGTTGCCGTCATGGTTCCCGACGATTGAATTGGATGAATTCGTTGTCATGCCAAATCACATCCATTTCATCGTATGGAACAACGTAGGGACGCCCCTTGCGGGCGTCCAGATTGCGCAAAACACGGATGGGGATGTAGGGATACCCCCTGCGGGTATCCTGAACGGGGGCGCACCATCGGACGGGGGCGCACCATCGGACGGGGGCGCACCATCGGACGGGGGCGCACCATCGGACGGGGGCGCACCATCGGACGGGGGCGCACCATCGGACGGGGGCAAGCCCCGTCCCTACAGAATACCGCAACCGCAAAAAATCAACGCCGCGCCCGCGTTGGGTGATATTGTTGGCGCGTTCAAATCGTTGGTATTCAAGGTATATTTGGATTGGGTCGAGATCAACGACCCGTCACGCCGCGCGAAATTTTGGCAAGGCAATTATTACGAACACATCATCCGCAACGATCGTGAATTAAACGCCATTCGGCAATACATCATTGATAACCCCGTAAATTGGAAGATGGACAGAGACAATCTCGAAAACCTCCGCAAGATCCCGCCACCCGAAAAAGTGGAGGAATATCTGGACGATGTGACGGATTTAATATTAGGAACAGAGGATTAGGAAAATTGCGATGGCATACACTTTTCCAAAAGATTTTTCTGCCCCCGTTTTGGCGCTCGTCTCGCTTGGCGAAAAAAGTGCTCGCGTTTCCGAATGGCACAATTATCTGGAACTCGGCATAACGGATGAGCACACTCCAGAATTGATTCGCATTCTTGACGACATCGAATCCTTCTGGCCTGATGAAGATGTAAGCAACGCGCCTGAATCCTACGCCCCCATCCATGCCTGGCGGGCGCTTGGACAGTTGAAGGCGGAGCAAGCCATTCCATCCCTGGTGCGCCTGATCGTATGGAATGAAGATGAGAATGCCGATTGGCTTATGGAAGACATTCCCGAAGTTCTGGGGATGATCGGTCCAGCGAGTATCCCGCCCCTCCGCGATTATTTATTGAAGCCCGATAAATTCAAATGGGCTTCCGTTACGATGTCCCATGGCTTGGCGGAGATCGGCAAACAAAATCCCGAATATCGAAGCGCCTGCGTGGAGGCTCTGCAGGCCGCGTTGGAACGATACGCCGAAAATGGCGAGACGATCAATGCCTTCTTGATTGATTACCTGGCTGAACTAAAAGCGGTCGAGGCTGCTCCGCTGGTGGAACGCGCCTATCAGGCAGACGCGGTGGATATTTCCGTGCTGGGAGATTTCGAAGATTTCCAAATCCTGGTTGGATTGTTGAAAAAACGTCTCACCCCGCCGCCGCGTTTTTACTGGGCGAAAGATCCCAAGTTGGCATGGGAAAGCGAGAAAGCAACGCGCCGCGAAGAAGGACGCCGCCAGCGCGACCAGGAAAAGAAGGAAAAGAAAAAACAAAAACAGGCTAAGAAAGCCCGTAGGAAACACAAGAAAAAGTAACCTTACCCCAACATCTGACACTTGACACCTGAAACCTGATCCATGAACACTCCCTCCTCTACTACCATCGTCCAACGCCTGTGGAATTACTGCAACGTCCTGCGTGACGACGGCATGTCCTATGGCGATTACGTCGAGCAACTTACTTACCTGCTCTTTCTGAAAATGGATGCGGAAAACGCGTCCATGCTCGGCAGACCGAGCGCCATCCCGCCTCAATACAACTGGGCGAGCCTGCAACGGCTCGATGGTGATGCGCTCGAAAGTCATTACCGTGAAATTCTTACTGGCTTGGGTCAAGGCGCGGGGTTGATTCCCGTAATCTTCCGTAAGGCGCAGAATAAAATTCAAGACCCAGCCAAACTCCGCCGCCTGATCGAACTGATTGACGGCGAGACCTGGATCGGCTTGGATATTGATGTCAAAGGCGAGATTTACGAAGGTTTGCTCGAAAAGAACGCGCAGGATACCAAGAGCGGCGCGGGTCAATACTTCACGCCGCGTCCCCTCATCAAGGCGATTGTGGATGTCATGCGCCCGCAGCCCGGTCAAACCATCTGCGATCCCGCCGCAGGCACAGGCGGATTCCTGCTCGCCGCGCACGATTACATCGCCGCACACAATACCCTCGACCGCGACCAGTGGAATCATCTTCGTCATCACGCCTTGCATGGTTGGGAGATCGTGGACAATACCGCGCGCCTGTGCGTGATGAATTTGTATTTGCACGGCATCGGCGCAAATGGCGATGGATCAACGGGTCGCAGCCCCATTCACGTGGCGGATAGCCTCGCCTCCCATCCTGGTCAATACTTCGACATGGTGCTGACCAACCCGCCCTTCGGCAAAAAGTCCAGCGTCACCTTTGTCACAGACGAAGGCGAGATCAAACGCGAGGCGCAGAACATCGTCCGTGAAGATTTCTGGACTTCCACCAGCAACAAGCAGCTCAACTTCGTCCAGCATGTCAAGAACATCCTCAACATGAACGGCAGGGCGGCAATCGTCGTTCCTGATAACGTCCTCTTTGAGGGCGGCGCGGGCGAAGTGGTACGAAGAAAGCTCCTGCATGAATGTGATGTCCATACCCTCCTGCGGCTGCCGACGGGCATCTTCTACGCCCAGGGCGTCAAAGCCAACGTTCTTTTCTTGGACCGAAAGCCCGCCTCCGAAACCCCGTGGACCAAGCAACTCTGGATCTATGACTTGCGCACCAATATGGACTTTACGCTCAAGACGAATCCGCTGGCGCGTGGAAATCTCGACGAATTCGTGGAATGTTTCCATGCCGATAACCGCTTCGAACGCACCCCAACCTGGTCGTCAACCAATGAGTCTGGTCGCTGGCGAAGTTTTACCTACGAAGAACTGATGGCGCGCGACAAAGTCAGCCTCGACATCTTCTGGCTGAGGGACGAGTCGTTGGAAGATTCTGCCAACCTGCCGCCTCCTGACGTGTTGGCTGCCGAGATCGTGGAAGACTTGCGAACCGCCCTAAATCAATTCGAATCCATCGAGGAAGACCTTGCCCCTGACAACTGATCGCGGGTGACTGAATCACTCCCCAAATCCAGCCTTCAGGCGCATTGAATCCATCGGTTATAATATTCCCTGGAGGCTTACTTTACATGGAAATTACCTGGTACGGACATTCCTGTTTTCGCTTGACCGAACGCAATTACGCAACCGTCGTCACCGACCCGTTTGACCACAAGACGGTGGGGTACGACGCGCTCAAACTCAAAGCGGAAATCGTCACCATCAGCCACGACGCGCCCGGTCACAACAACAGCGACGCCGTCAAGGGCACGACCCACGTCCTCACCGGCGCGGGCGAGTTCGAGATCGGCGGCGTGTTCATCACTGCCGTGCAGACCGGCGGCGGCGGAGGCGGCAAAAAGAACAAGGATAAGGTCCGCAACACGCTTTATGTTTTCGATTACGACGGCATCACCGTAGCGCACCTCGGCGATTTGCAGGAGGTCCCCACTCAAAGCGAAGTCGAAGCCCTGGGAACGGTGAACGTGCTCCTCGTCCCGGTGGGAGGCGGGAGCAGCCTCAACGCCGCCAAAGCCGCGGAAGTGGTCAGCCTCATCGAGCCGAATCTTGTCATCCCCATGCACTATTCCACACCCGCCGCAAAGATCAGCCTCGACTCGCTCAACAAATTCCTCAAGGAAATGGGCTTGGGTAAAATCGAAGCGCAGCCTTCACTGAAGGTGACGCGCTCCGGTTTGCCCGAGGAAACCAGGGTTGTCGTGCTGGATTACCAGCAAGGGTAGATGCCCGAAGGGTAAACATGCCAGTCAAAGTCATCATGACCTGGGATATCGCGGCGGAACGCGATCAGGAATATTTCGAATTCGTCATCGGTGAATTCGTGCCCGGTGTGCAGCGGCTCGGCTTACAGCCCGCCGAAGCCTGGGCGACACTGTACGGCTCGTACCCGCAGATCCAGGTGGGCTTGCTCGCGTCCGACGTGGAACAGGCGCGGAAGATCCTCGCCTCGTCCGAATGGGGCATGTTACAGGACCGCCTGTTTGGATACGTCAAAAATTACTCGTATAAAATTGTACCCGTCCGCACGGGATTTCAGTTCTAACCACAGCGGAACGCAGATGAGCGCAGATGGATTGGATAATTCATTTGTGTTTATCCGGGTTCATCTGTGGTGAATTTTCAACATGCAAAATAAAACGCCCCAACTCCTGCCGTGGTTCTTCTTCGCCGCGGCTTTTCAGTCTTTGGCTGCCGCCGCCGCACTGATGCGCGTGCCTTCGGAGGGCTTATCCCTCGCGCGCCTTGCCCTGCTTGGGGCGTTTGCGTTTCTTTTCCTTTCAGGGATTGGATTGGGAATTTTCGCACGCCGCGGCATTTCCCGCTTCGAGCGGCTTGCTGCCGCGCCGGTCATTTTCTCCACTGCGCTTCTTGTACTGACGTTGAGCCTGATCCTGTTCCTTTTGCGTTATCTCGACCCGGAGCGGCTCCTGCCCTACTATGAGCGGCTCAGCCCGCTGCTGTGGCTTTTGCTCTTTCTCAGCCTCGAAGCGGTCCTGCTCCTCCTGCTCCTCAAAAACGGATTTCATCCCGATGCGCTCATCGCGCGCAAACCGGTTTACCTCGCTGCCCTGGCTGCTTACTGTTTACTGATTACTGTTTTCCTGTTCGTCTCCCTCACCAAAATTGGAGTGACTCCCGACACCGCCTACTGGGGCGAACCCGGCGTAGCCATACAGGGCTGGCAGTTTATCCTTTCCATCCTTATCGGCTTTACCGTCCTTCTTCTGCTTTCCGGGCGCATCGCCAATTACCAACTACCAGTTACCAATTACCTACTTCCCCTCGCCCTCTACCTCACCGCCGCCGCCCTCTGGCTGAGCGTCCCGCTCGAAACGCTCGCCAACAGTTTCTACGCCCCCATCTCCCCGCCGACGAATCTTCCCCTGCCGTATTCCGATGCGGGATTCTACGACTTCTCCGCGCAGAGCCTGCTCATCGGCGCAGACTACTTCGGCGGCATCCCGCCGCGTCCGTTGTATGTGACGTTCCTCGCCTTCCTGCACCTGCTCTTCGACCAGAACTACCCCGCCATCATCGCCGCGCAAACGCTGGTACTGGCGTTTTTTCCGGTGGCGTTGTATTTCCTCGGAAAAAAGCTGCACTCGCCCGCCGCCGGTGTGACCGCAGCGCTGTTCGCCGTTTTCCGCGAGTACACCGGTTTGTGGATCGCCTCGAACACGCGCGTGGCAAACTCCAAAATGTTCACTACCGACTTCCCAACCGCAATGGCGGTTGCGCTGATCTGTCTGGTCGTCATCTGGTGGCTGGAGCGGAGGGATTTCAAGTCCACGCTCGTGGCGGGCGGAGCATTTGGTCTGTTCCTGTTGTTCCGCACGCAGTCCATGCTGACCCTGCCGGTGTTGTTCGTGCTTGTCCTGTTCGTCATGAAATTCGATTGGGCGGCGTGGTTCAAGGCGGGCATTGTCTTCGGCGCGGCGATGCTGCTTGTCGTCCTGCCGTGGCTCACGCATAACTACACGATTTCCGGCAAATTTTCCTTCGACGATCCCAATCAAGTGGCGGTGATCTACAGTCAATATGCCTTTACGGGCAACCTGGATTTGAGCCAGTTCGACCCGAAGACCGACAGCGTGCGCGAACGCATCGTCTCATTCACGCTGGAAAATCCCGCCTACGTTGCCAATTTCATCGCGGCGCATTTCCTGAACACCGAGATCGGCGGCTTGCTCGCGCTTCCGCTCATCAAGCCGTTCAACGGGTTTCAGGAGCCAGTCAACCTGTACTGGGTCGAATGGGACGGCTCGCTCGAATGGTACAACGTCGTTCTGGTTTTGGTCTATCTCCTCGTCCTCGCGGCGGGGTTTGGCGCAGCGTGGCGGCGCATGGGCTGGCTGGGGTTTGTCCCGCTGGCGTTCAATTTGGGATACGCGCTCTCCAACGGCATTGCCCGCTTCTCCAGTTGGCGTTACAACATGCCGGTGGATTGGGTCATCTATTTTTACTTTGCCGTCGGCGCGATTGAGATTTTGGGCGGTTTGGCGCTTTTGTTTGGCGCAAAGCCGGAAAAAGTCTTTCCACAGGCGCAGCCGCCCGAGCCGGCTTCCATCACATTTGCCGGGTTCCGTGCGCGGTTTCTTTTGCCGGTGTTCATCTTCGTGCTCATTGGTTCGCTCCCCTGGCTGGCAAAGGGATTTGCCCAGCCGCGTTACACCTCCACGCAGGATGAATTGATCGCAAAACTCGAAGCCAGCGGCTATGACCGGGAAGACATGCAATCCTTTTTGGCGCAGCCCAATGCGGTTCTGCTCGAAGGGCGCTTGATGTTCCCGCGCATGTATTGGAAAGGGGAGGGGCTTTCCTCCGCCAATCCCTGGCCCGCGTATGCCGGGCAGGATTTTCCGCGCATCGGTTTCATCCTCATCAATTCCAGCCATCAGAATTTGATCTTCCCTACAAGGGAATTGCTCGACTTCAAACAGGGGGCGGATGTCGTCGTCCTTGCCTGCGACGTGGGCGACAGCCTGCTTGAAGCGCGCGTGGTTGACTTTGAGCATGTTTCCCATCAAAGCAAACCCCTCACCGATCCCTGCCCCGACCACGCACTGATCACTGATAACTGATAACTGGTTACTGGTCACTGGTCACTGGCAATGAAACGCCTCTCCACCCCGCTGCTCAAATGGTACGCCAGACACCGCCGCCCCATGCCCTGGCGCAACCATCCCGACCCGTACGCCGTTTGGGTTTCGGAGATCATGCTTCAGCAAACGCGCGTGGAAACGGTCATTCCATATTTTGAAAAATGGATGAAATTATTTCCAAACGTGAAGACACTGGCGAACGCCAAAGAGCGGGATGTGTTGAACGCCTGGGAGGGACTTGGCTATTACACCCGCGCGCGCAACCTGCACAAAGCCGCGAAGATCGTCGCCTCGGACTTTAACGGGAAACTGCCTCGTGATCTCCAAGCCTTGCGCTCCCTTCCGGGCATCGGTCGCTACACTGTGGGAGCAATCGCATCCATTGCCTTCAAAATGGACGAGCCAACGCTCGACGGCAACATCCGCCGCGTCCTCTCGCGTTTGTTTGATGTGAGCGAGTACGCCGATTCCTCCGCTGGCGAAAAAATCCTGTGGGAGTTGGCGGCGAAGAATTTGCCTAAAGGAAAAGCGGGCGACTACAACCAGGCGCTTATGGAACTGGGCGCGACGGTCTGCCTGCCGAAGAATCCGCGCTGTTTGCTCTGCCCGCTGGTGAAGTTGTGTCAGGCGCGCGAAAACGGCATGCAGGATTTACGCCCCGTCTTGAAGCCGAAGAAGCGGACGCCGCAATATACCCACGCGGCGGCAGTGATCGTGGAACGCGGGCGCGTGCTGCTCAGTCAACGCCCGGCGGGTGGATTGCTCGGAGGGATGTGGGAGTTCCCGAACGTGCGGGTGGGGGAGGACCCGGCAAAGGAGTTGGCAAACGCCTTGAAGGCAGCAGCCAGCCTGCGGGTCCGTCGAGGCGAGGCGCTGGGTGTTGTCTCGCATGCGTATAGCCACTTTAGGATTCAGGTGTATCCATTTCGATGTCGGGCGTTATCAATCCCCAACGATAAAAACTTGAAATGGGTGAACCTGAGCGAATTGGACGATTACCCGATGGGGAAAGTGGACCGGCAGATCGCCCAAAAAATAAAGTAGCGCGAGATGCCATCTCGCGCTACAAGTTTTACGACTTGCTCAACGTCACGAACACCATCGGTCTGCGTTTGGTTTCCTGGTGCAGGTAACTCTTCACCGCGTTGATGATGTCCTTTTCGTCATCCAGCCCGCCCTCATGCACGACATTCATCACCACCTTGCGGACTTCGGGCAGGAGCGCCTCGGCGTCCTCCGGCGAGACGAAACCGCGCGTGATGACCTCCGGCTCGTGCAGCAGCCGCCCCGTCAGTTTATCGAGGCTGATATCTATCAGCATGATGCCGTTGCGCGCCAGTTGACTGCGTTCGCGCATCACATCGTGATCAATATCGCCGATGGATTCGCCGGTGACGAAGACGTAATCGCCGGGGATGCGCTCGCCGAGCATGATCTTGTTGCCCGCCAGTTCCACCACCTGCCCGTTTTCCACAACAATGGTGTTTTCAGGTTCGATGCCCAGCTGCTGGGCGAGTTCGGCATGACGCACCAACTGGCGCAGTTCGCCGTGAATGGGCATGAAATGCCTGGGGCGGACGAGGTTGATGAGCAGTTTCTGCTCCTCCTGTGCGGCGTGACCGGAGACATGGATGGGCGCGATGCCGTCGTGGATGACGCGCGCGCCTCTCCTTAACAGACGGTTGATCGTCTTGCTGATGGTTTCTTCGTTGCCCGGAATCGGATGCGACGAAAGCACGACCGTGTCGCCTTCCTTCAAATCGAACTGGCGGTTCGTGCCCGTGGAGAGCCGCCCGACGATGGAGGAAGGTTCGCCCTGCGAGCCGGTGCACATCAGCACAACCTTGTGGTTCTGCATGTTCAACGCCTGTTCGAGCGGCACGATAATCTCGTCTGGAATATCCAGGTATTTCATCCTGCGCGCGATCTTGACGTTATCCACCATGCTCGGACCGGCTAACGCCATCTTGCGCCCGTGCTTGGCGGCGGCATCCGCTACCTGCTGCACGCGCGAAATCAGCGATGCAAACGTGGCGACGATCACACGCCCTTTCGCCTCGGCGAAGACCTTGTCGAACGCGGGACCAATGACCGACTCGGAGGGGGTCCAGCCGGGGCGTTCGGCGTTGGTCGAATCGGAGAGCAGCAGGTCCACGCCGCGCGTGGAGAACTCGGAGAGTTTGGCGAAGTCGGTGGGCCAGCCGTCCACGGGGGTGTGGTCGAACTTGAAGTCGCTCATGTGCACCACCAGACCCGCAGGCGTGGTGATGCCCAGCCCGACCGCATCCGGTATGGAGTGGCTGACATGGAAATATTCGATGGTAAAGGGACCGATCCTGCTCGCCTCGCCCGCCTGGATGGTCTTGAGCTGGGCTTTGTGATGCGAGTTGTTCCGCAGCAGTTTACCCTCGATCAGACCGCGTGTCAGCGGCGTGGCATAGACCGGCACGGGAATATCCTCCAGAAAATGGTGGACGGCGCCGATATGGTCTTCGTGTCCGTGCGTGATGACGAGCGCGAGGACGCGGTTTGCCTTTTTCTTTAAATACTCATAATCCGGGATGATGTAATCCACTCCCAGCATGTCGTTCCGGGGGAACATGATGCCGGCATCCACCACGATGATGTCGCCGCCGAACTCGTACGCCATCATGTTCTTTCCCACTTCACCCAGCCCCCCGAGCGGGATGATTCTCAATTTGTTTTTCTTGCTCATATATTTTGTTTTGTAAACCTCTAACTTAATGAATTTTAAACCGCCTTGTGGCGGGTAAGGTCAAAAGAAAAGACCTCCGCTGACTTGCCCGCGTGAGGTCCCTGTGAAAATTTCTAACACGAACACCCTGCTAAACAAACTGCCCTGTGGCAGTAAAAGTCAACTCAAACTGGCGCGATTATAGCAGGGCGGGGAGGTTTCGTCAAAGCGAATTAATCCGATCACTGATTACTGGTCAGTGATCACTTTCTTGAGCGCTTCTGCCGTTCCATCATCACATTGAACTGCAGCTGTTTTTCCGAAATGGCTTTTCTGACCTTCCTGCGCAGGCGCTCATCGTGGGTCACGGCGAGCCGTTCCTTCAACGCGGCGATCTCCTGCAATAGTTCGATCTCCGCCGAAACCATGCCCGCATTTTTCAGGATGGAGTACGCCATGCGCAGTTCCTCCGGCGTTTCGAAATAAGCCGTCAGGTCGAGCGGCTTGTCCTTGCCCTTCAAGTCGTCGAACTCACCGCGTTCCATCGCTTCGCGGATGATTTTTTCAATGGAATACATACCCCTCGATTTTACCCAAAAACCCGCCGCACACATTTACATGTGAATGGAGCGCCTCATGGATTGGGCGGCGTTACAGGCGGGTTGGGTTTATCCGCCTGAGCAGACGCTTCACCTTCCTTTGCGCCAAACAGCGAAGAGAAAGTCACTTGGAAAACGGCGACAATTACCGGACCGAGGATCACCCCCACAGCCGCGGAGGCAAGACCGCTCCAACCGAAGCCCCAATAACAAATCAGGGCAATGATCAGGCTTACTACACCGATGGCACCCATAGTGAACTCCTTCACAAATAGTATAGCACGCCGAAAATTCGCGTTCAATCCCCGAGGGAAAATTGACATCCCCGCCCAACTCCTGTAAACTTCTTTCATGGACATAGACCTCGATCTCTACCGGCACGAAATCCGCGCGTCGTCCGATCCCCTCGTCCGTCTTTCCGCAATTGATGTCTCGCCCGAACGCCCGAAACGAACTATCGTTTTCATTCATGGATTCGGCGGCAAGGCGGAACAGTGGCAGTACCAGTTGCAGAAATTTGCGATGGACAACCGCGTCATCGCCCTGGACTTGCGCGGGCATGGACTCTCCGACAAGCCCTCCACCGGGTACGACATGCCGCGCATCCAACTGGACCTTGAGACCGCGCTGACCCAGTTGAAAGTATCCACGCCGGTAGTTTTGGTCGGGCACTCGTTTGGCGGCGCCATCGTCACAGACTATGCCCTCAACCACCCCGATCACGTCGAGCGGCTTATCCTGATTGCCACCGCCGGTGAGTTTCGATTGAGCCCGCTGTTCAAACTGGGATTGAACCTCCCCTCGTCCATCCTGAGAATTATCGGACCGCTCACGCGCTCGTGGCTGCACGCGCCGCCGCACGCGCTGCGCGAGTTTTACCACCACAACCTCTCCCGGTGGGTGGGCTGGGAGAAGTTCGCCCAACTCACCATGCCGGTCATGGTCATCCGCGGGCACCGCGATCTGGTCTTCGACCGCCCGCTGTTCGAGAAGGTGGCAAAATCCATCGCTGGCGCGGAAGATGTTGATATCGGCGTATCGGGTCACATGGTCATGCTGGAGAGGCGCGAGGCGGTGGATCGGGCGATCACCAGCTTCCTGAAGGGCGAATCCTCCAAGTCGTGGCGCGATGCGTCCATCGTCACCGCCAGATCGCAGCGCGATGAACTGAAGCGCGAGCGCGCCTGGCTCAATCAATATGAAGACGGCGTTCCCTACACAGTGGACGTGCCGCGCATCCCCGTTCATCTTTTGCTGCGCTCGTCGGTCAGGCGTTTCCCGAATCACCCGGCGGTTTATTTTGAGGGTGCGAGACTCACCTATCGAAAATTGAATCACGAAGCCAACCGTTTTGCCAACGCCCTGCTCGCCCAGGGGCTTGGCAAAGGCGCGCGTGTCGTTTTGCTGCTGCCAAATATCCCGCAGATGGTGGTTGGCTTTTACGGCGCGCTCAAGGCGGGCGCGGTGGTGGTTTTGATTCCCCCGATGACCGAACTGGAGGAACTGATTCGTCAAATCCGTGAGTCCGATGCGAGCGTGCTGGTGACGCTCTCCACATGGGCCGGGCTGGCGAAGCAGATCAGGGATGCGACCGGCATTCCGCACGTGGTCTTGACCGATCCCGCCGAATACTTGTCACTCCCGAAATATTTGATCTCCCGCTGGCGCAACCGCGGTTTGGATGTGCGCAGCTCTCTGCATTGGAACCGCTGGCTTGCCCAACAGGAATGGAAATCTCCAACCGTTGAGGTACTGCCCGAAGACCTGGCGGTCATCATCTACACGGGCGGCACAACAGCGCAATCGAAAGGCGTGATGCTCTCGCACCGTAACCTGGTTGCCAACGCCATCCAAACCCGTCACTGGCTGCCTGATGCCGCCGAGGGGAGGGAACGCTTTCTTTGCGTTGTTCCTTTTTTCCACAGTTACGGCATGACCACGGCGTTGAATGTTCCCGTCTCGATTGGCGCGGCGATGATTCTAAAGCCCCAGTTTCAAGTGCTGGATATCCTGAAATCCATCAAACGCTACAAACCGACCATCTTCCCCGGCGCGCCGAGCATGTACGTTGCCATCAACAACTTCCGGGGCGTGCGGAAGTACGGTATCAACTCGATCAAGGCCTGCATCAGCGGTTCCGCGCCCCTGCCGGTGGAAGTGCAGGAAGCCTTTGAAAAACTCACCAAAGGCAGACTGGTGGAAGGTTACGGACTGACCGAAGCCTCGCCGGTAACTCACGCCAACCCGATGAACAAAAACCGCCGCGTGGGAAGCATTGGCGTGCCGCTTCCTTCCACCCATGCCGTCATCGTGGATTTGAAAACGGGGAGCCGCGAAGTACCGATGGGACAGATCGGCGAACTGGCGGTGCGCGGTCCGCAGGTGATGATGGGATACTGGAAGAACGAAGAAGCGACCCGGCAGACGATCACGCACGACGGCTGGCTGCTCACCGGCGATGTGGCGCAGGTGGACGAAGACGGCTTCTTCCGCATCATTGCCCGCAAAGCGGATATGTGGTATCCCGATAAAGCGGGCAGGGAGCCCGCCTTCCCGCGCGACGTGGAAGAGGTCATCTACGAAATTCCGCAGATCAAAGAAGCGGCGGTGGTGGCGGTGGCGGGACACCCGTTTGCCTTCGTCATTGCCGGCGGAGAAAAGCCCAGCGCGGAATCCATCATTGCATACTGCAAACGCCGCCTTCCGCCGCACCTCGTCCCGCGCTTCGTCATCTTCATGGAAGAATTCCCGCGCACCTTCATCGGCAAAGTCCTGCGGCGCGAACTGGCGAAGCGGTACGGGAAGCAGATTGCAAGCGAGTAAGGGATTTGAAAAGCGGGTGTTCATCCGCGATTAATGTTGATGGGATAAGGTTGTCGCCGAAACGTTATCTGAAAACAGAGAGCAGCTGGATGAGCATCAAAACAAACGGCATCCTCTACCAGAGTATGATGCTGGGAAACAATCAAAAAGTAAATTATGTCTGCCAGGGCGCGGGCGAACCGGTGGTGCTGGTGCACGGCTTGGCGGCTTCGCTTCACGATTGGGACGATCTTCTGCCGGAACTTGCCGCGTCGGGCTGCGCCGCTTATGCGCTCGACCTGCTTGGGCACGGCGAAAGCGCGAAACCGGCGGGCGCCCACGAATATACGGTGGAGAACACGTTCGCGCATTTTTCCCATTGGCTCGATTCGCTGCACCTGCATACGCCGTTCACCTTGATCGGTCATTCGCTGGGCGGGGGCTTGTCGCTGATGTATGCCCTGCGGCATCCCGAACGCGTAAAGGCGCTGGCGCTGGTCAACCCGTTCTATGATTTAAGTCAACTGCCGCCCATTTTGCAGAAGGTGTTCCATCACCAGTTGATCAACACGAATCTCATCGAACGAACGCCCTATCGTGTGTTCCGCTTTTTGGTGGATATGACCAGTTTCTCAACCTACGTGGGGCAGCGCGAAACGCACAGCCTGCCGGAACATATCCGTTATCAGACCGCGCTGGATTACAAACGCGCCTCTTCCGGCATTTACAACATCCCGCGCACGCTTCCCTCCTCGACGTTGGACCTGTCGCGTGTTGCCCAGCCGACTCTGCTCCTGTGGGGCGGGCGCGACCAGACTCTTTCGCCGTCGTCGTTTCCGAGGTTGAAATCTTTGCTTCCAAACATTCGATTGGCGCATGAATTTCCAGTGTGCGGGCATGTGCCGCATCAGTGCCATCCTGAAAAACTCAATCCGTATGTGATGGAGTTTTTGAGAAGTTTATCCGTGAAGTAGCGCGAGATACTATCTCGTTACCCTATCCTCACACCGCAGCATGAAACGGGGAATCCGCGCAATATTTTAAGATTCACGCATACCAATCAACTCTTGTCAATGTTTGGCGGAAGGGGTAAAATGCCGTACACTTTGACCATATATACGGGGATGCAGCGCTTGTACGCCCATATATGGCTCTAACAAATGTTCTAAATTTGGAGTGCCTTTTCGGATGCGATGCCCTTACTGCAAACATCACGACTCAAAGGTGCTGGATACCTCCCATGACAGCCATGGTGGGATTCGACGCCGCCGCGAATGCCTGAAATGCCGCCAGCGTTTCAGCAGTTACGAACGCCCCATCCTCGCCGTGCCGCTCATCATCAAACAGGATGGAACCCGTGAAGAGTTCGACCGCGAGAAAATGGCGCGCGGCATCCGCATCTCCTGCGCCAAACGCCCCGTCTCCGCAGCGGACATCGAACGCATGATCGGGCAGGTGGAGGCGCAGCTGCAGAAAATGGGCAAAGCCGAGGTCTCCTCCCGCGTGGTGGGCGACCTGGTCATGCAAATCCTGAAGGAAGTAGACCAGATTGCATACATTCGCTATGCCATTGTGTACCTGGGTTTGGACGATCTCCAGTCCATCCGCAAGGAAATAGACCACCTGCTCGAAGATTAAGCCCCGGCAAAGACGCTCAAGGCGGGAGTATCTTTGCCTTTTTGTATCCGTGAAATTATGTAAGGACGATCTTTCATGGTCGCAGCATCTCTGAAACATCAAGGACGGGTCGCCCCTACGGTAAACGAAAAAACTTTAAAGGAGAGTAAGCCATGGTCACCAAATCTGCCGAAACCAAAGCCAAAAACGGTCTCTTGCCAACGCCTCCCATGCCGAAAGGATTGCCGCAGGCGCAGTTGACCGATAACGCCCGCCAGGTGCTGATGAAGCGCTACGTCCGCCGCGGCGGCGACGGCAAGCCCGCCGAAACGGTCGAGGAGATGTTCTGGCGTGTTGCCTGGCATGTCGCCAAAGTGGAGGAGCAATGGGGGGCGGATGTTCAAAAGCGCGCGGTCGAGTATTACCATCTGCTTTCCAGCAAGAAGTTTTTCCCGAACTCTCCCACCTTTACCGGTGCGGGAACTCCGCTGGGGCAGCTGGCGGCTTGCTTTGTCCTCCCGATCACCGACGACATGGGACGCGATTCAGCGGGCATCTTCCAAACCCTGCGCGACGCCGCGTTGATTCAGCAGACAGGCGGCGGGAATGGATTCTCCTTCTCGCGCTTGCGCCCGATGGGAGCGTTTGTCCAGAGTTCGGCAGGGCAGGCGACGGGTCCCGTCGGCTTCCTGCGCGTGTACGATCATGCTTTTGGGGAGATCGCCCAAGGCGGAACCCGCCGCGGCGCGAATATGGCAGTGCTGCGGGTGGATCATCCCGATGTGGAGGATTTCATCACCTGCAAGACCAACGAAAATCACATCACCAACTTCAATATCTCCGTCGGTATCACGGATGCGTTCATGCGCGCGGTGAAGAACGATGAAGAATGGGAACTGCGCTTCCCTGACCTGGCGGAAATGAAGCAAAGGGGTTTCAGCGGGACGCTCGAACAGGCGGAAGCCGCGGAAATAAAGATCAATACCTACAAGAAGGTTCGCGCCCGTGAGCTGTTCGATAAGATCGTCAAGCAGGCGCATCACAACGGCGAACCGGGTGTGTTGTTTTTGGATGCGGCGAATCGCAGCAATCCCGTTCCGCATTTATATCCGCTGGAAGCGACGAATCCGTGTTTTGTCGGTTCCACCCGTATTGCAACTGATTTAGGCTTGCTCACGATTCAGGAGCTTGCCGAATCTGGAGCGAACTTCATGGTTGCCACCGACCTGCGCGCTCCGCGGGGTGGAAATGGTTTTGCTGGGCAGGATTTTGGTGTAGCCTATCGGGTTTCATCCCCTGCCTGGAAGACCCGCGAGAATACCCGCGTTATGAAATTGACCACCAAGCACGGCTATTCTGTCACCGCAACACCCGACCATAAGTTTTTGACATCGGATCGCGGCTATGTGGAATTGGAGAAACTCAAAGAGGGCGACACCCTGCTTTTACAATCCGGCGAAGGCGTGTGGAGCCGAAATGTAGATTTGCCAAACGTCGAAGCCATACGAGAAAAAATGGCGGTGATGGCTCGCGGCGGTGATCATGCCTCCGGGCGCACGATACCCCGCAGTGACTTCGTGGAACAATATTCCAACCTGCCGAAACATTGGTCGCATGAATGGGGAGTTGTACTTGGGGCATTGGTTGGTGACGGCTGGTTGAGCCCCTCCAGCAATTCCCCCGTTGGAATGGTATTTAATCGTGAAAGTGATGAGTTGTTGAATTTCGTTCACGAAACCATGCAGGCGCATTTTGGAGCAGGTCACTTGCACGAACGCGGTTCCGTCCGCCAGTTGACGTATGGCAGATTGCCCTATCTCTTTTTTGAATCTTTGGGTGTATTGCATGCGCGCGCCCATGAAAAACGCGTTCCTTCCTCCATCTGGAACGCGCCCCGTGAAGCGGTAGTTGGCTTCCTGCAGGGGTTGTTCACTACCGACGGCACAGTCAATCTTTCCGCCTACAAAAGATCCTGTTCGATCAGGCTGGCTAGTGCGTCGCTGGAACTGTTGCGCGATGTTCAAGTTCTGTTGCTGAACTTCGGCATTGTTACCCGCATCCACAAGCGCCGAAATGATGGATACCGTTCCCTGCCGGACGGCAAAGGCGGTTATAAGGGCTGCTTTACACATGCCGATTACGAACTGTTGATTGATAAAGCCAATCGAGACAAGTTCGTAAAGGAGATCGGTTTTCTTGATTCGATAAAACAAGGGAAGGTGGAACAATTTATTGACGGGAAAACGCGCACATCGAACGCGGAAACTTTTGAAACGACCGTTGTTTCAATTGACGATGCGGGCTTTGCTGATGTCTACGATCTCACTGAAACGCAGACACACAGCGTGATTGCGAATGGTGTGATCGCGCACCAGTGCGGGGAACAATGGCTTGGTCCATACGAAAACTGCTGTCTCGGTTCGGTCAATCTCAACGAGCATTGCGGACCCGACGGAACTGTGGATTGGGAATCCTTGCGCCAGAGCGTCGTCCTTTCCACGCGCTTCCTTGATGACGTGGTGGAAGCCAACGCCTACGTGCCAGCCGTGCCGCAATTGAAGGAAGCCGCACATCGCGCGAGGCGCATCGGCTTGGGCATCATGGGGCTGGCGGACTTGATGTATCACGCCGGCGTGCGCTACGGCTCGCAGGAAGGTCAGGAGTTCGGCGCGCAGGTAATGGAGTTCGTCCGTTATCATGCCATGCTGACCAGCATCGAACTCGCCAAAGAGCGCGGTCCGTTCCCCGCCATCGAAGGCTCGATCTACGACATGGACGACATGAAATGGACCCCGCCTCAATCGCTGGTCAACTACCAGAATAACTGGGGCAGACCCCAGGTCCAGTGGGAGGCGGTGGTGAACGGCATCAAACAGCACGGCATCCGCAACGCCGCGCAGACCACCGTCGCTCCGACAGGCACGATTGCTACCGTCGCAGGCTGTGAAGGCTACGGCTGTGAACCCGTCTTTGCGCTCGCGTACATCCGCCACGTCAACGATAACGGCAAAGACTTGAAACTCACTTATGCCAGCCCGCGCTTCGATGAGGCGCTCAAGAAACTCGGCTTGGGCGAGGAGAAACGGCACGAGATCGTCGAGCAGGTGATGCGCGAGGGCACGTGCCAGCACATCCTTGAACTTCCGCAGGCGGTGCGCGATACGTTTGTCGTTTCATCGGACATCACCGCCGAGGAACACGTGCGCATGCAGGGCGCGCTGCAAGCCTTTGTGGATAACTCGCTTTCAAAGACGGTCAACTTCCCTGAAGGCGCCACCGAAGCGGACGTTGCCACGGCGTATATGCTGGCTTGGGAACTCGGCTGCAAGGGCATCACGGTGTATGTGACGGGTTCGCGTGAGAAGGTGGTGCTGGAGACGAAGGCGACGGCGGAGAAGAAATCGCCTCAGACTCAGCCCGAGGCTGGTTCAGCGAAGGAAGCCATTCCCACCTTGTGGCATGGTACCAAAAAGCCGCGCCCCAAGGCGTTGACAGGCAAAACATACAATATCGAAACGCCCGTCGGCAAGACGTTCATCACCATCAATGAAAACGGCGGCGACCAGCCCTTTGAGACCTTTGTCAACACCGCCAAGGCTGGCTCGGAGACCGCGGCTGTCTCGGAAGCGATCGGACGTTTGATTTCGTACATTCTGCGCATGGCGTCGCCCATCGCCCCGCTGGACAGGATGCGCGAAGTGGTCATCCAACTGATGGGCATCGGCGGCGGGCGCTCACTGGGATTCGGTCCCAACCGCGTGCGGTCGCTGCCCGACGGCATCGGTCAGGTGCTGGATCAGTACCTGCGAGAGAAGAGCGGCATCCCAACCGAGGAAGTGAAATCGAATGGCAACGGCAGCGGACACACCATCGAAGAAGAAGCCGCGATGAACAAAATGCGCATCGGCGACCTTTGCCCCGAATGCGGCGAGGCAGCGGTGGTGAATGAAGAAGGCTGCCGCAAGTGTTATGCCTGCGGGTATAGTGAGTGTTGAACCCGACCCCCTCTGTCACCTCGTGACACCTTCCCCATCCCGCCGAGGCGGGATGGGGAAGGGCGCTGAAAGGAGCGACCTATGAAAGATGGTAAATGCCCCAGATGCAAGTCGGACACAGTGTACATGAAACGCCGCGGTCTGGGCCACGGCAGTTCGGGACTCTACATTTACATCTCCAAAGAGTTCGCCACCCGACCCACCCACGACGTGGACCATTACATCTGCACCACCTGCGGGTATTTTGAATCGTACATCGAAGACAAAGCCCGCCTCGAGGCGGTGGCGAAGGATTGGAAGAAGGTGGGGTAAAGGGACAACTCACGCACGCCTGCACCCGCTCTTCAAATCCAAACAAGTCTGGGATTAACTGAGGTCAAGGCATTCTCCTGCGAAGAAGCCCGAATGAACTTCGGTTCAGTCCGCGCGGTTTTGCGAGGGGATTGGGGTTGGTATAACTTTGAGGAGATGCTATCCGCGTCATGAAGCGCGCGGATATTCTACATATCCGCCCGTATGCTTGAGGACCCAACGACGAGACGAATTTGGGCGTCGCCTGCTCGGATTTGCAGGTGAGGGGACCCTTCCGATTTTGAGAACTTCATCGAGCGGCTGGTTTTTCCCTTGACGCACAGAACATCTGTGCTATACTCTCGGCAATACTTAACCCACTTAACCCTTTGAGCACCCCCTAACCTTCGTGGTTAAGCGATTACAAGGAGAAAACCCATGGCAAGAAAACGTTCCGCGCCCGCAGAATCCGCGCCCACCCCGCAAATGGACGGCGCAAAAAGGGCTGTCCTCGACAAGGCAGTCGGCGACATCCTCAAGCGCTACGGCGACGGCTCCATCATGCGCCTCGGCGAAGCGCAAGGTATGGTCACTGAGGTCATCCCCACCGGCTCGCTCTCGCTCGATATCGCGCTCGGCGTCGGCGGCATCCCGCGCGGACGCATCACCGAAATCTACGGACCGGAATCTTCGGGCAAGACCACGCTCTGTCTGCACGTGGTTGCGGAAGCCCAGCGCGCAGGCGGCACCGCCGCTTATGTGGATATGGAACACGCGCTCGACCCGGTCTATGCCGCGCGCCTCGGCGTGGATATTGACAACCTGCTCGTCTCCCAGCCCGATACCGGCGAACAGGCGCTCGAAATCGCCGAAACTCTCGTCCGCTCCGGTGCGGTGGATGTGGTCGTCATTGACTCGGTTGCCGCGCTCGTCCCGCGCTCCGAGATCGAAGGCGATATGGGCGATGCCACCATGGGCGTCCAGGCACGTCTCATGTCGCAGGCGCTCCGCAAACTGAGCGGCGCCATCAACCAGACCAAGACCGCCGTCATCTTCACCAACCAACTCCGCCAGAAGATCGGCGTCATGTTCGGAAACCCCGAAACCACCACCGGCGGTCAGGCGCTCAAGTTCTACGCCTCCCTGCGGATTGACGTGCGCCGCATCCAGTCCATCAAACTGGGCGAGGAAGTCATCGGCAACCGCACGCGCGTCAAAGTCGTCAAGAACAAGGTCGCGCCGCCGTTCCGCACCGCCGAGTTTGACATCATGTTCAACGAAGGCATCTCCAAGAGCGGCGACGTTCTCGACCTGGCGACCAAATTCGAGGTCATTCAGAAGCGCGGCGCCTTCTTCTCCTATGGCGATGTCCGCATTGGTCAGGGGCGCGAAAACGCCAAGGACTACCTCCGCACCAATCCCGACCTGATGAACGAGATCGAAAGCGTCATCCGGCAAAAGGCTCTAAGCGGCGAAATCGCCCTCCCGCTCGACATGGGCGACGGCGGGGGCGAGGATGCCGGCGCAGTCGAAGAAGAAGCGTAAAATCAATGGACACGGCTCACCGTGTCCATTTTCTTATGATGATGTTTCGACTATACCTGCCCCGCCTCTTTCTTAACCGATTCCTGTTTCTGCTCCCAATCCTTTTCCTGTCCGCCGCCTGTTCCCCCCAACCCACGCCGACGCCCTTCCGCCCGCCGACGGCAATCCTGCCTACCCAGCCGCTTCCCACCACCACGCCCGTGCCTGCCTTGTTCACCCCCACGTTTACGCCGACGATCACCGCCACGCCCACCGAAGGTCCCTGCGCGAACGTGCTCTCCTTTTTGGATGACGTCACCGTCGAAGACGGCTCGGTCTTCGCCCCCGGCGCAGCGATTGACAAGCAGTGGCTCGTGCAAAACTCCGGGACGTGCGACTGGGACGCAGACTACAAACTCAAGTGGGTGGGCGGCACGACGCTGGGCGCGGCGGAGGAACAGCCGCTCTACCCCGCCAAAGCCGGGACGCAAGCCACCCTGCGAATCCTCTTCACCGCCCCTGCCGAACCGGGAACGTATCAGACCACCTGGCAGGCGGTTGACCCGGATGGGAATTTCTTTGGCGATACGGTATTCATGGAGATCGTTGTGCAATGATTTGCGAATGTCGTTGCGAGCCGCCGTTCCTGGTTTTCGGCGGCGCGGCAACCTGCCGGGGATTGCTTCGCGGCGCTCTGCGCCACCCGCAATGACAAGATTCGATTTTTAGAAATGGAGACTTTATGCCTGCCCAGTCCGAATTCCCCCTTGTCTTCGAAAGCCTCAAATCCATCCTCGAACCTTATGCCGAAAAATTGACCGTCAAGAGCGACACGAAGGAGGCGTTTTATCTCGACGCTCCCTACAGCGAAAAATGGAAGAAGGAATTGTATTTCGCCTCGACACACATCAAGAAAAATTACGTCTCCTTCTATCTGATGCCCGTTTATATGTATCCCGACCTGTTGAAAGGCGTCTCCCCCGAACTCAAAAAGCACATGCAGGGCAAATCCTGCTTCAATTTCAAGAAAATCGAAAAACCCCTGTTCGAGGAATTGAATCGACTCGCCAAACAAGGGTTCGACCGGATGATGAGGGAAGAGTATTCCTAATTCACGCTCATAAACCCAAGCAACTTCCATAACCCGCGCATCATTTTATGACCGCCGTCGGGTTTGAGGTACTGGTTCGGGCAGGTACCGGGGATGACGGCGATGCCGTTCGCCTTGCACATCTCCACCGCGGACTGCGAAACGCTGGTCATGCCCGGGACGAGACCGGGTTTGGTGCCCATCATGCAGTGCATCCAGACATGCTTGATTCCCAAATCCAGGCACTGCTGGACGATCTGGTCGGTCACTTTGGGGCTGGTGAGGATGAAAACGGCGTCCGGCTTGGAGGGCAGGGATCTCAGGTCGGGGTAACAGGCGTCGCCCTGGAAAGAAGCGAGGCGCGGGTTGACCGCGAAGACCTCGTAGCCGTTTTCCTTGAACTTGTTATATGCCAGGTTGCATCCCGTTTCGCGCCTGTCCGAAACGCCCACCACGGCGATTTTCTTCTGCATCAAAAAATCCTGCACCATATTGTCGAGTTTTGACATCGGAGTTCTCCTTTTATAAACAGAAGACGGAACCGTTCGGGTTCCGTCTTTCTTTTGAATGCGATTCAGATGTGTCCATCAGGAATGATTATAAGAAGAAATATGTTTCCTTCAAGATGACGAAGATCACAAGCGGGAAATGGTCATCCTCTGCGCAGAAACTCCCGGATCGAAATGGATGCCGCCGCGCCTTCGCCCACCGCCGAAGCGACCTGTTTGATGCTGCCGTGCCGTACATCGCCCGCCGCAAAGATGCCGGGCACGCTGGTCTCGAACGGAAGCGAAAGGGGAATGGCGGCATCCGGCTTGTGGGTCAGGTCGTGCCCGGTCATCACGAAACCGTATTTATCCAGTTCCAGGTAGCCTTTGAGGAAGTCGGTATTGGGCTGCTGCCCGATGAAGATGAACGCGGCGGCGGGATGGATTTCATACGCTTCGTTCGTGACCGTGTTGCGGACCTTGATCGTCTTCAGTTTGGAATCCCGCCCTTCGAACCCTTCCACCACGGTGTTGTATTTCACTTCGATGCGGGAACCGGGCTCGTTCACCTTGTCTATGGCGATCTGGCTGGCAGTCAAATTGCCGCCGCGCACCAGCAGTGTGATCTTCTCGCTGAAATTGGTCAGGTGCAAGCCCTCCTCCACGGCGGAATTCCCGCCGCCCACCACAACGATTTCCTTTGCGCCTTTGTAAAACGGACCGTCGCAGGTGGCGCAGAAGTGAATCCCGGCGCCGATGTAGTCGTCCTCGCCGGGCACGTCCAGGCGGCGGTAGGATGCACCCGTGGCGATCAGTGCCGCGCGCGAGTGGACGTGCCGCCCGTCTGAGGTGTACGCTTCGTGGTAGCCTTCCTCCATTTCCATCTTTTCGACATCCACCGCCTGCAGAATTTCCACGCCAAAGCGTTTGGCTTGCTGGGTCACGCGCTCGGAAAATTCCTGCCCGCTGATGCCTTCGGGGAAACCTGGAAAGTTATCCAAGCCGACGGTGATGCCCGCCTGCCCGCCGAGACCGGAGCGTTCGATCAGAAGTGTCTCCGCGCCTTCGCGCGCCGCGTAGATGGCGGCTGTCAATCCTGCCGGTCCGCCGCCGACGATGATCAGGTCGTAATAGGTCTGCTTCGCTTCGGTCTTCAATCCGAGTTTCCTTGCCAGTTCTGCGTTCGAAGGCTCAACCAAAAAAGAACCGTCTTCAAAGACGATGGTGGGAATGATGCGTTTGCCGTTGTTCTTTTGCAGGACAAAGGCTTCGGCTTCCTTATCCTGTTCGATGTCCACCCATTTGTAGGGGACGAATTGCTCGCCCAGGAACTTCTTCGCGCGGCGGCAGTCTGGGCACCAGTACGCGCCATAGACGGTGATCTTCGCTTCACTCATTGTTGTTTCCTCCGGGATTAAGGATTAATTCATCTTACACGGCAGGGACAGCCCATTCATGTTTTTACCAAAATGCCTGGCACAGGGCGGCCCTTTCTTGTAAATTGGCTGCTTGTTTTGCCCAAGCGGGCCGCCCCTGCGGCGAAATCGCGTAAGGTGAGGGATTAATTCGTTAGTGTATAGTCGTTTTGTTGTTGGATTTCGTTACAACCACGAAAACCATAGCTCACTCTCTGCGTATTGGTTTGTTTTCCTGCCTGCCGTTTACACTCTAAATTTCAAAACACCTTCCTCTCTCGCCTTGCCTGAGTTGCCACCTTCCAATAGATTTTCTAGGTTCCCCGCCCAAAGCCCTCACCCTGCCCTCTCCCATCGGGAAAGGGGGAAGTCATCCCAGAATATATAACCTTGTTTGGAGTGAGGGCAGCCTCTTGAAACCAAAGTAGCAACTCGGGTTATCTATACAAATTTTTAAAAAAAGAAAATATCCTTTTTGGATTATTCCTAGTTGACAATCGAACATAATTGTTGTACTATTTGAACATAATCGAACAATTTATCGGTACTATTGAGTTTGAGAATTGCATTGTATTAATCCGCCGAAAAGGATGATGGATGAACTCAATAGAGCGCCAGGGCAAGATTGTCGAACTTGTGCATGAAACGGGTCGCGTCAGCATCCCGGATATTTGTGCCATGTTCGACGTTTCAGAAATGACTGCCCGCCGCGACCTGAACGAACTGGACCGGCAGGGGTTGTTGCGCCGCGTTCATGGGGGAGCGATCGCAAACCTGGGACGCAGTTACGAACCTTCCTTCCAGTCCAGGGCTGTCAAAAACCAGGAAGAAAAAAAGGCGATTGGGCTCAAGGCGGCGGAACTGATTTACGATGGGGACAGCATCGCCCTGGATGTGGGCACCACCACCCTGGAGATCGTGCCCGGTTTGCGGGGGAAACGCAACCTCACCATTGTCACCTCCTGTTTGCAGATTGCCGCAAAAATCGTTGACCAGATCCCCCTGGAAGTTGATGCCCGCCTGATCATCACCGGCGGGATTGTGCGCCCGCGTGAGTTATCCATGGTGGGGCATATCCCGGAGCAGGTGTATAAAGACCTGCATGTGGACAAGGCTTTTATCGGTATCGGGGGAGTCAGCCTCGAAGACGGCTTGACGGAATACAACATCGAAGACACGCAGATCAAACGAATGCTGATACGCAGCGCGCGAGAAAAAATCGTGGTTGCAGATGGCGCAAAGTTCGGCGTGACCACTTTTACTTCGGTGGCGCCGCTAACCGCCGTGGACAAAATCGTCACGGATAGATCCGCCCCGCCCGAATTCCTGGAAAAGGTGCGCGAGCAGGGCGTTGAAGTCATCCTGGCAGATTGAGTTTTCCAAAAAGGAGAATGCCTATGGATCTCAAATTCGATGCCCAAGCCAAAGTAAGCCCCGGACAAACCGAAACCTACATGGCGTTTCGAAGCGCGATTCCAAAACCCTCGAACGAAGAAGCCCATCTCCGTCACATCCTTCGCTTTTACATGACACGCGCCATGCAAAAACGCGGCGAGCAGGAGATTTATGTGCTGCCACATTTGAATATTGAGGGAAAAACCATCCGCGTGGATGTGGCGGCGGGGTCGGCGGGCAAATACACTCTGTCCATTTGCGAGCCGGAGTCGGTCACGCCCCAAACGGAGGAAATCCTGGACCTCTTGAAGGATGTCGAAGGGGTGGATGTCGTTGTCGTCCATTCGCAATACGGCAAACCGGGGAATGTCATGGATAAATTCAAGGATCAACTTGCCTCCAAAAAATTTCACCTGCTGGCTGTTGTGCCGCCGCCGTTCGACGACGTTTATGAATACGATATCTGGATGTTCGAAACCACGTTCAGAAACCTGTTCGAAGGGAACTGACCGATGCCGGGCAATGAATCCGCCGGAAAGGTTTACAAGATCGTCGTTGCGTGCGGCACAGCCATTGCGACTTCCACGCATGTCGCCGTCAAGCTCAGGGAATTACTGGAAGAGCGCGGTTTAAAGATCCATACCATTCAATGCCGTGTCCCGGAGGTGCCTTCGCTTGCGCCCGATGCCGACCTGGTGGTCGCCACCGCGCAAGTGCCCTTTGACATTGACGTTCCTGTTGTGGATGGGATTCCGTTCCTGACCGGAATCGGCACAAAGGAGGTCATCGAAAAGATAGTGATGCTGTTGACAAATGATTGACGTGTACCTAATCAAAAAGGAGAATGCAAATGGAAACCATCAAGTCGATTTTCGACTTCCTGACCGGGCTTGGTTCGCCCGTCATGCTGCCGATCATCATCTTCATCCTGGGGCTCATCCTGGGACAAAAAGTCAGCCGCGCCTTCATTTCCGCCATTACCGTCGGCGTTGGCTTCATTGGTCTTGGGCTGGTCATCACCCTGCTGTTCGACGCGCTCGGGCCCGCCACCTCGGCGCTGGTCGAAGCGACTGGTATCGAACTGAACGCTTTGGATGTCGGCTGGGGAGTGGCAGCTGCCATCGCGTTTGGCACGGTCGTCGGTTCGCTGGTGTTCATCGTCGCCCTGGGCGTCAACCTGATCATGCTCATCTTCCGCTGGACCAAAACCCTGAACGTGGATATGTGGAACTACTGGCATTATGCCTTCACAGGGTCGTTGGTCTATTTAGTCACCGACGGCAACCTGGTGCTGGGTTTGATCGCCGCGGCGATTCACGCCATCGTTTCGCTGCTCATCGCCGACTGGACCGCCAAGGATGTGCAGGAATTCTTCAAGATTCCGGGCGTATCCATTCCGCAGGGCTGGGCGGTCACCAGTGTGCCGATCATCAAGGGACTTAACTGGATCGTGGAGAAGATTCCCGGTCTGCGCGACATCTACTGGGACTCGGAAGGGATGCAGAAGAAACTGGGCGTATTCGGACAGCCGATCATCATGGGCGCGACCCTGGGTTTGCTGTTCGGGTTGATCGCCTATGGGTTTACGACCAAGGTCCTGACCGTTGCCGTGCAGATG
>SZPG01000099.1 GCA_030263595.1 Chloroflexi bacterium CFX6
TACGATTCGCCGAAGCGCAACTCCAGTTCGAGTTCTTCGAAGTATTTGAGGAAAAAGAGATGGGCGGGGATCAAGCCCAACGAAGCGGCGACCAGCACAAATGTCGAGGAGGAGGCGAAGGCGAGGGCAAGGGCGCAGAGGTAGAATCCGAGCGACATCGGGTTGCGAGTCCGTTTGTAGAGGTCGTCGTCCACGATCTTTTTCGTCAGGATGAAGGCGTTGGTGCCGCTTCCGAGGGCGCGCAGGAGTTTGTTGGTCACGCCCATGAAGTACAAGCCTGGGATGGCGAGCAGGATTCCGAGCGCGAGCATGAACGGCTGGAACGGAAGCGAAGGCAGACCGAGAAGGGCGTCGAAGCGGGTCAGACCTGGGTAGAAGATGGCGACGAGCGGCGGCGCGATCTCTCCCGCGAAAAAGAAGAAGTGCATGACGCGGCTGGAGCGTTCGGCGTTTTCTTTGGTGCGGTGTGCGCGCAGCCAGACGCCGAGGACGAGCGCGGCGAGGAAGAACGCGAGGATGCCAAGGAGGACGAGATAGACGGTGAACATGGTTGCATTCTTCTTTGGCGGAAATCAACCTCTACGCGCCGCGTTTGAAAAACGCAAAAAAGCCGAACGCCAGCGCGAAAAATCCGTGAATGTACAAAAACGAGTTCGCCATTGCCGAGCCGTTCATCGCGCCGACCGCGAAAATGGCGGCTTGCAGGGCTTGAAGGTACAGCAGGTATTTGACTTTCATTTGGTTTTCTCCATTGGTGAAAATAATTCCACGTCCCGCAGATATGTAAATCTGCGGGACGGCTTCTTTTGTTACTCTGCCTTCGCCTGGCGGAGGAATACAACTCCCGTCACAATGATGACAAGGTGGATCACGATAAAGACCAGGTAACTGGCGGAATAGCCTCGCGCAATCCAGATTGCATCCGCAACAATACCGCGGAAAAGTTCAGCCCAGACGATCACCCAGACCATGATCTGGTTTTGCAAAGGCGCGCGCGCCGCAACCAGAGCCATCACGCCGAGCACGCCCAACTCAAAGACGAAGACCAGCCAGGCATCGGCAAATGCCTGCCCTGCGAGCGGCTCGGCATTCATCGGGGCGGGGAGGGTTTCGGTAAACATTTGGGCGCCACCCAGAAACAGACCGAAGAGATTCATCAGTGTGAGAATCAGGTAAAATCCGCCTACGATCCGCAGCCACCATTTCAGTTTGTTCATTTTATTTTCTCCTTTTTTGGCAAAATATTGTTTGAATTATCTTCGGATGAATCGGTCATCCACTGTTCGAGAAACGCGGTTAATTCCGCCAGCGATTTGAATCCGATACGCGCCTCCTTCTGCGAGTCCTGCAAACTGAAACGCCACGTTTGGCAATGCCCCTCCGCGTCGCGCTCCTCCCACGCCAGCAAAACAAAGTGACGGTAACGCGGCGGACGGGGTTGGAAGGTCTCGGTCATGGGTCTGGCAGTCCTGTCATAAGTGAGATAAACTTGACCGCATTATAGGAAGTCAGCGTTTAGAAATCATTTATTTTCCCGTGCCGCAAAGTTCACTTTGCGCTGTACAGCAAACTTCAGTTTGCTTTTGCCCCAACCAACCGGGACAAACTGAAGTTTGTCCCACAAATCACCATGCCCCCAGAAACCATCTACTACCGCCGCAAACTGCCGCATATCCACCCGCAGAACAACCCGTTGTTCATCACCTTCAGCCTCGTGGATTCGCTCCCTGCCGCCGTCGTTGCTGAGTTGCAAGCCCAGCGCGAGAAGGAACTCCAAGCCGCCAAAACCCCTGCGGAGCGATACGAAATCCAGAAAAAGTATTTCGGGCATTACGACAAATGGCTCGACCGCTGCGAGCACGGGCATGACTGGCTCAAGCAGGAAAACATCGCGCAAATCGTCGCGGATGAAATTCATCGGGCAGACAGCCATCATTATGAACTCTACGCGTATTGCATCATGCCTAACCACGTTCACCTGCTCATCCAATCACTCATCGAAAAATTCCCTCCCTCCAGTATGCCAAGCGCCATCTCCCCCATCGCCGAAATCATGCGCCTGCTCAAAGGTCGCACCGCCCGCTATTGCAACCTCGCGCTCAACCGCTCTGGCAAGTTCTGGCATCACGAAAGTTACGACCACTACGTCCGCGACGAAAAGGAGATGGCAAGAATCATTCTTTACATTTTGAACAACCCCGTCAAAGCGGGGTTGGCGCAGGAATGGAAGGATTGGAAGTTCACCTATGTCAATCCCGAATTCGGTTGGTAAGACAAGCTTAAGTTTGTCCTACTTGGGGGGAATGCAAATCAAACGCGCCGACCAGCCTCCCCCAAACTTCATCTCCAACAAAGTTCCCGCTTTGCTGGCGTATCTCGCCGTCACGCGCCGCGCCCATAGCCGTGACAAACTCGCCGCCCTGCTCTGGGGTGAAGTGTCCGACGCGGACGCGAAGAACAATCTCCGTCAAGCCCTCGCCAACCTCCGCAAATTTTTTGACGACGAACTGACCATCACCCGCGACTCGATTGAATTTACGGGGGACTGTTTTCTCGACTCCGCCGCCTTCGACTCCGCTCTCCGTTCCGCCTCTTCACTCGACGTTGAGCGGGTCGCGGTTATCCTGACAGATTCCCTGCGCCTCTACCGCGGCGACTTCCTCGAAGGTTTCCACGTCCGCGACGCGCCCGACTTCGAAGACTGGATGTTGACCGAGCGCGCCCGCCTGCGCGAATTGGCATTGCAAGCCCTTCATCGTCTCGCTGAAATCGAGATGAGCCGCGCAAATTATCCCGCCGCGCTCGAAGCCACTGCGCGTTTGCTCGCCTTCGATCCGTGGCGCGAAGAGGCGCACCGTCAACGCATGTCCGCCCTTGCCCGCGCGGGACAACGCTCCGCCGCGCTGGCGCAATACCAATCCTGCCGCCGCATTCTCGAAAAAGAACTGGGCGTCGAACCCTCCGCCGAGACGACCGCGCTGTACGAGCAGATTCGCATGGCGGGGGACGTGTCCCTGCACAATTTGCCCGTCAGCACAACCTCATTCGTCGGGCGCGAAGCGGAGTTGGCGGAAATCCGCGTCAGGTTGGGAAATGCCGATTGCCGCCTCCTCAGCCTCGTGGGAGAAGGAGGCGCGGGCAAGTCCCGTCTGGCTCTGCAAGCCGCGCAGGGACTCATCCAACAGTTCATCAATGGCGTGTGGTTCGTCCCGCTTGCCCCCGTCAAAGATATCGAAGCGATGTTCCTGGCGATTGCGAGCGCGTTGAAAATCAACGTCACGGGCGGAAAAGAATTGCAGGAATTTTTGCGCGATAAAAATCTCCTGCTCATTCTCGACAACATGGAACAGTTGCTCGGCGACGCGTCGCTGAAATGGATCGGCGAGACGCTGCGCGCCGCGCCGCAGGTGAAACTGCTGGTCACTTCGATTGCGCGGCTGAACATCCAGGCGGAGACGCTTCTCGAAGTGCGCGGGCTTTCGTTTGCCGAAACTGCCTCGCCTGCCGCGAAACTTTTCATCGAACGCGCCCGCCAGATTAAACCCGACTTCAATCCCAACGCCGACGACCTCGCCGCGATCGCGCGTCTGTGCGAACTGGTGGACGGCGCGCCGCTCGCCCTCGAACTCGCCGCCGCCTGGGTGCGCGGACTTTCCGCGCGCGACATCGTGAAAGAGATCGAGCGCAATCTCGACATCCTCGCGACCGCGCAACAGGATCTGCCGCCGCGTCATCGCAGTATGCGCGCCGTGTTCGACCATTTTTGGAATCTGCTCTCGCCCGAAGAACAAAGCGTGTTTCAAAAACAGGCTGTCTTTCGCGGCGGATTCACGCGAGAAGCATTTCAAGAAGTCACAGGCGCAGATCTCTCCATGCTGGCGCGCTTCGTGGACAAGTCCGCCATTCACTTCAACGAAAACGGACGCTACCGCCGTCACTCGCTGATGGTTCAATACGGGACCATGCGCCTGCGCGAAAATGCCGCGCTCTGCGAACAGACCCGCGCCGCGCACGCGCGCTATTACGGCAAATTCGTCAAAACGTTGGAAAAGGAATTCTTCGGCGGACAGCCGCAAAAAGCCATGCCCGTGTTTCTGGCTGACCTTGCAAACATCCACCTCGCGTGGGATTGGGCGGTCGAGAATCGCGACGCGACAGTATTCAACAACATGTCCGATTCGCTCATGCAAGCCTTCGATTTCGCGGGGCTGTACCGCGACGCGCACGACCTGGCGATGAGGGCAATCGAAGCGCTGGAGTCGGTCAAGTCAACGGCGAAGGAAAAACAAATCGCCAAAGGCAGGACAATGGGTTTGGCGGGCGCGTTCCTGTTTCGTTTGGGCGAATATCAACAGGCGATGGACTGGTGTGAAAAGTCCATGCAAACGCTGGAGAAGTCGCGTCCGCACATCGCGTACGCGCACACCCTCGTCTACGCGGGCGCGGCGGCGTTTGGGCTGGGCGACTTCGAAAAAGTCATCGAATATTGGGGAAAGGCTGTCTGTGAATATCGCGCCGCCCATTCCAGGTGGGGCGACATGGTTTCCACCTCCAACCTGGCGGAGGCGTTGATTGCCGTTGGGAGGCTTGAAGAGGCAAAATCCAACGCCGTGTACAGCCTTACGCTTGCGAGGGAAATGAACAACCTCGAGCAAATCGGCGGGGCATGCACGAACCTGGCGAACTGGGCTATCGAAGAAGGCAAATTCGACGAAGCCGCTCGATACGCGGAGGAGGCGCTTCGCTCCCACCAGCAGGTTGGTCACGACGCGCACATCGCCAACTCACTGGGAGTCCTGGCGAAGATCGCCTTCAAGCAAAACAATCTCGAAGAAGCGCGCCGCCTGTTCGAGGAAAGTATCGGGATTTTAAAACGGGTGGGAAATAGACTTTACCTGGAACAACGCGAACAGGAACTGGCGGAGGTTGTCTCCGCGCAGAACAAATAAAACTCCCGAAGCCTCTCACGACTTCGGGAGTAATTTTTTTTCGTACACGGATCACGCGGACTTGACCGATTTCACGGAAAACAAAAAAATCCGTGCGCGAAGCGTCCGTGCAATCCGTGAAACTTGTACTGAGCGAAGTCGAAGTATCCTTGTACCGTATTACGCGGCTGTTTTCGCCTTCACCACTGCGTCTTCGAGCATCTTCGTGGTGACAGGCTTCAGCCTCTCGATGGGCTGACCCAGCGCGAGCGAAGTTCACACCCAGCCGTGACCCCACCAGCCGCCGAGAAACGCCGCGGTGATTCCGAAGAGCAGGAACGCCCACATCAGGTTCGTCATCAGCGGATACGAAGCCGCCGAAAGGTCGAGCAGGGCGCGGACGCGGTTGATGTCGCGTTCCTTTTGGAGGGCGAAGGACACCGCCGCCGAGACTCCGTGCGCGAGCAGGTATCTGAGCACAGAGACGACGCGCAGGAAGACGACGAGTTGGTAAAACATCTGAAAAACTCCTTAGGCAAAAATGATCTTCGAATATGATCTCTGCTCCGCGTATCACCATCCTTCAGATGGCGATGAAACTGAGGATCCAAGCTGACTGCTTTCAATCGCTATAGATTAAACATTATCAGTACTTCACGAAAGCGCGTAATTGGCGCTGCCGCAGGCGTCTAACGCCAGTTTTGCGCTAGAGAGCGCAAACTACGCCGAGGTTTTCGTGATCTACTGATTATTGATAAATCAGGCATGAAAAATATGTAGCTTTTGTCACAGTATGCGCTGCTGCCCTCTGAAAATCCCCGCCTGTTGGAAACCGTTTGGGGTTGGAGTCGGCGCACTTTGGGTTGGGAGCCGGATCTCGAGGTAGTCGAACTTCCCAACGACATCGTATCCGTTGTCCCAGGCGCTGTCATTGGTCACGCTCAGGGCGGCGCGTTCAAAGCGAGTCCCATTTTCGACGCTGGCCACGTGCTGCCATTGATCCGCGTCAACGGCGTAGAAGGCGCTGACGACTCCCTGTTCGATCATTAGCATCAGATACAAGTCGGCGCCATTAAAAGGGATCGAATATTTTTCATGTTGACCATCGAAGCTGTATTCGAGAAAGATTCCGTTACCACCCAGCACGCATTGCGTACAGTGACCGCGAGCGAGAGATACGTAATTACCTGAATCGCGATAGAGAAGGAGACCCGCCCGTTGAAAATCGAATAACGGTTGCGATTTCAAGTGGATGGAAATTTCGATCTCTCCTTCAGGTAGAGTGATCCACAACAGGTTCGTTTGTTGCCCTCCCGCCAGGATGCTTTCGTCTCCGCCCGTGATTTCCAGCCAGCCGTCCTCGTTCAGTTTGTAATGCGACGCGTCTTCATTCTGCCACCTCCAGGCGGGAGCCAATTGACCGTTGAAGTCCTCGTGGAAGATGGGGCTATCGGAGGGGAGCGCGGAGGGCGAATCGGGCGGAGTCGCTGTCGGGGATGCGGGGAGCAGCCGTCCCGTAGGGTACGAAGCGCACGTCAGCGAAAGGAAAACCGAAAGAGAGCAAAGCATCCACAAAGTGGTAACGCTGGTCGAGGAGGCGGACTTTTTCCATGTTGGATCATTCACATCGCACTCCTCATGGGGAACGCAGAATTAGTTTTCTTGTCGCTTGAACGACCAACCCGACGAACGCGGCGAGCCACGCAATGATGGCTAGGTAGATGAAGTAGCGCGGGATGAGGAAAAGAAAGTCAAGTCCCAACGCTTTGGCGAGTTGAAAGGTGCAGACGGTGTACATGCCGAGGGGGAAGACCAAGCCCCAGTAAGAGGGATCGTACGTGATTGGAAAACGCTTATAGCCATGTCGCCAAACGCCGAGAATGAGGAGGAGCGGAATCCACCAGGTCGCAGTCGCCCAAAAGAGCAAGGTGACGCCTTTCAGGAAGGGCATGATATCCACGATGATTTGCCAGTGATTGGCTTCAAGGATGAGAACCGAGCCCGCCAGCGTGGTGATTGCCATGGCTCCCATGTTGATCCAGTAGGGAGGCGTCAACTCTTCAGGCTTGAATTTGAAAAATGTGAAACGATAAAAGATCAGGCAGATGACGAGGATGTAGAGCAGGAAGCCCAGCAGGAACATGGATAACGTCAGGAAAAGGATCGCTTCTGCCCATGCGCCAAAGTGATCGGTGATGCTCGCCCCTGTCACGGAAATGGACTGGGTGGAGACCACGAGCAGAAGCCAGCCGCCGCTCAATCCATTTTCAAGGGATGGTTTTGTCTCGCGTACGGTGACGGCTGTAATGAAGGTGTACATCAGACCGCACCATAGAACGAGACTCACCAGCCAGAGAATCGCCGCAACTTCGGGGAGTTCCGCAATGACGTGAAACTGCCTGCCCAGCACGGAAGTCCCCGCGACCATCGTGAAGAACCCATGTCCGCGCTCGTGGCTGGTCAGGTCTGCGATGACCCTGGAGAAATTGCGAAATATGCGGAGGAGAGTCAACAGCCATAGAACGACGTAAAACACGGCGTTGGTAATGAACAGGGTCCATGCGACTTCGGGCATGTTTTCCAGTTTGGCGGCGATGGACACGATGCCCGTCGCCATGACGAGGGCGAAGTAGGCGGGGTGGAGTTCTGCGCTTCGAGGGTTTGGACGAGGGTGAGTTTGGGTTGGGCGGCGGTGGTCATTCGTCTCCAGAGAAATTTGGACGCGGATTAACGCGGATGGACGCGGACATTCCTGGATTGTTTGAGAAAAACCATCCGCGTTTTCCGCGCTCGCTTGCACTGATCGAAGTCGAAGTGTCCGCGCGTGACTTCGATCATTTGCTTTGCGAGGGCGCGGGCAGAGTCGAGTTCGGTTGCGGATTCGATGTTGCCGAGCAGGTCGGTGATTTGGTTATGCTCGAAACGCATGACGGCGAGAGGTCCGCTTTGCGTGCCGAGGTGCGGTTCGAGCGCGGTGAAGAGCAGTTGGTTTTCGATCCCTGCATGGGATTCGAGAGCGAAACCGAACGCGGCAACCCGGTTTTGGAGGTTGGAGAGGGAACAAGCGAAGGTAGCGCCTGCTCGATGTGTCCGAGCATGAGGTGGAATACGCCGTGTTCGCCGAGGAGCGCGTCTGTGATGAACATGGGATTCTGCGTACTTTGCGTTCTCTAACGCAAACCTGGCGCTAGAGAGCGCCAACTACGCGTCGCCGATTCAACAAACCGAAAATACGACTCCCCCGCGCAGGATTTGCACAAGACCGTCCCTTCGCGGATGACTTCCCTTTGGTTGATGATCTCTTCGCCGCAGATTTCGCAGCCCGCGCGTTTGCCTGCCTGACCGACAATCTGTTTGATGGGAGTCGTCAGTTCGACGTTCTGCCAGTCGAGCAAAAGGTCGTCGGGGATGTGCTGGTAGCCGATGAGTTGCGCTTCCCACTTGTTGCGGGCGGCGGGAGCGTAGTCCCATGCCAGTTCGCGGATGTTCGCGCGCGGGGCAATGCGGGCGGCTTGCCCGCTGAGCGAGTCAATGAAGGTCGCGGCGACTTTGCCGTAATCTTCGATTCGGAGAGTACGTCTGCCGACGTAGCAACCTGTCGCGGCGGAGAGACCGTCCACGAAACAGCCGTCCGTTTCGGCGATGGCGATGAGGCGTTTTTCAGGCTGGGGCAAAGGCAGGTCGAGCAGGAGTCCAGCCAAAAGTCCGAT
>SZPG01000100.1 GCA_030263595.1 Chloroflexi bacterium CFX6
TCGCAATCGCACCGACACAGATCGAAGCGCCGTAAACGCAAAGTCTCGTAGTATTAACCGAAATCTCGTAGTATGGCAAAGTCTCGTTGTAATACTAGCGTTATAGGTGTATTTACATTTTATACAGTCTATGCTCGTAAAATAGTTTGGGTCGGATTTCAACATCATTTTGCCAATGTCGTTGACGCGTTCATAAGCGCCACAATTTGGGCACTGAAAGTACATTTCGCCCATTTCTTCACCCACCTGGGCTGCATCGAACGAACTGAAAGATTGAAAAGGTTGTTGACTGTTTGAATCATTATCTGACTGCTTTCTCCCAATCTCCCACCATTTCGTACTCATTGTCTGCTGATGGGTACTTTGTGGAGTTGTCCTTAATGTATCAACGCCCTCCGATGGGTATACACTGTATATCACGCGCTTATCAGCAGTAGTGATTTTCATTGACTGTAGATCGCCTGGATCGTCCCAACCCTTTTCCCTCTTCATGATCAGATAGGTCATAAAATGCAAATCTCCGTTAGGTTCAGTGCCAGCAGGGAATGATGTCGTGGAAACGATATCGGCATTCTTTATCCAGCCCGACTTGATAGCATCCTCGACATCCGCTTTTGTGGGTAAAGAACCATAGCCAATTAGAATAGCTCCTTTTGCCATGAAAGTGTCCTCCTTCTTGGAATGTGATTTCGCTTTATACTCTATTTAGTTAAACTGGGCTAAATCATCAGGTTTAGACCACCGGGCGGTTTCTTTGGTCATTTAATTTTTCAAATCCTTTTTTGAGAGAACAAAGACTAATACTTGCGAAAGCAGGGGGTAAGGGAGAGGACGTACCTTTCCCTCCCCGTAGTCGCGATAGGGTCACTTCCCCATCCCTTCGCCAGCCAGGGCAAGTTTGAACACTCGCGAAACTAAAACGCAAAAAACCATCCGCTGACTCACATTATAGTTACCTGAAGGCAAAAGTCAATAAACCCTGGCAACCCCCAGCCGTGTACCAGGCGTCCTCTACGCCCGCGCTAAACAAAAAAACGGACGAAGCCGCTTCCGCGCTCCGTCCGTCCACTTCTCACTTTCCACTTTCCACTTTCCATTCTCCACTTTCCACCCCCGCTTTCCACTTCATCGCCTATCCCGCCCACCGCGCCGATCCCCATCGCGCCCGCCGCGCCGATCCCCGCGCTGTCCTGAGCCTGCCGAAGGACCGCGCCCGCCTCCGGGACGCCCGCCCCCGCCGCTTCGACGCGGACTATCCTTCTCGCGCGCTTCCTCGGCGGTCCAGCCCTCCAACACTGCCTGACGGGAGAGGCGAATCTTGCCCTGCGGGTCAATGTCGGTCACCATCACGGTGACCTCTTCGCCCATGCGGACCACGTCCTCCACCTTGTTCACGCGCTCCGAATCGAGCTGCGAGATGTGAACCATGCCGTCCACGCCGGGCAATATTTCGACGAACGCGCCAAAGTCCGTGATGCGCACCACCCTGCCGGTGTAGATGTTGCCGACCACCGCGTTCTCGCCCAGCGACTCGATGCGTTCCTGCGCGACCTTCGCGCCGGCGCTGTCGGTCGAAGCGATGTACACGGTGCCGTCCTCCTCGATGTCAATCTTCGTACCGGTCTCCTCCTGCAGGGCGCGGATGTTCTTCCCGCCGGGACCGATCAACGCGCCGATCTTGTCCACCGGGATCTTCACGGTGATGATGCGCGGCGCATGATCCTTGATCTGCGGGCGCGGCGCGGGCAGAACCTCCAGCATCTTGTCCATGATGTGCATGCGCGCCGCGCGCGCCTGCTCGAGCGCCTCCTTCATCATCTGCGCGCTCAAGCCGCTGATCTTGATATCCATTTGCAGGGCGGTGATCCCCTTTGCCGTGCCAGCCACCTTGAAGTCCATGTCGCCGAGATGGTCCTCGGTTCCCTGGATGTCGGTCAGGATTTTATAACGTCCTTCGGCGCCTGTGATAAGTCCCATCGCCACGCCGGAGACCGGGGCTTTGATCGGGACGCCGGCGTCCATCAACGCCAGCGTCGAACCGCAGACGGATCCCATCGAGGTCGAGCCGTTGGAGGACAGCGCCTCGGACACGACCCGGATCGCGTACGGGAACGACTCTTCGGTCGGGATGACCGGTTCCAGCGCGCGCTCCGCCAACGCTCCATGCCCGACCTCGCGCCTGCTCTGGCCCCGAAGAGGCTTGGTCTCACCCGTGGAGAACGGCGGGAAGTTGTAGTGGTGCATGTAACGTTTCGTATCGTTCGGGGACAGGTTATCCAGTTCCTGCGCCTCGCCCAGCGTGCCGAGCGTGACGAACGACAGGATCTGCGTTTCGCCGCGCGTGAACAAACCGCTGCCATGCGCGCGGGGCGAGACGTTCACCTCGCACCAGATCGGGCGCACCTCGGTCGGCGTGCGTCCGTCGGGACGTTTGCCCATGCTCAGGATGCGCTCGCGCACGACCGCCTGTTCCGCCAGTTCGAACGCTTCGCGGAACATATTGACCGGAATGGCTTCGTCGGGGTTGCCGCCTTCGGGAACAACGGTCAATTCTGCTTCGGCTTGTTCCTTGATCGTCGTCATGCCGGTATAGAATTCATTCTTTGAAAGAGGTTTGTCGAGCAGTTCGTTCATCGCTCCGCTGACGCGGTCGAAGACCTTCTTCTTGACCTCTTCGCTCGGCAGGAAGAGCTCCACCTCGCGTTTCGGTTTGCCGACCTCTTTTGCCATTTGCAGTTGCAGTTCGATCAACGGCTGAATGGACTTGTGTCCCAGTTCGAGGGCTTCCACCATCACGTCGTCGGGGATCTCGTCCGCGCCGCATTCGACCATGAGGATGGCGTCCTTGGAGCCGGCAATCCGAAGGTCGAGGTCGGAAGCGTCCATTTGCGCGAAGGTCGGGTTGATGACGAATTCGCCGTCCACGCGCCCGACGCGCACTGCGGCGATGGGTCCGTTCCACGGGATGTCCGAGATCATCAGCGCGGCGGAAGCGGCGTTGATGGCAAGGATGTCCAGCGGATTGATTCCATCGGACGAATGCGAATAGACGATGACCTGCACTTCGTTCCGCATCCCGTCCTGGAACAGCGGGCGGATGGGGCGGTCGGTGAGTCGGGCGGTGAGGATGGCTTCGGTGGGCGCCCGGCCCTCCCGTCGGAAGAACGAACCGGGGATCTTTCCACCGGCATACAGTCTTTCCTCGTAATCCACGCTGAGCGGGAAGAAATCAATGCCCTCGCGCACGCCGCCCATGGTGGCGGTGGCGAAGACAATGGCTTCGCTCGTGCCGAAGGTCACCGCGCCGCCCGCCTGCCCGGCGAGTTTGCCGGTCTCGAACGTGTAGGTTTGAGTCCCAACGGTCGTTGAAAACTTTTTTGATTCGGGTTTCATTTTGTCTCCTGTGTGGGACAAATTGGCGATTTGCCCCACGATCTTTCCGCCTCGGGTCAGGGACTGAAGAGTGTGAATGACGAAGGCGTCATTCGCGCTATTCAATTCCTGACGGCGGATTTGAATAGACCCTAAAGGCTCGCCCTGAGTGCTTCGCAATCGAAGGGTCGCATGAGCCTTTAGGGTCTGACGGACTTACTTGTGGCGCAGGTTCAAACTCTCGGTCACAGCCAGGTACCGCTGGTAATCCGATTTTCGCAGGTACGCCAACATGCGGCGGCGCTGTCCCACGAGTTTGAGAAGCCCGCGACGGCAGGACTCATCCTTTTTGTTGGCGCGCAGGTGATCGGTCAACTGCTGGATGCGCCCCGTCAGGATGGCGATCTGGACTTCGGGGGAGCCGGTATCGCTGTCGTGGCGGTGGTACTTCGTGATGAGCCCCGTCTTGACTTCTTTTTGCAAGGGCATGACGTTTGCTTTCCTTTCTATAAACTGGGGCGGTGTTGTCCGCCCCGTGCAGGTCTCCATACCGACAGCCGAAACCATCGGCAGGACCAGTCACGGGCGGAAATTATACCAGAATTTGCGCTCCCTCCCCGGCGCGCAACGGTCGTTCAATTGGCGGAATTCGGGCGGTCCGGGGCGGATTCGACGATCCTGCGGATCTGTTCGGCGTGCGCGTGGAAGTGGATCGTGATGTAACGGTATAACTTTTCCACGCTTACGACGCCGGAGAGCAGTTCGTCGTAGTTTGGATATTCCAGTGATTTTCCAAAATCCTCCTCCCTGAGTTTCTCGAGCGCGCGCAGGGCGTTTTCGTGCGCCGTGTCGTAGGCGCGCCGCAGTTTTTCGCGCGTCATATTGCGGCTTGCCCAGCGTTTTGTAAAATACTCGTTCAACCTGTCGAACAGGGATTTGGGGATCAGCGCGCCAACGATCCTCGCCATCCACGCCTGACCGAGGAGAAGGCGCAGGTCGGCGGTCAGGAAGCGCGGCGCGAGCGACATGTGGAACAGCACCTCGCCGACCGTCCACGCGGGGTTGTCGCTTGGGAGGCGGTAAAAGGCTTCGGGAACAGAATCCAGCAAGTGATGAAAGTCCCGACGCGTGGTTTCCATCTCGCGGACGAGTTCTTCTTTGAGACTCATCTACACCTCGACCTGGATCGCGCTTCCCGACTCATACCGCTTCAACCCCGACCTGAAAACTGTCACCGCCAACCCGAGCAGGATCGCCGCCCCGAGCAGGAGTTGAGCCAGGGTCTGCCACGAGGCGGAGCGGATGTATTCGGCAGGCACCGCGCCCATCAACGCGGCGGGGATGAGCGTGAACAGGATCAGTTTTGCGTAGTTGTCGAAGAGCGTGATCGGGTAGATGCCGAAAGTGATCATGGCGTTCAGCATCAGGTTGGCGAAACTCGAAACGATGCCCATCCAGAAGGCGAGGCTGTTGACCAGGATAAGGAACGCGGCAAAGACCACCGCCGCCAGCAGGATGGCGAGAACGAAGCGCAGCAGGCCGTCCCACGTGAATTGACCGGAGACCGCGTAACTCAGAAAACCGTAGGTGAAATCGCCCATGCCGCTGGAGATCATACGGCTGGAAACCGCGTGGAGCAAAACGGGACGCGGAAGCGAGAGGTAGTAATCGAGCCGCCCGTTGTTGATGATGTCGCCGAGCATGAACGCGTTGCCGAAGAGGAGCGAGACCAGGCCGAACGCGCTGGCAAGCACGCCGAACGTCACGTACATGTCGTTGATGCCCCAGCCGCGCACCTCCTTGAAACGGTCGAAGAACACGATCCAGATGGCGAAGTAGATGAAGTTGTTGAGCATCATGCCGACGACCTGCGTGAGGAACGAGACGCGGTACTCCATCACGGATTGCAGGTTGGCTTTCCATATCGCGAGGAGGAATTTGAGGTGGTTCATATTGTTCCATTCCGTCATTGCGACCCGCTTTGCTCGCAATGATATTATCCTCCGTTCACCGTCAGATATGCCACGCCGCGGCGATAGGACAGGACCAGGATCGCGCCAAGCGCGGCGATCCAGACGAATTGCATCGAAAGAATGTTTACGAGCAAATCCACCGAAGGCGCAACGAACAGTTTCGAGGGTCCATAGATCATGTAAGCGAACGGAAGCGCCTTTGCAATGGCTTGAAGCCAGCCCGGGTAAAAATCGAGCGGGATGAGGAAACCGCCCAGGATGAAGACGAACTTCTGGTAGATCCACAAGAACGGCGAGACCTCTTCCACGAGAAAAGCGGACAACCCAATGAGACAAGCGATGCAGAAGTTCATGATCCACGTGCCGAACAGGGCAAGGAGGGCGAACGCCCAGCCGGTCAATGCAGGCGGCGCCCCCACCAGCCACCAGACGACGATCCCGCCGAAGACCGCGTTCATCAGCGCGCGGAAAACGGTCTCTCCCATCGAACTGCTGAACTGGTAGAGCAGGAAGTTATACGGCTTGTTGAGGATGTAGGCGATGGAACCGTCCTTGACGTTATCCGAGATCACGTTTGCCAGCCGCGGGCGGCTGAGTTCGATGGTCTCCGCCATCATCAGGTACCACATCGTACTGTACAGGGTCATGCCGTTGATCACGTCCGCGCCTGCCGCGGCGAACGTGACCTTCCACAACTGGTAGAAGATCCACATGAAAGGCACGATCATCAGGCTGCGCCCGATCAATTCGCCGGGGTAGGCAAGCGAGTTGATGAGCGTGATCTGGAAGATCGCCCAGTATTTTTTGATGGATTTCATGGTCTTATATGCGACGGGTTTTCTTTTGTCATTTCGTACCCGCGCATCCTCCACATGTTGATCCCGCCCTCCGCTCGAATGACATTGCGACGCCCGCGCCGCTTCAACGCCGGGATCATGGACATCGAACGATTCCCGCCCGCGTTGATGGCTGCGCCGGTTTGGCGAGCGATCTCGCGGTTGCCGGAGGCGAAGTCCGCGTGCGGGTGTGATCCGATCAAATGGGCGGAGTTGTCGAGTCCCGTATCCACGAAGGGTTGGATGAAGTGTTGGGGCATGGAAGAATTATACTGCCGTATAATATTCAGGATGAAGGAAACTGTCGAGAAAATCATCTCGGATCCCCGCTATTTGAAAAATATTGAGTATGGCGAGCCGCGGTCCGGTCACCCGGAAGGAAAAGTCAAATATCACATTGCCGAACTCGAAGAAAATCTGGAAAAATTGTCGTTGCGAGGCATATCGGAAGAGCAATATTGGAAGTTGAAATTCCTTATTCACGTCCACGACACGTTCAAGGTGGAGGCGATTCCCGATTCAGCCATCAGCGATCCAAACAGCCATGCATCTCTGGCAAGAAAATTCGCCTCCGAGTTCACGGATGATTCGGACCTGCTCAATATGATCCAGTTCCATGACGTAAACTACGCCCTTTGGAAGCAGTTTGCGGCAACAGGCTCTTATGATGCCGAGCGGTTCTCTGATTTGCTCGGAACAATCGTGGATTGGGACCTGTTTCTGATGTTTCTTATCATTGACGGAAGCACAAGGGGCAAAGACCGTTCCAAACTGATCTGGTTTGTCAGGGAGGTTGAAAAATATAGAAAAATTCTGATTGATGAAGGCTGGGTACTGTAATTTTCCGGCGGGCTGCATTGTGATATATTTGCTTATGAAATGTCTCTCAGGTTTACACTTTTCATGCAAATAAGGTTCATCCCATGACCTCCCAAAACAACCGAAACCCCGGCGTTCCCCTCGACCTCGACTGGGTGATGGGCGCGCACGTCAACAAAAGCGCGGTGGAACGCCGCGTCGAAACCCTGCCCAAGCGGCGCACCGTCAAAAAGGACTGGCAGGCAGCCTGGCTCCTGCGCGCCGTGACCTGCATTGACCTGACCACGCTGGCGGGAGATGATACGCCTGGGCGCGTCAAGCGCCTGTGCGCCAAAGCCAAACAACCGATTCGCCCCGACATGCTGGAGAATCTCGGCGTGGATGGGGAGCGGATCACCGTCGGCGCGGTGTGCGTTTACCCCAACCGCGTCGCGGATGCCGTCCATGCGCTTCAAGGCTCGGACGTTCCAGTTGCTTCCGTTGCGACAGGTTTCCCTGCGGGACAGACTCC
>SZPG01000012.1 GCA_030263595.1 Chloroflexi bacterium CFX6
GTTACGGTAACAGCCCCGGCGCCCTTGACCTCGACGTTCGCGCCGAACAGTTGGTTATTGTTCGCCTCGAGCGATATGAGCGTCACCGTGCCTGTGCTGACCACTTCCAAGCCCCTGCCGATGGGATTCTCGACGTTGCCGGAGCCGTTGTCATTGAAGGCGCTTTGGGCGACGTATACGTTTACGCCGGCAAGATATGCGCCGAAGAAGTAGTTGCCGTTCGCCTCGATGCCTTCGTCCGGAACCGCGCCCTGATCCACGGTAATATCGCCCTGGCTGACGACGCTCAATCCATAACCGTCGGTAATCGTTCCGTATTGGATCGAAAGGTTACTGTTGAAGAGGCTTGCGTCAATGTAAACGGGACCTTCTGCAGTCACATTCGCTCCGAAGATTTCGTTGAAGGAGGCGCTCATGTTGGAAAGATTCACTTCGTCGCCGCTTTGAATACGGACGCCATAACCGTCGGTCCTCTTCGAGCCGTTGTTGTCGAAATTGCTGTCCAGGATATTCACGTGACCGTTGGCGATGATATCCGCGCCGCCTTCCTTGTTGGCGCTGAAGTTCGAGTCCTCGATGGCGACAAAGCCGCCGGCATCCAGGTACGCGCCGGATTGCGAATCGGTGACCGAGACATCGTTCAGTTCGATATTGCCCTGTGTATAAAGCGTCAGACCGGCCTGGCTGGAAACGCCGGAGATGCTGATGTCGTTGATCGTCAGCGAACCAGCCCACAGGTTGGTACTCGAGCCGATGATGATCGGGACGTTGAACTGCGTGCCGGTGGTAAAGGTCGGAGCCCCATCCACATCCGGGTCGTAGGTGGTATCCCAGCCGCCCTGCAGGGTCAGGTCGTAGGTGTTGAACTGGGTGAAGGCGTAGTCGTTGAAGTCAATGCTCGTCTCGCCGCCCATGTACGCGCCCTGCTGGATGTAGATCGTGCCGTTCTGCTGGTATGCCGCGTCGCCTTCATTGGCTTGCAGGAAGGTAAGTAATTCGTCGAAACTGCTGAAGGACTGCGTGCATCCGTTCTCACCCGGAGTGGGGACCTGACCGGCCGGGCACCAGATCGGGTCGTACGCCGACGCGATGGCGTCCGCCGATTCCTGAGAGACGAGCGGCAGCGCCTCGCCCTCGGCGTTCAGGACCGTCACTGTGGTATTTTCCGGCACCTGCTCCAGGATTGTCTGGAGAGTTTCCTCGGCGACGGGTTCCTCCACGGGCTGCTTTCCTCGGCGACGGGTTCCTCCACGGGCTGCGTTTCTTCGGCGACGGGAGTTTCTCCCTCGGATGCAGTTTCCTCTACGGGCTGCGTTTCCTCATCGGAGGGCTGCTCGCCTTCGGCGACGGGAGTTTCATCCCCAGCCTCTGTCTCCGCAGGTTGTCCTTCATCCGGGGCGGGGGTGGTCTCCGTCTCCGGCGTTCCCGAGCCGTCGTCGGCATATACTACGGTCGTGCCGACCGTGCTGAACAACAGGAACGCCAGAATCGTAAGAGAAAGGAAAAATGCGCGTATTGTCTTGGTCATGTTATCTCCTCTTCTTTCAATTGTGATCTTGCAAAAACAAACAAATAGAGATGCCTGACGCCAGAATCAAGCATCTCTATTGTACAAATGTTAAAGGGTCGGTGTCAACATTTTAGATTAGAAAAGGTTACAAACGATCCCGTTCGTACAGTTATTTTGTGAATTCGATGGTCGGGTCGCTAGGCGGGCTGAAAATATAGTCGGAACTAAAATAAATGTCACCCTCGGCGCCGCCGTTGATCTTGAATGTTTCAGCGATGACCTGTCCGTGCAGTTCGAAGCCAGCGCCGCCGTTGTATCTGACTTCCGCCCCCGGCATCAGAACGGTGCCTCTCCAAATGTCGTCCGAACCGCCGTTGAGCGTGAAATTGTTCGGGTTATCCCAGGGCATGTACATCAACAAGCCGCCAAATTTATCTCCCGGCGGGGGGGCCGTAATGTCCACGTGCGCTTGCGCCCGAATATCAATTTCTCCGGACTCGGTATAGATGTACGCGTTGCCGGATATGAACTCTCCGCTTTGTACGCCAAACGTACTGTTCCCGTTCCCAAAGAAGCGGAAACGGTCGGCGTGGAGCGTTCCAAATATTTGGAAAGACGAGTTGTCAGTATAGACTTCGAGATTCTTGAAATTGTTCGCAGAACCTTTGAGATCAGTATCGCTTGAAAGGACCAGCTTAACGGGATCGGTGCTGCTGGTTCCAGTAATGCTGGCGCCCGCCTGGAATTTCAATTCGGAGCCGCTAGGAAAACAGTATACGCCGGGGCTAAGGGTTGTATCGCTGCTGATATTTCTTGTAGGATGATAGCCGGGCGTCAAGATGTTGTTTATTGTGTCATGGTTGCCAGGCGTTGAACAGGTTGGTGTGGGTTCGGTGGTCGGCACATCCTTGAACGTTTCCTTCTTTACTTCCTGTTCGTCAACGCCGCAATCAATTTGTCCGGTACCCTGGATGGGAGGAGGAACATCGTCCTTATCTCTTGAGCAGCCAACCACTCGCGCGTTGGCATCCATGGTAAGCCCATAACTACCGCCCAGGGCGAGCGCATCACTGCCGCTGCAGTTGACGAATATACCCGTGTTGTGAAACACCAGATCGGCATTGCCAAGCAGCTCGAAACAGTCGTTGAAATTACCGCTTTTGATGGAATACATACCCGCGCCGGCATCGAATATGCCGGTCGTTTTTGTGCCTTGCACGCGCGTGATCGCCTCCACCTTGTTTGTGACAAATTCCCTCCCGAGCACCCGCCCAAACGTCATGGGAACGTTGGAGACGATCGTTACCCGTAAATATTCCGTTTCATCGGAGCCTGAAGGCAGGTCACAGGGATCGCTGCTGGCGGTAACTTCGTCACAAAAAACGACGGTTACCATGCTATCTGTGTCGGTGGTGTAATTGTTGCTTGCCGCGCGAGCTTCCGCCTCCGTTTTTGCCAGGTCTTTGGCTGAACCCGGGTTGTTTTCAATTTCACGGATGTATTTCAGCGCTGCGGCCAGCGCCGAGGTGTCCGCGGCGTTCTGGGCGTTGCGCCGGTCCGAGAAGACCCTGCCCCCATCCACTGCCAGGGCGGTGAAGCCGACCAGCGCCACGATCCCGAAGGCGATCAGGATGAGCGCCTGCCCTCTTTGAGATTTGTTCGTATTCATGTCTGAACTCCTTTGCCTTGTCTTGCGAGCCTGAAAAAAAAAGACATCTGGAACTCGATAATGAAAAATAACGTTTTCGGCTCTTTTTCGAGGTTCAGAGAATTAATCCCGTCAACCTTATTTTAAGCCAATTTTGGATTTTTTCAATGACCTGTGTAACCTACACAATTGCAATGAATTCCCCCCTATTGGTACTACGGGGGAACGTGAGGGGCGCTCCCTGCGCCGCCGCAATGCAAATTCCGGCGCGCGGCTGGTCCACATCCAGCCCGCGCAGGGCGGCGATGTGATATGCCAGCAGTTGCAAGGGAAGCACCGTGACCACCGGCGAGAGCATCCACGGCGTTTCAGGGACCCACAGCACATGGTCTGTCATCCCTTCCACTAATTCGTCCCCGTCCGTCGCGACGGCGATCACCTTTCCGCCGCGCGCCTTCGCCTGCTGGATCTGCGAGATCATCTTCTCATGCCAGGGGTCCTTTGGCGCGAGGCACAGGACAGGCATGTGTTCGTCAATCAACGCGATGGGACCGTGTTTCATCTCGCCGGCCGGGTATCCCTCGGCGTGGATGTAGGAGATCTCCTTCAACTTCAACGCGCCTTCGTAAGCGATGGGCATGTTGATGCCGCGCCCGAGGTACAGGCAATCGCGGATGTCCTTGAGTACGTGCGCCACCGCCTCCACTTCGCTTTCGCGTTCGAGCGTGCGCCCAACGAGGTCGGGGACGAGGCGCAAATCGGAGACAAGTTCCATGCGTGTCTTATCGTCTATCGCGCCGCGCAGGTCGGCGAGCAAAATTGCCAGCATGTACTGGTCAACCAGGGGGGCGGTAAAGGCTTTGGTCGAAGCGACGCCGATCTCGGGTCCCGTTTGCATCGAGATGTATCCGTCTGCAATTCGCATGGCTTGCGAACCGATGGCGTTGACGATGCTCCAGAGGATCGCGCCTTTCCGCCGTCCCTCTTCCATTGCGGCGAGCGTGTCAGCTGTTTCACCGGATTGCGAGATGGCAAGCACGACGGTGCGGTCGTCCAGGATCGGGTCACTGTAACGGAACTCGGAGCCGATCACCACCTCGACCGGGATGCGCGCGATCTTTTCAATGAGATATTTGCCGACCATCCCGGCATAAGCCGCGGTGCCGCAGGCGGTGATATAAATTTTTTCGATATTCCTTGCAAGTTCTTTCGTAAGTTTCAGATCGGGCAGGCGGATCCTTCCGTTGGCAAAGTCCACGCGTCCCGCCAGCGTGTCGGTCAACGCGCGCGTCTGCTCGTGGATCTCCTTTTGCATGAAGTGACGATATTCGCCTTTCTCCGCCGCGACCGGGTCCCACGAAACGGAATGGACTTCGGGTTTTATCTTTGCTCCTTCGAGCGTTTCGATGCTGACCGAGCCGCGCGTCACCACAGCCATCTGCCGCGATTCCAAAAAGATCACTTCGCGCGTGTGTTCCATGATGGCTGGGATGTCGCTGGCGATGAAATTTTCCTCCTCGCCCATGCCGATCACCACGCCGCCCGCGTTGCCGATGCGCGCGGTCACGATCTTATCCGGCTCGTCGGCGGATATCAGCACAACGACGTTCGCGCCCTGTATGTCGTTGAAGGTTTTGCGCGCCGCCTCCACCAGGCCGACGCCCGTCGCAAGATAATGTTCGACGAGATGCACGATGGTCTCGGTGTCGGTCTCCGATTGGAATTCCACGCCCTCGGCGGTCAATTCGTCCTTGAGTTCGAGGAAGTTTTCGACGATGCCGTTCTGCACGACCACGACGCGGCGGGTCTGACCGAGATGCGGATGCGCGTTGCGCGCCGATGGCGCGCCGTGCGTCGCCCAGCGCGTATGACCGATGCCCGGCGCGCCCCGGATGGGCGACTTTGCAATGAGATCCATCAATTGGGATAACTTGCCCGCGTCCCTCCTGACTTCGATCTGGTCCGCGTTCAAGACGGCGACTCCAGCCGAATCATAGCCGCGATATTCGAGCCGTTTCAAGCCGCCGATGATGATCGGCACCGCGTCGCGCGGTCCGATATAGCCTACTATGCCACACATGGGATTCCTCCGATGTTAAGAGATTGAAGAATTGGAGATTGGGGACTTTGCGAGTCTCCGATCTCCTGTCTCCTGTTTGCCACTCCCTGCATTTCTGTCCGCGCGATCGCTCACGCGGCGTTGTTCCAGGGTTGTATGTTCGGAGGGAAAGAATAACGGGTGATGGCGCACCCGAAGGGCTTCCGCTGATCTTTCGATTTTCTCCCGCCGTTGGTTGAGTAGGGCGCAGCCCGTATCGAAACCAACGGCGGGATTAACTCCACCTCGCGGTGGAGAACCCTTATCCTCGTCAACTCCAGTCCTGCGGTCTTAATGGTTTCGTAGTCCCTTCGCCGCGTAAACACACTACCAATGCGACCATTCGACTATAAGACTAAAGTCCATGCGCTGTCTTTCCCGGAAGAATTTGCCGGTTCACCTCCTGTAGAAATAATTATGGGCGGAATTATACCCGATTGGGAGAATCAAATTCCGGTTGGGAATGAGGCGGACCCATTCCCAACCGGAATGATGATCTTCCCGGAAAAATTATTGGCACTCGGGCTTCGACATGTCCGTGTCCAGAACCGTATCTATCACAAAGGCACGGATCTGAATGGTTTTACTGCCGATGAATTCCGGTACGAACGGCATGAAGATGCGGTGGTCGTAGGAAGCCTCCACGTATATGCCATCGCCTGAGACGACCGAGCTCAATGACTTTGAAGCCGTGGGGTCGTTTCCAACCCTCCCCTCAACATTGATGTCCACCGCATCGGGTCCTGAGGCGATGGTAAGGTCCAGGGGAGAATACGAGGCGTTTCGCACGCGATTTTCTATCTTCGTATCATCCCTCGGGCAGATCGAGCCGTACAATGCGCCTTCCTGCGCCGCGTCGCGCAGTTGAATGAATTGAAAGAGGGCGATGCCGAATTCGACCGCCCCCGCCAGGAGGAAGAGGATGATCGTCAGGCTGATGGCAAATTCGACCAGGCTTTGCCCGCGTTCGGTTTTGTTTGGTTTCATCTGACACTCTCGCCGATTAGTCGTGCTGGTTCTGGAACAGGATGACGCCTTCGCAGCCCGGCGTGGACAGGTTGATCGTGATGGATTCCGTGTTGTCCCATCTGTCGAACACTTGATGGAAGTTGAAGATAAGCGTGGATACGCCGCTTGGTATGTACGTCGGGGCGGCGGGCGTGATCGTATAGGTGGGTCCGATCTGGTTCCCCGTCCAGAACACGCTGCCCAGGCGCGCGCTCTGCAAGATGAGCGTCTTGTCGGCGCCGGTCTGGTGTCCCTTGTCGTGGTTCCATTGAACGGTCACGTTACTGATCTGCAGCGCTGTCGAAAGGGAGTTGCTGATGGTCATTGTCATTGCGCCGCCCGTTTGCTCCATTAATCCGACCGTGATGTTCGTGGTGTTGCATCCTTCGACCCGAGGTTGCTCAATGGTCTTTGTGCCGGCGCTGGAATCGTGTATGCCGTCGTTTGGAGTGTACGTGGCGGTCAATGTTTTCGAGGTGCCAATGGTGCCGGTGCAACTGCCTGTACCGCCTGAGAGGGCGATCGTGCAGATCGTAGCGACATCTCCGCTGCTAACAACCACCGTGCCTGTGGGAATCGTTGAAGCGCTGATCAGGTCCACCACTGTTACGGAGACGGTGATCGCCGTGCCTGGAGGCGGCGAGTCTGGAGCGACCGTGTTGATCGTGGTACTGGTGGGCCTCAATTCAACCGGATGGCTGACCGTGCCCTGACTCCCGTTGAATGTGGGAGTGTCGGGCGTGTATGTTGCGGTAAGTGTTTTACCGCCGGTTGAGTTAAAGATAACCTGGCAACTGCCCGTGCCGCCGGAGAGAGTGACGGGAGTGGCGCAGCCCTGGTCCTGTCCTGTAATGGTCACTGTGCCGGTGGGAGTTGACGATCCGGTTACGGCAAAAGTAACCGTTACGGTTTCTCCTATCCTTGAGGGATTTGGCAAATGTGACGTGATTCTTGTAATGGTATCCTCGGGCTGGATCACATTGTGAGTAGCAGTGTCGCTGCTGGCGCTGTGTGTGGAGTCTCCGATATAGGAGGCGGTGAGCGTCTTTACGCCGGTTGCGGTAAAGTTCAGATTACAGGTGCCTGTACCGCCCGAAAGGGTGATGGTGCAGCCTGTCGTATCCGGTCCCGTGATTTCCACCGGGCCGCCGGGGATCACGCCCCACGGATTTGCATTTTCAACATTCACCTCGACAATGACCGTTTGACCCACGAGCGATGGATCAGGTGTGTGCGCGGTGATCGTTGTTGTTGTGGACGTCCTTTTCACCGAATGGGTTTCCGTGTCGTCACTGGGGTTATGCTTGTCATCGCCGAGGTAGGTTGCGAGGAGGGTTCTTGTGTCAAAACCATCCCCGTCCAGGTCGGAGAATGTGTTGAAATTGACAACGCAACTGCCTTTTCCATCTGCATCGAGGTTGGAGATGGTGCAATTCAGGTCGGCGCCGGTGATTTCCACTGCGCCGGTGGGTATCGTAGTTCCTGATACTGGAGTAACTTCAACGCTGACCGTCACAGACTGTCCCACTTCGGATGGATCGGGCGCGTCCGCTATGATGAAGGTTCTTGTATCCACCTTTGGCGGTTGGATCGAGATGGTCAACAACAGGGTGCGGGAACTCTCGGCATTGATGGTGAATGGGTCAAATGGGACGAGTGGAAGGATGGGGGTGAAATCCGCATTCACTCTTACTGTAATTCGATCCCCGGTTTCGGCATCAATGCCAGCAACGTCAATGGCAGAGGTACAGGTGAAATATGCGCCTGGATCTGGGTCAACGCTTGTAGGCCGGTCGTATTCAATGACGAACTGTGCATCGTCGTTTGCGTCGAAGGCGTTCAGGAAATCAATTCTCTCTGCTTCCTTCCGAATCTCTTTGCAATCCAGGTAACGCGAAACACCCGGGGTTGGTCCCTCGCCAGTGGTCGAGCCCCAGCGCGCGGCTTGACGCGCCACGTTGGTTACTGAAGAATAAATGAATAACAGCCTGCCCGCTTCGATCAATCCGTAGACCACCAAAAGCAGGACGGGCAATACGAGCGCAAACTCGACGATTGCCTGCGCTTTACTCTTTTTGGGGTCGAACTTCAGAATTTTCATGGTCGTTCCTATTCTCTATATCTATGATGCCTGATTCTAGTTTAATGTATCGGTTGTCCAGTCCAATAAGACATTCGTACTAAACACGACAAATCCCGATTTACACTTTTGTAATCAAAAGAAATACAAGATGTAGAACGCTCCCAGCACGAGAGAGGGACCGTACGGGATGAAGGTCATCAGGCTGTTTTTGGCGTAACGTCTTTTGACGAGGTGACCGATGAGCGCCAGCAGGCCGAAGATGCCTCCGACCAGCGCGCCGGCGGTAATGCCCAAAATGATGTTGGGCCATCCAAGCATCAGCCCAAGGATGCCGGTCAGAAGCACGTCCGCGCTGCCGAGCGCCTCTTCGTCGTCCTCCGCCTGACCCGCCGCGCGCATCCTCCTTGCGCGAAGGCGGGCGACCAACGCTCCGAGTTGATACAGGAGGTACATGATGACGAATCCGGCGATCCCGCCCAAAAGCGAAGTAAGCGCGCCGGAGAGGATGCCGTTGTTCCTGCTGTAAATGTAGGTCCCGACGACCAGTCCCAGGACCGCACCGAACAGGCTGGTGGGATGCAGGATCAGGCGATGCTCGAGATCAATGACGATGACCACGCCGAAGTAGGTCAGGACGATCAGGCTGAGGGGCAAGCCAAGCCCGGGCGGGGGGAACAGCCAAAAGTACAGAAAAGAAGCGATGAATGCGATCTGCACGATCCACGTCCGCGGGCTTCGGCGCGTTCCGCAATTTCGGCAGGCGCGCAAAGTCAAATAATCCATCCACGAAAATTTGGTCCGGCAGTTGGGACAGGCAGGCTGGCTGAGGCGTCGCGTGACCGGCAGGACGTCCGAAACGTAGTTCACGAGTAAGCCCGCAATCCAGCCCGGCAGCGCGGGGACGAGCAGGCTGATGTCCATGACTTTATTATAGCCCAAAGCGGAGGCGTTTTTTGGAATGTCCCTGCGCGGCGAACCGTAACGCTTGCGCGAGTTTGTGAACTGCCTTACAATCTCAAAAATTCCCCAGGAGACGAACATGGAAAAATTCATCATCGAAGGCGGGACTCCGCTGAACGGAGAAGTGACGCCCGCCGGAAACAAGAACGCCGCTTTGCCCCTGGTCGCCGCCTGTTTGCTGACCGATGAACCTGTGATCCTGCGAAACGTGCCGCGCATCAAGGACGTGATCGTAATGAGGCGACTCGTCGAAAGTCTCGGCGCGCAAGTGGAGGATTTGGATTCCGATTCGTGGCGCATCACCGCGCGGGACCTGAGTCCTGCGGACCTCGACCCGAGCCTTTGCCGCCGCATTCGCGCCTCCATACTCGTGGCGGGACCGCTCTCCGCGCGCATCGGCGAGTTCAAACTGCCTCCGCCCGGCGGGGACGTGATCGGACGCCGGCGACTCGATACGCACATCCTTGCGCTGCGCGCCCTCGGCTCGGACGTGAAATACGACCGCGGGTTTACCTTCCGCTCGAACGGTTTACGCGGCGCGGATTTCCTCATGGACGAAGCCAGCGTCACCGCCACGGAAAACGCGATCATGGCGGCGGTCACCGCGCAGGGGGATACGGTGATCCGCAACGCGGCGTCCGAACCGCACGTGCAGGAGTTGTGTCACTTCCTGAATGGACTCGGCGCGCAGATCGAGGAGATCGGTTCGAATACGCTTCACATTCACGGCGTATCCAGGCTGCATGGCGGCGAACACGCGATCGGTCCCGATTACCTGGAGGTGATCAGTTTCGTCGGCGCGGCGGCGGTGACGCATGGAACGGTGCGCGTGAAGAGCGCGGGCGTGGAAAATCTCGGCATGATCGCTCACATCTTCGAGCGCATGGGCGTGCGCTGGAACGTGGAAGGCGACGATCTGATCGTCCCGGCAAACCAGGAGTTGAACATCGTCCCCGACCTGGACGGCGCGATCCCGGAAGTGAAAACCAACGTGTGGCCCGCCTTCCCGACGGACCTGATCAGCATCGCCATCACGGTCGCCACGCAAGCCGGCGGTTCGATCATGTTCCACGACTGGATGTTCTCCGGGCGCATGTACTTTACGGATAAACTGGTGGGCATGGGAGCGAAGATCATTTTGTGCGATCCGTATCGCTGTCTGGTGCAGGGACCGAATCAACTCTACGGCGAAAACCTGGAAAGCCCCGACATCCGCGCCGGCATGTCCCTGCTGCTGGCGGCGCTCGCCGCGAAAGGGACCTCCACCGTCCGCAACATCGGTCAGATCGAACGCGGGTACCAGGACGTGGATAAAAAACTGCTTGCCCTCGGAGCGAAACTCGAAAGAGTGAAGGAATAATTCGCCGGTGGATAAATCGCCCCGAAGGGTTTGTGGATCGAGCCGAAGTTGCGGGACCGACCCTTCGCGACGGTGACAATTAGCAAAACTAATATGCTTCCCTGTACTGTCGAGCGTCACTTTTCAGTAAAATTTGCATCAAATAGGTAGTCTTGAGTTATGAATTCACGTTACGCAGAGGTCAGTCCCGAAGGGATGACATGATTCCGACGATCCACGACACTCCTTCGGAGTTCACCTGCATAACGTCAGTGATGAAATGAAATCACAAGCGAGGAATGACAAAGTATGTCCAACAATGGAAATGCAAAACACGTAAAAGTATTGGTTTTGGGGTCGGGTCCCACCGGCTACTCCGCCGCGCTGTATGCGGCGCGCGCGGAACTCCAGCCGGTGGTGTTGACCGGCATGCAACTGGGAGGGCAAGCCGCGTTGACGTATACCATCGAGAACTATCCCGGTTTTCCCGAAGGGGTGGGCGGGGCGCAATTGGGCGAGTTGTTCCAAAAGCAGGCGGAACACTTCGGCGCGGTGACCGAGTTCGACATGGCGAATTCGGTGGACCTGTCGAAGCGTCCCTTCAAGGTGACGACGGACAGCGGAGAATACCTTGCCGATACGCTCATCATTGGCACGGGCGCCAGCCCGAATCACCTGAACATCCCCGGCGAGACCGAATTGACGGGTCGCGGCGTCTCGTATTGCGCCACCTGCGACGGCTGGTTCTTCAAGGACAAGAAGGTCGTCGTGGTGGGCGGAGGGGATAGCGCGCTCGAGGAAGGTTTGTTCATCACGCGTTACGCCTCCTCGGTGACCATCATCCATCGCCGCGATGAGTTTCGCGCCAGTCCGATTTTGCAGAAGCGCGCGAAGGAACATCCGAAGGTAAACTTCATTTTGGATACGGTCGTCGCCGAACTCATCGGGGACGATAAACTCGAAGCGGTGAAATTGAAGAACGTCAAGACCGGCGAGGAGACGATCCTCGAAACCGACGGCTTGTTCATCTTCATCGGTCACACGCCGAACACGCAGATGTTCAAGGGTCAACTGGAGATGAGCGACCTCGGCTACATCAAGGTCAACGACAGGATGGAAACGAGCGTGCCGGGCGTCTTTGCGGCGGGCGAGGCGGCGGACCCTCACTTCCGCCAGGTGGTCACTTCGGCAGGGATGGGGGCGGCGGCAGCCATTCAGGCGACGAGGTTCCTCGAAGCGGAATCAGAATAGAGTTAAGAATGAAGCGAACAGTGGCGTCGTAAACGCCACTGTTTTCTTGTCTGTCGTCAGTCACGCCAATTGAATGACAAATTGTACTTATTTGTCGGTGGTTTTCGGATAAAATCTACTCACTACGTAAACTCTGGAGGATCCATGAAGAAGATTTCCATTATTGGGGCTGGGATGACCGGCGCCACGACCGCCCATTGGCTTGCAGAACGCGAACTCGCCGACCTTGTCCTGGTGGACGTGGTGGAGGGGATGCCGCAGGGCAAGGCGCTCGACATGCAGGAGGCGATGCCGATCATCGGCAGGGACGTCGAGATCGTGGGCGCGAACGATTATTCCGCAACCAAAGATTCGGACATCGTCATCATCACGGCGGGCTTGCCGCGCAAGCCGGGAATGAGCCGTGATGATTTGTTGTCTGCCAACGCCGAGATCGTGGGCAAAGCCGCGACTGAAACGTTGAAGTATTCGCCGAACGCGTTCTACATCGTTTTGACCAACCCGCTCGATACGATGGCATATCTCACATTGAAGAGGACCGGCCTGCCGCGCAGCCGCGTGGTGGGTCAGGCTGGGATTTTGGACTCCGCCCGCATGCGCGCTTTCGTCGCCATGGAGACCGGCGTGAGCGTGGAGAATATTGACTGCTACGTGCTGGGCGGTCACGGCGACGAGATGGTCCCGCTGACGCGTCATTCGAACGTGGCCGGCATCCCGTTGAAGGAATATCTCCCCGCCGACAAACTGGACGCGATCGTGGCGCGCACGCGCAAGGGCGGCGGCGAGATCGTGAACCTGCTGAAGACCGGCTCCGCGTTCTACGCGCCTTCCGCCGCCTGCGCGCAAATGGCGGAGGCGATCCTCAAGGACAAGCATTTGATCGTCCCCTGCGCGGCGTACATGGACGGCGAATACGGCCTGGAGGATATGTTCTTCGGCGTGCCGGTCATGCTGGGCGCCAATGGCATGGAGAGGATCGTCGAGTATAAACTCGACGACGATGAAAAAGCCATGTTCGACAAATCCGCTGCGGCGGTGAAGGAAACGCACGAAGCGTTGAAGAAGTTGGTATCTTTATAGGAAGATACGTAAACACGTAGATCGTAAACACGTAGACACGTAGACACGTAAACACGTAGGCAAGTTGTACCTGTATACCTGTATACCTGTGTACCTGTATACCTGTGTACCTGTATACCCTGTATACCTGTGTACTTGTCTACCTGCATCCCTGTTCAAGACAACACTCAAGGAGTAACCCATGATCCTGCACGAAAAGATTGCCGCGCAATTACCCGAATGGCGCGAAAGGTTCAAGACGCTCGCAAAGGAGCACGCCGACGTAAAGGTTGACGAAGTTACTGTTGGACAGGTCGTCGGCGGGATGCGCGATATCAAGTCGTTGTTGACGGATATCTCGTTCGTTGACCCCGCGGAGGGCATTCGTTTTCGCGGCATGTCCATCCCCGAGGTATTGAAGTCCCTGCCCAAAGCGCGCGGCGGAAAGATGCCTCTCGTCGGCGGTTTGTACTACCTGCTCATGATCGGCGAAGTGCCGACGAAGGAACAGGCAATGGAAGTGGAAGCCGAATGGGCAAAGCGCGCCGACCTTCCCGATTACGTCTACAAGATGCTCAGGACGATGCCCAAGGATACGCACCCGATGATCCTGATCACGCAAGCGGTCATGGCGCTGGCGAGGGATTCGGCTTTCGCGAGGAAATATCAGGAAGGCATGAAGAAGGATGCGTACTGGGAACCCGCCCTCGACGACAGCATGGACCTGACCGCGAAACTTCCCATCATTGCGGCGTTCATCTATCGTTACAAATACTTCGGCGAGAGAAAGAAACTCACATATAACCCCAAACAGGATTACGGCGCAAACTTTGCGCGCATGATGAAGGTCTCCGACAAAAAGGGATATGCGGACCTCGCCCGCTTATACTTCATCCTGCATTCTGACCACGAGTCGGGGAACGTCTCGGCTCACGCGACGCATCTGGTTGGATCCTCGCTCTCGGACATTTACTTCGCCTACGCCGCCGGGCTGAGCGGTCTGGCGGGTCCCCTGCACGGACTGGCGAATCAGGAATGTCTTGCGTGGCTGTTGGACGTGCACCAGAAATTCGGCGGCGTGCCTTCGCGCGACGACCTGTATAAGTTCGCGTGGGACACGTTGAACAGCGGCAAGGTCATTCCCGGTTACGGTCACGCCGTTCTGCGCGTTCCCGATCCGCGTTTTACCGCGCAGATGGAATTTGCCAAAGCGCGCTTCCCCGAGGACGATCTCGTCCGTCTCGCGGATCTGGTCTTCGACGTGGTGCCGACCGTCCTGCGTGAACAGGGCAAAGCCAAGAATCCCGCCCCCAACGTGGACGCCATCAGCGGTACGTTGCAGCATTACTACGGCGTACGCGAATTCGATTTCTATACCGTGTTGTTTGGCGTGGGACGCGCCCTCGGCGTGACCGCCAATTACGTCTGGGCGCGCGCGCTGGGTCAGCCTATCGAGCGTCCGAAGTCGGTGACGATGAAGATGCTCGAAGACGCGGTGGAAAAAGCGAAACAGCCCGCGTAAGTAATAATCCCGAAGTCGAAAGGCTTCGGGATTTTTTGTACCGCGATATTTTATACTTTTCGACGCGGCTTCGCCAGTCAGGGCATCGCTTCCCGATGAAGCAATCTCCCGTTGTCCACAGATTTTCCTGCAAATTAAATTGTTGATCCGCAACATGTCGCGGTACGTTTACAGTTCGATGATGAAGGTCGTGCCTTTTCCCGTTTCGCTTTTCACATCAATCGTCCCGCCGTGCGCGTGGATGAGTTGTTTGGCGATGGCGAGTCCGAGTCCGCTGTGGGTTCGCTCGCTGCGCGATCTGTCGCCGCGCCAGAAACGGTCGAAGATGAAGGGCAGGTCTTCCGCAGGGATGCCTGAGCCGGTATCGGTGATGGTAATTCGTAATTGGTGATTGGCGCTGTTGTGGATGGGTTCTGTTTGAATGGAAACCACTCCGCCTGAGGGCGTGTGCCTCAACGCGTTTGAAATGAGATTGGATAACACTTGATTGAGCCTGTCATAGTCTGCGGTGAGTTGCTGATTTGGGTCTGCGAGGCTGGTTTTCAGGTCAATGCCCAGGGAGGCGGCTTGGGCTGAGAAACTCGAAGTGAGATCATTTATCAGGTCGGCGAGCAGGAAGCGGGTGGGATGAAGCGGGAGTTGTCCCGTCTCGGCAAGGGAGAGCGTTTGTAAATCGTTCACGAGGCGGGTGAGGAGTCGCGTCTCATCCAATGTGTTGTTGATGTGTTCGGGCGTCGGCTGATAAACGCCGTCGAGGACGCCTTCGAGGTTGCCCTGGATGATATGCAGCGGCGTGCGGAGTTCGTGGGCGATGTCGGCGGTGAGGTTGCGGCGCTGCTTTTCGGCGCGTTCGAGTTCGACGACCATTTTGTTGAAACGCTTGAACAACTCGCTGAACATATCGGATTTGTTCTCGGGCACGCGCGCCGAGAGGTTGCCCTCTGCAACCGAGTCGATGGCATTGAACATGCTCTGCAGGGGTTTGCCGAAGCGCATGTATAAGTTGATTATGATGATGAAGAGGACGATGACCACCCCGACCGGCGCGCCGCAAAGCAGCAGCCAGCTTTGCCGGGCGGCGGAATTTTGCGTGAAGAGCTCGAATAAACTTGCCGATGCGCCTCCTACGAAACATAAAAACACTGCGAAAAAGAAGAGAGCAAAGAGACCGAAGCGGCGGCCGCTTCGGTGCCTGGGCAGTGAGTGAGTGCGGGGCGCGTTATTTTTCATAGGGGCGGGAGATACGAGTTGCGGGTAAAAAGAAATGCTTTATTCAGGTTAACTTGGAATGCCTTACAGATTGTCACCCTGAGCGTAGCGAAGGGTCTCGGTTTTCAAGGATAGAGATGCTTCGCTTCGCTCAGCATGACATGACCAGGAGTAAACCAATTAAGGTTAAGCAGAATATAACCCTCGTTACCTGTTTCTCGTAATTCATGTCTCATTCCCTGACTTGTTCACAAACCGATAGCCGATCCCGTACACCGTCTCGATCATGGATTCGCCTGACGCGGTTTCGATCTTCTTTCTTAGGTTCTTGATATGCGAGTCCACGCTGCGATCCATGCTGGAGGCGGCGCCGTGCAGGTCGTCCAGCAATTGTTCGCGGGTGAGGGTTTGACCGGGGCGGCTGGCGAGCAGATGAAGCAGTTTGAATTCGTTGGGCGTGAGTTTGATGGGCGCGCCGTCGAAACTGACGTTGTATTTTTCAGCGTCAATTTCAAGTCCGCCGACGCGGACGATGCCCGGCGCTTTGACTTGACCGCGCGTTCTGCGGAGCAATGCCCTCACACGCGCCACCAGCGCGCGAGGAGAGAAGGGCTTGGTGATGTAATCGTCCGCGCCGATCTCGAGACCCGTGACCTGGTCAATCTCCTCGGCGAGCGCGGTGAGCATGATGATCGGCACGTCGCTTTCGCGGCGCAGGATGCGGCAGACTTCGCGCCCGTCCATGTTGGGGAGGAGGAGGTCGAGGATGACGAGGTCGGGTTTTTCGCGGCGGGCAGTCGTCAGGGCGGATTGACCGTCGGCGGCGATGAGGACGCGGAATCCGTTTTTCTCCAGGTAGTCGCGCGCGATGCGGGCGATCTTGGGTTCGTCTTCGACGACGAGGATGAGTTGGGGCATGGGGGGAGTATAAGGGATGAATTATGAATTATGAAGGCTTGCATTGAGCAAAGTCGAAGGGTGGTGAGTGGAAAGCTTGCCCTGAGCGAAGTCGAAGGGTGGAAGGAAGGGGAGCAGGTGGGTTTCTTCCCTCTTCCCTTTCCCCTCTCCCTTTCTACTTTCCACTTTCTACTTTCCACTTTCCACTTTCCACTTTCTACTTCTCCCCCTCCTCGCCAGCGCTTGTCGTTTGCCCGTGAGCCTTTTTGTGCCACTCGTCGAACATGGGCGGGACGCTGCCTTCCCATTTCCTGCCCCATGACCCGTGCATGTGACCGTGACGCCATGGGCGGAAGAAGATCATCTTCAACAATCCGAAGAACAGGAAGAGGAAAAAGATGGAGAGACAGATGCCGCCCAACGGGAAGAATCCGAAGCGATGAGGGTAGCCGAACCCGTACGGACGGTAGCCATAAATCGGCGGGAGCGGTTGTCCGCTTTCGGCGGCGTTCGAGATGGCGGTTGCCACCTCAGGCGCCTGTGCGATTCCCTGTGTTACGCCCGCGCGATAGGTCATGTATCCGCCTGCGGCGACGAGACCGATCAGGAGCAGCACGCCGATCAAACGAAAAGCAAAACCGTTTTGAGACATTTTTACCTCCAGTGGTAAGTGATTTGGTTTACGCACACAATGTATCAGCCTGGTGTGTAGAAATCATGGATGAGCCTGTCAGGGATTGCGGAGGTTGTGTAAGCGAAGCGTTGGTGTTGTCATGCAATTTGAACGACGACTTTTCCCTGTGGATGAATACCTTCCACGTACCGGAAGGCTTCAACGATGTCGCTTAATGGATAACGCCGATCAATGACGGGATGGAGTGCGCATGCTCCCAGAAGTTCAGCCAGAAATACCAAATCCTCCTGGTTCACTTTCGCGATCCCCATACTGCGCATTTGCCTGCCGCCCTGTGTTGACATCAACGGTCCGAAGACCATGGCTTGAATGAATTGAAGCAGTGCGCCACCCGCGCAGACGTAAATTCCCTGCGATCTCAAGGCGCGCTTGTAGGCAAAAAGCGAGCGGTATCCGTTTACGGCAAAGATCAAGTCGTATCGCTCCACTTTTCGGGCGAAATCCTCCCTGGTGTAATCAATGACGTGATCTGCGCCGATGGAACGCGCCATTTCGAGGCTTTTTGTGCTGCATACGGCGGCCACTTCACCGCCATAATATTTGGCGATCTGAATGGCAAAAGACCCCACGCCTCCCGATGCTCCGTGAATCAAAACCTTTTGCCCGCGCTGGATTTTCCCCGCGTCGCGCAAGCCCTGGAGGGCGGTCAACGCCGCCACCGGCGTCGCGGCGGCTTCTTCAAAGGAACGGTTGGCGGGTTTCAAGGTCAGATTGGATTCGCGGGAAAGCGCATACTCCGCGAAGGAACCGTGCGCAAACCCGAATACTTCGTCTCCGGGTTTGAAGCGCGTGACGTGTTCGCCTATCGCTTCGACTCTTCCAGCGACGTCTGTGCCGATGAGGGCGTCTTTCGGCTTGATCCACCCACCGGTAAACAAACGCGTCATGATCGAAGGCATGGCGAAGCGCCGCCAATCCATGGCGTTGATGGAGGCGGCGTGAACCTTCACCAGCACTTGCCGATTCCCGGGTGCGGGGACGTCCGCTTCTTTGAGTTGAAGCGTTTCCGGCGGACCGTACGTCTCGTAGCGAATTGCCTTCATGAGAGCATCCTTACTGGGGTGGTTGATTATTTCAACTTCCAGAATTCCCAGTTTCCGTTCCCATGGACGGGCATTCCCTCTCCGAGCCATTCGTACAGGGAGCCGTCGTACACCGCCACATTTTCATGCCCGGTCAGCAGGTGAGCCGCCGCGTTGACCGTCGCTGCGATTCCCCCGCCGCAATACGTGATGATGCGTTTGTGTCTTGCAACTTCCTTCAAGCGCGGCGCAAGTTCCTCGTTCGGCAGAAGGGACTCGAACCCCTGGCTGAAATCGCCCTCCATCAAATCCATGCAATTGACGTTGAGCGAGCCGGGGATGTGCGAACCTTCATAACTTACCGGCGGCAGGACGTCCACGATGGCGACATCCTTATCCTGCATGGCTGCGAGGACTTCATCCTTGTCCGCGAACATGCCCGGTCTGATATGCCCGACAAAAACAGCCGGTTCATACTGACCTGGTGTCTGCTCGGTTTTGCCCCCGGCATTGATCCACGCTGTAAGCCCGCCGTTGAGGATGCGTACGTTATCATGCCCTGCATATCGCAGCACCCACCAGGCGCGCATGGCATACGGGAGCATCCCGCAGGCGTAGACCACCACCTCCGAATCGTTCGAAATGCCGGCCTTGCCGATCTGTTCGACGAGCCTGTCCGCAGGCAGGATGGTGCAGGTGTAGGGGCTGTCGGGAACGGAAAACCTGTCGTGATCGAAATAAACCGCGCCGGGAATGTGCCGCTCCAGGTACACATCATCGGTGATGGTGGCGTCGTAGATGCGGATATTCGGCTCTTCGATCTTTTTCAACAATTCATCTACTTCGATCAACATGCTTTCACGTTTCATGGTTCATTCTCCTTGGTTTTATTTAGAATCGGTAGATCACGAAAACCTTGCGTAGGTTGCGCTCTCGTGAAGTACTGAGAATCAACTATTCGACAATCTGTTTTGAAGGGCAGAGATGGCAACGCCCTTGATCGTCAACCAGAATGCCAACGTCACCTCGAAGACCAGCATCGGCAGCCATACCAGCCACGTGACCGATGACGCCCAGGACGCGACTCCGCCCAACGAACCGGCCAGCTGCAGGGGAAGGACAACGACCAGCAAGATCGAAGCCGCCAAGCCGAGTTGCGCCAGCCAGGTTGGAATTGACCGTCCTTTCAGGAACAGCCATGAAAAGATAAGACTGCTCACGGCGAAATAAATGGCGCTTTCGCCGAATTGAATTCCTTCCGCCACCCGGCACATCATGGCAAACATTGCGAGGATCGGTCCCTGCTCGCGCGTGAGGGCGTAGAGGGTCACGCCCAACACGAGGGCGGAGAAGGACATCAAAAGGTTCAGCAAATCCAGCGCCTGCGACTCGCCGCCGAGCGCCATGCTGCTGAGCCCCGCCGCAATGTAGACGAGAAATGTAAACCCGGCGACTCGCGCCGTTGTGCGGAGTGAAGCCCCGGTATTGTCCATGGACCAAATCCTCCTGTGAAATTTTTTTGAAGAATAACAATCCATTGTGGAGGAATTATGGATGAGAAAGTCAGGGATTATGGAGGTTGGTTGTCCCCTGATAAGAGATGCGGCTCTGCAAGACTCTACACGCCTTGAAGTTGCTCTCGAATCAAGACGCTTAATTTCCTGATGACTTCGTTGAATTTTTCAGGCGGCGATTTGCAGCTAAGGGTTCGTAAAAAAATAAGCTCCCTCACCTTCCACGAAATGGATGTCATTGCGAGGGTGTTCGCCCCGAAGCAATCCCCACTTTGCAGGAAAATCTATGGCAACAGGAGATTGCTTCTCGAAGACTCGCAACGACATGAGGGAAGTTAATAATTTACTGACCCGGAAGTTAATAATTTACTGACCCTAAGACGGATCCCGTGTCAATTTCAATGTGAAGGTTATCTTTGGTTATGCTCGCGAGCAATTCTTCGAGCGTCAACAGCAAAGGCTTTTGGAATTCTCAACGCAAGGCTGTTGCCATACGCTTCGCGGACAACGGCTTTCATGGATTGACGTCTCCTTGTCCACGTCGCTCTGAGCGTAGCGAAGGATTCATTTCCCCGAATGCGTCTTGTTCGCTGTTCCGAACGTCTCCAGTTTCACGATGCGCGCCTTGTCCCGTATCCTCCAGGGGACGATCTGCCTGGCGTGTTCGCGGTTGTCCGTCTCGATGATCGCCCAGCCGCAGTGCGCGCCGTCGTGACAGCCCCACTCGAAATGATGCAAATATCCCGCCGCGTGGATCTCCTTGATGATGGCGTCGCAGTCACCGGCTTCGTGAGGGGATTCGACAAGATAACGATCCATGGTAAACCTCCTTGCAAATATTGATAAAGGCTGGCGGGATTATATACCCATCGGGCATGAGGCGACAATCGGTTCCAGTTCGATCGTCACCTGCAAAGCCTGTCAATCAGGAAGGCGTATTCGAAGGCGACCTCCTTCAAAAATTCGTATCGTCCCGACGACCCCGCGTGGCCCGCGTGGAAGTTGGTCTTGAGCAGGAGCAGGTTGTCGTCCGTTTTGCGCTCGCGCAGTTTTGCCGCGAATTTGGCCGGCTCCCAATATCCCACGCGCGGATCGTTGAAGCCCGCCGTCAAAAGGAGGTTGGGATATTCCGTCTCTTTGACGTTGTCGTAGGGCGAATAGGACATCATGTACTCATAATGTTCCTTGATCGCGGGGTTGCCCCATTCATCGTACTCGTGCGTCGTGAGAGGGATGGTCGGGTCGCTCATCGAGTTGATCGCGTCCACGAACGGGACCTTGGCGATGACCGCTTTGAACAGGTCAGGGCGCATGGTCATGGAGGCGGTGACGAGCAATCCGCCGGCGGATACGCCCATGATGGCGAGTTTGTCCTTCGACGTGTATCCCTCCTTGACGAGATGTTCGGCGCAGGCGATGAAATCAGTGAAGGAGTTTCTCTTTTTGAGTGTCTTGCCGTCCTCGTACCATTCGCGTCCCAAAGTCGAGGAACCGCGAACGTGTCCGATGGCGTACACGAACCCGCGCTCCAGGAGGCTGACGCGGTTGGAGGCGAATTCCGCTTCGAGGGTCGCGCCGTAGGCGCCGTATCCATGCAGGAGAGTCGGGTTGTTCCCGTCCAATTGCAAGCCTTTTTTATACGCGATGGAAATCGGAATTTGTTTTCCGTCCGGCGCGGTTGCGTGGATCATATCGCAGACGTATTGCGATTTGTCGTAGCCGATGACCTGCTCCTCCTTTTTCAATTCCCATTCGCCGCTGCCCAGATGGATGTCAATGATCGAATGAGGCGTGACGAGGGACGAATATTTGATCCGCAGTTTGTCCGCGTCGAATTCGTAATTCGATTCCGGCTCGAAATGATACGCAGGTTCGGGGAATGTCACGTACCTGGCGTTGCCCGCCGCGTCCGCGTCGCTGATGCGGATCTGCTGCAATCCGCCCCTGCGTTCGTATAACACGAGATGGTTCTCGAAGGCGTCCAGCCACGTGAGCATCACGTCCGGGCGATGGGGGAGAACCTCCTCCCAGTGTTCGCGGCTCGACCTTTCCACCGGCGCCTTGACCAGTTTGAAGTTCTTCGCGTTCTCGTTCGTAATGATGAAGAAATAACCCTTGTGATGGGCGGCGTAGTATTCGATCCCATGCGCGCGCGGCGACAAGACCTTCGGTTCTTCCTCGGGACGATCGGCGGAAAGGTAACGCGTTTCGGTGGTCAGCGTGCTGTGGAGATCAATGAGGATATATCGGTCGTCGCGCGTCTTGTGGAACATCAAAAAGTAGGTCTCGTCCTCCTCGGAATGGACCAGAACGTCCTGCGCGGGATCCGTCCCGATCCTGTGACGATGCAACCTGAACGGGCGTTTTGCTTCGTCCAGCGTCGCGTAAAAGATCGTCTCGTTGTCGTTCGCCCATTCGACGCCCGTGTGAAAATACACGCTTCCATGGGCGTTGGGGATCGTTTCGGGAAACTCCTCGTCCGTCGCCAGGTCCTTGATGTGGATCGTGTACGTTTCGTCGCCGCCGTAATCCACCGAATAGGCGAGTTTGTTCCCGTCGGGACTGACCGCGAACGCGCTGACGCTGCAAAAGACCTTCCCCTCCGCCAATGCGTTCTGATCGAGCAATATTTCCTCGGGGCTTTCCGTCGAATCCTTTTTGCGGCAGAAGATGGGATACTGCCTGCCCGCCTCCGTCCTTTGATAATACCAATACCCGCCTCTCTTTGCAGGGACGGTTGAATCGGTTTCCTGAATCCTTTCCTTCATCTCGAAGAAGAGCGCGTCCTGCAGGGGTTTTGTGTGACCCATCGCTTCTTCGAGGTATTTCATTTCGGCAAGCAGGTAATTCATCACCTCCGGGTTCTCGCGTCGACGGAGCCAGAAATAATCGTCCACGCGCGTTTCGCCGTGTTGCGTGATGTGGTGAGGTTTCTTCGGGGCAATGGGAAAGGGTGTCATAAAAGAATTCTCTCTATTCGATTGATTTTTCGATGCTCGTTGCGAGCAGGGGGCAGGCGGCATTATACCCGCATTGTGGAGATTGCATTTGTCAGCGCTCGATCCCCTTGACGCCAGCGCGTAGCCGATCCGTGTCGCGCGGTGTTATTCGATCAATGTACGGGAAATGCTGGTCGCACAGTTGAAATCGGAATCAATGCAAACATCAATGCTGCCCCTGAAGTCGCCTGACAGAACCGCCTTCCCAATGAAGGTGATCGTAAGGACCTCGCCGGGTTCTACGTTCAAATAAAAAGAATAGGTCTGGAATGTTTCGCCGCCGCCCAGCGAGTCATACTGACTGACATCCGAATACGGAGGGTCAACTTGCGTGATGTTGAATCCATTCAGGTAGTTCAGGCTGATGTCAATGCTGGAAAGTTCCATCGCTTCGGAGCCTGTGTTGGTGATGGAGATTCTGATCTTTACGTCATCCCCAACCGCTGCGTTTGTCGGGGCGGCGACTCTCACATTCACGTTTTCGGGGATTTGCGAACCGAGCCAGTATAACCCGCCGAAACCGAACAGGACCACCGCCAGAATGCACACGATCACCGCGAGGCATCCAACCGCGATCCAGAGAAATGTTTTGTTGGCGCCGCTCGTGTTTTCCATGATCCCTCCTCAAACCTGATATATCCGATAACTCGTCACGTACTTCTTGTGATAGACCGAGATCCACACCGCGTCGCTCTGGTTGCCGCCGAGACAAACGACGTAATTGCCGATCTCGCCCAACAGGAACGAAACGTGCGCCCAGCCGTCGTCCCACAGGAACGTGGTCACTGCGCCTCTCTTCGGCGGAAGGGGACTGGCTGCCCCCCAACTCCGCCAGGGATTGACGAGCGCGGAATTCATCGAGGGAAGCCGGACCTTTTCGATGCACCAGTTGACGAACGCCGCGCACCAGTCCGTTTCGTCGGGCAGGGAGGGATATTTCTGCGCCAGGTCCGTGCTCATCAGGTATTCCACGATGCGCGGGTTATGCTGTGCGCCCGGCACCTCGTGCGTGCCGAATTCGGCGAAGGCAATTGGAAGCCACGGAAATTCCTCTTCGCTCTTTTGGATGGCGACCTCTCCCAGCGGCGCGAGCCTCTCGATGGGATACCATCCCGATTCGCCCCAGGCGTTCTCGCAATGTTTCCATTTTCCGTCGGCTGAAATTTCATCCACGACGACGACGCTGTTGAACGCCAGTTCCGCCACCGCGGGATAATGATTATCCGCCCCCTCCCGCATGGACAGGTCGTCAGCCAGCGCGCGGTGGAAGCCGGTGGCTGGGTAATCTTCGGGCGAGGCGAGCAGGTCGTTCAGTTCCATCAGGTATTTCGCAGAACACCAGCCCGTCTTATCCACCGGAGTCTTCACGTTGACCCACTTCCAATCCGGCGTCGCGCTCAAAAACACCAGCCTGTTTCCTCGATTGACCTTTCCGACGATCGAATATCCCGTGCCGGGACCGGAGCGCACGTTCAGCGTATCCACCGTGACGAGCATGACCATGTCCGTCGAACTGGCGGGCGGCGGCGCGGGGATGAGGGTCATGTACTTGAGCGACGCCCAGCCGGTGACGCCTGTGGACTTCCGCACCTGCGCCCAGCCGCCATCGGGGGAGACGGCGAGTCCATCCACCATTTCGCTTTTCTTCAGCGAACCGATCGCCGCGTAATTCGTCCCGGGTCCCTGACGTAAATTGAGGCTGGCCGCGTCCACCCGATACTTTTCCCCGCCCTCGGAGGGCGGCGGGGTTTCCTCCATCAATTCCAGGTAGGCTCGATGACTCCAACCCGTCACGTTGTCCTGCGTCCTGACGCGGACCCACTCGTTCGCGATCTCTCCTCCCTCGACGATATTGTTTCGATACAACATGCCGATGGTGGAATGGTTCGTACCGGGACCGGAACGAATTCTCAATGCGCCTGCTGTTACGCGATAGTTGGGCATGGGTTTTCCTCTCTGTCACCCTGAGCGGCAGCGAAGGGTCTTTGGGATGTCGTTAGCGTTTCTTCGCTCCGCTCAGAATGACGTGTAACGGCGCTTCGACTACACTCGCCTGTCAACTCGCTCAGGGTCAGTAAATTATTAACTTCCCTCATGTCGTTGCGAGTCTTCGAGAAGCAATCTCCTGTTGCCATAGATTTTCCTGCAAAGTGGGGATTGCTTCGGGATCACCTCTTCGAGCGGCGGGTCGGAGATGGTGATGTCAACGACGCTTCCCGCGCCCGTCAGGTGGGATAGTATCTTTTCGACGGGTGTTGTACGCGTGTCGAAGCGCAGTTTTACGCCGTACGCGCCGACCTTCAACACCTCCGCGCCGTCCACCGCAAAGGATTTGGACACCTGGTCGGCGTAACGCACCTCCACGAGTTTGGAGGTGAGGTATTTGCGTTTGAGGTTCGAGACCCTGTCTTCGTAGACGATCTGCCCGTGGTTGATGATGATGACGCGCTTGCACAAGGCTTCGAGGTCGCCCGCATCGTGAGAGGTGAGCAGGACGCCCACGTTTTCGAGTCGCGCCATTTCACGGATGGCGTCTCGGATGCGTTGTTTGGCGACCACGTCCAGGCCGATGGAAGGCTCATCGAGCAGGATCAACTTCGGGCGGTGAAGAAGCGAGGCGGCGACTTCACAGCGCATCCGCTGCCCGAGCGAGAGTTTGCGGACGGGAGTCTCCAACAGGTCTTTGATCTCGAAGGCTTCAGCGAGAAAGGCGATGCGCTTTTTTGTCTCGTTGTCTTCGATCTCGAAGATCTTTCCGAAGAGGCGGAACGTATCCATGGCGGGGAGGTGGTACCAGAGTTGCGGGCGTTGACCGAAGACCGTGCCGATGTGATAGGCGAGTTTCTGCCGTTCGCGCCACGGGACGAAGCCCAGCACTTTCGCCTCGCCGCCGCTGGGATGCAGGATGCCTGTGAGGATTTTGATGGTGGTGGATTTGCCCGCGCCGTTCGGACCGATGAAGCCGAGCAGTTCCCCTGCTTCCATCTGGAACGAAAGCCCGCGCACGGCTGCGATGGAACTGTATTGCGGTTTGACCAGCGACCTTACCGAGCCGCCCAGCCCTTCGGCTTTGCGTTTGATCTGGAATGTTTTTTGGAGGTTGGCGACTTCGATGGAGGGCATGGCGGGAAGTGGAAAGGAGAAAGTGGGAAGGAGAAAGTGGAAAGTGGGAAGTGGGAAGTGGAGAGTGGAAAGTGGAAAGTGAGAAGTGGAAAGTGGAGAGTGGAAAGTGGGAAGTAGAGAGTGGAAAGTAGAAAGTGGAAAGTGGAAAGTGGAAAGTGGGAGGTAAAAAGTGGGAGAAGAGCGGAGGATCGAGAGAATTGTACCGCATGGGGGGGATGTCTTGTAAGTTCCTCCCTGTCTGGTTGGGAGGGGTGGCGGGCAATGGACGCGCTCGTAATTACAATCCCATTACTTGCAAAGGTGATAACTGAAATAAACGGGAGTCTTGATACACTCTCACCAATCCATTGGACCGGTATTCGCGGGATGGGGTCGGTTCTTGTCGGCGTCCCGTTCATTCCAATTCTGAAGGCGTCCGCAAGCCGTCGCGCGCTGGAGCAAGGACAAAAAGGGCAGTATGTCAAAAGAGAGTATTTTCATCGCAGCAGACGACAACGCGGTGACGAAGCAGATCGCCGCCGCTCTGGAAAACATGGGTTACGTTGTCGCCGGGCAGGCGGATCGAGGCGAGATCGCCATCCAAAAAGTGGAGGAGATGCGCCCCGATCTGACGCTTATGGAAATTCGCCTCCAGGGCCGGATCAACGGGATCGAGGCGGCGAAGCGTATCCATGACAATTTCGGCATCCCGGTCGTGTTCGTCAGCGCCCACGCCGATACGCTCACCCTGAAGACCGCCATGCTGGCGCAGGCTTACGGACTTATCATCCAGCCGTTCGAAGCGCGCGACCTGAAGTCCAATATCACCATGGCGCTTTACAAACACGGCATGGAGCGCAAACTGCGCGAGAGCGAGGAACGTTACGCCCTGGCTGTCCGCGCCGCCAACGACGGTATATGGGACTGGAACCTGAAGGCGAACGAAATCTACTATTCAGCCCGCTGGAAGGAGATGCTTGGTTACAGGGAGGACGAACTTGGCTCGGACCCCAATGAATGGTTCAAACTGATTCATCCAGAAGATCGGAAGCAACTCCAGGCGAATCTCGTTTCGCACCTCAAGGGGTTGACCCCTCACTTCGAGTGTGAATACCGGATTCGACATTCCAGCGGGGAATACCTGTGGGCGCTCAGTCGTGGGCTGGCAGTGCGCGACGCCAACGGCATTGCGTACCGCATGGCGGGATCGCAATCGGATATCACCGCCCGCAAATTGGCTGAAGAGCGCCTGGCTCACGACGCCGTCCACGACGCGCTGACCGGACTGCCGAACCGCGTCCTCTTTCTGGACCGTTTGCAGAATCGCATCGAGCGCACGAAGCGGAATCCCAACGACCTGTTCGCGGTCATGTTCCTCGACCTCGACCGTTTCAAACTGGTCAACGACAGCCTCGGTCACGTGGTCGGCGACCAATTGCTGATCACGGTCGCCAAGCGCCTGCAAAAATGCCTGCGTCCGGAGGATACGGTCTCCCGTCTGAGCGGGGATGAATTCGCCATCCTGCTCGACGTCGTAAAGGACGTCAACGACGCGAGGCGGGTGGCGGAACGGATCAAGGGACAGTTGAAGACGACCACCACGCTCGGCGCGGTGGAGCGATCGCCGACCGCAAGCATCGGCATTGTCATGTTCAACAAGGACTACACCACCGCCGGGGAACTCCTGCGCGACGCCGATTCAGCCATGTATTACGCCAAAGCCCAGGGCGGAAACCAGCACCAGTTGTTCGACAACGCCATGCACATCAGCGCCATCGAACTGATCCGTCTCGAAGGGGAGTTGAAGCGCGCCGTCGAACGAAAGGAATGGTTGATCCATTACCAGCCGATCGTCTCGCTTGCGAGCGGCAAGCTGATCGGGGCGGAGGCGTTGATCCGCTGGTCGCATCCCACCAGGGGAGTGCTCCCCCCGCAGGATTTCATCCAGGCGGCGGAGGATACGGGACTGATCCTGCCGATCGGGGAATATGTCATGCGCGCGGCGTGCGCGCAGGTCAAAGCCTGGAGGGAAGCGGGACATCCCGGTTTTTGGGTGTCTGTGAACATTTCCGCACGTCAGTTTCAGGATAAAAACCTGGTGGGTAAGGTTGCCCAGATCCTTTCGGAGACGGGCTTGCCGAGCGACGCCCTGCGCCTGGAGATCACGGAGGGCGTCGCGGTGCGCGACAGGGAATACACCATCAAGATCATGAACGAGTTGAACGCGCTGGGGGTGCATACTTCGCTCGACGATTTCGGGACCGGCTATTCCTCGCTCAGTTACCTGAAACAGTTCCCGCTCAAGGTCCTGAAGATTGACCAATCCTTCATCCAGGATATTCACCTCAATCGCAAGAACGAGACCCTCGTCACGGCGATCATTTCCATGGCTCGTTCCCTCGGGCTCGAAGTGGTCGCGGAAGGCGTGGAAAAAGACGAGCAACTCGCCTTCCTGCGTTCTCAATTCTGCGACAGCGTGCAGGGATACCTGCTGAGTCACCCCCTCCCCGGGATGGAGTTTACCAGGCTGCTGGGGTAAACGCCCAATTCCCGTCTTTTAGAAAAGACTACCTCCCCCATCCTGATTCACAGGATGGGGGAGGTTCGCTTTATGAACTTGTTTTCTTTCGAACTGCCTGGATGATGACCCCCAAGATCACTTGCAACCCGGCAATTTGAAACTGGCGATGCGCGTCTGCCAGCCCGCGAGGCTGCTTGCCTGACCCGCAGCGGTGTAGTACTCGTTGACGTACCAGAACGTGCAATCGTCCACCGGGTCAACGTTCAGGGAGGTGTAATCGCCCCAGCGGGAATTGGTGGTGAGTTGCACGCCGGTCCCGTTGATGACGATCCCTTCGCTGAGGGTCATTGCGCCCAACGGATCGCCAGCCAGCCGCCCGGTATAACGGATGCCGGGATACACGTCCACGCCGTTGACCACGCTGTAACCGATGGCGATGTTGCCGTACTTGTCCATCGCGGCGCTTCCCATCCAGCGGTGAACGCCGTCGCCGGGCGCGTACGTTCCCTGCTGGTACACGGAGTATGCGCCTCCCGTCCGCCTGATCTCGTACCAGCGCACACCGGCGACGCCGAACATAGCCTCGACGGACTGGTTGGTCACCAGCGTCTCATAGCCGCCAAAGTTGCGATATGCGAGGCGATGGGTCGGTCTCTGGCGGTAGGAGAGGATGTCGAGATATTGAGCCGGGCTGACGATGCCGGGCTGCGGCAGACAGTCACGCGGCGTCGGCGCGCACGGGAAGACGGAGTCGAACGAAGCGACCGGCAATTGCGCCGCAAAAGTGAGGGAGGCGGTCGGCTTGGAATTCCACAGCACGCTCAACTCGAAGATGTTCAACGCGTCGAAGGGCGCGCCGTACGGGTGATCGTCGTCCATGGTGCCGACGATCGGCGCGGCAATCTGCGCCTGGGGTCGGCGCGTGCCGTCAATGTCCGGCGGGAGCAAGCCGTCGCCGATCAGATAGATCGGCACTTCGTTCGAGTCCAGGAAGAATTGGACCGCGCGCGCTTTGGGATTGCCGGAGATCATCTTGGATTTTTCCAGCGCATATACGCTGATGCCGTATTGATCAATCAAGCCGAAATCGCGGGTGGTGAGGATGTACGAATCGGTCCACACGCCATACTTGGGATAGTCGGGGAAGAAGTATCCGCCGTCCACCGTATCCGGCTGAGTGATGAACGCGTAGCGATAATAAGCGCCGGTCGGGTCGCCCGTCTTGGAAACGGCGACGCAGTTGTAGAAGGGCAGGGACGGATCGTCGAGTCCGCGCGTGGTGAACTGGCTGAGTATCCAGCGTCCCACGAGTTGATCGTAGAGAACGATCGGGTCGCCCGAGGGATCGGTGCAATCCTCGATTGCAAAACCAGCCCACAGGTCCCCGATGGCGGCGGGACCCATCAGCAAATTGCCCTGCTTGTCGTAGACGGCAAATGCCAGGTTTACCATCTCGACGTAATGCCTTGGACCGACGTCGCCCACCGGGTCGGGCGGGTTGACGCGGAACCCGAACAGGTTGAAATTATCCGTGTTGCTGATCCCCTCGAAATTCGAGAGGGGGCTGGATGGCGCGCCAGGCGGGTTGGCAAAAGGCATTGCCGACTGCGCCGCGCTCACGGCATCATCCCCGGAGAACCCGCGATCCTGAACCTGCGGACCGCGCTCCGGACGAATTTCCAGCGGTTCCGACTCAGGGCTGCCTGCCGCCCGGACCCCGGCCGGTTTTGCCAGATCGCGAAAGGCGGACGATACGTCGAACGCAACGGCTTCGCTGAATTTCGCCTGTGGCGATTTGAACTGCTGGAGCGGAGCATGGTCGGCGGTCGCCGCGACAGGCGCCACGCCGATCAAGCTGGCGATCAACACGAAGGCTGCTATTACCGGAAAGACCTTGCTATTCATAATATGTCTCCTCATTGTCGAGCGTAAAAGTTATAAACCTGGTTTCGACGACAAAACCGTTCCTGCGTACCCGATACGATCACCTCCTTTCGCGGAAAGTCCGCATGTTCGATTGCGAATTCATTGTATAGAAATCAGGGACGAAATACAAGCACCAATTTTTTCATGGCGTGAAAACCGTAACGAGGCGCTCCTGAGTCTCCTGAAAAATCAAAGGTCTCACCGCGAAGGAGGAAATACAAATTTGGATCGAAAAAGATTCGGCTCTTGAATCTGGTTCTTAAAAAAATCCTGGCGTCCTTCGCGCCTTCGCGGTGAAAAAAGACCTTTTTGCAGTGGACTCTGATGTAAAATTCGAATACCTCTTATGTCCCGGCGGCGCATCTTTTCGAGAAGAAACGTTTCGCGCGGCATCCGTTTGCCGCTGGGATTGATATTCGTCGTGATCGCTGTCGGGTTATGTTTGATGATCCCCTCCGCAAATCTCAACCTGGGGGACTTCAGCGCCTCAGATCCCGACCTTCCGACTCCCCTGCCGACCTTTACCCCTCTCCCCAAGCCGACCAAGCCTCACATCGGGCGCATCATCTTCACCTGCACGCGCGGCGACTTCAACCAATTGTGCCTCGTCAACGCGGACGGGACGGGCTATCAGCAGATCACGAACGTTCAGGCGCACAATTACTATCCCGTATACTCGCCGTCGGGCGCATCCATCGTCTACGCCTCGAATCAGAACGGCGGATATTTCGATCTCTTCATGTTTGTCTTCCAAGGCTCGCGGTTGATCCGTCTCACGGATAACATCGGCAACGTCGTCTCGCCGAGTTTTTCGCCGGACGGAGAAACGATCCTGTTCGCCAACCGCGCCGGAGAGGGACCCACCTCTCTGTGGACGGTTAAAAGCGCCGGCGATAACCCAAAACTGCTGTATGCCGCCCCTAACAACATCGTCGCCGCGGACTGGTCGCCGGACGGAAACACGATCGCCTTTGCCATGGCGGTGGATCGCCCCGACTCCTACGAGATCTTCCTCATGGACGCGGACGCCGCGAACGTGCGCCAGTTGACGCGGGGCTTGCAGGGGATCGGCGGCAGTCTCGATTGGTCGCCGGATGGGAGATACCTGCTCATCTACGCGGGACTGCCGGGCGATAAGGATATCTTCCGCGTAGACGTGGAGGCGGAGACCGCTTCGCAACTCACCGACGGCGGGAACAACGCCTCCGCCTCCTATTCGCCCGATGGGGAGTGGATCGCCTTCAACTCGTTACGCAACGACGACCAGGCGGACATCTTCGTCATGCGCGCCGACGGCTCGTCCATGCGCCAGGTCACCGACAACCCCGAACCCGACTGGCAGCCGCAATGGGAACCGTGAGAATCAGCCGCATCGGCGGCAGAGAGTCGTTTTGCCGGATCAGTTTCCAGGTCGGGAAAGAAGCGCAAGTCAATCGAGCGAACAGGGTCGAAAGGCGGAACAATCCCCTCCAAACAGGATACAATTGATAAAATTCGGTTCGTCACGATTTTGGACTCGGGGAGCGTCGCGCGGCGCCATGGCGACACTGGCTCCCGCCTTGCTCGACGGCAAGCCGCCGGATTCCAAATTCCTGCTGAAATCGTCCGCGTCATTTCTTCGAGGACCCATGCGCAACACTATAATGAAAAAGATCGTCATCCTCCTTCTCGCCGTCGCGATCGGCGGGTGCGACGCCATCCCGTTTCCAAACTTTCCGCCTCCGGTTTCGCCGTCGCCGCAGCCGACGAACACGCCCGCGCCGACCGTCACCCGCTTCCCCTCGCCGACCCCCACGCGCGACCCGTTTTCGCTCAACACCCAGGCGCCGACGGAGACGCCCGCCGCGACCGATCCCTCCATACGACCTTCCCGCACGCCGACCCTCACGAGAACCCCGCGCCCGACCATCACGCTCGAAACGCTCGACCCCAGCCTGTACACACCCTCGCCCAACATCTTCCAATTCGTTCAACGATCCACAAACCAACTGGTGTGGGGATATACCTGCGACGGCGACCGTTCCATCATGTTCACCGCCACCGTGACCCCCGTGAGGCGATTGAAATACGTGCTTCTCTTCGTCCGCCTGCAGGATAAATACAGCGGACGCGGCACCGAATGGGGCGCGGGCGCCATTATGAAGGACAACGACCAGGGCAAATATTTCTACCGGCTTCACCTCGACCAGATCGAAGGCTACGAGAATTTCGAGGACGCCTGGCTTCAATACCAGTTGGTCGCCTCGACCGTCGGGCTGACCGTCCTCGGTCGTTCCGTCGTGGATCGCACCAGCGTCTCGGTCACGCACTGTAACGCCTTGTATCCATGAACGAGACATTGCCCCCCTCCACCATAGGATCCGCCATGAAAAAGACCCTCACGCTCCTCCTGCTGACCACATTGCTTGCCGGTTGCGCCGGATTCGAACTGCCCGATCTCACCCAGCTTCTGACCACTCCCACCATACCTGTCCCTGCGGATACCGCCACGCCCCAACCGACCGTCACCCGCATCCCCACCCGCGACCTGTTCGCCGTTTCCACCAACACCCCCGTCACGTTTACGCCCACCCATACGCCCCTCGTGCCGGATACCCCTGCCTTCTCCACCCCGACGTTGATCCCGCTTCCCACGTTCTCGGAGCAATTCATCAACGATATGAGCAGCGTCACGTTCTTCAGCCAGAACGTGGGATTCAAGGGCATCCTGTATTCCGCCGCCACCTTGTACTGGGGCGAGGGGGCTTGCACCACGCGCAGTATCAAGATGACCGTCTTCGTTGACGACCCCGAACGCACCGACCGCGTCTACATGTTCCTGCGCCTGCGCGATAAACAGAACACGCTCAACGTCGGCGAATGGAGCGCGGGCGCGGAAATGATCAAGGTGGCGGACGGCTCCTTCAATTACAACATCGAGACGTACAACCTCCGGCGGTACTTCGCCTACAAGAACGCGTGGATCGAATACCAGTTCGTCTCGGTCAACGAGAAGAACGAGATCCTCGGGCGCACCCAACTCTACGACCGCAACCTGTCGCTGGCGAAGTGCGGACTTTGACCTTTCCCCCGCAACTCATCACGCTTCTTCTTCGGACCTCGAGCCTGGCTGCGCTTACAGGAGCCGGAGTCTCACAGGAGAGCGGACTCCGTACCTTTCGCGACGCGCAGGACGGATTGTGGAAGCAATATAAACCGGAAGACCTCGCCTCCCCCCAAGCCTTTGCCCGCGACCCCAAACTCGTCTGGGATTGGTACGCGTGGCGGCGCGAAGCCGTCAAAGCCGTGAGACCCAACCCCGGTCATTACGCGCTGGTGGAAATCGCGAAACGCATTCCCAACTTTACTCTCATTACCCAAAACGTGGACGGCTTGCATCAGCTTGCCGCACAGACCCTGAAGGTCTTCGAGACCTTCAGGGTCTTGGAACTGCACGGCAACATCCAACGCGTGCGCTGTTCGGAATGTTATACGTTCACGGAAACCTGGGGCGACGACGCCGAATCCGTGCCGCGCTGTGAAATCTGCGGCGGCTTGCTGAGACCGGACGTCGTCTGGTTCGGCGAGGCGCTGCCGCGCGACCAACTCGAAGCCGCGGTGGAGGCGGCGCGTTCGTGCGAGGTCTTCTTTTCGATCGGCACGTCGGGCGTGGTCCAGCCTGCCGCATCGCTGGCGTATGCCGCGCGCAACCGCGGCGCGGCGCTGGTCGAGATCAACGCCGAACCGACGCCGCTCACACCCAAAGCGGATTACTTCTTTCAGGGCAAATCGGGGGAGATATTGCCGGAACTGGTCAAAGCGGTATGGAGTACTTGATCTACTTCAACACCACCCCGCTCCTCGCGGGGATGGTGAACCTGAGCCGCTCGTCAACCTTGATGTCCGACGCTTTGCCAAAGACCGGGCTCGGCACCCTCTTCGCTTCATGCGTGACGTGAACCTGCTGAGGCGAATCCGATACATTGACCGCCACGACGAACGTCCTCCCGTTGAGCGAGCGCGAGAACGCGTACGTGCCATTCGCAGACCACAATCGCTTGAAGTCGCCGCGCCGCAGGGCGGGATTCTTTTTGCGAAGCGCGATCAATTCCTTCACGTAGCCCAGCAGACCCTTGTCCCATTTGCTTTCCTCCCACGGGAAGGACTTGCGGCAATCGGGATCGTGCTGACCGTCCACGCCGATCTCATCGCCGTAATAGACGCACGGCGCGCCGGGGTAGGTGAACATGAAGAGCCACGCCAGTTTGAGCGAATCCTTGTTCCTGCTGACGCACGAGAGGAAACGCGGCGTGTCATGACTGTCGAGCAGGTTCAATTGCGAGTAGGTGATGTCCTGTTTGTAAAGCCCCAGGTTGTGGTCAATGCGGTCGGCGAATTCGTGCGCGTCAATGGCGTGATGGATCCCGTGATAGTTCGATTGTTGATGGACAACCTTCAGGTCGAGGTGTTTCCCGCCAAAAAAGGCGATGACCGGTTTGGTCACGTCGTAGTTCATGATGGCGTCGAACTGATCGCCCTGCAGCCAGCGCCGCGACTCGTGCCAGATCTCCGCCACGATGTAGGCTTCCGGGTTGATCTTCCGCACGCGCTGGCGGAACTCCTGCCAGAAGGCATCGTCGTCAATTTCCGTTGCAACGTCCAACCGCCAGCCGTCCGCGCCGAATTTGATCCAGTGTTCCGCGACCCCCAACAGGAACTCGCGCGCTGCGGGCGAATTTGTGTTGAATTTGGGCAGGGCGGGGAGGTTCCACCAGCCGCGATACCCGATGGCGGTCAGGCTGTCCTCGCCGTGCTGCAATGCCTTGAGTTCGTGTGGACCGGGATACGCGCCCCAATGTTTTTTCCCTGCCAGGCGTTCGGGGTCGAAGTGGAACCAGTCCTTGTAGGGTGATCCGTCGCCGCATTCCAACACGTGATGGAACTGCCAGAAGCCGCGCGAGGCGTGGTTGAACACGCCGTCCAGAACCACGCGCATATTTTTCCTGTGTGCCTTGTCGAGCAGGAATCGAAGCGCATCGTTCCCGCCCAGCAGCGGATCAACCGCGTAATAATCGAAGGTGTGGTAGCGGTGATTCGAAGCGGAGGCAAATATCGGGTTGAGATAAAGAGCCGTGATTCCCAAATCCTTCAGGTAATCCAGTTTTTCCGCGATGCCGTACAAGTCGCCGCCCTTGAATCCGTGCACGGTGGGCGGCGAGTCCCAGGGTTCGAAGGGTAAATTACTTGCAGGGTTGCGCGGGCTTTTTGCAAAACGATCCGGGAAGATTTGATAGAAGACAGCGTCTTGTACCCAGTCTGGTGTGGTCATTGTCGTTTGCCTCTTTGAGTGGAGTTAGGGTTGGAATTTTACTATGAACGTGGAGTAGGGCGGGAGTTCGGTCATGGGTTCGTAATTCTCGAAGACGCCTCGCGTCGCCTGCGGACCTTGCGCCTGCGCGTCCCCAAATACTGTTTCCACGCTGTAGGTTTTATCCGCCAAAACCGCGTCCCGAAGCGTCAGCCCGTAATCGTCAACGGGTTGATCGCTGAGATTGACGATCACGAGGAGGATCTCACCCTCGTCCACGCGGAGCGCGGCGAACACGTTCGGGCTGTCCGACTTGACCGTATGGTATGCCCCCGCGCGCAGGGCGGAATGTTTCCCCCGCAACTGGATCAGCGCGCGATAGTGCGAAAGCAGGGAGTTCGGATCGTTCGTTTGCGATGCGACGTTGATCTCTGTAAAGTTCCCGTCCGGGGCGCGCCAGGGACTGCCTGTGGTGAAGCCCGCGTTCGCTTCCGCGTTCCATTGCATCGGGCGGCGGATGTTCTCGTCGGGTTTGCGCCCCTCCATGCCGATCTCCTCCCCGTAGTAGATGAACGGGGTGCCTGGCGAGGCGAGCAGGAGCGAGGCGGCAACTTTGGCTTTGTTCACGTCGCCTCTCAGTTCGGACATGATTCGATCCTGGTCGTGGTTGGTCAGGAAGGGGGCGTATTGATCCGCATCCAGGATCTTTTCGCTCAGTTCCAGGGCGCGGTTGACGTAGGAGGCGCTTCCGGAATTTGCCGAACTGAGGAAGGCGTTTGCCAGTTGAAAATTGAACGCCATGTCGAATTGTTTGTCGTTGACATACCCGGCGATGGAATTCATGTCGTTGCCGAAGAGTTCGCCCACAGCCAGGGCTTCAGGATCGAGGGATTTGTAGGCGGGGTAGAAATTCTCCCGCAGCCACTTGTGGGTGGATTGGGTATTTTCCTGCAGGCTCTGTTCTTCGATCAGGTGCTTGATGGCGTCCATGCGGAATCCATCCACGCCGATTTCGGAGAGCCAGAACGCCATGACCTTCTCGATTTCCTTCGTCACCTCGCGGTTGTTGAAATTCAGGTCGGGCATGTTTTGAGTGAAGATGCCGTAATAGAAGCCCGTTGTGGAGGAATGCCAGACGCGTTCGTTCCACGGTCCCTTGTAGCCCGGGTCGGTTTCGCTCCAGACGTACCAATCGCGGTATTTGGAGTTGACGTCCCTTTTTGCGTTCCTGAACCACGGATGCTGGTCGGAGGTGTGGTTGATGACCAGATCAATGATGACGCGGACGCCGCGCTTGTGCGCTTCATCGAGCAGCCGCTCGAAGTCGTCCATCGTCCCGTATTGCGGGTTGACGCCGTAATAGTCGGTCACGTCGTAGCCGTGATAGGAGGGGGAGGGGAAGATGGGCATGAGCCAGATGCCGGTCACGCCCAGGTCGGTGGTTGTGTTTGGATCGCCGTCGTTGAGGTAATCGAGTTTTTGGGTGACGCCATTGAAGTCGCCGATGCCGTCGCCGTCGCTGTCGTAGAACGAACGGACGAAGATCTCGTAGAAGACCGCGTCGCTCCACCAGGGGGAATCGGCCGGGGCGGTGGAAATTTCCGTCGAGGCGGCAGGCAGGCACGAGGTCAGGAGGGAGGCGAGGAGTAGGAGGAGGATCAGTTTACGCATGCGTTTCATCCGTAAAAAAAGGGCGGTCATGCGGACCGCCCTGGTCGGTTTTGGCGTCCCTACCCCTTGACGCTTCCGAGCGTCAAGCCCGAGATCAGCCATTTCGACGAGTACAGGAACAGGATCATCACAGGGATGGCGATCAGCACCGAGGCGGCGGAGAATTGTCCCCAGGCAACGGTGAACTGCTGGGCGTAGGTGAAAATGCCCAGGGGCCAGGTGTAGATATCGTTCTTTTGGAGGACGACGCGCGCCACGAGGTATTCGCTCCAGCCGCCCATGAAACTAAAGAGGAAGGCGATGGCAAGCGCGGGCGTGGAGAGCGGCAGGATGATGCGGGTGAAGACGGTGAAACGGTTGGCGCCGTCAATGAGCGCGGCTTCTTCGAGGTCTACAGGGATGGTGTCGTAGTAGCCTTTGAGCGTCCAGATGGTGAGCGGAACGGTGCTGACCGAGTAGGCGATGATCAAGCCGAGGGCGGTGTTGATCATTTGGAGCTGCGCCAGCATGATGAAGAGCGGGAGGAGCAACATGCCGGCGGGGATCATCTGCGTCGTGAGCAGGAAGACCAGCCCGACGGCGCGCCCTGGAAATTTGAAGCGCGAGAAGGCGTAGGCGCTGATCGCCGCCAGGATCATGCTGATGATGGATGTGACCGAAACGATGGAGAACGAGTTCCAGATCCACAGGAAGAAATCGGATTTGCGGTTCTTCTCGGGCGCGCCGAATAGCACTTCCTTGTAATTATCGAGGGTGGCGTTTTCGGGGATGATGCGCAGGCTGGTGGTAAGCAGGGTGTCGTTGGGACGCAGCGAGATGGTCACGACGCGCAGAACGGGGTAAACGGCAATGATCGAAGCGACGATCAGCGTGGCGTGGATCAGGATGGTTTTGAAGGGACTGTCGCCGCGGCTGCGCACGAAGAACCAGCGCAGGGCTTTGGTCACGGGCGATACGGGTTTGGATGTTGTCGAGTTCATATCGGCTCCTCATTACTCGGTGGCGGATTTCAGACCGCCGGACGCTCTCAGGTAGATCAGGGTGAAGATCAACAGGATGACGAAGATGACCAGCGCGAACATGGCGGTAAACCCATAACGGTAGAACTGGAAGGCGGCTTTGTACATGGACGAAACCAGGATGTCGGTCTTTTCCTGCGGTCCGCCTTGTGTGATGAGGTAGATCACGTCGAATTTGTTGAAGGTCCACACCACGCCGAGGATGATGGCGGGGGTCAGCACCGGGCGCAGGAGCGGCAGGGTGATGTTGCGGAACATCTGGAATTTGCTGGCGCCGTCAATTTCGGCGGCTTCGTAATATTCCTGCGAAATGCTTTGCAAGCCGCCGAGGATGATGACGGACATGAAGGGAATACCGAGCCAGATGTTGGAGATCAGGATGGAAACGAATGCCCAGAACGGATCCTGCTTCCAACTGACGGGCCCGATGTTGGAAGCCAGCCAGTTGAAGGCATCGCCCAATAGTGGGACGTTGACCGTCCCCTGGCTGACGCCGACCAACCAGGAGTTTAGGTCGGTGAGCAGGATGTTGAAGAGACCGTAGCGGCTGTCGAATTCGTTCCGCAGCGCCATTGCCGCGATGGTGGTGGGGATCGCCCACGGGAAGACGAGCAGGGTGCGATAGAAGCCCTGGAGTTTCATCGGGCGGTGCAGGAGCAAAGCCAGCCCCATGCCGCCGCCAACGTGAAAGGTGACGTTGATGACGGTCCACAGGACCGTGCGGAGGAAGACATCGAAGAATTTGGCGTCCTTGGCGACCGTGCCTGTGAACAAGGTGACGAGGTTTTGCCAGCCATAGATCAAACCATACTCGGCGTTCTTGGTGGCTTGAGTGCCAAGCGAGGCGTTGGAGAACGCCAGTTTGATCTCGAACATGAAGGGATAGATGATGAGGAAAAGCACGCCGACGAAGGCTGGAAGGATCAACAGGTAGGGCAGTCCAAGTTTGCTGACGCGCGGAACGCTCATTTTATGGATGGCGTAGAAGATACCCGCGAGCACAAGCGTAAAAACAATTCCGCTGATCGCGCCCGCGGCGCCTTTGGCAAGTCCGATGCCGGTGAGCGCAGATCGTACGCCGCCGAAAGCGTTCAAAGGCAGGTGGACAATGCCCGCGATCACGTTATCCCCCAGGCGGAACAGGTCGGTCTTTTCGAAGAAGGAAAATATTGCCAGAACGGTCATTCCCCCCACCAGGTATTGCAATCCGCGAATGGTGGTCCTGCTCCTGGGGCTGCTCGGCTGGCGGAAGAAAATCTGGTAGAAGTAGATCTCGACCAATGCGAGACCCGTCAGGATGGCGAACAGAAAGCCGCCGATTTCCCCCAATCGTTTGAGGACCATGCCGAGGTTGAGCGTGATTCCCGAAGCGAATGGCGAGATTAGGGCATTGAGCAGGAAATATCCGGAAAGCAAGCCTACGATCCAATACAAGTAGGGCAAGAGGCGGCGCAATTTGGATTTGTCTTCCATGTTAACCTCACCAGTGGAAAAGTCGAGGGGGAGCCGAAGGCTCCCCCTCTGATTAAGAAACGCGCAGGGTTATTGGAGTGTCGCTACACATTCATCGGCGGATGTCTGTGAGGCTGCGGCGGCGGCGGCCGGGTCGAGCGTGCCAGCCATCACGCCTTCCAGGTTCGGGCGCCAGGCATCCCAGGCGCAGCGCATCTCAGCGGCGGCGGGCATGCCGCGCCCAACCGACAGGGCAGCCATGGAACCAGCCAGGACCGGGTCGCTGGAGATGGAGGGATCGTTGGCGACTTCCTTGTTGGAGGGGAGGCGCTTGAACTCATCCAACCACTTCTTCTGAACGTCGGCAGAGGTCATGAAGGTGATGAACTTGACGACGGCATCCTTCTTGGCTTCGTCGTCGAGAACAGCCTTGGAGACCATGAAGTACTTGCCTGCGGTCATCTCGGTGTAGGGATTGCCATTGATCGTGGGAACGGGGGCGACGCCCATCTTGTCGCCGAGGGCGGCGGTGTAATCGCCGAGGGACCAGTCTCCGTTGATGATCATGGCGGCTTTGCCTTCCTTCATCAGGGTATCGGCGCAGTTGTAATCGCATTCAGCGGGGACGACGCCGTCATCCTTGAGTTTCTTGACGAAGGTCAGGTAGTTGACGAAGGCTTCGTTGTTGAATTGCGGTTTGTCGTTTTCGTCCAGGGGCCATCCGCCAAAGGCGCCATAGAAACCTGCGCCCCAGAACGGTTCGTTCAGGTTGTAAGCGAAGCCCTGAACGTCGCCGGTGGTGAGTTCCTGCGCCTTGGCGATCAGTTCGTCAAAAGTGGCGGGGGGTTCGGCGATCAGGTCCTTGTTGTAGATCAACATGAGGTGGTTGCCGTAGTTGTCGGGGACGCCCCACTGCGTGCCGCCTACAACGGCCGGTCCCAGCGCGCCTTCAAAGAACTGGTTGAGGAACGCGTCGTCGAACAACTGATCGACCGGGGCGACGATGTCGAGTTTGCTGAAGGGGCCGGCGAAGTCATTCGGGACGCGCACGACATCGGGAGCCGCATTTGCCAGCGAGGCAGTCTGGAACTGATCGCGCAAAGCCTCGTTCTCGTAGTGCGTGCGTTCCACCGTGATGGTGGGATTGGCGGCTTGGAATTCGGCGATCAGGCTGTCAATGAACACGTCCACGTCGTCGCCTTCCTGCTCCCAGAATGCGATGGTTACCGGTTCGGGCGTCGCGGCTCCACAAGCGGTAAGCACGATCGAGGCGATCATGAGGACGCTCAATGCGATGAGCAAATTCTTTTTCATTCTCTTTCTCTCCTTGAAAGTATTGATGGTTTGATCTATGGAAGTGGGGTATGTCCGATCAACAGGCTGGCGGTTACCACCTCCTTTCTTTTTGTGTGTTTATCGAATTGCTTCTTCAGTGGCGGCGTCGAAGATGTGGAAGGTGTCCATGTCGAACGCGACCTGGGCATCCTGACCGACGCGCAATTTCGAGCGCGGGTCGACGCGGGAGACGAAAGTATTCTTCCCGCTGATGAGGTAGAGGAATATCTCGTTGCCCATCAATTCCGTCACATCCACTTTTACCTTGACCTTCTCGGCGTCAATGTTTGGCGGGATGAAGTCCGCATCGTGGATATTCTCGGGACGAATTCCAAAAATCACATCCCTGCCCGCATGAGATTCGTAGGATTTTGCATGTTTGGGCGGAATGGTAACCGAAAAATCTCCTGTATCCACCAGCAATTTGCCGTCCTGTTTGCGCAGTTTGCCGGGGAAGAAGTTCATGGCTGGCGAACCAATGAATCCGGCGACGAAAAGGTTGTTGGGACGGTCGTACAGATTTTGCGGCGTGTCGAGTTGCTGCAAAATGCCCTTGTTGATGACGGCAATACGGGTCGCCATGGTCATTGCCTCGATCTGGTCGTGCGTCACGTAGATGAACGTGGTTTGCAGGCGTTGATGCAGTTTGCTGATCTCGGCGCGCATCGCCACGCGCAGTTTTGCGTCCAGGTTCGAGAGAGGCTCATCGAACAGGAAGACCTTCGGCTCGCGCACGATGGCGCGTCCCACCGCCACGCGCTGGCGCTGACCGCCCGATAACTGGCGCGGCTTGCGGTCGAGCAGGTCTCGAATGCCGAGGATATCCGCGGCTTCGTTCACGCGGCGTTTGATCTCCTCCTTGGGCAGTTTGCGGAGTTTCAAGCCGAATGCCATGTTGTCATATACAGAAAGGTGGGGGTAGAGGGCGTACGATTGAAAGACCATGGCGATGTCCCGGTCTTTCGGGGCGACGTCGTTCACGACGCGGTCGCCGATCAGTATCTCGCCTTCGCTGATGTCCTCCAATCCGGCCAGACAGCGCAGGGCGGTCGTCTTGCCGCATCCCGATGGACCGACAAGCACCAGGAACTCCTTGTCGTCAACGTGGATATCCAGGTTGTTGACGGCAATCACGTCCCCGAATCTTTTGTAGACGTTCTTATAGGTAACGCTAGCCATGGGTTTTTTCCTCCGTTTCGTGGGAATTTGGTAATGAAATTATACTCCCACTTTTTGGGAAACCCCCAGTGCATTATGTCACGAATTTCGAGGGTGGACTCGATGGGAACACATAAACGATCAATCGCCAATGATTGCATTTGCCCGGGATGTCACGAAACGTGGTAGATGTTCCTCTTCTACTCCATATCCTCGCGCAGTTCGCCGCTGTCAACGGTGTGCAACCGTTCGGGCTCCTCCTGGAGTACGTCAATCAGGCTGTGCGGCAGGTCGCTCATCAGCGGAGCGAGGGGAACGGAGGAGGGCGTGGTGATCCTGCCCGGCTTGGGAGGCGGTTGCAGGCGCGGTTTGAGTTCGTCCTCCGCGCGTCTGCGGACGATGCGGGGATCGTTCGTCAAAGCGCCCACGAAGATCCCCATCACCGAGTAAACCTCCCGTTTGGGAGTCACCCAACCGATCCATTCCCCGTTTTTGTTGAAGAGATGAGGGAAGACGAGGAAGGCTTCGGCTTCCCCGTTCGATGCGTAGATGGGAATGATGCGTTGCCGGTTTTGCGACATGGGGAACCCCTTTCGAGATCAATCAATATCGTTGTACGTCCAGTAGCGGTTCACGAAAAAGTTCCAAAGCATGACAACCCCGATGGCGAAGATCAGGGTCGCGTTTTTCGCCAATGCGTCCGCCGCCTCGTACGAGAGGTGCGCCATGCTCTCGAAGAACCCCGCCAGCGGGGGTTCGAGGTATTTCAGGATCGGTATCCGTATGGCGATGCCAATGGCGTTCACGAGAACGAACATTCCCAACTGACGGTGGACGGGCTTCGAGCGCGAGTCGGGATATGTCCAGTAACGGTTGCCGAAGAAATTATTGGTCACGGCGCAGATGAACGAAACGCTTCCCCCCAGGACGAGAGGGGTATGGAAAACCTGGGTCATAAGGTTCATCACGCCGATGTCAATCAGCGAACCGATCGCGCCGACGACCGCAAATTTCACGAAGCGGATGTGTTCGCGGTTGTCTGTCACGATCATGCAAGCCCCAGTTTTTGTTCGAAGTAGGGAATTGTTTTTCGTATGCCTTCCTCCAGACTGATCTTTGGCTCCCAGCCGAGTATCCTGCGGGCGCGGGCGATATCCGGCTGGCGTTGTTGCGGGTCGCGAACGCTGCGCGCGTCCCGGACGTAAGTAATGCCCGCCTCGTTCCCCACGATGCGGTTGATGGTTTCGGCGAATTGCAGGATGCTCATTTCGTTCGGGTTGCCGATGTTGACCGGCAGGCGTTCCTCCGAGTGCAGCAGTTTGACGATGCCGTCTATCAGATCGTCCACGTAGCAGAACGAGCGCGTCTGACCGCCGTCGCCGTACACGGTGAGAGGCTGACCGAGCAACGCCTGTTTGAGCAGGTTCGGGAGGGCGCGCCCGTCTTCGAGGTCCATGCGCGGACCGTAGGTGTTGAAGATGCGGACGATGCGCGTGTCCACGCCGTGATAGCGATGGTATGCCATGGTCAACGATTCGGCGAATCGTTTGGCTTCATCGTACACCGCGCGCGGACCGACCGGATCCACGTTGCCGGTGTAATCCTCGCTTTGCGGATGGACGAGCGGGTCGCCGTAGATCTCGCTGGTGGAGGCAAGAAGGAATTTTGCGTTGTGAGCCTTTGCGACTCCCAGGCAATTGTGCGTGCCGAGCGCGCCCGCTTTCATCGTCTGAATGGGCAGGTTGAAATAGCCCGACGGCGATTGCGGGTTCGGACTGGCGGGGGAGGCGAAGTGCAGGACGGCATCCACTTTGCTTTTGACGAAGATGTAATTCGAAACATCGTGTTTTTGAAACGAAAATTTTTCGTTTCCCATCAGGTGAGCGATGTTCTGCGGGTTGCCGGTGATGAAGTTATCCAACCCGATGACCTCGTGGCTCTCGTCGAGAAGCCGGTCGCAAAGATGTGAGCCGAGAAATCCGGCCGCTCCGGTGATCAATATTCGCATGTGAGTTCCTTGTTCGATGATATTGCGCTTCGGTCTTAGGCTTCCGCTTTGCTTTCACTCAGCCTCCGCCCGGACCGCTACAGCGCTGAAGTGATTACTTCCAATCAATCCTTGTGACCAGACCGTCGCCGGTCACCTGATATGCCTGCCCGCTGCCGCTGTCCACCAGCCAGAGGTTTCCCTGATAGACGAGCGCGATGAAGTCGCCCGACTGCCCTTCGATGGCGCCCGGCGCCCAGGCCGGCGCCTGCGGTTGGAGACCGGGCGCGTCGTCCGCGGGGAAGATCGTCCGCCGGTTCGACCCATCCCGATCCATAACGACGACCCTGTAGCGGCTCGTCTCGCTTTGTTCGGGAAAGATGGCTTGCAGGTACGCGACCTGGTATTGCCTCTCCGACGAACTGGATTGCAAATACGACGAGGACGGATAGGCAAACATGCCGGTCTGCCGCGCGATCTCCACGTTGGCGTCATTCGAAAAGGAAACCGCGCTCAGGCTGAAGAACGGCGAATCCTCCTCGCTGACCAGGCTGGGCGGCGGCGCATGAGACGTGAAGAACAGGGTGTTCCCGTCCGCGCCCCACGCCAGAGAGGGGATCCACGCCCAGTCGCTGTGCGTATTGTACGGAACGATGTCGAGCATCGGTTTGAGATATTTCCCGTCAATATCCACAAGCCCGATGCCGTCCGGGCGCGCATAAGCGAGACGACCATCCGTGGAAAAGGAATACATCATTCCCCACCAGCCATAGACTCCGCCGCTGTTCGCTTCGATCACCTTTGCCTTTGCGCCGGTGGTGATGCTGTAACGATGCAGGTCGTTGTTCGCCTGCCAGCCCGGGGCGGCGGCGCGCGGCTCGACGGTGGAATACGCGATGGAGTTCGTGCCGGGAATCCATTCCGCGTAGTGGACGACGTTCGCGATGCCGGTGCTGAACGGTTTGCCGCCGTTCGTGCGAACCGCCCAGATCGTGTTGATCTCCTGGTCGGCGGGTTTGGTGGATTTGCGCGTGAAGACGAGATAATTGCCGTTCGGCGAGAGGAAGAAAATGCGCCCGTCCAGGTCGCCGGTGGTGACGATGGGCGTGCGGTTGGCGGTGGAGCCTTCGATGAGCCAGGCGTTGCCGCCAGCCAGATACGCGATCCTGCCGGGGATGGGCAACGGCGCAAAGGAGGATTGCACGCCGACCATGACGATCTCCGGCGCGCCTTCGCGGAGGATCACCGTTTTGACGATGGAGCGGCTGATCTCCTCGCCGTCTTCGAGGACGATGCGATAGGTGAGTTCCTGCAATCCGTTCTCTCCAGCCTGGACGAGTCTCGTCTCGCCTTCGGGCAGGGACTCGTTGCGGACGACCTGCCTCTCGAAGGGAACGATCTGTTCTTCGGTCTCGAACTTTTCCTCCACGCGCGTCAACTTCACTGTGTCTCCGTTCTTCAGGACGGTGTAAAGAGGAGGTTCCGTTTTGTCGAGGCTTTCCACCGCGATGTCCGCGCTTTGAAGCGCCTGTGAGACCGTGCTTCCCGCCGGCAGGGTGACGTTCCGCGTCTCGCCGTCGGCTGTGACGCGGATGGCGATGTCTTCGCCTGTCACCTGGGGGGAGCGGCAGGCTGTCAGCGTGGAGACTGCCAATGGAAGGAGGAGCAGGAGCGGGGTGAGGGAGAGGCGGTGCATGTCGTTGATGGCGCTTCGTCTTCGGTCTGCGACCTCCGCTCAGCGCGATAATCCGTTGTATAATCCGTGCGCTATCTGATGCGTCCGGTGATGGTCATCACGCCATCGGCAATCGAAATCGTTTGAATCCGCAAGCCGGTGGCGACCGGTCCGACCGAGCCGGTGTAGGCTTCCTCGATCATGGCAGAGATGGCGGCGTTGAGTCCTTCGGGCGCGGGCAGTGGACCGAAATCTGCGGAAACGATCTTGATCTTCGGGTTGCCGTTTGCATCCACACCCACCGATACGATGATGCCGATGTTGGCGTTGAACATGCCCTGCTGGGTCTTTCCGAAGATCTGCATCTGTTCGTCGCGCAGGTACACCTGCGGATCGGTGATGAGCGGCTTTTGGTCTTGTTGCAGGTTTTGATCGGTGATCAGGCGTTGCGCCAGCACGGAGGTGATCTGCGTTTCGGTGACGTGGATGGTCACTTCGCCGGTCGCTGCGCCCGCTTCGAAGGCGCGTTTGATCTCCTCCTTCAGGCTTTCCGCGGCTTCGTTCGAAACAGGGATGGGGGCGCGGTCCGAATAATCGGGTCCGCCGACGAAGACGTTGCACGCAATGACTGTCAGGACAAGTGTGGCAAGGAATAAAAACAACGATGAGGATTTATTCATTTTCGATCCGATCCGATATTTTAAGCGGAGCAATTATAGCATGAGCGACTTTGTGTCATCTCCCGACCCAGGCACCGAAACCGAATTGTCACTTTCCGTAAAATTGGAGGCGCTTTTGTTCGTGGCGGCGGAGCCTGTGACGACCGCGCAACTGGCGACCGCGCTGGACGTGGCGCCCTCCGTGATCGAACGCGGACTCAACGAACTGGACGCTTCGCTCGCGACCCGCGGCTTGCGTCTGCAGCGACATGCCGGGCGCGTGCAATTGACCACCGCGCCGCAACTCGCCGAATTGGTCGAGCGGTTCCTGGGTCTCGAAGCGACGACCCACCTGAGCCGCGCCGCGCTGGAGACCCTGGCGATCATCGCCTATCAACAGCCGGTTACGCGTCCACAGATTGACGCCATTCGCGGCGTGAACAGCGATAGCATGTTGAAGAGTCTTTTGAATAAAGGATTGATCCTGGAGTCCGGTCGCGCCGACGGACCGGGGCGACCGATCCTGTACTCCACCGCGCCGGAGTTCCTCGGGCACTTCGGTTTGAACTCCATCCTCGAAATGCCGCCGCTTGCCAAGCCCGAAGAGGAACAGGAGGCGGAGGAGTTATTGAAGGGATGATGAATGACCGCTGAACGACTACAGAAAATCCTGGCGCAGGCTGGTTACGGTTCCCGCCGCGCCTGCGAAGACTTTATCACGGCAGGACGCGTGCGCGTCAACGGGAGGATCGCCGAACTCGGTCAAAAAGCCGACCCCGCGACGGACGCGATCACTGTGGACGGCAAACCGATCCCAGCCGCAGAGACGCTGATCTACGTTGCGCTGCACAAACCGCGCAACATACTTTCCGCTGTCGCGAAGGAACGCGGCGACAACCGCCCGACCGTGCGCGATCTGGTGGACGCGCCGGGGCATTTGTATCCTGTGGGGAGGCTGGATTTCGAGAGCGAAGGTTTGGTCCTGATGACCAATGACGGCGACCTGGCAAACCGGCTGGCGCATCCGCGTTATGGACACGAGAAGGAATATCGCGTCCTGTTGGCGAAGCGACCGGACCAGGAGCAACTCGAAGCGTGGAGAAGAGGCGTCGTCCTCGATGACGGACATAGGACTGCGCCGGTGGATGTCCGTTATGAATCCTCCCAGGGAAAGGGCGCGTGGGTGAGGGTCGTGATGCGGGAGGGGCGCAAGAGGCAGATCCGCGAGACCTGCCAGCAGTTGGCATTGCCCGTTGTGCGCATCCTCCGCACCCGCATCGGGACGTTGCGCCTGGGCAACCTCAAGCCGCGTCAATGGCGATATTTGACGACGATGGAGGTCAATGAATTGAAGAACGGAGAGACGCCGAAAAAGAAGAACCGCCGATGAGGCGGTTCCTTTTTTGAAACGACCCTTCATTCCGTCAATCCCGCGTATCCCAAAGTGTTGGAATGGGTGGGCGGGCGATCTCTAACTTTGGCGGATGTCCCAGAACTTTTTTACGACGTTGCCAAGCACCTTGCGGATATTTTCCTTTTTGACGCCTTCCACTTTGAATGTGAGGACCTTGGTGCCGGCATCCTCCCCGGCGAAGAAACCGAACGAGACGAAGTTTCCGCCGGCGTCCGCGATGGCTTTGGTGACCCGCGCGAGTTCGCCCGGTTTGTCCTCGATGGTCGCGGTGACGCGGATACCTTTATCCCGCGCGCCCATCAGTTCGAGGAAGACCTTGAACAGGTCGGTCTCGGTGATCATGCCAACCACCCGATCCCCGTCCACAACGGGCAAGCCGCCGATCTTTTTGTCCGCCATGATGCGGGCGGCTTCTTCGATGGGGGTGTCGCGGCTTACCGTAACGATCTTTTTGCTCATTACGTTCTTTATCTTGACCTTGCTGATCAGGTAGTGCATCTCCCAGATGCTGAGCGTGGTCGCATCCGAAGGAGACGCGTTCAGCAAATCCTTCTCCGAAACGATGCCGACTAGTTTCCCGTTCTTGACGACCGGGGCGCGACGGATGTGTTCCTTTTTGAACATTGCCAGCACGTCGTTGATGGGCGCATCCGGCGAGACCGAGATCACGGGGCGGGACATTCTTTCACCGACAAACATGGTTACCTCCTGTGGTAATGCGGACGGTTTCGTCCGCTGGTGTGACAGTATCAGCAGGAATTATACAACCGGTCGCGAAAGGCTGCGTCACGAAATCGGAATGATGGAGGTCATATTCACGGCTACAAACCCAGGTACGCCGCGCGGATGTGCTTGTCCTTGATGAGTTTGCGCGCCGGTCCTTCGAGTTCCACCTTTCCCTCGGCAAGCACAAAGCCGTAGTCGCTGATGGCGAGGGCGAGTTGAATGTTCTGTTCGACCAGCAGGAGCGTGATGCCCTCATCGCGAAGCAGTTTGAGGCTGTCGAACAACTGCAGCACCAGTACGGGCGCGAGTCCGAGCGACAATTCGTCAATGATGAGGACGATCGGGTCCGCCATGATGCCGCGCGCCACCGCGAGCATTTGCTGTTCACCGCCGCTGAGCGTACCGGCTTTCTGCACGCTCCGTTCCTTGAGGCGCGGGAACATTTCGTAGACGCGTTCGAGATTCCTGGCGAAGTGCGGACGCGCCCGCTGGTTGGTCGCTCCCATTTCCAGGTTTTCGAGCACGGTCATGTCCGTGAACAATTGGCGTCCTTCCGGCACAAGCACCAGTCCCATTTCGGCTTTTGTGTAGGCGGGCAGCCTGCTTACGTCCCTCCCGTCGAACGTGATCGTCCCGCTCCAGGGACGGAGCAATCCCATGATCGTGCGGAGCAATGTGGTCTTGCCGACTCCATTTCCGCCCACCAGGGAGGTGAGTTTGCCCTTTTCCAGCGAGAGGCTCGAGCCCCACAGGATTTGCACGTCTCCATAACCGGAGGTGACATCCTTGATCTCAAGAAGCGCCATGGTTATTCCTCCTCCAGCAATTGCTCGGCGAGTTTCGGGTCGCCCAGGTAGGCTTCGATCACCTTCTCGTCTTTTGCGATCTCTTCCGGGGAGCCTTCGGCGATCTGTTGTCCGTAATCCAAAACGATGATGCGATCCGAGACGTTCATCACTGCTTTCATCACGTGTTCGATCATGATGATGGTGACGCCCTGCTCGCGGATCTTCAACACGGTCTGCACCATGCCGTCAATTTCAGAGGGATTGAGACCCGCCAGCACTTCATCCAAAAGCAGAAGATACGGACGCGCCGCCAGCGCCCGCGCCATTTCCAACCGCTTCTTTTGCGCGACGTTCAAACTGCCCGCCAGTTGATCGGCTCTCGGCGCCAGCCCGACGAAATCCAGCACCTCGTCCGCGATCCTTGCCGCGTGACTGAGGGGTTGGTTCTCGTGACCGAAGCACGCGCCAACCATCACGTTTTCCCGGACCGTGAGTTCGTTCAACGGCTGGACGATCTGATGCGTGCGCGCCATTCCCATGCGGGCGTGGTCGTAGGGTTTGAATCTGGTCACTTCCTTGTCGCGGAAGATCACGCGTCCCTCCTCGGGCGGGTAAACGCCGTTGATCGCGTTGAAGAGGGTCGTCTTGCCCGCGCCGTTGGGACCGATCAATCCAAGGATCTGTCCCTCGGGCAGATCGAAGGTGACGTTGGACAACGCCTGCAAACCGCCGAAGCGTTTCGAGACGCCCTGTAAGGAAAGCAGGATGGTCATGCGAGCGCCCTCCTTATGGTTGGAATGCGGTGACGAAGCCATCCGATCGCGCCCGCCGGAATGAACAACACGATCATCAGCAAGATCACGCCGGACACCGAAAGCTGGATGTCCTTGAAGAACGCGCTCGTCACCAGATAGCCGCGCATCCCCTGATAGGCGAAGGCGCCGAGAATGGGACCTAGCACGGTTCCCTGCCCGCCCAGCATAACCATCACCAGCAATTCGATGGAGGCGTGAAGCGGGAAGGCGTCGTGCGGTTCGACGTTGCCGTTCTTGAAGAAGAACAGGACGCCCACCATCCCTGGGATGATGGCGGAAAGCACGTATGCCCAGGTCTTCGCGTTCGGGGCGACGACCCCCATCACCTCCGCGGCGTCCTCGTTCTCGCGGATCGCCAGCAGTCCAAGCCCGAACTTCGAGGCGCGGACAGCGTAACTCAGGAGAACGGCGAATAACGCCAGACCCGCGCCGACGTAAAAGGACATCTGAAGAGCCTGCGCCGCGCCCCCGTAGGCTTTATACACGCTGAAGTTGAGCGTGATGCCCGTAGGTCCGCCGAACAGGTCGAAGTTGCTGATGAACGCCTTCATGGCTTCGTTGACGCCGATGGTGGCAAGCGCAAAATACGCGCCGCGCAATCTCAAAATGGCTTTGCCGAGCAGGAACGCCAGAATGCCCGAAGCCAGTCCGCCTCCCAGCATTGCCGCCCAGAAGGACCATCCCTGCGCGGTGAGCAGGTAGATGCCGACGTATCCGCCGAAACCATAGAATACGATGTGACCGAAACTGACGTAGCCGGTGTATCCCAGCAGGATGTTCAGGCTCGAGGCGAGCGCGACCGCCTTCAGGATGGTGAACGCGCTTTCGCGGTTGGCGGGCTTGCCGGTGACGAAGGGCCAGGCGACGAGCGCGCCGACCACCAGCACGGGGAGAATGAGACCGATGTATTTATGCCAGAGTTTCATTTCTTCGCTCCAAACAAACCGCTCGGTCGCACCAACAGGATGAGGACGAACAGGGCGAATTCGATCACCGGCACCCAGGACGTTTCGAGAAAAGCGGGGATGATGCCTTCGATCACACCCAGGATCAACCCGCCGAACAGCGCGCCGATCGGATTCCCCAAGCCTCCCAATACGCCGATCACAAAACTCTTCAGTTCGTAGCCCCCGCCCGAAAGGATGTTGAACGGGAAGAAAGTCGCGATCAACGCGCCCGAAACCATCGCTAGCATCGTACCCAGTCCGAAGCTGAGCGCCAGGATGCGCGTGGACGGCACGCCCATCAATTCCGCCGCGGCGCGATTGTTCGCCACCGCGCGGATGAACTTTCCGGGGCGCGTGCGATACAGGAAGAGATATAAGCCGCCCGTGAACAGCATCGTCACCAGCGCCGCGATCAACCGCGTGCCGAGCAGCGTAACGGGCCCGACCTTGAAACTTCCCGCGCTGAAATCCACGTTATAGGGCGAGGTCGTGAGGGCGGCGGTTCCCAACCCGATGATGATCATGTTCACGGAGAACGTTGCAAGCAACGAGGATAAATGCGGCGCGTTGATCACGCGATGCACGGCGATGACGTAGATCAGAACGCCGAGCAGCAATCCGACGACCGCGATCGGGATCAATCCCGCGTATGGGTTGACCCCCGCGCGCATGAACAGGAAGAACGTCGCGAACATTCCCAGCGCGATGATGGGCCCGTGCGACAAGTTGATGACGTTCATCACGCCCCAGATCAGGGTCAGTCCCATCGCCGCCAGCCCGTACACAAAGCCCAAAAGGATGCCGTCTGGAAGGGATGTCAATAGCAGGCTGAATTGTTGCATTGCTCAACTCCCGATATGAGTTTTGCAGGGGTGGGTCCCTTCGCCCCGGGGGATGTTCCCGCCCCTGCAAACGAATGTGTAACGGTTACGGCGCTGGAATTGGATAGAGCGGGTCGGCGTTGGAGACGTCTGCGGGCCAGATCACCTTGCGGATGAGTTCGCCAGCCTCGTTCTTCTGCCATTGCGCCACGACCATCGCGTGACCGACCTGTAAGCCGTGCGCCTCGGGCGACGTGTCGAACTTGATGCCGCCGTAGAAGGTGAAGATGTCCATGGCTTCGAGCGCGGCTTTCACCTTTTCGGGATCAGTCGAGTCCGCGTCCTGGATCGCCTTTTGCAGGACGAGACCTGCGGCGTATCCGCCCGCGACGTGGTACGTGGGTTTGTCGCCGGTTGCAGCCTCGTAGGCTGCGGCAAATTCATCGCCGGTGGGACCGAACCATTCCTTGCCAAGCGCCGCGGCTTCCTCCGGTGTGTGGGTTGCCGCGAGTTCCCATTGGCTGGAAGTCGCCACGCCGAGCGCGGCATCGCCCAGTTCGGGGAACTTGGAGTCGGCCGGGGCTACGAGCAGGGAGATGAATTTCAACCCTACCTTGCGTTCGTAGAGTTGCCGCGCGAACGTGCTCCCATCGGGATAGTGTCCGCCGCCGAGCAGGACCGTGGCTCCAGACGCGACGATCTTATTGATCACGGGACCAAAATCGGTCGTTTCCGAAGCGTATCCCTCCTCCAGGACGATCTCGAAGCCCTGGGATTCCAGATAGGGCTTGAGTCCCTCCACGACCGCCGTCGAGAATTTATCGTTCTCATGCACCACCGCCACCTTTGCCTCGGGGTCGAGGGTTTTGAGCATGTCCACCGTGCTGATGAGGTACAGACTGCCAGGCGTGTAGAGTTGGAACAGGCTGGTGTTGCCGGTCTTGTAGGCATCGTCCTCCGCCGCGCCGGCGGTGATCATCACCTTGCCGTTCTGTTCGGCGACGATGGACGCCGCCGCCGTGAGTCCGGACGAATACGGGCTGATGAGGAAATCGGCGTTGTCCTCGGTGATGAGACGCGTGTAGAGTTCCTGCACGCGCTCCTTGTTGGATTCGTCGTCGTAGGTGTGCGCGTCGAATTTGACGGTCGTGCCGTCGCTCAACTGAATCCCTCCCGCTTCATTGACCTGGTTCATCCACAAATTGAAGCCTGCCACCTGCCGCTTCGACGAGACCTCCTGAGAGCCGGTGAGCGACGACGTGAAGCCGACGATGACGGTCTTTTCGACCGGCGCGGGCGGCTCGGTGGGCTGGGCGGGTTGTTCGGCGGGCGCCTGGGTTGGCTCGGGCGCAACCGGCGCGGCTGGCTCCTGTGTGGGCGTGGCGCTGGGTCCGCAGGCTGAGAGGATCAAGCCCGCCAGAACCAGGACCGTAAAGATGCTGAACAGCGAACGTTTCATTCTTGCCTCCTTCGAAAGGAAATGAAAATTTGGAATGGAACCATTCCATCCAACTTTCATTTTAGGAGGCTGGTGAAAAATTTAACTAAAAATGGGAGGAGGACTTATAAAAATGATATAAAAGTCTACCCCTCGAAGCGGTATCCGATGCCGTGTTCGGTGTGAAGATATTGCGGGTCGAGCGGATTCCTTTCGATCTTCTGCCGCAGTTTCCCCACGTACACGCGCAGGTACTCCGCCTCGTCGCCGTATTCCGCCCCCCACACGTTTTGAAGGATGACGCGGTGATGCAGGGTCTTTCCCGCGTTCTTCATGAAATACAGGAGCAGGTTGAACTCGGTGGGAGTCAACTCGACGACCTCGCCCCGCACTTTGACCTGATGACGCTCCACATCCACTTCGATCTCCCCGCGCACGAGTCTTTCCTCGCTCGAAACTGATTCGGACCAATCGGCTCTTCTCAACACCGCCTTGACTCTCCCCAGCAACTCCCCGACGCCGAACGGTTTCGTCAGATAATCGTCCGCGCCCAGGTCGAAGGCGCGCACCTTGTCCGCCTCCTCGCCCATCGCCGTCAGGATGATGATCGGGACGCGCGATGCCTGGCGGATGCGGCGCGTCGCTTCGAGACCGTCCATGTGCGGCATCATGATGTCCATGATCACCAGTTGGATGTTTTCATTGTCGAAGAGCGCCAGCGCCTCCAGCCCGTTCGAGGCGGTCAACACTCTATAGCCGCGCACTTCGAGGTTGCGCCGGACGAATTCGCGCAAGGGTTTCTCGTCGTCAACGACCAATACGTGAACGTTCACTGGCGGACCTTCGCCTTCCGCTTTGCGCGATCGTTGGAGGAGGGTTTGTTCATGGGAATGGTGAACGCAACACAGGCGCCCTTTTCCTGCGGCTCGACCCAGATCCTGCCGCCGTGCGCGCGCACCAATCCCTGGCAGATCGCAAGTCCCAGACCCGCGCCGCTTCTGAGGCGCGCCAGGCTGTCGTCCACGCGGTAGAAACTTTCGAAGACTCTCTGGCTTTCCTTTTCGGGGATTCCGGGTCCGCTGTCAATCACGCGGAAGACGAAGTTCTTTCCGTTCTTTCCAACCAGCGCCTTGATCTCCGCCTCCTCGCCTCCGTACTTGACCGAGTTCTCGATCAGGTTTCGTAAAATCGTCTCCAGCCGCGGAGGGTCGGCGTACAGGCTGGGCAGTTTCGCTTCGATCCTGTATTCGAACTTGTTTCCCGGAGCAAGCCGCGCCTGCTTCGCCGCCCGAAGAATGGTCTCCTCGATGTCGCATTTTTCACGCGCGATCTTCAACGATCCGGCTTCGATGCGGGAAAGGTCCAACAGGTTGTTGACCAGGTTCGTCAGGCGGTCCGATTCGTCCGAAATGATGGTGAGGAATTCACGTTGCGAGGCGCGGTCCCATTCCACGTCGTCCGCCAGCATCGTGGACGCGTATCCCTTGATCGCTGCGAGAGGCGTCCGCAATTCGTGTGAAACGGTCGAAACGAGACTCGACCTCATGCGGTCCAGTTCGCGGTCTGCGGTGATGTCGTGAAAGAAGATGCCGCGCCCGATCGGGGCGCCCTCCTCGTCGTTGACGTTGAACACCTCCAGCCGCAGGTGGATCGTCCGATCCAGGCGACTCTGCGAGACCTCGACGATTCGCTCGCCCTTCTTCTCGAGGATCTTTTGCAGGTTCTTTTTCCTTTTCACTTCCGACGACTTCTCGATGATGCGCGCCAGGATGTGGTCCGTGTCCATTCCCGCCAGGCTTTTCGCGGATAGAGCCGCCAGTTCGCCGACCCGTTTGTTCGCGTAAATGACCTTGCCTTGCAGGTCGCTCAGGATCAACCCATCGCGCAGGGACTGGACGAGCGCCTCGAGGCGATGGGTCTGCTCGCGCAATCGCATGTCGCTGCGCTCGTAGAGCATGGCATTCTCGATCGCCATCGCCGCGTGATTGGCGAAACTGGTGAGCAGTTGAATTTCGTTGTGTGTGAAGACGTGCGGGGTGGGGTGGAACACGAGCAGCGCGGTGGGCGGCGCGTGCTGCGTGTTGAGCGGCACGGCAAGGATGGCGCGAAACCCCTCCACGCGGGCGCGTTGCTTTCGCATCGTGTAGGAGGGATCGGTCTCCGTATCGCTGACCTGGATCGGCTCTTTTGTGTGAAGCGCGCGCATGGTCACGGAATCCGGTTCGTATGGCTGGATGGACAGTTGTTCCGCAAACTGCCTGGATAACCCCCGGCTGGCGCGGATGCGGAAGCTTCCGTTCGATTCGTCGAGCGCGATGATGGCGTACATCTTGATCTGGAGCAGGCGTCCCATTTGTTCGAGGATCTGGTCGAGGACGGTTTCAGGATCCAGGGAGGAGACGACCGCGGTGCTGGTCTCCAAAAGCGTTGCCTGCTCCTTCATCCGCTCCTCGATGGAGTCTTTCATTCGGAGGATGCTCTGGTTCAAATGCCCGATCTGGTCGCTGCGCTTCGATTCGGAAATCAGATGCCTTTGATCTTCGTTGCTGATGGGCTGGTTCAGCCCGATCGCTTCGCTGATGGGCGCCAGCCTCTCGATGGGGCGGATGACGCGCACCGTGAGCGCCCCCCAGAAGAACAAACCGATGAGGACGAACGTCCCCGCCGCGACGAGGACGATGCGCCGCAGCATGATCTGCGTGGCGAACGCGTTCGACGTGGGGCGGCTGACGATGACCTGCCAGTTGATGTTCGATACCGTGGAATGTGTGTAAAGCCGTTCCTGACCGGTCAGGTCTTCGACGATCCGCGAGTGCGCGTTCGAGTGAAAGGTTTCGAGAATGCCCTGCGGGATGACGTCGGTCGCGGGTCGCAGGAGGAGCTCCTGCTCGGGATGCGCGATGATCTGGTCTGCGGAATCGAGAATGATCACCTGCAACCCCTCTTCGGCTTGATGCTCCGATAGAATGGCGGTCAGCGCGGCGCTGAGGCTTTCGAGCCGGATGTTCGCGCCGATCAATCCCCGGAATTCCCCGTCCTCCGACCAGAGCGGCATCACGGCGGTTGCCACTGCCTGATTGGTGGTGGGTGAAATGCGCCCGATCGAAACCAGGGGCTCCTTCGTTTGCAGCGCGCGCTGGTAATAATCCCGGAAGGAAAAATCCACGCCTACGGTGGAGGTGGGTCCCTCCGGGTAGTGATACACCATGATCCCGTCTGCATCGAGCCGGTAGATCAGGTTCACGTCGGGCGTCGTGTCGTAGATGACGCGGAACACCTCGCCCATTTCCGCGTTGTCCGAAGCGATCACTCCGGGATACGCCGACAAACCCTCCACCGCGCCGAGCGCCTTGGCGATCGCGAGGTCAACCTCCTGCGAAATGGACTGCGCCAGGGCGAGGTCGCTGGCTTGCACGTCCGCGCGGATGCGTTCGCCGATCAGCCCGTCGAATACCCACAGGGTGATCAGGAACGGGATGATGAGGAGAAGATACAGAGCGAAGAGTTGCAGACCCAGATCGCGGTGAAGGACAAACCAGCGGCGCATTGTCTCTTACTTTGCAAACTCCTTGATCACGCGCGCCATGTGACGCGCGTGCTTGAGATACAGGTCAATGCGAATGTTCTCGTTCGGGGCGTGGGCGCGCGTATCGGGATAGCCCAAGCCTGCGGTCGCGACCGGCAGACCGAGATCATGCACGAACGGATAATTGGGACCCGAGCCGCCGGTTATCGGGACGAGTTGCATCGCCTCCTCGTAAACCTCCTCCGCGGCTTTGACGACGATTCCGACGAACGGGTCGTCTGGTTCCGTCCGAGCGGCCGGTTCGCCCCCGAGGAATTCGATCCGCACGTCCTCGAAGCCTTCCGCGTCCAGGTGTTTGCGAAGTTTCATGAGGACGTCCTCAGGCTTCTGGTCGGGAACGAGGCGGAAGTCCACTTTAGCGGAGGCTTTTGCGGGTAACACCGTCTTCGAGCCGGAACCCTGATAACCGCTGGTCAGTCCGCAAATGGTACAGGTGGGGACGAACACTTCCTCCATCCGCAGGTCAACGCCGCCGGTGAGACCTTTGATGAATTGCCTGACGCCGTAACGCTGTTTGTATTCGTCAGCCACTTCGGGGAGCGCCTCCATCAACTCGCGGTCGCGCGCGGTGGGCGGTTTGACATTGTCGTAAAAGCCGGGGATGCGGATGCGCTCATCCGGTCCTTTCAGCGTGGACAAAGCCCACACCAGGCGCCACGCAGCATTCGGGAAGATCGAACCGCCGAGTCCCGAATGAACGTCCGTGTCCAGCGATTCAACAGAGAGTTCAACGTAGCAGATGCCGCGCAATCCCAGGTATTGCATGGGGACCTCGCGATGATCCACGCCGCCGAATTCCCATACGCAGGCATCGGCTTCGAGTTTCTCCGTGTTGGCTCTGATGAAATCGTGCAGGTGGACGCTGGAGGTTTCCTCTTCGCCTTCGACGATGAACTTGACGTTGCAAGGCAGGTCGCCGTCGGTCGCAAGGATGGCGTCAATGGCGTGCAGGCGCGAGACGATGTGTCCCTTGTCGTCGCTGATGCCGCGTCCGTACATCCTGCCGTCGCGTATGACCGGCTGGAAGGGGGGCGAATCCCACAGTTCGAGCGGTTCGGGCGGCTGCACGTCGTAATGGTTGTAGAAGAGAAGCGTCTTGTCGTTTTTGCCTTTTCGCTCGGCGAACACCACCGGCGCGCCCTTGGTCTCCATGATCTCGGCGGTGAAGCCGCGCGAGCGAAGCATGTTGGCGACCAGGCTGGCGCATTCCTTCAAGCCGACGCCCTGCGCGCTGACGCTCGGCTGCGCGACGAGTTTCGCGAGTTCCCCGAGACTCCTGTCGAGGTTCTGTTCGAGATATGCGTCTATTTTTTCGTATTCGGACATGGCTGACTCCTTATCGTATGAAATTGCTCAACCATTCGAGGGAATAATATCCCGCGATGGCAAAGGCGGTCATTTTGATGAACTGCCCAGCCCACGTGAAGACCAGGAAGGTCTGCACCGGCATTTTGACGATGCCTGCCGCGATACCGGCAATGTCGAAGAACGGGTTGGGGATCACGGAAAGGATAAAGATCGCCCAGCCTCCATATTTATCCACCCAGGGATGGAGGCGGTTGAAAATGTCGGTCTTTTCCACAACGGCTTGTCCGCTGAAACCGGCAAGATAGCCGGAGAGTTCGCCGAGCGCGCCGCCGGTCCCCGCCGCGAGACCCACCCACAACGGGTTGAACACTGCGCCCATCGCGTAAATAACGGCGACGCCCGGCGCGGGGAGCAGCACGGTCGCGTTCGCCATGAGCGCGATGAGAAAGATGCCCGCGTAGCCGTAGCGTTCGAATTCCTCCACGCGGCCGCGGATGCTGTAAACGTAGACCGTGATGCCGATCACAGCCAGCAACGCCAGCGCTCGCAAAAGGTTGGTTGGCGGGGATGTCTTCCCCGGCGCTTCGCTCCGGGATTGTTCCCGGACGCCGCTGACGTTTTCGGCGGGAGGGTTCGCGCGGATGAATTTGGATTCCGTTTTTCGGATGGAGCGCTTCACGCGTGACGTTTGGTCTGCTCCGGTTTTCCCGGTCTTTTTCTCCGCCCTCGCGGCGGCGCGTGAAGAGCGCGCAGAGGGTTGTTTCGTCGCTGTCTGCGCGCCCTTTGGCTTTGCCGCCGTTACTTCCTTGTCATTCGCTTTCTTCGATGGCGACACGGATGATCTTCACTGCCGGGGCGTTGCGGTTGTTCGGGTCGCGCGGTGGGATGGACATCAGCACGTCGAGTCCCTCCACGACCTGACCGAAGACGCTGTGGCGGTTGTCGAGGTGCGGGGTGGGGAGGTGGGTGATGAAGAACTGCGAGCCGTTGGTGTTCGGGCCGGCGTTCGCCATGGACAGAACGCCCTGCTTGTCGTGGCGCAGGTTGGGATGGAACTCGTCGGCGAATTTGTATCCGGGTCCGCCCATGCCGGTGCCGGTCGGGTCGCCGCCCTGCGCCATGAAATTGGCGATGACGCGGTGAAAGATGACGCCATCGTAATAGCCCTCCCGCGAGAGGAACACGAAGTTGTTCACGGTTTTTGGGGTCTTATCGGCGAACAGTTCGATGACCATCGTGCCTTTGTCGGTCTCCATGCGCGCCTTGTATTTCTTCTTCGGGTCAATCTGCATTGCGGGAGGGGCGCTCCATTGTTTGGGCATTTGGGATCTCCTTGTTGGTTTTTGGTTATTTCAATAACGCTTCGATGCGCGCCACAACCATGTCCAATGCGGCGGTGTTATGTCCGCCTTCCGGGATGATTACATCAGCATAACGCTTCGAGGGTTCGACGAATTCCAGGTGCATCGGGCGGACGGTGGCTTGATATTGTTTGATGACGGATTCGGTCGTGCGTCCGCGTTCGGCGAGGTCGCGTTCGAGGCGGCGGATGAAGCGGATGTCCGAGTCCGTATCCACGAAGATCTTGATATCGAACATATCGCGCAGGGCGGCTTCGGTGAAGATCAGGATGCCCTCGACGAGGATGACCCCGCGCGGCTGGACGGTGAAGGTCTGGCTGGTGCGGCTGTGGGTGGAGAAATCGTAGATCGGGACCTCGACAGGCTTCCCGTCGCGGAGCGAGGCGATGTGCTGGATCAGGAGGCCGGTTTCGAGGGAGTTGGGATGGTCGAAGTTAACCTCCGCTTTTTGCGCGGGAGGCAATCCGCTGAGGTCCTTGTAATACGAGTCGTGCTGGAGGAAGGCGATTCGTTCGGGACCGACGCGCTGCAGGATCTCCTGCGCGACCGTCGTCTTGCCCGAGCCTGACCCGCCTGCAATGCCGATGACCAGCGAATCAACGTGTGACATGCTTGAATTATACCCGTAACGAAAACCCCTCTCCGTTGGGAGAGGGGTGAGGGAAGGGTCGTTCACATGCCTGCCATATAGGCGAGACCGATGGTGCCGGGACCGGCGTGGTTTGCGACCACCGGGCTGACCTCGGAAAAGACGCTTTCAATGGGGTTCAGTTCCTTTTCGGCTTTTACGAGCAGGGCTTTTGCGTCGTCCGCGGCGTTGGCATGCAGGGTGGCGAGGCGGATCGGGGATTTGCCTTTGGTGTTTTCGACGACCAGTTCGAGGACGCGTTCGTGCGCCTTGGTCTTGGTGCGGATGCGTTCCAAACCTTCGACCTTGCCGTCCTGCACAGCCAGGATGGGCTTCATGTTCAGCAGGGTCCCCAGGAATCTTTGCGCGCCTCCGATGCGCCCGCCGCGATGCAGGAATTCGAGCGTATCCACCGCAAAAAATACGCCGGTGTGTTCGCGCGCTTTTTCAGCCAGTGCGATGCAGTCCTTCAGGTTCGCGCCCTCCTGAGCCGCGCGGGCTACGGACAGGACCTGGAAGCCCATTGCCATGGCGGTGGAGTTGCTGTCCACGATGACGACTTTCCCGCCGGCAGTTCCCATCAACTCCTTTGCCTGGGTTGCGGATTGAATGGTGCCGGAGAGTTTGGCTGAGATGAAGATGCCCACCACCTCGAAGTCCCGTTCCACCAAGCCCTGGAAGATGGTTTGCATGTCCGCCACCGAAACCTGCGAGGCGGTCGCCATGGTTTTGGCGGTCTTGAGGCGGGCGAAGAACTCCTCGGATCGAATGTCCACCCCATCGCGATAGGTTTTATCGTCCCAGATCAGGACTTGCGGGGCGACCGTGATATCGTACTTTTTCACCAGGTCGGCTGGAATGTAGGATGTGCTGTCTGTGACGAGTGCGATTTTTGACATGTTTTCTCCTTAATGTGAGATGAAAATTCGTTCTATACTCGTTTGTCTTAAACCCATTGCACGGTACGAGGATACGAATTGTTAGGTATAATACTTCCACAGTGTAATTTGCTTTGATACCTTCGTCGAGGAGCCGACTTTGGCGTTCAACCCGCTTAACTGGCTGTTGGGCCTTTTTTCATTGGATATAGCGATAGACTTGGGGACCGCGAACACGTTGGTCAATGTGCGCGGCAAGGGAATTGTCATCAACGAACCCTCCTGGGTGACGATAGATAAACGCCTGCGCCAGCCGTTAGCCATTGGATTGGAAGCCAAGGAGATGATGGGGCGCACGCCGGGAAACGTCGCTGTCGTCCGTCCGTTGCGCGACGGTGTGATCTCCGAGTTCGACATTACGCAGGTGATGCTCGAGTATTTCATCGGTCGCGTTCACGAACAGAGCGTTGTGCCGCTGCCGCGTCCGCGCGTGGTGGTGGGCATTCCGACCGGCGTGACGGAGGTGGAGAAACGGGCTGTCTATGACGCGGTCATGGCTTCGGGAGCGCGCTCGGCTTACATGATCGAGGAGCCGATCGCGGCGGCGCTGGGCGCCGGTCTTCCCGTCTCGGATATTCGCGGGAGCATGGTCGTGGATATCGGCGGCGGGACGACGGAGGTGGCGGTGCTTTCCATGAGCGGCGTGGTCGCGTCGAGGTCGCTGCGCGTGGCTGGCGATGAAATGGACCAGGATATTGTGCAATATTTACGGAACAAATACAACCTGCTCGTGGGCGAGGGAATCGCCGAGCAGATCAAATGGAAGATCGGGTCGGCTTACCCGCTCCATCCCGAAAAGACGATGGAAGTGCGCGGGCGCAATCTCGTGACGGGTCTGCCCGAAAGCATCGAGGTCTCATCCATCGAGATACGCGAGGCGCTGGCTGGCTCCGTGCAGGTGATCGTGGAGACCATCCGCGACGCGCTGGAGGAGGTGCCGCCGGAAATCGTGGCGGACCTGATGGACGTCGGCATTTGTCTTGCGGGCGGCGGCAGTTTGTTGCAGGGACTGGCGGACCGTTTGACGGATGAGTTGAAACTGCGCGTGTGGGTCGCGGAAGACCCGCTTACTTGTGTCGCCCGCGGCGCGGGCATGGTGTTCGAGGATTTCGACGGTTTGAGCCGGTATCTGGTCGGTCTGGAACGAGGAAGCACGCGGCACAGCGCCTGAGGGGCGCGCCTATCCCGGCTCGAATGGTTGTGTTGTACTTTTTAACATGAGGAATCGATTTTCGCGTTCGCTTCAAACAACGATCATTTTCCTGGTCGTGGGGGGAGTGATGGCGCTTGCGTTGGGCGGTTATTTCAGCGGCGCGTCGAATGCGCTTACGGACACGTTGATCAACGTTCAATTCTGGTTCTCTTCGCGGTTCATCGCCCTGCAGGATTTTTTCACCGCGCCGCGCGACATCGCCACGCTGCGCCAGCGGAACGTGGAATTGGAATCGGAGGTGGCTGAATTGCAGGCGCAGGTGATCCAGTTGCAGCAGCAGGTCGGGCAAACGGCGATCTTAGCCGCGCTTTTGGATTTCGCGCAGGCAAACCCTGCCAACAGGTTTCGCGCCGCCGCTGTGATTGGACGCGACCCCAGTCCGTTCCTGCACTACGTCATCATCAACCGCGGCTCGAACGATGGAATCCTGCGCGGGATGCCGGTTGTGACAGACCAGGGTCTGGTGGGACGCGTGGACGCGGTCATCGCGGACGCGGCTCGCGTGCAGTTGATCACCGATCCGGGGTCGAGCGTCAATGTCCGCCTTCAGAACGCGAACGAGGAAGCCTCGCTCATCGGCTCGTTGACCGGCGACGTGATCCTTGACTTGATCCCGCAGGATACGGATGTGAAAACCGGCGATCTGGTCCTGACCTCCGGGCTGGGAGGCGGTTATCCTCCCGACCTGATCGTCGGGCAGGTCGTCAACGTCCGTTCGCGCGATTACGATCTTTTCCAGCAGGCGACCGTCCAGCCTGTGGTGGATTTCACCCGCATGCAGATCGTCCTTGTGATCGTCAATTTTAGACCCGTGGATATTTCCCCGCTGATTCCCTCTCCATGATTCGTACCTTGTTGGCGTTTCCCGTGATCGTTATGGCTGTGATCCTGCAATCCGCCGTGATCAGCAGGTTGAGCCTGCTTTCCGGCTACGGCGATCTGCCGCTCGTCGTGCTGGCGGCGTGGGCGTTGCAGGACGAGGTTGAATCGGCGTGGCATTGGGCTATCGCCGCCGGGCTTTTGACGGGTTTTGTTTCCGGCATCCCCTGGATCGTGTTCGTGGCTGGGTACGTTGCCGTGGTCGCGCTGGCGAAAGTCATGCGGATGCGCGTGTGGCGGGCTTCCCTGCTTGCCATGTTCAGCGTCACCTTTCTTGGGACGCTCCTCCTGAATCTGTTTTCCCTCATAACCCTGCGCTTGTTCGGCGTTTCCATCCCGCTCACGGATACGCTCGGTCTGCTGACTCTTCCCAGCGTCCTGCTGAACTTGTTGCTCGCCATCCCGGTATATGCGGTGATGCGCGACCTGGCGCATTGGATGTATCCGTCAATGGAGGCTGGATGAATTCTGGAAATGTGAATCGCTATCAGGTCCCAGCCTGGCGCGTTTTCGTTGTCTACGTTGTGATGTTCGCGGTCGTCGGCGCGATCCTGATTCGGCTGATCAATTTGCAGGTTCTGAGCCCGGAAACGTGGATGAACCAGGCGGAGGATAATTACACGTTGACGATCAACGACCCCGCACCGCGCGGGATCATCTACGACCGCAACGGGTACATATTGGCGCGCAACGTCGCCTCCTACAACGTGGTGATCACGCCCGCCGAATTGCCCGACGACGACGCGGATGTCCAGCGCATCTACCGCGAGATCTCCAAATTGACCGGCGTGCCGGTCGGTGGACCTGTGACGGATGAAACGCTCGACTTCGCCAAACTGTTCTCCCCCTGCGTGCCGGGTCCGACGATTGCAGACATGGTCGCGCTCGGCGCCTCGCTGGCGCCTTATACGCCGGTGAAGATCACCTGCAACGTCAGCGAGGAACTTGCGCGCGTCATCGGCGAAAGATCGGTGGACTGGCCCGGCGTCTCCGTCGAGATCGAGCCTGTGCGCGATTATCCCACCGGCTCGTTGACCGCCAACGTGGTCGGTTTCCTGGGTCCCATCCCCGCCTCGCTCCAGGAGGCGTATGAAGAGCGCCGTTATGTCGCCAACCGCGACAAGGTCGGCTATTCCGGCGTGGAAGCCTCGCTCGACGACATCCTTCTTGGGAGAAACGGCCTGCGGGTCGTGCAAAGGGACGTGGCTGGCGCGGCGCTTCGCAACCTCGAACCTCCCATCCCGCGCACACCGGGCAACAACGTGGTGCTTACCATTGATACGCGCCTGCAAAAAGCCGCCGAAGCCGTGCTGCTGGACGAGATTGATTATTGGAACAACCGCTTCTACGGATATATTCGCATCTCCAGCGGCGTGGTGATCGCCATGAATCCGAAGACGGGGGAGATCCTGGCGATGGTTTCGTATCCGACCTTCGAAAACAACCGCCTCGCCCGTTTCATTCCGGGATACTACTACGAACAATTGAGCCAGGACCCGCGCCGCCCGTTGGTGAACAACGCCATCTCCGCGGAACTGGCGCCCGGTTCGGTCTTCAAACTGGCGACCGCAACCGGCGCATACAACGAGAACGTCGTCGAACCGGGCGACATCGTGCAAACCCCCGGCCGGCTTACGCTGTGCGAAAGGTTCTCCCCGAACGATCCGTGCATCGAGGGTGTGAACGTGCGTCCCTTCGTGGATTGGATCTACGAGCGCAACGGCGTGATCAACGAGGCGGGCTTTGGGGCGCTGAACTTTTTGCAGTGCATCGCCTATTCGAGCAACGTGTGTTTCTACAAACTGGGCGGCGGTTTTGAAGATGAGATCCCGGAGGGACTTGGCATCTTCCGTCTCGGCGAATACGCGCGCGCCCTGGGATATGGTCAACGTTCCGGTATCGAACTTCCCGGCGAGGAGGACGGACTCGTCCCATCGCCGCAGTGGAAACGCATCAACACCGGGGAGAACTGGTCCACGGGCGACACGTACATTGCCAGCGTGGGGCAGGGATACGTCTTGGCGACGCCCTTGCAGGTGCTGATGTCCGGCGCGACCATAGCCAACCGCGGGAAGTTGATGCAACCCACCGTCGTCCGGGAAGTGCAGGACGACGAAGGAAGAGTCCTCTCCATGTGGTTCGACCCTGAAAACTTTTCGATCTACGAGGTCCGCCAGGAGTTCGACCGGGAGGGACAGGCAAGGGACATCTGGGTCAATACCGTAAATCCCGAGGAAACCTACTCGTCGCCGCCGGAGGGCAGTTATCAAATTTCGCCCTTTACCCCGAACATGAAATGGGACATCGCCCAGACGCCCATGATCCAGGAATGGAGTTGCGAGGCGGGGTATTGCGATCAGACCGGCAACGTCAAGACGGTCGAAACGGAAACGATCGAAGCGGTGCGTCTCGGCACGCGCATGGCTGTCACGGAGAATCCCCTCGGCACGTTGTTCAGGGTGTTCGACGAGTTCTATCCGCTGGATGTGGCTGTTGCAGGCAAGACGGGAACTGCGGAATACTGCGACGACGTGGCGCGCGACGCCAATCGTTGTCAATTCGGCGCGTGGCCCACCCACGCATGGACCCTTGCGTACGCCCCCTACGACGACCCCGAGATCATCGTGATCGCATTCGCCTATAACGGCGGCGAAGGCGGTTCGGTGGCGGCGCCCATCGTCGCGCGCGTCCTGCAGGCATACTTCGAATTGAAATCCATTGATATCTCCCAGGGCGGGGGCGGTTGAAAGCGGAGCGGATGCTTCATGCTATAATTCCACGACGCATCATAACCATGAACGAGACGAATCCCCTGATTCAAATCAAAGGTTTGCGCGACGGGCTCCTCGTCTCATTGGACGATGCGCCCTGGGACGAACAACTTGCCGCGTTGACCTCGCAAATAGACGCCCAGCCCTCCTTTTTTCAAGGCGCGCGTCTGGCTTTGGATGTTGCCAGCCAGATACTGCGCGTCAACGATCTTGTGAGTTTACGGGACCAACTTTCGGAGCGCGGCATCTTTCTTTGGGCGGTGATCAGCGAATCGCCCACCACAGAGCAGGCATCCCAACTGCTGGGGCTTGCCACCCGCATTTCCAAACCGAGACCGGAAGAATCGAGGCAATTTGCGGTTGACGATCTTGGTGAAGAGACAGCCCTGTTCCTCGACCGGACACTTCGCTCCGGCACGCGCATCGAATTTGCGGGTCACGTCGTGGTCATGGGAGACGTCAATCCGGGAGCGGAGATCGTGGCGGAGGGGAACGTCGTCGTCTGGGGGCGCTTGCGAGGCATGGTTCATGCAGGCGCCAAAGGCGATCGCGACGCCGTAATTTGCGCGCTCGATTTTTCGCCCACGCAACTGCGTATCGCGGATGAAGCGTCCCTCGTCGCGCAACCGCACACCCAAAAGCCCCAGGTCATCCGCATCAACAGTTCCGGCAGTCTACAGGCTGAGGACTGGTTGCCCGGCTAGTCGAAACCCGGTCCAATTACAGGAAACTCATTATGCCCGCACAAGTCGTCACAGTCACATCTGGAAAAGGCGGGGTGGGAAAGACCACCGCGGTTGCGAACCTTGCCGTCGCCCTTGCCTCCAACGGTTCGAAGGTCGTCTGCATTGACGGCGACATCGGACTCCGCAACCTGGACGTCATCCTCGGTCTCGAGAACCGCATCGTGTACGATATTGTGGACGTGATCGAAGGACGCTGTCGCTTGAAGCAGGCAATGATACGGGACAAGAAGATCCCCAACCTCCATCTCATTCCTGCGGCGCAAACGCGCGACAAGAACGCAGTTTCCGCCAGCGATATGAACCGCCTGGCAAAAGACCTGCGCCCCGAATGCGACTTCGTATTGATCGATTCGCCCGCCGGTATCGAGAGAGGTTTCAAAAACGCCATCGCCCCGGCGGACCGCGTCCTTGTGGTGACCAATCCCGAGATCAGCGCGGTGCGCGACGCGGACCGGGTCATCGGCATTTTGGAGGCGGAGGAAAAAGGTTCCCCGGCGTTGATCATAAATCGTCTGAACCCCGCCCTCGTGAAAAAGCAGGATATGTTGTCCGCAGACGACGTTCTCGACCTTCTGGCTATCGAACTGATCGGGATCGTCCCCGAAGACGAGGCGGTGCTGATCAGTTCCAACCGCGGCACGCCGGTCTCTGCCGACCCAAAAAGCAAGGCGGGACAGGCGTTTCGCAACATCGCCCGGCGGCTGAACGGCGAAGACGTTCCGTTCCTCGACCTGGACAGCCGCGGGAGTCTTTGGGAACGGATTCAAAAACTGGCGGGGAGGAGGTAGATATGTCGTTCTTGGACAAACTTCTCGGAAGGAAAAACAGCGCGGACAACGCCAAGGAACGCCTGCAACTCGTCCTCATCCACGACCGCACGGATCTGACTCCGGCCGAACTTGAATCGCTTCGAGACGACCTGATCGCCACCGTCAGCCGTCACGTCGAAATTGACACGAGCGGCATGCAATTCGGCGTGGAACACGACGGACGTTCGCAAAGGCTGGTCGCCGATATTCCCATCAAACGCGCTCCCCGTCGCCGCGCCTCCCGGAAGGCGAAATCCAGATAAGCGTTTATGCTGCGCGACATTCCATGGCGATATTTCGATTTCTGGCTGTTGGGAACTGTGGTGCTTGCCACAGCCTTCGGCACGACCATGATTCGTTCGGCGGTCGCGGGGAACGAGGAACTCCTGCCGCTCATCAATCGCCAGATCTACTTTGCCCTTGCGGGTCTCGTCCTCATCTTCATCGTCGCGGCGATTGATTACCGGTTTTGGATGGCGATCTACAAGCCCATTTTTTTTGTAATGAGCCTCCTTTTGTTTTCGTTGTTCCTGAGCGCCCAGGCGGTGTTCGGCGCGGCGCGCTGGTTCCAGGTCGGCGTGTTGTTCGTCCAGCCGACGGAGTTCGCCAAGATCGCGAGCATCCTCCTGCTGGCTCGATATTTCGATAAGACGGAAAATCGTCCCCGCGACCTGCGCTGGATCCTCGGCGCCTTTCTCTGGGTGATGGGACTTGCAATCTGGATCCTGCTCCAGCCCAATTTGAGCAACGTGGTCGTGCTGATGGTCATCCTCGCCTCCCTGCTCTGGTTCAATGGGATGCAGTTGAAGCACATTCTCGTCTTTGGCGTCGTCGGCTTTCTTCTCGTGGCAATTGTCGTAGCCTTTTCCGTCGCCGGCGTTGATATTCCATTCATGCAGGATTACCAGCAGCAGCGCATCGTCAACTTTATCCTTCCCGATCCCAACGCCACGTTCGGCGCGACGTATAACGTGCAGCAAGCCCTGATCGCCATCGGCTCCGGCGGATTGTTCGGTCAGGGATACGGACACGGCACACAGACCCAACTGCGTTTCCTGAAGGTTCGTCATACCGACTTCATCTTTTCCGCCATTTCGGAGGAGTTCGGACTCGTGGGCGCGTTGTTCGTGATCGTCGTCATCGTGCTGGTCATTTGGAGGTGCCTGCGCGCCGCGCAAAAAGCGCGCGACGTCGCCGGAATGACGATTGCCTACGGCGTGGCGACCCTGATCTTCTTCCAGGGCATGGTCAACATCGGCGTGAACCTGAACATCGTGCCGGTCTCCGGGCTGCCTCTTCCGTTCATCAGTTACGGCGGAAGCGGCCTCACTTCGTTGATGCTGGGTGTCGGGCTTGTGGAGAGCGTGGCAATGCGCCACAAGCAACTGGACTTTTAATCTGCACGTTCATTTTCTTTTGGAGGAAAACCGATCTTGAAGCCTGCACGCACCCGCGTCGCCCCGTCGCCAACGGGACACATGCACCTGGCTACCGCGCGTGTAGCCCTCTATGATTATCTGCTCGCCAAACAGACAGGCGGACAGTTTATTCTGCGCATCGAGGACACCGATGTGCAACGCACGGTTCCGGGGGCGGAACAGGAAATCATGGACGGACTTCGCTGGTTGGGGCTGGAATACGACGAAGGTCCTGACATCGGCGGGCTTCACGGTCCGTATCGCCAGACCGAGCGGCGCGAAATCTATCAAGCCCATTCGAAGATACTGGTGGATAAGGGTCATGCCTATCCATGTTTCTGCACGCCGGAACGCCTGGAAAAGGTGCGGCAGGAGCAGATGAACCGCAAGGAAACCCCTCATTACGACGGAACGTGCCGCATCCTCGACCCTGGCGATGCAGCCAGGCGGGTTGCGAGCGGTGAAAAGCACGTTGTCCGCTTCAAAATGCCGAAAGAGGGTCAGACGGTTGCGAAGGATCATTTGCGCGGCGAGATCGTCACCGAAAACAAACAATTGAACGATTACGTCCTCATGAAGTCCGATGGCTTGCCCACCTATCACCTCGCCGCCATCGTGGACGACCATGAAATGGGCATAACGCATGTCCTGCGCGGCGCGGAATGGTTGAGCACCTTTCCTTTGCATGTGAACGTGGTGCGCGCCTTCGGCTGGGAGGAGCCGGTCTGGATCCATCTCTCCTTGTTCCTCAAACCGAGCGGGAAGGGCAAGTTGAGCAAACGCGACGGCGCGATCGCCATGAAGGATGGTTATTCGGTTTTTATCAAGGATTTCGACGACCTGGGTTTTATCCCCGAAGGCGTGAATAACTGGATCGCGTTGATGGGGTGGGGGGTCGCGGAAGACGACGTGATGACGCTCGATCAGATGGTGGAACGATTCAGCATTGACCACCTGACCCCTTCGCCCGCCGCGATCAACTTCCAGAAACTGGATCACTTCAACGGGACTCACATCCGCCTCCTGACGACCGAGGACCTGGCGCGGCGCATCGCGCCTTACTTCACCGAAGCCGGCCTCGCGGTGGACGACTCGACTCTGCTCAAAGTGACCCCGCTCATCCGCGAGAGACTCGTGACCCTCGACGATTGCCTCGCGTTCGCCGCGTTCTTCTTCAAAGAGACCGTGGAACCGAACCCCGAAGAGTTGATCGCCAAAGGCTTGGACGCGAAACGATCCGCGGAGGTTGCCCGGAGGACGTATCGAATTCTGGAAGCGGGACCAGACCTCAGTCACGAACGATGCGAGCCTCCATTGCGCGCCTACGTCGAGGAAAGCGGATTGAGCGCAAATCAGGTCTTCGGCATCCTGCGCGTCGCGGTCACGGGGCAAAAGGTCAGCCCGCCGCTGTTCGAATCCATGGAGATCATCGGGCGCGAAAAAGTTCTGGAGCGGTTGAATAAAGCGATTGAGCTCCTGGAGAGAATGTAAAAGAGAAACCGCCTGCTCGAACGGAGCGGGCGGTTTTTGTTTAGTTGGCTTTGCGTGTCTTTCGGGGCGTTCGTCTTTGGCGGCGAGGGACGGTCTTTCTGCGGGGCTTTGCCCAGCGCTCGTACTTGCGCCAGAGCCTGCGGGCGATCTCGCCGGTTATGGTGGCGATGCGTTCCTCGTTCTTCTCGTTGAGGTTCATCCCCTTGCGCGTAAGCACCCAATCGAAGATCAAATGCTGGACTTCGTGGGCGACCAGTTCGTGCGCGAGGGGCGAGAAGTTCAACTCGCTCAGGTAGATGTAGCCGAACAAGCCCTGCCTCTGCTTGCGGATTTCCGCCGCGATGTAGTAAGCGTGGCACTGGTTCTTGCGCTTGAAATGGGTGGGATTATTGGCGACGTATATGTTGACCCATTGCTTGTTGTCGTTGAAATAGACGCGGAAGGCAGGTTTGGTCATTTTGGGCGCCTCTCAGGGGTGTCGAAGTGCGGGCATTATATAACCAACGATTCAAAGCGGCGGGAATTTTTAAGTTCCGGGGGGATATTTTAAGATTTGCGTCAGGTTGTGGTAGGGAGGAAATTCGGAGGGTAGAGGCGTAATTTCTGGCTTGCGCGTAGGCGCTCAGGCGGAATGTCACAAGCAAGGCGGTTTGATGGGAAACCATTTGACCATCGAGAGGTAATGGACGATCCCGCTTGCGAAAAATCGAGGAGCAGTTCCTGGAATTTCCTTGCGGGTCTGGCGGGCATGGTTATTTGGTTTTCTTTTCGATCTTCGCCCAACTGTCCTTCAACGTTACCGTGCGGTTGAAGACGGGTTTGCCGGGGCGGGAATCGGGATCGGGGCAGAAATAACCAGTGCGTTCGAATTGGAGGTTGTCGCCCGGCTTCACGTTTGCCAGCGACGGTTCCACCTGTGCATTCTCGATCACCTCCAGTGAATTGGGGTTGACGATGTTTTCCGCCTCCGCATCGTCGGGTCTCTCGACCGTGAACAACTGCTCGTACAATCGGACCTCCGCCTGAACGGCATGTTCCGCCGAGACCCAATGGATGGTGGATTTGACCTTGCGCCCTTCCGGTGATTCACCTCCGCGCGTGGACGGATCGTAGGTCGCGTGGACTTCGATCACGTTGCCCTCCGCATCCTTCACCACGCCCGTGCATTTGACGAAATACGCGTAGCGCAAACGGACCTCGTTGCCCGGATACAAGCGATAATATTTCGGAGGGGGCGTCTCGCGAAAATCGTCCTGCTCGATGTATAGCGTCCTCGAGAACGGGACCTTGCGCGTCCCCGCGGACGGATCCTCCGGGTTGTTGATCGCCTCCATTTCCTCGGTCTGCCCTTCGGGATAATTATCAATCACCAGTTTGAGCGGGCGCAATATCGCCATGCGGCGCAGCGCGCGTTTATTCAGGTCGTCGCGGATGACCGCCTCGAACTGATCCATGTCCACCCAGCTGTCGTTCCTCGTTTCGCCCAGCCCGGTTACGAAATTGACGATGGATTCGGGAGTCACGCCGCGGCGGCGCAGTCCGCGCAGGGTGGTCAGGCGCGGATCGTCCCAGCCGCGCACCACGCCGGTTTCCACCAGTCTGCGGAGTTTGCGTTTGCTCATCATGGCGTAGGTCAAATTCAGGCGCGAGAATTCGATCTGGCGGCTGGGGAACTCCTCCAGTTTTTGCAGGAACCACTCGTACAACGGACGGTGGATGATATATTCGCTGGAACACAACGAATGGGTGACGCCTTCCATCGAGTCGTTCTGCCCGTGCGACCAGTCGTACATGGGATAGATGTGCCACTTGTCGCCGGTGCGGTGGTGAGGAATGTGCATGATGCGATACATGACCGGGTCGCGCATCAGGATGTTGGGATGCGACATGTCAATCCTGGCGCGCAGCACCCGGCTGCCTTCCGGGAATTCGCCGTTCTTCATGCGTTCGAGCAGGTCCAAATTTTCAGCCACCGATCGGTTCCGGTAGGGCGAATCAACTCCCGGCTTGATGGCTGATTCGGTCTCGCTCCACTTCGTCCCTTTGGGAAGCGTTCCGCGGCTGACGCTCATCTCCTCCTGCGATTGATCGTCCACGTAAGCCAGCCCCATTTTGACGAGTCGCACCGCCCAATCGTAAAGCCGGTCGAAGTAGTCGGAGGCGTAGGTTTCCTTCACCCACTCGATGCCAAGCCATGCCGCGTCCTCCTTGATCGCATCCACGAATTCGGTTTCCTCCTTGGACGGGTTGGTGTCGTCGAAACGCAGGTACAACTCGCCGCCGAATTCCTTTGCGGTGAAATAGTCAATCAAAAACGCCTTGACGTGACCGATGTGGAGATAACCGTTCGGTTCGGGAGGCAGGCGCGTACGGACGTAATCGAAGCGCCCGGTTTTCAGGTCCTCGGCGACGGCTTCGCGGATGAACGATGGGATTCTGCTGATCTTTTCTTCTGGATTCATTCTCATGCCTTTTCGTGGATTTTCGATACGCTTCCTTCCAGACCCCAGCCTGCCACGGCTTTCGAGAACATTTTCCCGGCGGACGGAGTCCATTCACAGATTATAACAAAGACGGCTTTGATATAATTCACCGCGGAGGCTGACATGAGCGAATCAAACGAAAAACAGGCAGGTTTTCTGGGAACGTATTTCGACCGGGACGGCGTGCTTCGTCTCTCCCGCTGGGCGGACATCCTTGCGTGGGTAGTCCTGACCATCCACGTGATAGTCTGGTTGTTCTCTCTCGGGCTTTTCATCGCCCAATATTCGAGCGGATTGCTCTTCGACAAGGGCGGCACCTTCCTGAACATGTTCGGTATATTCTCGCCCTATTTACTGCAACCGTTGCCCGGCGTCCTTTACTTCTTCGCATTGCAGGCGATCTCCAAGATCCTGTTGATCCTTCTCGACATGGAGGATAACACCCGCCGCGCGGCGCGCAAATAAACGGCTTGCCCGCTCCCGCATCGCATGATACAATACCGCCCGCTGGTTCTTTGGGGAGTGGTGAAATGGCATCACGTTGCGCTCTGGACGCAAAATTTGGGGTTCGAATCCCTGCTCCCCAGCAGAAAAAAAAGAGACTTTCGTGAGAGAGTCTCTTTTTTTTCTTATCAACGCTCACCACGACTTCCCAGCCTCGCCCTCTCCTCTTCAACCACGCTCTCGTCCAACTTCTTGAAAAGCGGACCCGGTTGATTCAACTTCCCTCCCGGCTTCAATTCGCTGGGTTTCCAATAGGACAAATTGGGAATTTGTCCTACACGGTAACGCAGAACTTTATGCGTTCCAAGCGCATCGGTCACATCCTCGGTGTATTGTTCGCCGAAGAGGGGAGTCTCGTAGCCGAAGAATTCGTGCAGGCGTTCGGAGGTGAAGGGAAGAAAAGGCGAGAAGATGACCTTCAGCGAGTCGATCGCCTTCAACGCGGTGAAGATGGTCTTCGCCGCGGCGTCCTTGTCCGTTTTGACGGCAGCCCAGGGGGCTTGCGCGTCGAGATATTGGTTGACGGCGGTGGCAAGTTTCATCGCCTCGCCCAACGCGGAACGCAGGCGCACGGCTTCGAGCTCCGCGCCTACGGTGTCGAATCCGTTTTCGATGACGGCGAGCAGGTCGAGGTCCGCGCGGCGAAGCGCACTTTCATCCACAGGCGGGACGTGACCCTCCCAATGTTTGTACGCGAACGACAGCACGCGGTTTGCGAGGTTGCCCCACGTCGCCACCAGTTCGTTGTTGTTGCGCGTCACGAATTCGGACCAGTCCCAATCGCTGTCCTTGTTTTCGGGCATGTTGACCGTCAGGTAATAGCGGATGGCGTCAGGGTCGTAACGCGTCAATGCGTCGCGTCCCCACACCGCCCAATTGCGCGAACCGCTGATCTTTTTCCCTTCGAGATTCATGAACTGGTTCGCAGGCACGTCGTAAGGCAATGTAAGAGGCTTTTCATCCCCTGCAAATATTTTCAAAAACTTGTCCCCCGCGCCCATGAGTTGCGCGGGCCACCACGCGGCGTGAAAGAAGATGTTGTCCTTGCCGATGAAATAGAACTGCTTCGCGCCGGGGTTGACCCACCACCCGCGCCACGCCTCTGGATCCGGGTCTCGATATGCGTCGCCTTCGACGCCGCTACTCGACCCTCGGATACGGCTCCATTCGATCGCGGCAGAGAGATACCCGATGACCGCCTCGAACCACACGTAGATGCGTTTGCCCGCTTCGGTCCAGCCCTCGATGGGAATATCCACGCCCCAATCGAGGTCGCGCGTAATGGGACGCGGCTTGAGACCCTCACTTTCGATCTTGCGCAGCGACTCGCCGATGACCGTATCGCGCCAGTAACTCTGGCGCGTCCGCAAAAAGTCCTTGACGTTCGGTTCGAGCTTGGAGAGGTCGAGGTAAAAATGTTCGGTCTCGCGCAGTTCGAGCGCGCCGCCGTCTTTCGAGCGCGGATTGATCAGTTTATCCGGCTCCAGCACGTTGCCGCAGTTATCACACTGATCGGAGCGCGCGCCTTCGTAGCCGCAGATGTAGCAGGTGCCTTCCACGTAGCGGTCGGGGAGGAAACGCCTGGAGGAGGGC
>SZPG01000101.1 GCA_030263595.1 Chloroflexi bacterium CFX6
GTTGACCTGCATCCCGATCTCGGTCGGCACGAGACGCTTGTCTTCGCGCACCACGTAACCGCGCTGCTGAATGGTCGAGATCGTCGGCGCGTAGGTGGACGGGCGTCCAATGCCGTCCTCCTCCAATGCCTTGACCAGCGTCGCCTCCGAATAACGAGGCGGGGGCTGGGTGAAATGCTGTTCGGGGATCAGGCGCACAAGTTCCTGCCTCTGACCTTCCGCTACCTCATCGGGAATTTTGACATTTTCTTCCTCTTGTTCGTTATTCACATCCCCACTTTTGTTTTCTTCATACACGGCAAGGAAGCCCGCGAATTTCACACCCGAATGGGAGGCGCGCAATAAGTAGTCATGATCGTTGGTTTTACCTGTCACTTCCACCTGCAACGTGTCATAGACCGCCGCCTCCATCTGCGAAGCGACGAACCTCTGCCAGATCAAATTGTAGAGTTTATACATTGCCGGTTCAAGGAACGGTTTGACCTGCTCCGGCGTGCGCATGACCGAGGTCGGGCGGATGGCTTCGTGCGCCTCCTGCGCGTTGGCGGAACGCTTCTTGTATTGCGGAGGATCTATAGGCAAATAGTCAGCACCATATTTTTCAGCAACAAATAATCTTGCTTCATTTTGCGCGTCTGCAGAAACATTGGTGGAATCGGTGCGCATGTAGGTAATTAAACCTATATCGCCTCCTTCACCCACTTCTTGCCCTTCATACAAACCCTGCGCGAGCGCCATTGTCCGCTTGGTAGTGAAACCTAGCTTCAACGATGCTTGTTGCTGTAAAGTAGACGTTGTAAATGGAGCCAATGGTTTGATCCTCCGTTCGCCGCGTTTGACCTTTGTGATCGAGTACGCGGCAGATTCCATGTCGTTCAGAATCTGTTTGACCGCCTCTTCGCCGGGCAGTTGCGGATCTTCGGCATCCACCTTTGCCAGTTTGGCGACGAAAGTGGACTTCAACCCTTCCGGCTTGAACTCCGCGTGGATGGACCAATACTCCACAGGGACGAAATTTTCGATCTCCCGTTCCCTCTCGACGATGAGCCTGAGAGCCACCGATTGAACGCGTCCCGCCGAGAGACGTCCGCGCACCTTCTCCCAAAGCAAAGGGCTGATGCTGTAGCCGACCAGACGGTCCAGGATGCGACGCGCCTGCTGGGCATCCACCAAATCCATGTTGACCTGGCGCGGATGTCCAAACGCCTCCTTGATCGCCGGTTCGGTGATCTCGTGGAACACCACGCGTTTGGCGCGCTCCGGCTCGATCTCCGCCGCCTCCATCAAATGCCACGAGATGGATTCGCCCTCGCGGTCGGGGTCGGTCGCGAGATAGACCTCCTCCGCCTTTTGCGCGAGTTTCTTGATCTCTTTGACCACTTCCTTCTTTTCGTTCGGCACGCGATACTTCGGCGCGAAATTGTTTTCGATGTCCACCGACAACTGCGACTTCAACAGGTCGCGCACGTGTCCAACCGAGGCGCGGACGGTGTACCCCCTGCCGAGATAACGCCCGACGGTCCTCGCCTTGGCGGGCGATTCGACGATCACCAGTTTGCCGTTGCGCTTCTCGACCTTTTCCGTTTTCTCGGGCTTCGGCGGCGGCGTCAAACCCGCGTGTGCGTCGGTGCGACCCATCTTATAAAGTTTCGTTCCACAGACCGGGCAAACGCCAATCGTGACGGGAGACCCTTTGGCGTTGAAATTTGCCACAGGGTCCTTCATCTCACGTTTGGTCCTGCATTTCATACAATATGCTTCCATTGATTCTCCTCCCTCACCCCAGCCCCTCTCCCGATGGGAGAGGGTGTCCGAAGGACGGGTGAGGGCTTTACAAATATTTCTCCTGGTTATGCCTCTTCAAATGTTCCACGACGTTCTTCACTTTTTGCGATTGATCCGTTTTGCAAACCAGCAGCACGTCGCCCGCATCCACAACGACGACGTCGTCCATGCCGATGGTTACGATCAGCCTCTGGTCGTTCATGCCATAGACGAGCGTGTTGTGCGTGTCCAGGGGCAGGTGCTGCGAATTCACGGACACGTTCCCGTTCATATCCGGCAGGAGCACCTCGAACAGCGAGTCCCACGAACCGACGTCGCTCCATCCCAAGCCCCCGGCAGGCAGGACGGCAACGCGCTCCGCCTTCTCCATCACGCCAAAGTCAATGGACTGGCTTTTCAAATCGCTCCACCTGGACCGCATCGCCTCGTCCCGCGCTGGCGTATCCCACGCGGAGGCGATCGCATCAACGGCGCGATACAACTCCGGCATCTGTTTTGCGATTTCCGCAAGGATCATATCCGCGCGCCAGACGAACATGCCGCTGTTCCACGAATGATCGCCGCTCCGCAACAACTGCTGGGCGGCGGCTTCATCGGGCTTTTCCTTGAAGCGCCTGACCTTGTATACCGGGTATTTGTAATCTCCGTCGAGCGGCTCGCCTTGTTGAATATATCCGTATCCGGTGGATGGAAATGTGGGCGTAATTCCAAGCGTCACAAGAAAATTCTTTTCGGCAACCTCGAACGCCGTACGGATAAGATACTGAAACAGATCCCTGTTGCGAATATGATGATCGGCGGTCTGTATCGCCATGACGGCTTGCGGATCGCGCTTTCGCAACACGGCAGCCGCCAATCCTACCACAGATGCGGTGCCGCGCGGGGCAGGCTCGATCAAATAGTTCTCTTCGGGGATGGCAGGAGCCTGCTCGCGCATGACGCGCGCCTGCTCGGCAACCGTGACAACCAGAATCCTTTCAGGCGGAAACAACGCCTCGAGCCGCGATACCGTGCTTTGGAAAAGCGTCTCCTTTCCAAGCAATGGCAGCAGTTGTTTGGGACGTTCCCTTCTCGATACGGGCCACAGGCGGGTCCCTTCGCCTCCAGCCATGATGACAGCGTATGTATGTTGGGTCATAAGCGTCTCATTCCGATTGATGTGTGGGAACATGCAAGTACACACGTATACAGGTACACACGTACACAAGTGAATTCCTGACATGTATACGTGTTTACTTGTTTACCTGTCTACTTTTCCACCCGATATTCCGATTGCGCCTCGCGCACCGCGACGTAATTCATCCCGCCAACCTGGCGCACCATGCCCTTCAATTCCATGAGCGCCAGCGCGGCGGAGACTTTTTCGATCGGCAATTCAGCCTGATTGCGGATTTCGTCAATCTGCATGGGTTCATTCGTCAAAACGGTCAACAGTTTCGCTTCGACCGCATCGGAGGGCATGATCTTACGGGCGGCTTTCTGTTCGCCCACGCGCGTAATATCCAGCGCCTGCATCAAGTCGTTGACGCTCAACAGCGGGAGCGCTCCCTTCTGGATCAACTTGTTCGTTCCTTTGCTTTGAGGCGCAAGTATACTACCAGGCACGGCAAAGACCTCGCGTCCCTGCTCGGCGGCGAACTCGGCGGTGATCAACGCGCCGCTGGTCTCGCCCGCTTCCACCACCACGACCGCCAACGACAAACCCGAAATGATACGATTGCGCGGCGGAAAGTTCGATGCCTCCGGCGGCGTACCTGGAGCGTAATCGCTGACGACCGCGCCGCGTTCCATCATTTGCTCCGCCAACGCGCGATGTTCGGGCGGATAGATCTTGTCCACGCCCGACCCCAGCACGGCAATCGTACGACCGCCCGCCCTCAACGCGGCTTGATGCGCGACCGCGTCCACACCGCGCGCGAGACCGCTGATCACGGTCAATCCGTTCGCGGCAAGGAAGGACGATAATTCCTCGGTGATCTGTCTTCCATAAGGAGTGATCCGCCGCGTGCCAACAATGGCAACCGCAAACAAATCATCGGGCAGATAATCGCCGCGGATGTATAACACGGGAGGCGGTTGATCTATTTCCTTCAAGCGCTGCGGATACGCCTCATCCTGCCACGTCAGGATTTTGATGCCCTGCGTTTCGATCTTCCCCCAGACTTTATCGAGGTCCACGCTTTCACGCGCCTGGACGACGCGCTCGATCACTTTCGACCCGAGTCCTGCTTCAGCCAAATCGGCCGGGGACGCCCCCCACGCGGACTCCAAATCGCCGAAGTACGCGACCAGTCCCTGCATCCGTACCGCGCCGATGCCTTTGATCAAGTTGAAACCGACCCAGAATTTCCTGTCGTCCATAAATCAATTATCGTGGGACAAAATGACATTTTGTCCTACAGTCCCTCGAGCAGGTGAACGCGCATCGTCCGCGAAGCAGGCTCGAGGTCCAGAATGACCGAGGGAATGTTGGGGAGGAGAATCTCCCTGCCGGAGTCATCCCGCACCACGTACACGTCGTTCGCGCCCGTTTCCAGAATCTCGACCAGTTCGCCAAGCGGATTGCCGTCCTCGTCCACGACGCGAAATCCCAGCAATTCGAATTGATACAGTTGACCTTCGGATAACGGCGGGAGGTCCGACTTTTTCACATAGACCCATTGATTGCGGAACTTTCCCGCCTGTTCGGGCGTTTCGACGCCCTTGAATTTTACGAGCAATCCCGATTGATGCGGGCGTACGCTGGTCAGGGTGACGGGCTGGCGCTCCTCGCCGATGAAAAGTTTTCGCCCGCTCTTCATGCGTTCGGGGAAGTCGGTATGCAAGTCCATGACGATCTCGCCCTTCACGCCATGCGGTCGCCGCAAAAATCCGACACTCAAATAAAGAGGCTCGCCTGTTGGCGAGCCTGTGTCCTTCTTGTCTGCCATTAGTCCGGCTCGACCACATCGAGCGTGGCTTGCTTGCCTTCCTTTTCAGCCGCCACCCGCAACAACGCGCGGATGGAGTTGGCGACCTTGCCGCCCTTGCCGATGACGCGTCCCATGTCGTCCTTTGCCACGCTCAACTCGATACGCACGTGCGACCCGCCTCCCGATTCGGTCACGCTCACTTCTTCGGGATGATCCACCAGCGACTTTGCGATGTATTCGATGAGGTCCTTCATAACAATGCCTTATGTCATTGCGAGAGCGGTGGTCTCGATACGCTAACGCTACCCGACCACCAGCCCTCGCAATGACATGATGTTATTTGCTCGTCTTGCTCGATGCGCCGCGCGCGGCTTCGGCTGCTTCCGCTTCCTTCACGAGCGTTTCGACCGCCTCGCCCTTCTTGAAGCGTTCCCAGCGATCCAAAGTGCCGGCGGCTTTGAAAACCTGTCCAACGGATTCGGTTGGCAGCGCGCCGTTCTTCATCCAGTGGAATACGCGATCTTCCTTCAAACGGATTGTCGCCGGTTGGGTGCGGGGATTGTAGAAGCCCAGGATCTCCAAAAAGCGACCGTCGCGAGGGGACTCGCTGTCCGCGGCGACGACACGATAGGTGGGCTGCCCCTTCAAACCAATGCGACGTAAACGTAAACGAACCATCTTTCTTTATCTCCTTATCTATTAACGCGTAGGGGACGTTCTCCAACGTCTCCGTTGGCGCAAGAGAGCGCCAACTACACAACATTGATTTGCGTTCCAGGCAGGCATAGAGGGGTGTGTGAAAGGACACATGCGGGCTGAAAGCGCAGGCGCTATTTTACCAGAGTTTCTACCCAAACAATTTCCCCAACCCTTTTCCTCCCGTTTTCTGGAACATCTTCATCATCTTCTGCGCTTCGCAGGTAACACAACTCGATCGGCGGCTTGGTATTTGGCTTTCTTCTCGCCGATCTGTTTCTCAGGGACAAGCGCAATCAGTGTGCGTAGAGTGTGGTTCACGCTTTCAGAGTCGGGGAAATGCGCCGCAACGTCGGCATCGAGCAGGATCACTTTTTGGACGGAACTAAAATGCTGCTTCGTAACCGTACCATCCGCGTGGTAAATGTGAACCTCATGGGTCTGATCTTGCCCCGCGTAATACTTGCCACGCATACCTTTTTTTCCTTTGAAATCATATTCAGGGAGCATGTCGTCATCAGGAGGTTGGGGCTTATTCGTTTTCTTCATATAATCTTCTTTCGGATGCAGTCGCTTTACGACAACTGACGATTCGGATGAACACGCCTTCGGACGTATCTTCTCTTTCCAAATGGACAACAAGCAGGAGCCTCTCATTGACGGACATGCCAATACTTATCAGGCGGTCTTCTTTCTCTGAATGGAATTCGTCACGAAAAGTAAGAATGAATGGGTCATAGAATATTGTCTTGCCTTCTTCAAAACTTACCTTATGCTTCGCCAAGTTGATCCGGGCTTTGTTGTCATCCCATTGAAAGATAAATTTCATTTCCAAATTATACCCTCGTCATTTACCCACCAAATAATTTCCCCAACCCTTTTCCTCCCGTTTTCTGGAACATCTTCATCATCTTCTGCGCTTCGCGGAATTGTTTGATCAGGCGGTTCACGTCCTGCACTTCCATGCCGGAACCAGCGGCGATGCGTCTTCGGCGTGAGGCGTTCAAAATATCGGGATTACGGCGTTCCTTCACAGTCATCGAATTAATGATGGCTTCAGTTTGTTTGAAATTCTTGTCAATGTCCTTCGGGTCAACCTGACGCGCGGCTTGCCCCAACTGCCCGGGCAGCATGTCCATGATCTGCGCCAGCGGTCCCATCTTCTTCATCTGCTTCATCTGCTCGAGCCAGTCTTCGAGCGTGAACTGTCCCTTCATCATGCGCTCGGCAGATTTCTGCGCGACTTCCTGATCAAAGGCGGCTTCGGCTTTTTCGATCAAGCCGATCATGTCACCCATGCCCAAGATGCGCGATGACAGCCGCCCCGGGTCATACGTTTCGAGCGCATCCAATTTTTCGCCCGTGCCGATGAACTTGATCGGCACGCCCGTCACCGAACGGATCGAGATCGCCGCGCCGCCGCGCGAGTCGCCGTCCATTTTGGTCATCATCAAGCCTGTGATGGATACGTTGTCACGAAAGCCTTGTGCGATGTTCAACGCCTCCTGACCGATCATGGAATCAACCACGAGCAGGATCTCCACCGGCGGGACCTTCGCCACGATGGCTTTCAACTCGTCCATCAACTGCGCGTCCAACTGCGACCGACCGGCTGTGTCCACGATCACGACTCCGTACCCGCCCTTTTCCGCCTTCTCGAATGCGCGCTTCAC
>SZPG01000102.1 GCA_030263595.1 Chloroflexi bacterium CFX6
TTTTGCGGAGACGATGGGCATCCCGGTGGAGTATCTGTCGGACATCTATTACTTCCCGACCTACAACAACACCTGGCTCCCCTTGAATTCGCAACTCCGTTTTGGCATGCCGTGAACGAAGATATTCTTATATGAAGTCAAAAAGCGCCTCTGATTTCTCAGGGGCGCTTCTCGTTATGGGCTATCTACATCCCTGCTGCGTTCTTCAAGGCTTCCGCCTTGTCGGTGCGTTCCCAGGGGAATTCGATGTCGTCGCGGCCGAAGTGACCGTAGGCGGCGGTCTTGCGATAGATCGGCTGGCGCAGTTTCAGGTCACGGATGATCGCACCGGGGCGCAGATCGAAGTGATCGTTGATCAGGTCGGCGATGCGGTCGTCGGAGATCTTTGCCGTGCCGAACGTTTCCACGTTCACCGAAAGCGGATGCGCAACGCCGATGGCATAAGCGACCTGCACTTCGATGCGATCGGCGATGCCCGCCGCGACGATGTTCTTCGCCACGTAACGCGCCGCATACGCCGCGGAGCGGTCCACTTTTGTGGGATCCTTGCCGCTGAACGCGCCGCCGCCATGCCGCCCCATGCCGCCGTAGGTGTCCACGATGATCTTGCGTCCCGTCACGCCTGCGTCGCCCATCGGTCCGCCGACCACGAAACGCCCGGTCGGGTTGACGAAGATCTTGATGTTTTGATCCACCATATCGGCGGGGAGCGACGGCATGATGATCTGCTCGGTGACCGTTTCGGTGATCTCCGCCAGCGGGACGTCCGGCGCGTGTTGGGTGGAGATGAGAACGGTATCCACGCGGACCGGTTTGCCGTGCGAATATTCGATCGTGACCTGGCTCTTCGCGTCGGGACGCAGCCAGGGGATGCTCCCGTTTCGACGAAGTTCGCTTTGCCGACGCGTTAACTTGTGCGCGAGATAAATGGGAAGAGGCATGAGAGTGGGCGTTTCATTGCAGGCGAAGCCGAACATCATGCCCTGGTCGCCCGCGCCGATGGATTCGACCTCCTCATCCGTGAGGTGATGCCCGTTGCGCGTTTCGAGCGCGTGATCCACGCCCATGGCGATGTCGCCCGATTGTTTGGCGATGGCGACCAGCACGCCGCACGAGTTGCCGTCGAAACCCTTGTCGCTCGAGTCGTAACCGATCTCGGTGATGACCTTGCGCGCCAGTTCGTCATAGTTGAAGACCGCATTGGTCGTGATCTCTCCCAACAAAGCGACGAAACCGGTCTTGGTGGCGGTTTCGCAGGCGACGCGCGAGCGCGGATCCTGTTCGAGGCACGCGTCCAGCACTGCGTCCGAGATCTGATCGCAGAGCTTGTCGGGGTGTCCCTCTGAAACCGATTCGGAGGTGAACATCAGTTTCGGGGAGGTCATAAAGGTATTGCTCATTGTGTGTGTTTCTCCTTAAGAAAAAAAGATTGCCCCTCAGACGAACAGAAAGGGCAATCGCATATTTTGATTGAAGCCCTCTCATCTCCCAGAACATCCGTCTGTCGGAATTGGCACCGTGTTGGTAGTCTTATAGTCTCATAGTCCTGGAGTCTTATAGACTTATAGTCTTTTGGTGTGATGGCGCAGACTATCAGACTCGCAACTATCAGTCTCACGACCATCAGACTATCAGTCTATCAGTCTCACGACTATCAGACTACAACCGGTTGTCGAGGCATCGCAGGGCCGTTCCCTCCGCCTCTCTGGATAAGAGCGCCTTGTGGGGCTGTTGAATTGTGATGGGATATTACCATAAGGGAAAGGATGCGTCAATTAAATATTGACGCCTCGCGCAATGTCTCGTACCGCGACATTTATATCGCTATTCGACAAAAGGCGACATTCATGTCGCGCTACAAACGAATATCTATTCATCCATCGCGCACCGAAAACCGATGCGCGGCGAGAAATCGCCGAGGTACGCGTCCGAACCGGGGATCGCATTCAGGTTCGATCCCAAAACGGACGAACGCTTCGAGACGCGGATGTTGATCTCCGCGTCGCCCAAACTCCCGCCGCGCACCACGCGGTTGAAACTCGAACTGGCGAGGGGACCCAACGGGTTTATCGTCTCGGAGATCGAATAATAAGCGGGGTTGTAAAAATCGTTCGTCCATTCTGCAACATTGCCAGCCATGTCCAAAACACCGAACGGGCTGGCTCCCAGCGGATAAGTTCCCACGCGCGAAGTGTCCTTGACGATGAAGTTGAAGTTGGCGAATCGGTAATCGGGTTTGTCTTCGCCCCACGGAAACGTCCGCATGTCGCCGCCGCGCCCGGCGCGCTCCCATTCCGCTTCGGTGGGCAGCCTTCTGCCTGCCCATTCGCAATAGGCTTTTGCCTGCCCCCAGGCGACGTATACCACAGGATAATCCTTGAATTCGGGATCGTTGTAATAATCCGCTCTTCGCTGGGACCTGAAATTCTGCGGGGGCGCGCATACCCCCGCGCCGACGCATAACTGATACATGGCGTTCGTCACCTCGAGCTGATCCATCCAGTACGCGTCGAGCGTGACTTCGTGAGACGGGAACTCATCCGGCGCGGCGCGCACGTCGTAGCCGCCCATGTGGAATGTGCCAGCCGGAATGTAGACCTGCGGCATCCCGTCAACGGAGGAGACGCTCACACTCACGGTTTCTTCTGTGGGGATGGAGGTTGGCGTTGGCGGGATAACCTCCTCGATGTGGGTCGGGATGGAGGCCGGTTCGGTGGCAGGAAGAACCGCGGCTGATGTTGCTGTTGGTATGAGTGTTGGAACTTCGGTAACCGTCTCTCCACAAGCGGCAAGGAGAAGAATGAACAGCAATGTTGGAATGAGTCTTTTCATGGATCTGATTTCCTGCACCGCGACATTGGACATTATCGGAAATAACGTACAAGCGCCGTCCCGAAGGATTATGGTGAGTATTTTGAGGTTGGACGGCAACCTTCGGGACGAACGCCCTCGCAATGACACGTATGTCGCCCTGGGCTGCGGAGGGAATCCCGCGTTACGGCGACGCGCCGACGAATGATAACGCATACAACGCATCCTCGTACCCCGGACGGACGGAGAGCGCCCTGCGCCAGTCTTCGATCGCGCCGCTGGTATCGCCCTTGCGATAGAGAGCCCATCCGTGCCACAGCCACGCCTCCTCGGACATTTGCGTGCGCTGCAAAGCGTAGTCGGTCAGCGCGAGCAGGTCGTCAACGCGGTGACCGTGGAAGTTGGCAAGGAACGGTCCGAACTGATAACGGAACATGCGCTGCGGCAGTCCGATCTCGCGCGCCTTGTCGTAGGCAACATTTGCTTCCTCGTAACGCCCGAAGTAAACGAGATTGCTCCCCACGTTGAACCACGCGAACGCGTCGGAGAGGTCTTCGTCCGTGGCGGCTTGGGCGAGGGAAAGGGCGTTTTGCCGATTCAGGTCCGGGTCCCAGTTCGAACCGAGCAGTCCCTTGATCTCCTCTTCCTGGCTTGGAAGATAGACGATCATGTACAAATAGTTGAACGGCTTCCATTCCGATTCGAGTTGCTCGTAGGGAATCTGCTTGTCGGGTCCGCGGTAGGTATCCTGCGCGGTGAAGGTTTGGGAGGCATCGTCGTACCCCGTAAGCAAAAGATAATGCGCCGCCCAGAGATCGTCGTCGGGCCAGCCGGTATCGTCGGGGTTGAGGGAGGTGGTGCCTTCGACAATGACCGGGTATCCCGCCGCGATCAGGCGTTTGAGCGTTTGGATGTCGCCGCCCACGCGGAATTCGACGCGAAGCCAGCCCGCGTAATTGCGAACCCAATACGCCATCTCTTCGGGGTTGACGTTACGATCGCCGTTGACCGGCTTGATGACGTCGGAGATGTCCTTTTGCGTGCCGTTCCAGCCGAACATATTCAGCATCATCGAGAGCGCGGCGGGACCGCAGTTGTTCGGCGTTTGTTTTTCATAAGGCGGGGATGTGAGGGACGCCTGCGCGGGAGGCGGTTCAGGCGTGGACGTTGGGACTGCCTCTGTTTCGATGATTTGTTCCGTCGGGACGGCGGTCTCTGTGACCCGAACCGGTGTGGATGTTGCGATATTCGTCGGGTTGGGAATCGCGGTCGGCACGTCGCCCACAGGGTTGATGACGTTCCTCACGTAGGTCTTCGCGACTTCGTACCTCCATGCGACACGTTCATTGACGGCGGGGATCTGCAATAAACCGACGCCGAGCGCGACCAAGCCCGCGCCAACCCATAAAATTCTCTTCAACATGCGGGAAAGTGTACCAGAGGCGGATGAAAGGAATTTAATGTCGTTGCGAGCGGCGCCCAAGCGCCGCGAAGCAATCTCCTGTATTTCGAGGGGATTGCTTCGCTGTCGCTTTGCTCCTCCTTGCAATGGCAGGCTATCTATGCCCCAGCAATTCCAATGCGGCGGCAATGGACGGGTCGGTCTCGAAATAGAACGTGTCCCATTCGGCGTAGGCGTGGATATCGGGGATGATGCCATCGCGTTCCCAGTCGTCGTCCGAAAAAGCGGAGTCGAACGTCTCGGAGGCGATCCACAGAAACGAGCCGTCGTCGAAATCGTGTCCGTGCAGGAGTTCCACGTTGCCCAGGCTGGTCTCGCCGGTGATCTTTGCGCCGCGCGCGTCGCGTAACACCCCGGCAAAGATCTCGCCAAAACTGACCGTGTCCTCGCTGACCATCACCGCGAGCGGAACGGTCTGCGAGTTATGGATCGGGTTCGCCCTGATGTTCAACGGACGCGACTCTGTGCGGCTGACGAATTCGCCCAGTTTGCCGTTCGTGAAAAAGGAAAGGATCGGGTAGGCGACGGCGCTGCTCCCGCCTCCGTTCAGGCGCACGTCCAATACCAACCCATCCAGTTCGCCGAACTCCCGCAGGGCGTTCTCGATCTGCGACGGGAGGGTCTCATCCCAAAAACTGGGGATGAAGATGTAGCCGATCTTCGAACCGTCCACGGTGGGGATGAGACGCGCGTCCACCGGCGCGTTCCCCTCCAACCGCGAACGGATCAGGACGACATCGCGCGGCGCTTCGCCGGGCGATTGAACGGTCAACACCACCGCCGTACATTCCGGTCCGAGCGTGCGGATGCCGGTATCGGGCGTGAGGGGCAGTCCATCCACGAACAGGATGCTGTCGTGGGACTGGATGCCCGCGTATTCGGCGGGGGAGCCGGGGAAGGTGGAAATAACCACCAGGCGGCCCCGCTCGAAATCCACGTTGCTGTAGACGCCCACGCCCACGAACTCGACCTCGCCCCTGAGTTCGGCTTCGGACTGTTCCACTTCGACAGGGGACAGGTAACTGGAATGTTCGTCCCCCAGTTCGTCAATCATGTATTGCATCTCGACGTAGAACTGTCCGGTCGCCAACCCGGCTTCGATCATGGCGCGGTAACGCGTCGTAATTTCGTTCCAGTCCCTGCCGTTGAAGTCCGGGTACACGTACGAGTCCTCCACGATTTTTTCGATCCCATCCAGGATCTCCAATTGCGCCTGCTTCGAGATCTCCTCCACCTCGATCTGCGGAGCGGGTTGAATGAAGAATTCCGGAGGAACCGTGGCAGGAGGCGCGGTCGGGTCGCATTGCGGCGGGAGGTAGGCTGGGACGAGCGGAGTCGCCGTCGGGGTGGGAGAGGCGGTCTGTGTCGGCGTGAAGGTAGGGATCGGCGTCGCGGTCGGCGCCGGGAGGAACATCCTCGTGACGAAATTACAGGACAGCAGCGAGAACGCCAAAAACCCTAAAACGATTCGCTTTGTTTTCATATCTTCCAGTCCTTCGCTTGTTCCAATAAATCGGATATCGGTCTGAGGTAGTGAACAGCCACAGCCAGGTTCTTCATGCGCGTGCGTTCATATTGAAAAACGCGCGCGCCCTCCGGGACGGGCGTCGCGCGTTGATTGAACTCCGCGCGCGTCAGCCAGCCTGCCAGCAAAACCTCCATGCCATAGACCCAAATGTTACCCCAATCCATCGCGCCGATGAGATGCGTTTCACTGCGGGCGGGGCTGTGGATTCCGATGCGCGCCTCCGGGGGAGACTTGCTTTGGATGTATGCCACGGAGAAATATCCGTCCTCGATCTGGATGCGCGTGCGCGGCGGCAACTCCACGACGGAAGTCCGCATCCCGCGCCCTTCGTCCTGCCCGCCGATCTCGACGGCTCGAATCTCCGCTGATTCCGATTTCAGGACCAGCGCCCCGAGCGGATTCCACTCCGATGGGCGCATCCACGCCTCCGGCAGCACGTGGACAAGATGATAAGGTTGCTTCCTGTACATCGCCTTTTGCAGATCCTCCTGCGAGGCGGCGACCAGCCCCGATAAAAACGCGAAGAGATATATGTCCCTGTCCGAACCTCCCTCTGCCGCGTTCCGGTCGGACGGAACCAGCGCGGGCGCGTCCAACACGACCTGCGGGTTGCGCTTCATCTCCGCGATCTGTTCGCGATACGAAATAAGGAACGATTTGACCTCGCATCTCCTCCCGCCCAGCGACACGTCGTACCGATCAGGCTCGGTGAACGGCGCTGCCCCCTTCACCTCGAACGGGACGTTTTGCTCCGCCAGATACCGCCGAAACGCCAGTTCCACTGCCGCGCCCGCAACGCTTCGACGCAGATGGCTGTATGGCGAGCCGCCCGCGCGGTTATACGTGTACGGCAGCGACCGCAGCGCGTAGGCGATCCCGCCCTCGGTCAGGTCGCGGGTGTAAGGGAGGTGGATGAGGTCAGAAGGTAAAAGCATTGTATATTGTGCGATGTCATTCTGAGCGGAGCGAAGAATCTCTGAGATTATCGTAGAGACCCTTCGCTG
>SZPG01000103.1 GCA_030263595.1 Chloroflexi bacterium CFX6
ATTTTCCTGCAAAGTGGGGATTGCTTCGGGACGAACACCCTCGCAATGACATCCATTTCGTGGAAGGTGAGGGAGCTTATTTTTTTACGAACCCTTAGACGCCTGCGGCAGCGTCAATTACGCGCTTGCGTGAAGTACTGATAATAGCATTGGCGAGTAAATATGATCAGCCCGGCGGGGTACATTCTGGTATACGGGTAAAAGTTTAAGCCCGTCCCGGCTGGAAAACATCGCTTGAAATCAACCGCCCCGTCAGGATTCCGGCGGGGTGATTTTTTTATAACCTGCTCATCCGGGGAATTGTTCGTTATACTTGATCATAATCCACACTCACCAAGCGCGTTTGGAGGATGAGGTATTCCATGGGAATGTTCGACACAGTTTACGCCGAATTGGACTGTCCCTTCTGCGACAGGCAATACCGTTATTCTCCCATGCGTTGGGAGGAGGCAGAGCGCGAAGTCAAACAGCACAAACAATGGCAGGTTGAGTCACGTCAAGCCTTTTTGCGCGGCGAGAAGCAATTCTATCTTCAGGATTTTTGGGCGCAGCGCGACGGCTTCGACGATATCGCCGCATGGATTGAACAACTCGACACGCCCGACAAAATCGAAGCGCATCGCACCAAACGCTCCCTGGGCTTGGCTGAAATTCAAACCAGGGAATTCGAATGTGTCCTTGATGAGTTCTATGTCGGCGATGAGGTTCCCAAATATTCAGGTCACTTCTTCATCCCCGAGGATTTCCGTTGCGATGGCTGTAGCTCCGCCGAAGAAAGCGTTTACGTCAAGATTTGGCTCGAGATCGAAGAACGCAAATTGAAAGCCGTTCTCACGCGTGACCCCGAAACAGGCGAGCCCGCGCGCGCGATATTCAAACACACGCCTCCCGAACCGCGTCCGCCTGACCCTCACCCACTGCTGCATTTCAAACATCGCGGCGTCCAGGCTCATGCGAAATACAACCGCGAGACTGGGAAGTATGACATGGAAGTCCGTCATCTCCCTGAATGCTTCACCATTTCGCATAAGGATGAAAGACTCTTGCGCGTCATGTTCGAATCGTTTGTGGACGATTATTTGTATTTGCTTGGAAGAGGAACAGACGACAGATCATCGCTTCACGATCATTTACACTCGATCTGCCAGCATCTGCCTTCTGATTTTCAGCCCTACGGTGAGCGCGAGCGCGATGGACCCGATTGCTCTGCCGGCTGTAAACACTTCCTCAAACTGCCAGGCAAACTCGGCATGGACTGGGGTGTATGCATCAATCCGTCCGGTCCGCGTGCAGGTCTGTTGACATTTGAACACCAGGGATGCGAGCAATTCGAAAGGGACAAAACGGAGGAGGAAGAATGAACAATGAAATTTCACAGGCAATGAGAGCCGTAAGCCGCGACGAACTGCACGAGTTGTGGCTTCGAATCAAAGAAGGCGAGCCACTGGAAGGCGATGAAGCAGTTTTCGCCCGCATAATGCGGGAGCATACTGAATATCATAAAGTATGGGAACGACTGGATGAAATCGGCGGGGATGAACTTGTGGTTGACGGCGTCAATCCCATCCTGCACATTTCCGTGCACTGTATCATTGAAAATCAACTCGAACAAAACACCCCGTCTGAGGTTCGGAAAGCGTTGGATGCTTTGCTGAAGCGCGGCGCGTTACGCCACGAAGCCATCCATGCGATTGCTTACGAGTTCAACATGGAACTCTTCCCCGTCCTCAAACATTCGCGTCCCTTCAATAACAACGCATACAAGCGCAGGCTGGAGAAAATCGCGCGGGGGAGCAAATAACCACGCGCCACTCTTACCCGACACTTGACACCAGCACCTCACACATGACACTTTCTTCCGACTCCCAAACCCTGCTCCTGCTTTGTTCACAACTGGGTCTTCCCTCCGAACCGGAATTTCCCCCGTTGACCCTGCGCGAATGGAATCCGCTCGCGCGCAAACTGCAATCTGCCGATCTTCGTCCAGCCGACTTGCTTGGTCTCTCCCAATCAGACCTGCAAATCAAGCTCGACATCCCAGCCGAACACGCCGCGCGCATCGCTCGTTTATTGGAACGAAGCGGCGCGCTGGCAATAACCCTCGAACGGCTCGACAATCTCGGCATTTCCCCCCTCACCCGCGCGGACAAGGATTATCCCGATTTTATGCGGGAGAAAAAGCCTTGCTCGGTCAACCCGGAATCGCGGTCGTTGGTTCGCGTCATTTGGACGAGGCGGGAAAGGAATGCGCGGCATTCGTCGGTAACGCGTGCGGACTCTCAGGCATGATCCTGTATTCGGGCGGCGCGAAAGGCGTGGATACCATCAGCATGGAGGCGGCGCTCGAGGCGCGCGGCACAGCCGTCAGCGTGGTGGCGGATGGTTTGGAGAAGCAGGTTAAGGTCCAGAAAGAGGCGTTGAGTCGGGGGGATTTATGTCTCGTCACACCGTACAGTCCCAACGCTGGATTCTCGGTCGGCGCGGCGATGGGTCGCAATCGTCTGATTTACACGCTCGCAGATTACGCCATCGTCGTCGCCTCCGACGCGGAGACGGGCGGCACGTGGGCGGGCGCGACCGAGACGTTGAAAAATAATTGGGTTCCCGTTTTCGTTTTGGAACACGGACAGATGCCCGAGGGGAACAAGCTGCTTTTGCAGAAAGGCGCGCTGGCTTTTCCTCATCCGTTCAGGGAGAAGCCTGTGAGGCTGCCTGAGTGGTTGAAGGAAAAAGCCGCGAGTTTGCCCGCGCGACCCACCCAGCCAGGTTTGTTTTAGTTACGAAGTTTCCAGCAATCCCTTTCCAGGTTGGGTCAGGCGGATTCCCACAAGAGCCTTCGATTCGAACTCATATCTGGTTCCAATTTTTGGGGTTCTGGCTCTCTACAACTGCCACAGTGGTCAACGCCTTGGGCGCGCGACATCAACTCGAAGTCAGGTTCGAAGCGGGCGATGAACAACATTGTCAAACACGAGCGGGCGCAGCATGTGGATATACTGTTGAAAGTGGAAAGTTGATGTTGGAAATTTTCGACGACGGCGCGGGGTTCGATACTTCCCAAAACTATCCCGGTCATCTTGGGATGCACACGATGAGGGAACGCGCTGAGAAAGTCAGTGGGCAGTTTGCAATCGAAAGCGCGCCGGACGCCGGGACTCGCATTCGCGTTACGATTCCGATGACGCGCTGACCATTACTTCGTAATGCGCCACCTTCTCCTCGAACTCCAGCAGGAAGTCCTTATCTTCGGGGTAATAGCGTGCCTTCTCGTAATCCTCGCCTGCGAACTTCTTGATCGATTCCACCGAATCCCAAAACGTGAGCGTCAGGAAATGCGCCTGTTCTCCCTCGATGCGCCGAAGGACGTACGCGGCGAGATTACCCTCAGTGGTTCGATAATCTTTCACACCGGTTTTATTCAGGAATTCGACGTACTCATCGGCTTTCGATTTCGGGGTAATGCCGTGCCAGATTCGCGCGATCATGGTTGCTCCTTTTGTTTACGTTGGATGGCGGAGAATTCAAATCTTGCGCGTCAACATGCCAATGACGTGCAATCCCAAATATCAGGCTGGCTTGCGCCGCGCCGGCGTCGCGCGTCCACATGAGGCGAGGAGAGCGGTCAGTAAAATCCAAATAACGAGTCGGCTCATTCAATTCACCAATACGCGGACGATCTCTTCCGTGTGCTTCTTGAATAGCGAGAGGTGCCCTTCGCCGGGATAAAACTTCGCTTCGCACTTCGGGATGGCTGCCGCCGCGTAACGCGCCATAGCCACCGGGATGTTTTGATCGTCTTCGCCGTGCCAGAGGAGGATGGGGGTTTGAAGTTCCTGAAGGCGGAAACCGTAATCCGTGACCGAGAGCAGGGATTCGTGGAAGGCGCCGCGCGTGCCCTGTCTGGTCGCTTCGCGTACGGTGTGGATGAATCCTTTTTGGAGCGCGGGATTCGCGGCGAGCAGAGAACTGTCGGCTTGGGGCAGCAGCGAATTGGCTTGGGCAACGAACCGGTTGGGCGCAAGGCGCGGCATGACGCCCAGCATCATCCCGATGAACAATTTCGCCAGGATCGGTCTTTCGCGCGGCAGGGTCAGGAATTGGCGCGTGCCTGCGTTGATATTTTTCACCAGTTCAGGCTCGGTGAACAACGCCGCGCCGCTGACGATGCCCACTTTGTGCAGACGCTGCGGAAGCGCGAATGCGCAGGCAAAACCATAGGGACCTCCGAGCGAATAGGAGAGGGCGGAAAAGCGCGCGATGTTCAAATGATCTGCCAGCGCGAGGACGTCATTGGGGAAGTCCAACAGGCGGCGATGGGGCTGAAAGTCGGAAAGCCCCATGCCGGGGCGATCCATCGCGATCAAGCGGACGCCGAGCGACTGTAATAGCTCTTCACTTGCATACAGCATGGCTTCGGTGCGTGATCCGGGCGAGCCGTGAAAATAGAAAAGCGGCTTGCCGTTCGGGATGCCGTACTCGTCGTAGCCGAGTTTGCGCCCATCGGGCAGTTGGAATTGCTTGTTGAGTTTGGGCATTAATGTCTCCGATCAGGCTCGCTGGATTGAAGGATTATTTTCGAAGCATCGGCGGGGAGTAAGTTGTCAGAACAAGCACGCGGTCCTCGATCTCACCGACCAGGTCGCCGTGCTGCGCGGCGGTGACGCGTTTGATCTCCTTCCACTCCTCGTCCGCGCGGAAACCCTCCCAGGCGCGGTTCATGGTCGCTTCATCAATCCATTCCAGCAAATAGACGAATTCCGTCCGGGCATTGGTCTTCGCCTCCCACATGGCAAGGATGTCGAATCCATACGTCCGCATGATGCGCGCCGCGTGATCGCGGAAGCGCGCGTGGAACGCCGCCTTGTTATGCTCGAAGATCTCGTAGATGCGCAGTTGATGGATCATGTCAACGCCTCCGCGTCATACGCCGTTGAACGCGGGATGATATCGGACGACCCCGGTTCTGCCGTTCAGCGCGCCCTCCTTCAATTCCGCCACCATGAACACTTCCTCCGGCACGTCGTTTTCCCAGCGGATGCCCAGCGGCTTGGACGGAACAAACCCCAAACGCGGATAATACTCCGCGTGTCCCAGCACGATGACGACGAAATGCCCGTTCCTTTTCAATTCGTCGAATCCCGCGCGGATCAAGGCAGAACCGATCCCTCGCTTTTGGTGAGAAGGCAGGACAGCCATCGGTCCGAGCGCGACGGCATCCCATTGCGAGCCGCCCGCATGGACAGCCACCGGCGTGAACAGGATATGCCCAACCACCCGTTCATCCTGCACGGCGACCAGTGAAAGTGTGACGGCGTTTTCCCTGCGAAGCCTGTCCACCAGGTCGGCTTCATTGTCGCGGTCAAATGCCAGCCGGTTGACTTGGTGGATCGCGTGAATATCTTCGGGGGTCTCGAAACGGATCGTGAGCATGGCGTGTTTCTGTTAGATCCCAAGCGGATAAGCGATGAGGAAGAGCGCCCAAAGCGGAAGTTGAGGCGCCCATTTCTTTGCGCCCGTGTTATCCCCGGTCTTGTATCCCCAGTAACCGAGCGCGACGACGATACCCAACTCCATGAGGGCGCGCAAGGCGAGATCGAACCATTTCAACGTTGACGACATCCGATGCCTCCTGGGAATGTTTGTTCAATTAACAAATTTCCAGCCGCAAAGTTACGCCCGACATTCAGGCGCAAGGGTCTTCAACGCGCGCGGCGTCGAGACCGTCCACGCCGGGCATTTCCACATCCATGAGGACAACGTCGGGCTTGAGGCGGAGGGATTCCCTCACCCTCCCCATGCGCTAGGAGGGCAATCGGACTGGCGCCTCCCTGATCGGCTCGCGACCGAAAAAGTAAAGAGCGCTTTGATGACCCGCAAGGGTCAGGATGATCGTTGCCACGACCTGTTCGTTTGCGGCTCCGTCCTCCCAGCGATAAAGATAAACGGAATCTTTTATCCCCAGTTCCGCAAGGGAATAACTGCGCTGGACGGTATGGCTGCCCGTATTCAGGAGGAAAATCGCTCCGAGCGTTCCTTCACGAATCGGATGTCGAACCTGCACCAGAACCGGGTCATCCGCTTTGGGAACATGGCGCGCGCGGTTCGATCCGCTATCCGCGGGCAATCGTTCATAAGAGATGTTGGATCGCCCCAGCAGGGGAAAGTCGCAGGAGACGCGCGCCTCGGGCAGGATCAATCTCCAGAGGCGTAAACGATGCGGGGAAAGTTCCCCAAGGTGATCGCTGGTCATCATCACGCCGCCGCTCATACCGGCGTAGATCGCCAAAGACTTGATCTCTTCCCCGGACAGATCGCTGAAACGTTCGCGCAGCAACACGCAATCCGGGTCGCTTTGCCAGAGGATGTGATTCGCAAAGTTGCGGCAAGCCTGGTCGCGCAACATGGATTGCGCCGAAAGATTCCCGCTCCAGGCCACACCCACATCGCGCCCGATGCGGACGCCATCCACCAGCCCGATGGACGCCCACAACGGGCAGCCGCATCCCAGCCAGAGCGCCTCGCCGATTTCTTCACGGATCATCTCCGCCACGCGCCTCCACATCTCGATGCGGGTCGAGCCCGGCGTATGCCAGACGGCGCGGTCGGGACCATATTCACTGCCAAGGTGCATGAAGTCGGTTTTGAAATATTCACAGCCCCACTCATTCCGCCAGGCGCGAAAGACTTTTCTCAAATAATCAAACGCCCCAGGATGAGAGGCGTCGAGGATGTAATATTCCTCACTGCGCTTATGCCAGCGGAACTCGCCATGGAATTTCATGTGCGCCAGCGGTCCCCCGCTTTGCCGGTCTTTGACGACCCAATCCGGGTGATCGCGATAGAGGCGGCTGCGATTGCCCACCATGAAGGGAGCGATCCATAACCCCGGGATAAACCCGGCGGAGCGGATATCGTCCAGCAGCGGTTTCATCCCGCGCGGGAACTGAGGCTCGACCTCCAGCCAGTCGCCCATTTCGGGCGTGAAGCCGTCGTCAATCTGGAAGACGCGCATGGGCAGGTTTTCCCGCGATGCGACAGCCTGCGCGGCGCGCAAATGCTCGAGAATGTTTTCCTCGTTGATGCTGGCATACAGGTTGTACCATGAACACCAGCCAGTGATGGGAGGAGATGACAGACGCGGCGGCGCGGGAGACGCGTCGGCGGCGAGACGCGCCCATTCGCGCAGCCCAGCCTCGGGTCCCGCGTGACCGAAAACTGCCAGCCGCTCCGATTCGCAGCGCGCCAACCCGGAACGGTCCTTGCGATCCCACCACGTTTGGATCGTCAGTGAAACAGGCTGGCGGCGCGTGTCGAAGGTAAACGCCTGCTGGAAGCGGTCGTGGCGGTCGAAGCCGAGGACCAATCCCCCGCTGCCGCGGCGCGGCAGGAGTTGCGTCATCGCATAACCCGTTTCAGGACGAGGCTCATCCTCCGAAAAATCAGTCATGGCTTCGGGCTGAACGTAATAACTTCCATCCCAACTGAAATAACCGTTGCGAAGATACTGCCGCAGATTCTCGACCTGCTCGAAGCGCAATCCGAACGAATCCAGAGTCAGGTCTTGCGGAAGTCCCTCCACCCAGTATTGGATCCAAATGCGATCCTGCGTATCTTCATGAACAGCCTTCAGTCCAAATGCGCCGCCGGACAATACCGCAGCCGTATAGCGCACCTCGATCCGTTCGGCATCCGAACGGGCGATTTCACACGACCAGCCCTCGAGCGGCGAGCCGTTGAGAAGGGGCTGAGCGCCGCGTAACGTCACGCCAGGGCTTTCGATGGTCAGCGTCTTATCAACGGAAAGGGAGAGCGTTAGCACAGGGCAATTTCCCGATGTGTTTCAGCCGACCGGGTCGCCGCCAATGCCATATCGAGCGATTTCACTCCTTCGCGCATGGGGGTGCGCGTTTGCCCATCCGTGCGAATGGCGTTCAGCAAATCCTGCAGTTCGGCAAGGTGAACGTTTTTTTCGCTGTTGATGGTTTCCGTTCGGACAGGCGTTTCAGCGGTGAAATGGAACCGGGCGTTGTTGGCGTTGGCAAATTCGGCGGTCAGCCTTTGCGAGACCAGGCGATAATCGTTGATCCATTTTCCGGGGATGGCGCCGTTCGTCGCGTAAATGACGCCGATGGCTCCGCCCTGGAATCCGAAGACGGTCGCGCTGACGTCCTCCACAGTGTACTCCGCGACCTCACGATGGAAAAGATTCTCCTGGCGGCTGTAAACGCTGACCGCGTCGCCCATGAGGTGGCGCATCAGGTCCACCATGTGGATGACCTGCTCGACGAGTTGCCCGCCGGATCTGCTGCGGTCCCGCCACCAGGGCGCATGGAGCGAATTGCAGAAATAACGCGCGCTCATCAAACCTGCGGGTCCAGTTTCGCCGGACGCGATCAACCCTTTCAGCCGCTCGACCGCCGCGCCGAAACGGAACATGAACCCGACTTGAGTCTTGATGCCCGCCCGTTCCGTTGCCTCCACCATGCGCCAGGCATGTTCCGAAGTGAGCGCGATGGGTTTTTCGATGAGGATATGGACGCCGTGCCGAGCCGCCAACTCCACCTCATCGGAGTGGGCGAAAGGCGGCAGGCAGATCGCCAGCAGATCGAGTCCGGCTTTCCCGAACATGTCACGCGGGTCTGTAAAAACGGCGCCTTTCCCATTGCCGTATTTTTCGGAGAACCCGCGCGCGTTTTGTTCGTGATGGTCGCAAAAGGCAACGAGTTCGACGTCCTCGGGCAGGGCGATCAAATTATTCACGTGCCGGTGGGCAAAGCCGCCGCATCCGAGGATGGCGGCGCGTAGGGGTTTCATGGGAGAGTCCTTTCGATTGGAGTGATGTCTATGGTTGTGAGAAGTCGAGAACAACCTGCAATGCCCGGTCGGGTGTTTCATCGAGAAGTTGAAATCCCTGCGCGGCTTGCCTGAAGGGAATGACGTGCGTGATGACCGGGCGAAGATCGAGAGACCCGCGCGCCTGCAGGTCCATGACGGTGTGGATCAGGCGGAGGCGGTCCCAGCGGTAACTCAACGAAGGGTCAACATTCCCGATTTGCGAACAAACAAGGCTGATGCGATTATGGTGAAATTCCTCGCCCAGGAACAAACCCTGCGCTTCCCCCTGGAAGAATCCCAATGTCACCACACGCGCCGAATACGCGGCGGCACGGATCGCTTCATGCAACGCCCCGGCGCTGCCCGACACTTCGATGGTCACGTCCGCGCCGCGCCCGTTGGTCAGGGCTTTGATCTTTTCGGCGGGCGAGCCGTCTCGAGGATCGAATCCGTCCTCGATCGCGCCCAGTTTCTTTGCCAGCTCCAGCCGCTTTTCGATTATGTCCACACCGAAGACGCGCGCGCCGTTGAGTTTGGCAAGCTGGGCGATCACCTGCCCCAGGACTCCCAGTCCGAAGACGGCTGCCGTCTCGCCGAGGTGGATATTGGCATCCAGAATGCCGTTCAATGCAATCGGGCCGATGTGCGAATAGATCGCCAGGATCGGGTCCAGGTTCGCGGGCTTGACGCGCTGGCTGGCATAATCCTCCTGCAGGACGGTATGCGTGCGATGTCCCCACGTGCCATAAACGATATCACCGACCTTCAAGCCGGTAACGTCCGGGCTGACTTCGATCACTTCCCCGACTTCCTCGTATCCCCAGCCCGATAACGGATAAGGCTGGCTCGGCGATTCGGATGGGAGAAACAAACGGTTCTTTGCATCCCACTGTTTGGAAATATACGGATTGCTGCCGCGAAAGGCTGTCATTTCAGTGCCGGCGCTGATGCCTGAATATAACGTGCGCACGCGGATTTCCTTCGTTTCCAGGGGGCGATCTTCGACCGCTTCAAAAGCGATCTCGCGGGGTTGCGTGAAAACCAGAACTTCGCTCATTTGTCATTTCCTTTTTCGTCGAAAGATGGTGTCCTCACGATCCTGCATTGACGGTAGAAGACCGGCGGGATTCGCAGGGCTTCGTGTTGATCTCCAAACGGAGAGTAAGGCGTCCTCCATCGAGGCTGCGGCGTATGACCCAAACGTACACGGTCGCGCCCGTTTTGTCAAACCCGTCACGCGCGGAAGGTACGGTGATTGCGCGGGATTCGAATCCTAAGGGTCAGTAAATTATTAACTTCCCTCATGTCGTTGCGAGTCTTCGAGAAGCAATCTCCTGTTGCCATAGATTTTCCTGCAAAGCGGGGATTGCTTCGGG
>SZPG01000104.1 GCA_030263595.1 Chloroflexi bacterium CFX6
ACTCGATCAAGGAAAACCCTGATCCCATTCTCCCTCAAGTTCAGTATAGCATAAACGAACGCGCCGATCTCCGCGTTCAGCGCGCATCCATCGTCGCCTGCAGGAACAACTCCACCGCATTCGGGTCGAAGTGCCTTCCCGATTGCTCCCGAATGTATTCGAGCGCCTGTTCCTTCGTCCACGCCGGGCGGTAGGGACGATCCGAGGTCAACGCGTCCCACACATCCGCGACGGCGAAGAGGCGCGCGGCAAGCGGAATCTGCTCGCCCTTCAATCCGCGCGGGTAGCCGGCGCCGTCCCATTTTTCGTGATGGCAATAGGGGATGTCGAGCGCGGTTTTCAGGTAGGCAATAGGGGAGAGCATATCGAAGGCGAACTGCGGATGCCGGCGCATGATCTCCCACTCCTCGTCGGTGAGTTGGCCGGGTTTGAGCAGGATGCCGTCGGGGATGCCGAGTTTGCCCATATCGTGCAGGAGCGCGCCGCGCCTCACATGCACCAGTTCGGCGTCGCTCATGCCCGCCAGCCGCGCCAGTTCCAGCGTCATTTCGGTGACGCGGCGGGTGTGTCCCTCGGTTTCCCTGTCGCGCAGGTCCATGGCGCGCGACCAGCCTTCGATGGTGGAATCGTACGCCAGCATCAATTCGGTGTTGGAGCGTTTCAGTCTCTCGAAGAGTTGGGCGTTGTCAATCGCGATGGCGGACTGTCCCGCCAGGGCTTTGAGAAAATCCAGCCAGGCGGAGTCTTCCGCGCGGCGATGGCGGTGAAAGATCTCGAGCAAGCCCTTGATCTCCCCTTTGGAGACCAGCGGCGCGCCCCAATAACAGGTGAAATTCTCCTCCGCGAGCAGGTTGGCGCGCGCGAAATCCTTGACCTCCCGAATGTCGTGAACGACGATCAATTCGCGGTCGAGGATGGCTCGCCCGGCGATCCCCTCTCCCAGGCGGACGCGCGATCCCTCGATCGTCCTCGAGCGGAAGCCGCTGCCGGAGGCGTATTCGAGCGTGAGCAGGTGCGGATCGTAAAGCAGGATGCTGACCGCGTCCGCCTCCAATTGAGTCGCCACCTGCTCCACGATGATCCGCAGCGTGACCCGCAGGTCGGTGGAACTGCTGATGGCGGTCTCGATGGTGCGCAACGCCGAGAGGCGCCGGAACTGACGTTCGAGATCGGCGGTGCGTTCCCTCACCCTTTCCTCCAGGATCTGGTTCTGGTTTTTTTGTTGCAGGTGAAGGTAACGCGTCTCCAGCAGGTTCCTGACCCGCAGGGAGACCTCCGCCACGTCCAGCGGTTTGGTGAGGAAATCGCGCGCGCCCATGGAAAGGGCGCGCAGTTTGGCTTCGGAGGTGATATCGGCGGTGAGGACGAGGATGGGCAGGTAATCGTCCGCTGGGATGCGCCCGCGCAGTTGTTCCATCACCGCGAAGCCGTCGAGGTGGGGCATGTGCAGGTCGAGCAGGATCAGGTCGGGCTTGAACTCGTCGAGCAGGGGCAGGGTCTGGCGCGGGTCGGTGACGCTTTTCAGGTCGCTGTATCCCTGCCGCTCCAACATGCTTTCCACCACGAGGATGTTCGACTCCTGGTCGTCAACGATCAGAATGCGGGCGTTTTTGAGGGTTTCATCGAGCATGGTTCGATCCTCCGTCGGTCAGGCTTCCGAGGTTTCCGACACCTCGGAAGTTCGAGGTCTTTCCAACGGCAATTCCAAAAAGAACGAGGTTCCTTTTCCGTGTCCTTCGCTTTCGGCGCGGAGGTTTCCGTCGTGCATGTGCGCCAGCCGGCGGGCGAAAGCCAGTTCCAAGCCCAAGCCTGAATGTGCGCGCGATGCGGAAGCGTCCGCCTGGGAGAACGGCTCGAACAACTGCGGAAGTTGCTCCGGGTGGATGCCGATGCCGGTGTCTGTTATGGCGATCAGGAGCCGGTTGCCGGTGACCAGTGACCGGTCATCAGTGATCAGTGACCGGTCATCAGTGACCAGTGACCGGTCATCAGTGACCAGTGATGATTGATCGCTGATGGCTGATAACTGCACACGGACCTCCCCTCCCTCCGGCGTGAACTGAATGGCGTTGCGGATGAGGGTGCGAAGGATCTGGTCGAGGCGGCGCGGGTCGGCGTGGACCCGGCATGGGTGGGGAGGCAGGTCGAGGGTCAGGGTGAGGCGTTTTTCGGCGGCAGAGTCAGCCAGTTTGGCGCAGACCTCCCGAACGGAGGCGGAGGCGTCCACGGGTTGCAGATCGAGTTTCAGGCGGCCCGTTTCGCTGCGGGCAAAGTCGAGGATTTCGTCAATCATGGCGAGCAGACGCCGCCCGCTTTCGCCGATCTGTCGCGCGCCGCGTGCGGAACGTTCGGGCAGGGAGGCGGCTTCCAGTTCGAGCAGTTGGGCAAAGCCGAGAATGGCGTTGAGGGGGGAGCGCAGTTCGTGGCTGACGATGGAGAGGAACTCGCTCTTGGCGCGGCTGGCGGCTTCGGCGGCGTCGCGGGCGCGGCGCAACTCCTCCTCCGCCTGTTTGCGGGCGGTGACATCCTGCCACACACCGACAATGTGATCGTGCGCCGCCAGGCGCATCGAATCGGCAAACCAGTTGTAGGAACCATCCGCCACGCGCCAGCGGTATTCGACATGGCATAACCCGGTTTGCGGTATTCGCGATATTGCCGAGAACACACGCGGCGCGTCTTCGGGATGGATGCGTTCCGCCCAAAAGGAGGTCTTGGAGAGGAACTCCTGCGGCTCGTATCCCGCGACCTCGCGCACCCGCTCGCCGACGTGCGTTGTAGCGTAATCGGCTTCGGCTCTGGCGGTGTAAACGACGATGGGCAGGGTTTCGAGCAGATGGGAGAGGCGTTCGTTGGTGGCGGTCAATTCGCTGACGCGCGCCTGCAATTCTTCGCCGAGCATGTTGACGCCTATCGCCAGCGCGTCGAAAACATCGTCCGTTCCGCGCGTGGCGGCGGGCTTGTCGAAATCGAGTATGGCAAGCGCGATCAACGCCTCGGATAGTTCGGCGGCGCGTTCTTCGCTATGGCGGAGGCGCGCTTCGGATTCGAGCGCGAGGGTTTCGATCTCGCGCGCGTGCCGTTCGCGGGTGTGAGTGGAAAGCAAGTTGAACGCGCCGAACATCAGGACCACCACTGCGGCGGGGACGGCGCCATCCGCCGCCCATTGCGGAATGATGAACGATAACGACAACGTCCCGAGCAACGTAACGAAAAAAAGAAGAACGTATCCCCCCCTGGCAAAGAGCAGGCTTCCCATTTGCAGGGTGAGGGCGAGGAAGACGAACAACGCCTCCTCGCCCGGTGCGACGGCGATGGATACGAGGGTGGCGAGCAGATTCCCATAAACGAGGACGTATGCGGCAAGCGCGGCGTGACGGGTGCGGCTGAGCCGGTAATCAAAGAGGAAAACAATGAGCGAGAGGACGCCGAGGGCGGTGAGAGGCTGCCCGAACGGATTCGGCGAACGATAGATCAGCCAGGAAGCGACGACGACGGCGAAGAGAATGAGCGCGCTGAGCCCCACGAGCATGGCGGAGAGCAGGCGCGCCCGGCGGCGTCGCTCCATGGTCTGGATCGAGGGATGCGGCTCGGTGAGGCGCTGCCAGAGGCGCGCAAACGTCAGAGATATTTTTTCAGCCATTCGGCCGCTTCCTCCTCGGCGGCGAACATGCGCGCCGCATTCATGGGCGACCTGTTCAACCCGATGAAAAGATTCCCGATGAGGCGCGCAACCGGGGAACCGCCAACGAGCGCCACCGCCGCGATCCCTTCGAGGCGCGAGAAAAAGATGCGCGAGTCCCGATCCATGTTCCTGACGCCGCCCAGGTTGACCAGCAAGCCGACGGGCGGCGACGAAACGATCTTCCGCGTATCCACGTAACTCTGTCTCGCGATCTCGAGCGTCACCTCCACGCCCGGCGCCCAGGCAAAGCGGATGATGCGGTCCGCTCCGAATTCGATCCTGTAATGGGGCGTTTCGATCTTGTTCGTTTCCATCTGTTTCATACCCTTCGAACTACTCTCCGCGTGTGTCTTTCAGCGCTCCGCTATTCGGCGCGCCGAGGTGCTCCTCGACCACCTTCAGGAATTCCTTTACGTCAATCGGCTTGGTCAGGTAATCGCGCGCGCCCAGGTCGCGCAATTCCTCGGCTTTGGAGGGCATGGCGTCCGCGCTGATGACGACGACCGGGATGTGCCGCGTGGCGGGTTCGGCTTTCAACCGGCGCAGCACCTCCGCGCCGTGAATGTCGGGCAGGTGCAGGTCGAGCAGGACCAGGTCGGGTTGGTGTTCCTTCGCCAGCGAGAGGGCGATGCGTCCCTGCATGGCGGTGATCAATTTGACGCCCGGCAGTCGTTCCATGATGGCTTCCACCAGGTTGACGTTGGCGAGGTTGTCCTCCACGTATAACACCACGCCCCGCCCGGCGCGCATACGTTCGGTGAGGTTTTCATCCACTTCCGCCATGATGACCTCCTTGAGTCTTTCGGTGACCAGTTTCAATTCGATCCAGAAGACGCTGCCCACGCCCACTTCGCTCTCCGCGCCGACGCGCCCGCCCATGGCTTCGACCAATCCCTTGGAGAGCGCGAGTCCCAAGCCCGTGCCTTCCGTTTCCATCGCCTCCGCGCCCAGGCGGTCGAACGGGATGAAGAGCCGCTTCATTTTTTCGGGAGGGATGCCCTCGCCGCTGTCCCGGACCTGAAGGCGGAGTCTGCCCTCGATGGTCAGGCTGGCGACGACGGCGATCGCGCCGCCCTCGCGGTTGTACTTGACCGCGTTGGAGAGCAGGTTGAGCAATACCTGTTTGAGCCGCTGGCGGTCCGCCTGCACGAACACATCCCCGGAGGACGGGATCTTCAGGATGAGGCGGAGGCGGCGCGCCTCCGCCAATGGGTGGATCAGTTCGAGGACTTCGTGAAGCGCCTCCTCCAGAAGCACCGGTTCGGGCGAGATCTGCATCCGTCCCGCCTCGATGCGCGCGATGTCCAGCACTTCGTTGACCAGGTCCAGCAGGTGGCGGCCCGATTTGTAGATCTGATTCACGCCGCGTTCGTATTCCGGCTTCATCTCATCCATCATCATCAATTGGGCGAAGCCGAGAATGGCGTTGAGCGGCGTGCGCAGTTCGTGGCTCATGCGCGAGAGGAATTCGGATTTGGCGCGGCTGGCTTCTTCGGCAATTTCGCGGGCGAGGCGTTCCGCTTCGACGCGTTTGCGCTCGTTGATGTCGTGCGAGAGGATGAACAAGCCCTCGTCCACCGGCTGGATGCTCAGGTCGTACCAGCCCTCCGAGCCGTCGGGAAACGTAAATTCGTTTTCCATGCGGTGGGAGACGCGCCCCCTCATGCAGCGTTCCAGGACGGCGAACAATTCCGTATGCTCGATGCCCGGATATTTTTCCATCATGGTACGACCGAGCAATTCGTCCCTGCGATAACCCGACTGGGCGACCACCGCGTCGTTGACGTACAGGTAGCGCCAGTCGAACCCGATGATCTGGCAGCCTTCGAGCATGGTATCGAGCGTGGTGCGGAAGCGTTCCTCGCTTGCACGCAGGGCTTCCTCCACCCGCTTGCGTTCGGTGATGTCGCGCACCACGCCGGAGAGTTTTCCGTCTTCCAGGGTGGCGCTGATCAGGACCGTGAGCGCCCGGTTCCCGCGCGTGAACAGGCTGGTCTCGAAATTCCTGACCTCGCCCTCCCGCTCCAAAATCTCCCACAAACGAGTTCGATCCTGCGGGTTTTCGTAGCGATTGATCACCTGCGTGCCGATCAATTCGGCCGGCGATTGGTAGTCGAGCAAATTCGCCAGTTCCGGGTTGACGAACAGCACATTTCCTTCGCGGTCGGTCTGGAACACTCCCGCCAGGGCGTTATCTATCAGGGAACGATAGCGGTATTCGCTCGCCGCGAGGGAGGCGGCTTGTTTTTCGATCCGTTCCTGGTCGCGCCTGCGCAGGTAGCCCGCGAGCAGCGCCAGCGCGCCGACCGCGCCGATGATGAAGCTGAACATCAGGATATTGTCGAAGGGAGTTTGGGGAAACCAGGCGGCGAAGAGGATGGGGGCGGCAAGAGCCAATACATAGGTCAGGATCGTGAGGCGGGAGGAAGAGATCAGACTGGCGACCAGCACGGAAAGGCATAACGCGCTCAGCGGCATTATGATTTCGTTCGCAATGCCGATGATAAGGGGGGCGGCGAAGATGGGGAGGAGCGTCAACCAGGCTGACAACGCAGTATGACGCGAACGGCTGAAGAAATATGCCGCCGCCAGCGACGCGGTTGCCGCCAGCACGGTCCACCTGTCGGATGGCAGGCTGCCCAGAAAGAATTGCGCGGGGAGGGCTGCCGCGCTGATCAGCGCCAGCGCCAGCGACAAGACCGCGATCAACCGCACGCGCAGCCGATCCGCTTCCGGGATGGATGCATGCGGTTCGGTCAGTCGTTCCCAGAGTATTTGTCCGAAATTCCTTGTTTTACGGCGTTCTACGGCAGACATCATTTGCTTCCCATTTAACGCGCGCAAGCGGGGATGACGCCATCGCTTCGAAACGCGCTTCCAGGGGGGATCGCGGGATATTTTTCAGGGTTGCACATAAGGAGTCGTGTAAAAATAACTTCCGCACTTTAACAACCGATCTCAGCAACAGCCATAGCACGTCGGGGTTGGATCGTATAGTTCCAATTCGGGCA
>SZPG01000105.1 GCA_030263595.1 Chloroflexi bacterium CFX6
TTCCAAAACCACCTTGGGCGGATCATGGCGTTCGGCTCCATCGCCGATACGGGATTCTGCCTGCTTGCGCTCAGCCTGGACCTGAGGCTGGGGATTCCCATCCTGTTTTTGCTCCTCCCCGCGCGCGCGCTAGCGCTGGCGGTCTGGTCGCTCTCGCTGACCATCCTCAGGGAACAGTCCAAAACGATGCGCTTCGGCGAGACGCGCGGTTTGCTCAGGCGTTTCCCGTTTGCGAGCGCCGGGCTGGTGCTTGCCTCGCTCTCCACAAGCGGACTGCCCTTGCTGGCGGGCTTCCCTGCGCGGCTGGCGTTGTGGGATGCCCTGGCGCGCGTCTCGCTCGACGCGGCGTTGTGGATGGGAATCGGTATTGTCGGTTTATTCACGGCGTCGTTCCGTTCGCTGGCTGTCCTCAGCATGGCGGACGAATACACAGGCTGGGAAGTGGGCGAAAATTGGCTGCAGGGGATCATGCTCGGGCTGGGAATGATCGGGCTTTTCGTCCTGGGCTTGTTCCCTCAGGCGGTTCAATTCTTTCTGACGGACCTGCCAGCCATGTTCGAACACCTCGGTCGTTGAGGCGTTATAATACCCGCACGCAATTCAAGGACACGCGTCGGAGGCAAAATGGATTTCGAACAGATCGTCAAACGCCTGCAATGGCTTGACGAGGAACACCGCAAGGATAAAGCCGCGATCATCGAACTGGAGGAACGCATCGCCTCCTACGAGGCGAATCTCGACACGGTCGCCAAACAGATCAAACCGCTCGAAAAACAGATCGCCGCGCTGCTGCCCAATTCCGCGCGCATTGACCAGTTCGAAGTCATCGTCGCGAATCAACGCGAAGAGATGAAGATCGCGCTCGAGGAACTCGAGAAGAAATACCAGAAACGCGAAAAGGACCTGACCAAACAGCACCAGAAGGACCTCGAACCCCTCAACAAGGAAATTGACCAGATCAAAAAGGCGCTGACGGAGATCGCCCCCCTCAAGCGCGAACTCAAAGCCCGCGCCCTCGAAGAGACGCGCCTGCACCAGGAGATCAAGGAGTTAAGACCGCCCATTGACGAGGCGAAACGCGCCGCGGAGGAGGCGACCCGCGTCCAGCGCGTCTTCGACGAAAACCGCAAGCAGGACATGAAGCGCATCGCCGACCTGCAGGGCGAGCTGACGGCGCTCCGCAAACGGATTGACGAGACACGCTCCCGCATTGACACGAGCGCCGACAGTTTCAAGCACCTGGAAACCCGCATCAAGGAATTGATGGTCTCCGAAGCCGAGCGCAAAGCCGTGCAGAACGAATTCATCGAAAAACAATCCGTCGCGCACCTCGACCGCGAACGCGCCTACAAGGAATGGAGCAAGAGTTACGCCGATTTCCAGGCGCAGGTGGAAAAACTCGAGGCGCAATCCCTGGCACTCGAGGAAACCCTTCGTTCCGCAAAGCGCGCCCAGGAGACCTACAACGAACTCAACTCCAAACTCGAACGGCGCATCAACGAAGTCACCGAAATGCAAAGACTCGCCGAGGACCGCCTCAGGCAGGAATGGGTTACGTTCAAAGCCGACGACCAGAAACGTTGGACCGGCTACACCCTCTCGCTGGACGAAAGCGGCAAGGACCTGCGCAAGTCCATCCAAAAACTCGAGGATCGCATCCGCGCGCTGGACGAGGCGCAGCAGACTACGCAGGATCAACTGCACCAGACGGCGGAAACCACCGAGGCACAACTTCAGGAATTGATGAACGTGGCGCACGAATGGCTCTCCGCGTACGAACGCATCATGGGTCACGGCAAGACGACGAAGAAGACAAAGAAATAAGATTCGCACGCAATGCCACTGTCCCCATGCGGGGATAACCCTGGCGCTGCCCGCCAGGCACGTGTAAAGACACGGAAGCGCGGAGAGGATCTTTCTCAGTGTCTCCGTGTCTCGGCAGTTAATAAGAGGAGCAGATGCGCGTTATCGGCACGGCAGGTCACGTTGACCACGGAAAATCCACGCTCATCGAAGCGCTGACCGGCGTACACCCGGATCGCCTCAAGGAGGAACAGGCGCGTGAGATGACCATCGAACTCGGCTTCGCCTGGCTCACGCTTCCGAACGGCGAGGAGATCGGCATTGTGGATGTGCCGGGTCACCGCGACTTCATCGAAAACATGCTCGCGGGCGTCGGCGGGATAGACGCCGCGCTCCTCGTCGTCGCGGCGGACGAGGGCGTCATGCCGCAAACGAAGGAACATCTTGCGATTTTGGACCTGTTGCAGATTCCCGCCGGGCTCATCGTTTTGACCAAGACCGACCTCGCTTCGGACTCAGCCTGGCTCGATCTCGTCGAAACGGACATTCGCGCCGCTGTTGCCGATACCGTTCTCAAAGACGCGCCCATCGTACGCGTCTCCGCCAAAACCAAAAACGGACTCGATTCTCTAATTGCCAACCTCCAATCACTTCTTCAAGAAAAACCCGCACGCCCCGACCTCAACCGTCCGCGCCTGCCCATTGACCGCGTCTTCACCATGAGCGGATTCGGCACGGTCGTCACCGGCACCTTGAGCGACGGGCATCTTTCCGCAGGCGAGGACATCGAAATTTTGCCGGGCGGATTGAAGGGAAGAATACGCGGACTGCAAACCCACAAGAAGAAAGAGGAGAGAGCGGTCCCCGGGTCGCGCACGGCGGTCAACGTTTCCGGGATCGGCACGGAGCAGATCCGGCGTGGGGACGTGCTGGCGCGCCCGGGTCAATACCAGCCCACGCGCCGGCTGGATGCGCGTTTCAAATTGCTGAAGGACGCCTCCTCCACCGTCCTGCACGGGCAGGAGGTCAAGTTTTTCGTCGGCGCGTCCGAGACCATTGGAACCCTGCGATTGCTTGGCGCGGAGGAATTGCAGCCCGGCAACGAGGCGTGGATCCAACTCGAACTGCGCGAACCGGTGGTTGCCGTGCGCGGAGATCGCTACATCCTGCGCCGCCCTTCTCCCGGTGAGACGCTGGGCGGGGGCGTGATCGTGGATCACCAGCCAAAGGGACGGCACAAACGATTCGATGAAACCGTTCCGAAATCCCTCGAGGCGCTGGCGCAAGGCTCCCCCGCCGAGGTGTTGTTCGAAGCCGCGTTCGGCATGAACGTTGCCTCCATTCAGGACATCGTGCGCCGTTCGAGGCTCGACGACGAAAACGCGGAAGGCGCCCTGAAAGAACTGATCGGGAACGGACAATTGATCCCCCTCGAAGACGGCAAACCGACGATCAACGCCGACCTGCTCGTCGTTCCATCCCCACATTGGAGCGCGTTGCACGATAAAACCATTCAGTTGGTCGAGGCGTATCACCGCGAATATCCCCTCCGGCGAGGCGTTCCACGCGAAGAATTGAAGAGCAGGCTCAAACTGTCGCCTCGCATCTTCAACGCCCTGCTTGGAAAACTGATCGCTGACAACTCCATTACCGATTACTCCTCCTGGGTCGCGAAGCCCGGGCATGAGATAAGGTTCGATGGACGGGAACAGGCGAAGGTCCAGGTATTGAAGCGCAGGTTCGAGGCGAATCCGTTCAGTCCGCCGGGCGTAAAGGAATGTCAGGCGGAGGTCGGCGAGGAGGTCTTCAACGCGTTGATCGAAATGGGCGAACTGGTCGCCGTCTCGCAGGAGGTCGTGTTTCGGAAAAAAGATTATGATGAGATGGTGGATAAAATAAAGACAGCCATCCAACGGAACGGACAGGTCACGCTGGCGGAGGCGCGCGATATGTTCGGCACGACGAGGAAATACGCGCAGGCGTTGCTCGAACACCTGGACGCCGTCGGCGTGACCGCGCGTCACGGCGACGCGAGAAAACTCGCGCTTCGCAGGTAAAATTGTGGTAATCGCGAAACCCGCGTAAAAAGGCAATCCGTGAAACCTGTACCGGGCCGTGTCGAGGTATTCGCGGTCGAAAAATTTCTGAATGGTAAACCTGATTACCTTACACTATTAGAATCGGGACGCGGGCGAGCGCAGGAAACGCGGATGCAAGGCGCTTCTTCGGGCAGTTCCTCAAAAAATCCGCGTCCATCCGCGTTAATCCGCGTCCGAAAACCAAAGTGTAGGGTTATCAAATGGTAAACCCTGAATCGTATTACCGACACCGCAAATAAAGGAGTGATCATGTGCGGACGATTTACATTGACCGTTGACCCCGCGGAATTGCAGGATACGTTCCGCGAGACCCTGGGCGAAACCATCTTCCCGAAAAAATTCGCGCCGCGCTTCAATATCGCGCCCTCTCAACCCGTGCTGGCGATCCCGAACGATGGGGCAAACACCGCCGACTTCTTCATCTGGGGATTGATCCCCATGTGGGCAAAAGACCCGTCCATCGGCAACCGCCTCATCAACGCGCGCGGCGAAACCGTCGCGGAAAAACCGTCCTTTCGCGGCTCGTTCAAATATAAACGCTGTCTCATCCTGGCGGACGGCTTTTACGAATGGAAAGCCGTGCCCGGCAGAAAGATCAAAACGCCATACTTCATCCACATGAAAGACCGCAAACCCTTCGCCTTCGCGGGCTTGTGGGATTCGTGGGAAAGCCCGGACGGATCGAGCCTCAAGACCTGCACCATCATCACCACTGAACCGAACGAACTGATGGCGACGATCCACAATCGGATGCCGGTCATCCTGCCTCCGCGCGATTACGCAAAATGGCTGGACGCTTCGCCTCAGACTCCCGAAGACCTGCTCCCCCTCCTCAAGCCCTACCCCGCCGACGCCATGTCCGCCCACCCGGTCTCGACGCTGGTCAACAAACCCGAAAACGACTCGCCCGAGCTTGTCGTTCCCGCGTAGGGCAGTTTGCCGTCCTTCGACAGGGTGTCGAAACGGCTTCGCCTGTCAACCTGCCAGCTCAGCACAAGATACGCGCTGTGATTACTTCATCGTGAATCGATTCAACGCCAGACTCATCGAACGTTTTCCCGCGCTTGCCTCGCGCGATTTTGTCATTTTCGTCATCGGTCAACTGGTCTCGGTCATCGGTACGTGGGCGCAGGCGACCGCGCTTCCCTACCTCGCCTATCGCATGTCGGGCCGTCCCTTCGACCTGGGGTTGATCGGATTCGCCAACACGCTCCCGACTCTTTTATTTGCGCTTCCCGCAGGAGTGCTGGTGGAACGCTGGGATAAAAGAAAGACGGTCATCCTCTTTCAATCCATTATGTCGCTCCAGGCGTTCGGGCTTGCCTATCTGGCGTACGCGAATCGCATCGAGGTATGGCACATCATCGCGCTGGCGTTCTTCTACGGTTCGGCGGTTTCGATAGAGGTCACGGCGCGCCAATCCATGCTCATCGAACTGGCGGGGCGCGAGGCGTTGCCCAGCGCGATCGCCCTGCAAACGACAGCCTTCAACGTCGGGCGCGTGATCGGTCCACTGATCGCGGCGTGGCTGATCGCGACAAGCGGAAACGAGGGGAGCGTGTTCCTCGCAAACGGGATCAGTTTTGTGTTCGTGGTCATCGGGTTGTTCCTCTCCAGGACCCGCTTCAAGGTGGAGCAGGAAGCGCCCGAGGAACGACACTTGCGAAGGGAATTCAAGGAAGGCGTCGAATATATACGTAGTAATGTCGTCGTCCTGTCCGTCATCCTGATGGCGACGCTGGTGGGGTTCTTCGGCATCCCGTTGACACAGCAGATCCCGGCGGTGGCGCGCGATGTATTACAGACCATCGCCGATACGGAGGCGGTCGTCGCGGAGCGCACCAGCAACCTGTACGCCGTCCAGGGCGTTGGGGCATTGATCGCCGCCCTTCTCGCAGCGTACCTGGCAACCGCGAACAAACCAAAGATGTTACTTCTCGGGCAAACCGCGTTCGTCTTTCCCATCATTGCGCTGGGCTTCGTAAGAGACGCCTCCCTTGCCATGCTGCTGTTAACCTTCGTGGGCTGGGGCACCGTCACTCAACTGGTGAGCATGAACACGATGATCCAGGTGGACGTTCCGAACGGTCTACGCGGGCGCGTGTTCAGCGTGTATTTCTGGGCGCTTCAGGGGGTCGCCCCCTTTGGAAGCATCGTGATTGGATGGATGGCGCAAACGTGGGACGTTCCCACCACGATCATCGCGGGCGGCGTGATTTGTCTGGTCGGCATCCTTGCGATCAGGCTCAAATTTCGGGAAGTACACAATTCGCCGGGTTAACGCAAGGTTAGCGTATGGGATGGGCGGATTGACGCCCCTTTTTTACACATGTTATGATTTTCCCGGAGATTCGCTATCGAATGAAGAACAATGATCCGCGGGGAATTTTCAGCCGCTTTCTGGATTCGATCCTTCAATTGGGATTGGGGGACTCGCTGTTGCGTGTCGGCACGGGGATCCTTTCCCTCTTGCTGCTGGGCGCGGTGATCGTTCTGCTGCGGATGCCCACGACGCGGGCGGTTGCGGGGGCTGGGGGCGAGGTCGAGGCGACGGCGGTTGTGCCAGCTGTCGGCGCGGCAGGAGGCGGGGGCGTCCCCGAGGCGGCGGTGAACGCCTATGATGGAGTCCCGCGTTTGGCGCAGGAACGCACCATCATCCCATCCC
>SZPG01000106.1 GCA_030263595.1 Chloroflexi bacterium CFX6
GCCGTCGTTCGGGGCAAGGATGAAAACGTTGCCCTTGTCCGCGGCGGTGGTGGCGGTGAGGTTGGATTCAGCGAGCGTCTTGGCGGTGTTGAAATCCCAATTGGTGGTGATCTGACCGATGATCTTGCCCATCTCGTCGCGGGTCAGCGTGGCTTTATCCTGCAATGCGACCGCTTCGCTGGAGTTCTTGATGACGAAGGTGCCATCTGCGATCTTGGGTTGCAGGACGTTCCACGCGCCCTCGAAGAACAGGAAGGCGTTGTTGTCGGACGCCGCGCCGGCGTACAGGTACAACGGATTGCCCGTGCCGCTCGCCTTGTCCACAAGATACTGCGCCTGCGCGGCGCCCACCGCTAGGCTGTCGAACGTCACGTAGTAATCCACCGCGTCGGTGTTGAGGATCAGGCGGTCGTAGGAAATGACCTTCACGCCTGCCGCTCGAGCCGCTTCCGCGGCTGCGGCTGCGGCGGAGCCATCGTGCGGGGTGATGATGATCACCTTGACGCCCTTGCTGATCAGAGTCTCGACGTTCGCCTTTTCCTTGGCGGAATCGCCCTGGCTGAAGAGAATTTCCACTTCGTAGCCGGCCGCCGAAAGGGCGTCCTTGAAGCGGGTCTCGTCCTGGATCCAGCGCGGCTCGTCCTTGGTCGGGAGAACGATGCCGACTTCCAGGGTGGTTCCAGCCGGTTCTTCCGTGGCGGTTGTTGCGCCGCCGCCACAGGCGGATAACATCATGGCGGCAATAAAGAATACAGCCATGACACTGTACAGGGTCTTCTTTGACATTTTTTCTTCTCCTTTTGGTATCAATTCACACGTTCCGTTATTTACAAGTGGGGATGGGGATCTGCGCGTCGCCTCCTTTCGATAAGGGACAATAAAAAAGCGAAACGATCCGTTCGTTATAAACGGAAGCGCTTCGCTCTCAGTCGCCTGTTACGCACAATTCTCGACATCGGGTCTTTCGTGATTAACTCATCGTTCGAGCATCTACAGTATAGAGTATTGCGAGGCGGTTGCACACTGACTAATCCCCCGTTTACCAGCCTTAAACCCCCGTTTCCGATAGGGGAAATCCCTTAACGCCCAAGGGGATTAGCGTTGGAAGGAAACGCCGCTTCAGGAGGACGCCTCCGGGACGGTTACAAGCGGATATGGGCTGGGGATTTCCACCTGCAGGATCGTCCCGCCTCCCTTCGAGGAGTCGATGCTCATCGAACCTCCAAGCAACGCCACCCGCTCGCTGATGCCCACCAGGCCGAAGTGCTTGCTCACCGAAAGGGAAGCCAGGTCGGCGGGCATGGCAAGCCCCTGTCCGTCGTCCTCCAGGCGCACCAGCAGGTTGGCGGAGGAGGTCCATTGCAGGGAAAGCCGGACGTTGCGCGCCGCCGCATGCTTGCGGATGTTGTTCAACCCCTCCTGCACGATGCGAAATACAGACAGTTCCATTGTTTCGGGGAGTCGCCCCAGGTCGGGGTCTACCTCCAATTGCAGGCGTATGTCGTTTCGCAACGCCCACTCGTGCGCCAGCGAATCGATCGCCGCGGAAAGCCCGTGATGATCTATGGTGGGAGGGCGCAGGTCGCTGCACATTTGCCGCAATTCGCTTATAACGTTCCGCACCCCTTCCCGAATGAACGCCACTTCCTCCCGCAGGGCTGGGGATTTCTCGAGGCTTTCGATCTCCTCCAGGCGATAGTTGAAACTCAACAGGTCCTGGATGACCTGGTCGTGCAGTTCGCGCGCCAGCGCCTTGCGTTCGTCCTCCCGTTCGGTGATCAACCGCCGCTGGGTGGCTTGCAGGGCGGCGTTCAACTTGTCGAGCGCGGTGACCTGGTCCTGCAGGCGCTCGAACAACTGCCGGTTCAGCGAGGTGCGGGCTTCCAGGCTTTCCTGTAAAGAAGCCTGGCTGCGCCGCAATTCCTCCGCCTGCCGCTGGGCTTCGTGATAACTTTCCAACGCCCAGATGAGCGGGGAAACCTGCTCCTGCCGCGACGACCCGACGATGAGTTCCACGATCTCGCGCGGGGTGGATTCGGCGGTGCGGCGGTCGGCGACCAGTCTGCCCTCGTACAACACGAGGATGCGATCCGTGACGGCGAATAGATGTTTGAGATCGTCGCTGCTGATGATGACGGACGTCCCCTGTGACGCCAGTTCCTTGATCTTGTCGCGCAGGATCGCCTGGCGTTGAAAACTCAGGATCGGGATGATATCGTCGAGGAGCAGCAAGCGGCAGGGCTTGTGCAGGATCCGCATCAACGTCACGATCTGCCGCTGTTCGTCGGTGAGGTTGCGAACTTTTTCGTAGGCGAGATCGGGCGGAAGATCGAACTCCGCCAGCAGGATTCGCGCCGTCTCGAACATGCGATCCCAATCAATGACCCCCAGGCGGGGGGCTTTTACGATCTCCCTGCCCAGCAAAATGTTCTGCGTTACGTTGAACTGCTCGACCAGCCCGGATGTGCGGCGCGTGATTTCGGTATCCGCCCCGCGGTTGAAAAATATGGTGGCAAAGAAATCGAATTGATTGGTGGGACCCGAAGTCTGATATACGATTTCGATCCCGATCTTCTGCGCCTGGAGTCGGTTGGCAAAGCGGCGAGGCGCGCCGTCGAAACGAATGACGCCGGAGGAAGGGGGCATCGCGCCGCTCAAGAGATGGAACAAGGTTGACTTTCCCGCGCCCTGTCTGCCCACGAGACCCACCACCTCGCCCTGCGCCAGCGAAAAGGACACGTCCTTCAACACGGGCAGGCGGTCGAAATTCTTCGACAGGTTCTCCACTTGCAACAGGGACTCGAACATGAAAATATTGTAACCGATTCCGCGAGGCGGAAAATTCCTAGCCGATTTCCGGCGCTTGAGGCATAATAACTCCATGCCACACATACGAGTTCTACTCGCGGACGACCATACCGTGGTTCGCGCCGGCTTGCGCGACGCGCTGCGCGTCCTGCCGGACCTGGAAATTGTCGGCGAAGTTGGGACCGGACTCGAACTGATGGACGCCCTGACCCGCATCCACCCGGACTTGCTGGTGATGGACGTGAACATGCCCGACTTCGAGCCCGTCCCCGCCGTCCAACAGATCAAGTCCAAACGCCCGGAGCTCAAGATCCTGATCGTCAGCGCGTACGACGACGAGTCCTACGTGGTGGGCTTGCTCAACGCCGGGGTGGACGGCTATCACATGAAGGACCAGCCGCTTTCCGACCTGCAACTCGCGGTGCAAAGGGTGCTCAACGGGGATCGCTGGATTTCCAGCAGCCTGGTCGGCAAACTTACCGCCCGCCGCGCCTCCTCCCAATCTTCCCCCACGCCCTGGCTCACGCGCCGGCAGCGCGAACTGCTCCGCCTGCTCACCGAAGGGAGCGATAACCGCCACATCGCCCAGTCGCTGGAAATAAGCGTCAAGACCGTCGAAAACCACCTGACCGCCTTATACCGCGTGCTGGGCGTGGATAGCAGGCTCAAGGCGGTAAACTATGCCCTGCGTCACCCGGAACTGCTGGCAACGAGCGGGCGGGAGGCGTCCGAAATCCCCACCGGCATCGAACCCGGCTTGACCGTGCTGGTCGTGGACGACAATCCCCGATACCGCCAGCAACTCTGCCGCCTGATCAGCAAAATATGTCCATCATCGTTTTTATATGAAGCCAGAAACGCCTCCGAAGCGCTGACCCTGGGGAAACAGGTGCAACCGCAACTCGCCCTGATTGACGTGGTGTTGGAAGACGACGACGGCATCCAATGCGCGCGCCGCCTGCGTGCCCTGTCGCCATCCACGCGCATAGTGGTCATCAGCGCCTATCCGGACCGCGAGTTCAGGAGGCAGGCGTTATCCGCAGGAGCGATCGCCTTTCTGGATAAAAAGGATTTCGACACCGCCTCCGTGCGGCAGGTGATCGAAGACGCGCTCAGATAGCGAACAGGAAGATCAGGTCGTTGACGTTCGTCCCCGTTGGGCCGGTTCGAATCAAATCGCCCAGCGCGTCGAAAAAGGGATACGAGTCATTCCGGGACAAGTGGTCTGCCGCGCCCAACCCAAGCCTCTCCGCCCTCTGACGCGTTTCCCCATTAACAACCGCGCCCGCCGCGTCCGTGGGACCATCCTCACCGTCGGTCGCCAGGGAAACCAGCATTACGTTTTCAAGACCGCGCAATTCATCCACCGCGGCTAAAGTAAGTTCCTGATTCCGCCCGCCTTTGCCCTTTCCGCGCATCGTAACAGTTGTCTCCCCTCCCGCGATCAAACAAAACGGGCGCGGGCGCCTTGTCGTTTCATCACGCAATCTTTTGGCGAGCATCACGCCCGCCTCGCGCGCCTCCCCCTGCAATTCATTCGTCAAAATCTCCGCGTCGAAACCTTCGCGCCTTGCCTGCTCCAACGCGGCTTGCGCGGCAAGTTTGTTATTGCCGACAAGAATATGGACTCCGGATTCCTGCTCCTGGGACGACGGGAGCGATCTCCCCGACTCCAAAAATTTCCTGATCGCAACCGAAACCCGATCTTCAATTTTATATTTTTTCAAAACTGCAAGCGCATCCTCCCTCGTTGTGGGATCAGGCACAGTCGGACCCGACGCAATCGCCTCGAGCGGATTCCCAATCACGTCCGAAAGGATCAAACTGACGACCTTCGCCTTCGTCGCGCGCGCCAAGCCTCCGCCCTTCACCCGATCCAATTGGCGGCGAAGAATATTGATCTCGTCAATGCGCGCGCCGCAGGATAACAAGAGCGAGGTCAGCGTTTGCATGTCATCGAGTGAGATGCCCTCGTGCGGAGCGGTCATCAACGCGGAGCCGCCGCCGGAGATCAGGCAGATCAATGTATCGTTTTCACTCAATGCGGAGACGAATTCCAGGGCGCGTTCGCCTGCGCGGAGCGAATCAAGGTTCGGGACCGGGTGTCCGCCCAATAGAACAGGAAACAGGTTCGAGTTAAGTCCCGAAGCGTGTTTGCCGATGGCGAGCGCGCTCGAGAGCGGAATCGCCTCCGCAAGGGCTGTCAGCATCGGGATGGAGGCTTTCCCAATCGCCAACCCATGCGCGCTGCCCGTGATGCGCGGGAGATGTCTTTTTACGACGGAATACGGATCCACCGATTCGAGCGCGGCGGAGAGAATTCGGGAAATGCGCGGGTCGGCGAGGCTGTGCGTCTTGAAACGATCGGCGTTCACGTCTGTTATCATAACAGAAACAGCGTGGCAGGCGTTCTCTAACGCCTGCATCCCTAACGCCTGTGCGCCATTCATGGAGCGAACATGTCGAAACCAAAAGTTTTCGTGACGCGTATCATCCCCGATAAGGGATTGGACCTCGTGAGGGATTTTTGCGATGCGGATGTATGGGAGGACGAACTGCCGCCTCCGCGTGAAGAAATACTGAAGCGCGTGCAGGGCATGGATGGTTTGTTGTGCCTGCTGACCGACAAGGTTGACGGCGAAGCGATGGACGCGGCGGGCGCGCAATTGAAGGTCGTCAGCAATTACGCGGTCGGCTTCGATAACGTTGACGTGGGCGCCGCGACCGCGCGTAAGATCCCAGTGGGCAACACGCCCGGCGCGCTGACCGACGCCACCGCCGATTTCGCCTTTGCCCTGTTGATGTGCGCCGGCCGGCGCGTGGTCGAAGGCGATCGTTTTGTGCGCGCAGGCAAATGGCGGACCTGGGGTCCGATGCTTTTGCTCGGCAACGAGATCAAGGGCGCGACGCTGGGGCTGGTCGGGTTCGGTCGCATCGGCAGGGCGATGGCAAAACGCGCTTTGGGCTTCGAGATGCGCGTGATCTTTTACGACCCGGGCAAAGAAGACAACGACCCTGAACTTAATGCGAGGCGCGTGGATTTCGAAACCCTGCTCGCGGAATCGGACTTCGTCTCGCTTCATACCCCGCTGACGCCGGATACTCACCATTTGATCGACGCGGAAGCCCTAAGCCGCATGAAACCGACTGCAACGCTGGTGAACACTTCGCGCGGTCCGGTCGTGGACATGGACGCGTTGTACGAGGCGCTGCGCGACAAGCGCATCTTCGCGGCGGGCTTGGACGTGACCGATCCCGAACCTCTTCCGCCGGATCATCCGCTGTTATCGCTGGAGAACCTGGTCATCGCCCCGCATATCGCCAGCGCAAGCGTAACCGCGCGTGGAAACATGGCGCGGATGGCGGCGCAAAACCTGATTGCCGGGTTGAAGGGGGAGAGATTGCCGAATTGCGTAAATCCGCAGGTGTATGAGTGACGATCGCACATCCGAGCGCAAGGCGCGCAGCGTCTCCGCCGGCAGGCTTATACGTAGACAGCGGGCGCTGGACGCCTTCGGCAACGTCCGCTACGCGCTACGCGTACTGTGCGCTCTCTTGCGCACACGCCGAAAGGAAACCTCATGCTCCGCGCGCTGTGCGTAATGTGCGCTCTCTTGCACACACGCCGTAAGGAAACCTCATGCTCCGCGCGCTGTGCGTAATGTGCGCTCTCTTGCGCACACGCCGAAAGGAAACCTCATGCTCCGCGCGCTGTGCGTAATGTGCGCGGAAACCTCATGGACATCAAACAGAAAATCGAAGAAGCCAATCCCATAACAGCGCCCGGTGAATGAGGGGCAAGATCCGGTGCGAACAGGCTAACCCGATATCAAAGTCCTGGGACGATATTGGAGCGCCTCGGCCAGGTGCGCGGATTGGATTTCTTCGCTTTCTGCCAGATCCGCGATCGTGCGCGCCAGTTTCAGGATGCGGTGATAGGCGCGCGCCGATAGATTCAATTGCGTCATCGCCGCACGCATCAGGCTTTGACCTTCGTCCTGCAACCTGCAAAATTGCCGTATCTCCCCGACGCGCATATCCGCGTTGCAGATAATGTCAGTGGATTGGGAATTGGTAAATCGGTGAAGTTGGATGTCCCGCGCAGATTGGACGCGCTTGCGAATGGACTCGCTGGTTTCCCCCAGGCGGTCACCGCTGAGCTTTTCATAATCCACGCGCGGGACTTCGATGTGAATATCGATCCG
>SZPG01000013.1 GCA_030263595.1 Chloroflexi bacterium CFX6
CTCCGCTCAGCGCGAGACTGCACCCCGTTCAGGAAGCCTTCATCCGGCACGGCGCAGTGCAATGCGGGTACTGCACGCCGGGCTTCATCATGTCCGCCGCGATGTTGTTCGAGGAGAAGGAAAACCCCAGCCGGGATGAGATCGAACAAGCCATCACCGGAAACCTGTGTCGCTGCACCGGCTATTACAAGATCGTGCAGGCGATCGAGGACGCCGGCAGGATCGAGGAATGAGGTGAGATATGGGAAAGTATAGTTCTCGCATAAGCAAGCCGTCCGCGCCGAAGAGGAACGTCGTCAACCCGTACATGCGCGGCGTCGGGTGTTTGTTGATCCTGGCTGTGCCGATTTTTTCCTACGGCGTCGGTTCTGAACTATCGAAGCGGGGTTTTGGGATGGGGGTGCTGCCGGTGGAGTGGTACGACTTCATGCAATTCCCATCCTATTTTTACGCTCTTCCCGGTCTTGCCGCGGTCGCGGACTTTTTCTCGAGCATCCCGCGCCTCCCTGCGACGCTGGCTCTCGCGGTCGTGGTGATGATCGTCGTCGGCGGGATCCTGTCGGTTATCTTCGGGTGGATGTATTCGCTGTTTGCCCCCTCGCAGTACGGACCGATGGACGTGCCGCCGCCGAGGGTGAAGACGAAGAAATACAGGAGATAGCATCGAGGCAATGGTATGACCACATACAACAGCATCGGCAAATCCATGCCTCGCGTGGATGCGCGCGGCAAAGCGACCGGCGAAACGCCCTACTCCGGCGACCTCTCGATGAAGGGCATGTCCCAGATGAAGATCCTGTTCGCGGGTCGTCCGCACGCGCGGGTCAAATGGATCAAGACCGGCAAAGCGGAAGCCGCGCCCGGCGTTATCGCGGTGTTCACCGCTAAGGATGTGCCGGTCAACGAGTATGGATTGCAGTGGCAGGACCAGCCCGCCCTGTGCGGACCCGGCACGTCGAAGCCCGGCGCGGATGTCGTCCGCTTCGTTGGCGACCAGATCGCCGTCGTCGTCGCGCAGACCGAGGCGCAGGCGGCTGAGGCGGTCAAATTGATCGAGGTCGGATACGAGGATCTGCCGGTCGTCACAGATCCAATCGAGGCGATGAAACCCGAATCGCCGCGCCTCCACGAGGAGATCGGGGATTCGAATATCTGCGTCCATTACAGGATCCGCAAAGGGAACGTGGAGGAGGCGTTCGTAAAGGCGGACGTGATCGTCGAGAGCGAATATCGCACGCCCGTACAGGAACACGCCTATCTTCAGCCCGAAGCGGGACTGGCTTACATTGACGAGGAAGGACGCATTACGGTCGCCTGCGGCGGTCAATGGACTCACGAAGACCAGGAACAGATCGCCCATGCCTTGAACCTGCCGCTGGATCGCATCCGCGTGGTCTACCCGGCGATTGGCGGCGCGTTCGGCGGGCGTGAGGATATGTCCGTGCAGATCGTTCTGGCGCTGGCGGCGTGGAAACTGCAAAGACCCGTCAAGATCGTCTGGTCGCGGCAGGAATCCATCCTCGGGCATGGCAAGCGTCACGCGGCGGTTCTGCGCGCGAAGTGGGGGGCGACGAAGGACGGCAAAGTGATCGCCATCGAAAATGAGATCATCGGCGACGGCGGCGCGTACATGTACACGACCAACAAGGTATTGGGCAATTCGACCATCACCTCCACAGGTCCGTATTTCATCCCCAACGTAAAAACGGACGTGTACGGCGTTTATACCAACAACGTTCCCGGAGCGGCGTTCCGCGGCTTCGGCGCGCCCCAGGCGTTGTTCATGGCTGAAATGCAGATGAACAAACTCGCCGAAAAACTCGGCATGGACCCGGTCGAATTCCGTTTGAAGAACGCGTTGAAGGACGGCGACGCGCTGGGGGTCGGAACGCCTGCGCCGGGCCCGGTGACCGTCATCGAATGTATCGAAGCGGCAAGGGATAAGTTCCAGTGGGAAAGTGAAACCCTTCGACGTTTCTCAGGGCAGGCGCGGAAAGCGGAAAGACCGTCTCATTTGGTACGCGGCAAAGGCTTTGCGGCGGGATTCAAGAACATCGGTTTTTCGTTCGGCTATCAGGAGAACTGCTGGGCAAGGATCGAACTGCGCGGCAGGGCGGAGATTGACGAGGTCATCCTGCATCACGCCAGCGCGGAGGTGGGGCAAGGCACGCATACGGTGATGACCCAAATGGCGGCGGAGGCGGTCGGCGTTCCGTTCGAGAAGGTGAAACTGATCTCGTCCGATACCGCCGTAATGGGCAGTTCGGGCTCGGTCTCCGCTTCGCGCATGACCTTCATGTCCGGCAACGCCATCCGCGGCGCGGCTGATATCGCGCTCAGGAAGTGGAAAGCGGAAGAACGCCCTGCCGTCGGCGAGTTCAAATATCTCGCGCCGCGCACCACGCAATTCGAACCCGAAACGGGATACTCGACTCCCAATTTCGCCTATGCCTGGGTGGCGCAAGCCGCCGAAGTGGAAGTGGATACCGAAACCGGTCACGTGCGCGTCGTGCGCTTTGTCTCCGCCGACGACGTGGGGCAGGCGATCAATCCCGCGCTCGTGCAGGGACAGGTCGAGGGCGCGGTCGTGCAAGCGCAGGGATACGCCATCCTCGAAGACTTCAAGACGCAGAACGGATACGTTCTCACCGATCAACTCAGCACGTATCTCATTCCCACAATATGGGACATTCCTGAAAAAGTCGAAACCGTGCTGGTCGAAGTAAAAGACCCGAACGGACCCTGGGGCGCGCGCGGACTTGGCGAACTCCCTTATCTACCGGTTGCGCCCGCCATTGCGGCGGCGATCCACGATGCGACCGGCGTGTGGGTGGACGAATTCCCGTTCACGCCGGAGCGCATCCTGCGCGCGTTGGGCAGGATTTGATCCCATCCATTCATGCCTTTTCCGCTCTTCGAAAGCAAACAACTGAACGACCAAGCCCGCAGCGCCGCGGGCGGTTCGTTCGTCCAATTGACGGACGGCGTCACGCATTACGAATTATCGAATCCCGACAATGCCGAGACCGTTGTCCTCATTCACGGATTCTCCGTCCCGTATTTCATCTTCGATCCCACCTTCGATCTCCTCACGCAAAACGGATTCCGCGCCCTGCGATACGATCTCTTCGGGCGCGGATTTTCCGACCGACCGCGCGCGCGTTACAATATTGACCTCTTCGTCGAACAACTGGCTGATCTGCTGGATGCGCTGCGCTTCACGCGCCCCGTGAACCTGATCGGGCTTTCGATGGGCGGACCCATCGCTGCGACCTTTACCGCGCGCCGCCCGGAACGCGTCAAGTCGCTGACCCTGATTGACCCCGCGGGAGCAAAGTCAATATCCCTGACGCCCATGCTCAAAGCGATGAAACTGCCCGGGCTCGCGGAGGCAGTTTTCGGTCTGGTTGGAAGCGAGGGTCTGCTCAGGAGCGCGGCAAAGGATTTCTTCGATCCCGAAATGATCGGGCATTTCCTCGAGAGGTATAAAGTCCAGATGCAGTACAAGGGATTCAAGCGCGCCATCCTGTCTTCCGTCCGAAATCACATGCTCGGATCGTTCATCGAGTCGTACCGCAGCGTCGGCAAAATGGACAAGCCTGTGCTACTGGTCTGGGGCCGCAACGATACGACGGTTCCCCTCGCGCACAGCGCCCTCCTGCGCGACGCGATGCCGCAGGCTGAGTTTCACGTCATCGAGGAGTGCGGTCACATTCCGCATTACGAGATGCCCGGTGAGTTCGACCCCATCCTGTTGAATTTCCTTTCGAAAGGCGTTCGATGAACAAACGGGACGCCGAATTGCTTTTTGAATACGACCATGGGCGAGCGCAATAACCATCATCATGTTCAACAGACTCCGCAACTTATTCATCCGCCATCGGTATAACATCGCGGTATTCGCGCTGCTCAACGCCGCCTGCGCGGTGTGCATCGGGCTGGTCGCCGCGCGGGTCGCGTACAGCGAATCGGGCAGGCACCTGGGGCTGGTGTGGAATCTCTTCCTCGCCTGGATTCCGTTCATCCTGGCGTACGTCGCTCACGCGGTTTCGTGGCGGCGCATCTGGCTGTACCTCGTCATTCCGTTCGTGGGGTTTCTGTGGTTGATCTTCTTCCCCAACGCACCCTACATGCTCACCGACCTGCAGGACATCTCGCGCGGCGCCACCGACGCGCCCCTGTGGTACGACGTGATCATCCTCGTCTGGTTCTCGTGGACGGCGATGCTCCTCGGCGTGGTCTCGCTCTATCTCATGCACGACATCACCCAGCGCGCCTTCGGTCGCTGGGCGGGTTGGGCGTTCGTGTTCGTCATCCTGCCGTTGAGCAGTTTCGGCATCTACATCGGTCGCTTTGTGCGCCTCAATTCGTGGGACGTCCTGCAAAACCCAACCGAGACGGCGATGAACATCCTCGGCATCGTCATTGACCCCAGCATGAGGCTGGCGGCGTTCATCCTGTTGTATACGTTCTTCTTCCTCTTCGTCTATCTTTTGCTTTACTCGTTCGCTCATTTGCTGCAGGAGCAGAACGTCCGGGCAACGGAATCCCCCGAACAATTGGAAGCCACGCAAAAATCGAATGTCCAAAAATGATCTTGTGCTGATCCGCGGCGGCGGCGATCTTGCCTCGGGCGTCGCGCTCCGTTTGCATCGCGCCGGCATGAGGGTTCTGATCACCGAACTGGCGCGCCCTCTTGCCGTGCGGCGTACGGTCTCGTTTGCGGAGGCGGTGTATGAGAGGGTATGGGAAGTCGAAGGGGTGAGGGCAAGGCTCGTCGAAGCGGATCAGGTATCGGCGGCGTTGGAAGCGGGTGAAATTCCCGTGTTGGTTGACCCGGATGCGGATATCCTTCTTTCCGCTTTCCACTTTCCAGTTGCAGTGGACGCCCGCCTCTTGAAGACTCCCCCTCATCCTCTTCCGACTCCCATCCCGCTTCACATCGGACTTGGACCTGGATTCTCCGCAGGACGCGATTGCCACGCTGTAGTTGAAACCCGCCGCAGTCACACGCTCGGACGCGTGTACTGGGAGGGGTCAACGCAGCCGGATAGCCGCGAACCCGAAGGCGACCCGCGCCGCGTCCTGCGCGCTCCGGCGGATGGGGTCGTGGCTGGGTTGAAGAAGATCGGCGAACACGTGGAGGAGGGGGAGGCGGTGGCGGTGATCGGCGAGCAGGGGTCAGTGATCAGTGATCAGCATCCAGTAATCAGTCCCTTCCGTGGAGTGGTGCGCGGGTTGATACGCGACGGTTTGCGCGTTCCGAAGGGCATGAAGATCGGCGACGTTGACCCGCGCGACGATCCTTCCTATTGCCGCCTCGTTTCGGACAAGGCGCTGGCGATCGGCGGCGGCGTGCTGGAGGCGATCCTTTCGAGGAGGGAGATCGGAAAATCCCTATTGCCTTGAGGACGATTTCGTTGTATTCTTGACGCAATCATGGCGTTCGAGATCGTCCTGAAACCCACGTTTTCCCTTCCGCGCCTGCTCCGCGCTCACAGCGACGAACCACAGCAGGAGTATCACTGGCTGGGAAAGAGCGGGGGTACCCAACAGGAAACCACACCGAGGGGACCGGGCAGGAAACCGACAGGGGAGAAGAACGGGCAGGGATACCGTCCGCTTGCGAATATTCAACTGGGGGAGGTCGAGGAGGCGCTGGCTCTTTTCGAAGGTCAACTACTCCCATCGCACGAAAACTGGATCGGGAAAAATCATTTTTGTACAATTCAGCTCAAACGCGTAAAGGACGGGCGTCCGCCCATGCTCTTCGGGCGCGTGAAGACGTGCTATCCAAGCGATGGTTATCTCGATAACGTCGAGGACATCGAACTTCTCTTCCCCCGGCGTAACGGCGCGCCCGACCTGGTCTACCTGCGCAGGGACGACGTCAGCCTGTTTTCCCGGAAGCCAGCGCAAAGTTTTTTCCTGCGTATGCGGTTCAAGGTTTCGGAGGAGGACGCGGCGGATTTCAACGGGTCAACTTCCCTGTTTGCGAGGAACGGTTTCCATCCCGAATTCGACAGCGGTTTTCACGACCTGTTCGAAATGAACGACCTGAACCGGTCCGAATATCCCCGCTTGTACGTCGTGGGTTCGCGCTGGTTCGATTCGATTCCAGAATCCATTTACGTTGAGATCAGGGCAAAACTGGAGAAGATGCTTCACTGGAACAAACGGATCGTCAACTACCATCCGGGCTGGCTCCCGAAGGAGGTCAACACGTTGAACAGGGCGCTCGGCTTGAAATACAAACTCACACGCCATTACCTGACGGAACCGGAAAACCCAAAGCAAACCGCAGATGTTGTGACAATCGAATTCGACGAAATGTTCGAGCAGGGTTCGATCGGTTGATCGAATATCGTCACTGCTGAAGAAAAATCAGGGCAGACGCGAGCGCGTCTGCCCTGATTTATTTTGGAGTTATGCGCTAATTGCCGCACGGATTTACGTTGCGCCAATTGAGAACGGTGTCGTTTACGGTCTGTGTTCCCGTACCGCCATAGGTAAGAGTCAGTTGGCGGTTGGATATCTCGTCGCAATTCGCGCCCTTCTCGACGTAATCCCACGAGCCGAGCGTGTACTTGTACTCGATCTGCGTGGTCTCTTTGCCGATCAGGGTGATCGTCCAGTGTGTGGCGTCCACGCGGGTCAACGTTACGCCGCCCGGATCCCATTCCGGCAAATTGCCGTCCAAACGGTTGAGCGTCCCGGCAATGTAGACGAAGAAGCCGGTCGCGTCTGTGCTGGATGGAACGGTCACGTTGAAGGTCACGGTGACGGCGCGTAGTTCAGCCTTCGCTTCGACCTCGTTTGAGTTGCCGGAACGATTGAACGACTGGTCCAGCGCGCGCACTACGTAATAGTATGTCGCGTCTTCCACGACCGATGGATCGGTGTAGGACGTTCCCGTTACGCGGGCGATCATCGCGTAGGGTCCACCGGGGGAGTCGCTGCGGAGGACCTCGTATCCGTACAGGGTCGGATCGCCGACGATCGCGTCCCACGTGAGTTCGATCCCGTCCGGGGAGGCGGAGAGGACCGTCAGGCCGGTGGGAACCGCAGGCGGGGTGGAGTCGCCGCTGGGATTGACGGTCATTTTACCGGCCTGGTCGGTCGAGTATCCGTTCCCGATCCCATCGAGATCTGCGTACACCCAGTCGAAGCCGTTCGAGGTCGAATAGCGGAAGGCGTAATCGTAACTGCCCACTGCTTCGGGCAGCATGCTCGCCATGAATTCGTCGTTGCTTCCGACATCCACGTTGAAGGACGCTTCGTACCAGACCCAGTCCGCGTTACTGTTCGGGTCGCTGTTCGCGGGACCGAAGCCCAGTTGCGCGCGCAGGTTCGCTGTCGGACCGGGCTGGTTGGTGTACCCGTCAATCCACACCTGACCATAGACCGTATCCGTGCGGTTCACCGCGCTGATGGTGTGGGTCAACGCGGGGGGCCATTGCAGGTTCGCCCAGCCAATGGTGAGATGCGGCAATGCGCTGGCTTCATTGGAGTAGCCGCTTTCGTTGCCGACCGCATCCAGTGACGTGACCACGTAAAAATACCTGCGGGCGTTCTGCAAGCCGGTGTCGGTGTAGTCCGTGCCGGTCAACGGATCGGAGTTGAGTTTTTCCCAGCCGCCTCCGCTCAGGTAACTGCGGTACAGGTTGTAGCCGGCCGAACCGGGGACCGCCTCCCATTCCAGGCTGACCGTCGCGTCGCCTTCATCGGCGACTTCCAAATTCTCGGGCGCGGCGGCGGGTTGAAGATCAACTTCGCCGCTCAGGAAGAGCGCGGCGCTCATCGGACCGATCGAGCCTTCGATCACGCCGTTCGTCACAGTGACGGAGGTCGCGCCGCCGGAGCCGACCGCATAAGCGTTTGTCAGGGTGACGCCATCCGGCAGGTAGCCCGCCACCGGGATCGCGCCGGTTCGAGTCTGGTCACTGCGATTGACGATCACCAGCGCGGCTTGACTCGCGGTCTTGCGCCCATAGGCAATGACTTGTGTGACATCGTCCGCAAGCAGCATCGTGAAGTCGCCGTTGACCAGGACGTCGTTGGAGGCGCGCAGGGCGTTGAGCGTTTGATAATGGGCGAACATGTCCATATCCGGCGAACCGCCCTTATCCGCCCAGGGATACGTTCGGCGGTCGTCCGGATCGTCGTCGCCGGTCATGCCGGCTTCATCGCCGTAGAAGACGGTTGGCGCGCCTGGTACGCTGAACTGGATCAGCGAGGCGATCCGCTGGCGCAATTTGCCCTCGGCGACATTGGCGGCGTCGAGTTCCTTCTCGGCGGCGGTCTCGGAGAGGCTTGGGGTCAACGTCCAGCGCAGGCGCTCGGTGTCGTGACTGTCGAGCAGGTTCATCAGGGAGTAATACGCGGCGTCCGGGTAATCTTCACGGATCGCTTCCATGCGCGCCGCGAACTCGGAGGGCGAAATGATCCGCCCGCTGTCGGCGAAGCCTTTCGAGTCGAAACCCTGCGGCGCAAGCAGACCGATCACCGCGTCGCGCAGGCGATAGTTCATGGTGGTATCGAGGCGGTCGCCGCGGATCATGCGCAGCAACGTGCTGTCCTTTTGCCAGGTCTCGCTGATCAACAGCGCTTCGGGGTCGGTTGATTTGGTCACACCGCGGAAGGTTTCCCAATAACCGGGCGGGAAGGACGGGTCGCCGGAAACATCCATGCGCCAGCCGCCCGCGCCCTGCCTCAGCCAGTATTTCGAAACGCTGTTATCGCCCGTCAGGAAATATTGCTGAACTTCAGGCAGGGACTTGTTGATGACCGGGATCGAATCGAAGCCGAACCAGCCGTCGTAATTGGCGGAGTTCGGACCCGCGCTCCCGACGCAGGAACCCGTCCCTGCGGGAACGTCGCGGAAGGTGAACCAGTTTCGATACGGGGAAAGAAGCGATTCACACGCTCCCAAAGTCGGGTAATGGTGGTAGCGGTCGAAGAACGGGCTGTCCGAAGACAGGTGGTTGAACACGCCGTCCAAAACGATCTTCATGCCGCGCTGGTCGGCGTGCTTGACGAGATTCTCCCAATCCTTTTGCGTGCCGAAGTACGGATCTATCCTGTAGTAATCCTGCGTATCGTAGGAGTGATTGGAACCGGCGTCGAAGATCGGGTTGAAGTAGATGGTGTTCACGCCGAGCGATTCCAGGTAGTCGAGATATTGATCCACGCCCTTCAGGTCGCCGCCGAAGTAGTCGCGCCCGCGCGGCTGTTCCTTATCGGGGCTATCGGCGGGAGGCGTCGCGTCGAACCTCCAGGGACAGTTGGTACTGCCATCCGAATAGTTTCGGCAAAAGCCCTCGGGCAGTGTCCCCCACGAAAGTTTGAGAACCGGGTCGTCGTAGCGCACGTCGCCGGTCTTTGGGTTGTTGTTGGCGCGTCCATCTCGGAAGCGGTCGGGGAAGATCTGATAGATGCTGGCGCTCTTCGCCCATTCCGGCGCGGTGAAGGATGGATCGTAGAACATCAGGGCGTAACTGTTGTCCACGGCGTCTTCGCTGACGCTGCCCAAACCGCCGTCCAGCGCGGGGGTGTTGTCCGCGTAATAGTCGGTGTCCGAGCCGTCGGTCACAATGAAGCGATACCACAGGTTGTTGGGCGAGGTCTCGTGGAGCGAAGCCTGCCAGTAATCGCAGGTGAATTGCTCGAGACCGGGCTGGTAACAAGGGACATCCGTCGCCGCGGGGGTCATTTTGAGGATGCGTTGGGCGGAGGCGTCGAGGTCGTAGACGCGTAAAGAGACTCCGGTTACGTCGTTGTGGAAGGTTCGGAGGCGGATCAGGATCTCGGTACCGGAAGGAACCGCCCCGCCCGGCGTGCGATACAGCAGATCGCGGGAGTCGTGTCTCAATCCATCCCAGGCGATGTCGTTGTCGGGTCCAAATCCTGATCGAATGCTCAATACGTGGGTGGAGGCGTTGTACTCGAACGTGACTTTGGCGTAATCGAACGGCACGAAGAACGGGATGTTCGGTCCGTTTTGCGCGCCGCCCTGACCGTAATTTACGTCCCAACTTTCATCGAGCGCAACCTTGCCTTCGTAATTTCCGGCAGGCAGCGCGGTGGTCTCGAACGTGTAGATGCCGTCTTCATCAGGGTCCTGCAGCCACGAGCGCAGACAATCCGGCTGCCAATCGCCGGGACACCCCAACTCGGATTGGAAACTGCCCGGCGCAACGGCGATCACGGAGTTCTGGTTGCTGGTGACCCAGTGGGTCTTGTGATCGTAGTAGAACTTGACGGAAGCAGCTGATCCCAAATTCAAACCGATGTTCGCCCCGTTTTGCTGGGCGTTCGCGCCGTAGTTTTCATCCCAACTATCGTTCAGCGCGGCTTTATATTCGTAACTTCCGGCGGGGATGTTCCACGTTCCCTGCCAGACTCCGTCCGACGCGTCGTAGGCGAGATGCGTCGCGGAACAAGCCGGATCCCAATCGCCCGCGCAGCCGAGTTCAGATTGCAAAGACCCGGCAATGGTGACGTTGGCCGGGTCGGGAGTATGATCTGCAAGCGCGGGTGAAGGGGAGACGATTTGAGCCAGTATTGCCAGCAGGCTCACCCCCGTAAGGAACCAACGACGGACGCTAATTGCATTGATTTTCATGGGTATTCTCCTCAATATCCAGCGGAAGGTTCACATTCAAATACATTGTAACCATACCGCGAAAGATGTCAATCCGAACGGAATCCATGTAACCTTTTCTCACACGCGGTTTGTGCTTTGCTTCGCCGATGACCCGCAGTTGCGGCTCCGGCTGATTTCGCGATCTGCCGGCTCGGGCGAAACAATGGAGTGAAAAAAGTCACTTGCGGGAAGAATATTTTGGTTGTATGCTAAAGGCCGACGCCGCCAGAACGCCGAATGTTGAATTACCGAAAGGAGAACCTCATGAGTCACTCCGGCAAAAAAGACAAAGGCAAAAAGGAACAAAGAAAGAAATCCAGGCGCACGTTGAAGGAGAAGAGAAAGATCAAACACGAAAAGCATGAAAACCCGGACAAGAGGCACGTTGTAATCCCCGGTTGATCCAATGCCCCTGATCGAATGAAAGGTCAGGGGCGTTTGGCTGGTGCACTTGACTAAAAGTTTTATTCGATTACCTTACACTTTGGTATTGGGACGCGGATCAACGCGGAGGGACGCGGATTTTTGAGGCAATGCCCGAAAAAGCGCCTTGAATCCGCGTTTCCTGCGCGCTCCGCAGTCCGCGTCCCATTTTTAAGAGTGTAAGGTAATCAGAAGTTTTATCAACAAAGGAACTCATGGACGAACTATCGCATAAATCCTTTCAGACCCGCGCGGTCCACGCCGGGGAGCGCGTCCCGCCCGCAGACTTTCGACCGGTCGCCACGCCCATCTGGAACACGGTCGGCTACCTGTACGAAAACATGGACGACCTCGACGCCGTGTTCGACCGCAAGAAACCGGGGCAGGTTTACCTTCGTTACTCGAATCCCACCACAGAGGCGTTCGAGAACGCGGTTGCAAATCTCGAAAACGCGGAAGCCGCGCAGGCATATTCGTCGGGCATGGCGGCGATCCACGCCGCGCTGCTGGGAGCCGGAGTCAAGGCTGGAACGTCCATCGTCGCCGCGTTGGATGTCTACGGCGCGACGTTTACGCTGCTGAACAGTATCTTCAGGAGCATGGGGGTGAACGTCCGCATGGTGGATGTCAGCGATCACGACGAAGTGGAAACAGCCCTCGAACAAACGGGAGCGACCGTTCTTATCGTGGAATCCATTTCCAATCCGCTTCTCAAAGTGGCAGACGTTCCCGCGCTCGCAAAACTGGCGCGTAAGCACGGCGCGCTCCTGCTGGTGGACAACACCTTCGCTTCGCCATACCTCCTCAACCCCCTCGAACACGGCGCGGAGTACGTCATCCACTCTGCGACCAAATACCTCTCCGGTCACGGTGACGCGCTGGCGGGCATCGTCGCAACCTCGACCGCGAACAAAAACCGACTCTTCGAATTGAACAAGTTGATCGGCGGAGTGTTGGGTCCCTTCGAAGCCTGGCTTGCCCTGCGCGGACTCAAAACCCTGCCCCTCCGCATGAAACAACAATGCGAGAACGCCTTGCGGGTCGCCGAATGGCTCCGCTCGCATCCGCGCATCGAGACCGTTCATTACCCCGGCTTGCCGGAACATCCGCAGCGCGAACTTGCGAATCAACTTTTCAAGGGCAGGGGATTCGGCGGCGTCCTGTCGTTCGTGATCGCAGGCGCGGATAAGAACAAAGTCTTCCGCTTCATGGAATCGCTTTCGATTTGTTTGCCCGCGACAACGCTTGGAGATATCTATTCGCTCGTCCTGCATCCCATGACCTCCTCCCATCGCGGCTTGACCCCTGAAGAACGCGCTCGCGTCGGGATTCCCGATGGGCTGGTGAGGCTTTCGACCGGCATCGAATCCGCCGACGATATCCTCGCCGATCTCGACTCCGCCTTGGGCAGGTTATGAACTCGCCAGCCATTTCGGCTTATCCACAAACCTTGACGCGCCAGGCAGATCGTCATATACTCGGATTTATCTGATTAATCCTAACTATGGTGATCCGAGACAGAGTTACCCCAGATATTTCCGAGTTCCTCCGTTATCTTGCGACACACGACGAGGTCGAAACCGGACTTCCCTCCCTCAAAAAATTGAGCGAGGAGTTGGGCGTCGGCGTCGCGTCCCTGCGGGAACAACTCGAAGTGGCGCGAGCGCTTGGGTTGGTGGAGGTCAAGCCCCGGCTGGGGATGAGGCGCAAACCATATTCCTTCGCGCCCGCCGTCTCGAAGAGTCTCAATTACGCCATCGCCCTGGATAAGGATCACTTCATCGCATTCGCCGACCTGCGCCAGCATATCGAGACCGCATACTGGCATCAGGCGGTAAAATCCCTTACGACCGAAGACCACGAAGCATTGAAGGACCTCGTTGCCCGCGCGTGGAAGAAACTGCACGGCAGTCCCATCGAAATCCCCCATCCCGAACATCGCGAATTGCATCTCACCATATACCGCCGCCTGGGTAATCCGTTCGTTACAGGTTTGCTTCAGTCGTATTGGGACGCGTACGAATCGGTCGGCTTGAACTTCTTCACCGATTACGATTACCTCACCGAGGTCTGGACGTATCACCAGAAAATGGTGGACGCCATTTGCGCCAACGATGCGGACGCGGGCTACAAAGCCCTCTCCGAACATACCGACTTGATCCACCAACTTATTTCATCGTCCCAGTGACGAACACTTTACGAGGAGCTCCATGAACAGAGTAGTAAACGATTTCTCGATCATTGTTGGCACCAAGAACGGCTCCGGCAGTTCCACTGCCAACAATACCCTCCTGCGCGCGATCTTCAAGATGGGCGTGCCGGTTTCGGGCAAGAACCTTTTCCCCTCCAACATTCAGGGCCTGCCCACCTGGTATACGATCCGCATCAGCAGGGATGGATTCACAGCCCGCCGCGAGATCAACGAGATCGTGGTGGCGATGAATCCCGATTCGTTCGCGCGGGACCTGGCGTCTGTCGCGCCTGGCGGAGCCTTTTTCTACGCCGACGACATCAAGCAGCCCATTACCCGCGCGGACGTCGCCGTGTATCCCATGCCGGTCAAAAAGATCGTGCGCGACGACCCGAACGTGCCGAACGATTTTCGCGAACTGGTAGGCAACATGGTCTATGTAGGCGTGCTGGCGCAGATGATCGGCATCGAGATTGACAAGATCGAAGCCGCGCTGGACTTCCATTTCAAGGGCAAGCAGAAGCCGATCAACATGAACATGGGCGCGGTCAAGGCTGGCGCGGAATGGGCGCAGGCGAACCTCGAAAAGAAGGATCCGTACTACATCGAACCCATGGAGAAGACTCACGGCATGATCATGGCGGACGGCAACACTGCCGCCGCGATCGGTTCGATCTTCGGCGGCGTGCAATTCGTGGCGTGGTATCCCATCACCCCCGCCTCGTCGCTGGCGGAAGCCATGAACGATTACTTTCCCATGCTTCGCAAACGCGAGGACGGCAAACAGACGTACGCGGTCGTCCAGGCGGAGGACGAACTCGCCGCGATCGGCATGGCGATCGGCGCGGGCTGGAGCGGACTGCGTTCGATGACCTCCACCTCCGGTCCCGGCCTGAGCCTGATGACCGAGTTCTCGGGTCTTGCCTATTACGCCGAGGTGCCGGTGGTCATCTGGGACGTGCAGCGCATCGGTCCAAGCACAGGTCTGCCCACCCGCACTTCGCAGGGCGACCTGACCTTTGTCAACTCCATCGGTCACGGAGATACGCAGTCCATCATCCTGTTCCCCGGCGACGTGTATGAGTGTTTTGAATTCGGCTGGAAAGCCTTAGACATTGCCGAGCGGATGCAGTCGCCGGTCTTCGTGCTTAGCGACCTGGATATGGGCATGAACCAGTGGATGTCCAAACCGTTCAAATATCCCGATACGCCCATGGATCGCGGCAAGGTGCTTTGGGAAAAGGACCTCGAGGAACTCAAGGGCAACTGGGCGCGCTACCTCGACAAGGACGGGGATGGGATTCCCTATCGCACCATTCCGGGCAACAAATATCCCCTGGGCGCGTATTTCACGCGCGGCACCGGTCACGATGAGAACGCCCGTTATAGCGAGGATGCGCGCGTCTGGCTCGGCAACATGGATCGCCTGAGGAGAAAATACGAGACCGCTCGCAAGTATGTGCCGGCGCCCATCCTGCGAGAGAACAAGGGCGCGGCGGTCGGCATCCTCAGCTACGGCTCGACGGAAGCCGCCATTACCGAGGCAATGTATCATCTCGAAACGGAGCATGGCATCAAGGCGGATTTCATGCGCTTGCGCGCGCTGCCCTTCACCGATGAAGTGGGGGATTTCATCGGCAGGTACGATCAAATATTCGTCGTCGAGATGAATCGCGACGGGCAGATGAAGCAGATCCTGTCCGCTGAGTATCCGCAGTATGCCGGGGCGTTCAAGTCCGTTGCGTACGGCGACGGTTTGCCAGCCTCCGCCAGGTGGGTGCGCGAAGGAATTTTGGCGAAGTATGACGCTGGAAAGGCTGGGGCGAAGTCGAAGGCCGGATCAACGCCGCGCAGGACAACGCCAGGCAAAGAGGCGGCGAAGCCGGCTCGAAAGAAAACGAGCGGCGTAAAATCCACCGCGAAGAAAACGTCCAGCCGGAAGAAATAAGAGAGAAAGGAGTATTTACCAATGACACAACCACTCCCCATGGCGGGCGCGCCTGCCAATGTAAATCTGCTTGGGTTGACCAAGAACGATTATCGCGGCAACCCCAGCACACTCTGCCAGGGATGCGGTCACAATTCGATCTCGAGCCAGATCATCGCCGCGATGTACGAGATGAGCGTGATGCCTGAGCATATCATCAAGTTTAGCGGTATCGGTTGTTCGAGCAAAAGCCCCACGTATTTTCTGAACCGTTCATTCGGTTTCAACAGCCTGCACGGGCGCATGCCCTCGATTGCGACCGGCGCGCTGTTCGGCGATCACACGTTGAAGGGGCTCGGCGTTTCCGGCGACGGCGATACCGCCAGCATCGGCATGGGTCAGTTCAAACACGTCATGCGCCGCAACGTCAACATGGTGTACATCGTCGAGAACAACGGCGTGTACGGGCTTACGAAAGGGCAGTTTTCCGCCACCGCCGAGAAGGGTTTGCAACTCAAGAAGCAAGGCACCAACCCTTACATGCCGGTTGATATTTGCATGGAAGCCATCGTCTCGAATGCAACGTTCGTAGCGCGTTCCTTTGCGGGCAACCCCAAGCAGGTGAAGGAACTGCTCAAAGCCGCGTTTGCCCACAAGGGAATTGCAGTGCTGGACATCATCAGCCCCTGTGTGACGTTCAACAACCAGGATAACGCCTATCACTCGTACGCCTGGGGCAAGGATCACGAGGAACCCCTGCACGACATCACCTACATCGCGCCGCGCAACGAGATCATCCTCGAAGAGGAGATGAAGGAGGGCGAGATCCGCGAGGTGACCATGCACGACGGTTCCATCGTCATCCTGAAGAACCTCGAAAACGATTACGACCCGACGAACCGCTTCGAGGCTCTGCGCGTGCTCGAGGAGGCGCAGCAGAACAATTGGCTGGTGACGGGATTGATCTACGTGAACACCTCCAAGCCTGCGTTGGATGAAACGTATACTCTCGTGGACACGCCCCTCAACCGCCTCACTGAATCGGACCTCAGGCCCGCCCCCGAATTGATTGACAGGATCAACGCCCTGATGTTCTAACCCCCCCCGACCTCACTCTCTGCCCCTCTCCCGCTTTCGATTTCACTGGCGCTCCGCTCAGCGCGACACGGAGAGGGGTGTTTCTTATGCTCGAAATCACACCAGACTTTCACATTGACGAACGCGAATTGCAATTCGAATATATCCGCGCCTCGGGGCCCGGCGGGCAGAACGTGAACAAGGTTGCGACGGCGGCGCAGTTGCGGTTCGACGTGCGCTCTTCGTCCCTGCCGGAGGAGGCGAAAGCGCGGCTGATCTCTCTTGCGGGTAAGCGCGTGTCGAGCGACGGGATTTTGATGATCGAAGCGAAGCGATTCCGCACGCAGGAACAGAACCGCGCGGACGCGATCCGCAGGTTTGTAGAATTGGCGCGCAAATCCCTGTCGAAGCCGAAGGCGCGCGCAAGAACGAAGCCGACGAAAGCAGCGCGGGAAAAACGGCTGAAAGAGAAGAGGGCAAGAGGGGAGATCAAAAGGATCAGGCAAAGCAAATCTTACGATTGATCATCTTACACTTTGGTTTTAGGACGCGGAAAACGCGGATGTGCGCGGATTTTTAGGATTTTTGCCGAACAGACCATCAGAATCAGCGTTTTCGGTGTGCTTCGCGAAGTGTAAGGTAATCAGCCTGCCGTTATAATCCCCGCCTTATGAACAGAACCCTTGTCGGTCTTTTGTGTGGGTTGGGCGCGGCATCCATTTGGGGCGGGATGTACGTGGTCAGCAAGGCGGTGCTGGAAATCATCCCGCCGTTCCTCCTGGTGACGTTGCGCCTGATTCTGGGGATGCTCACGCTGGGGATTGTGCTTGTAATACGCGGTTTGCCGCAGGTTTCACATCGGCAATTCCGGGAGGTGGTTGCGGTTGGTTTTGTTGGATATGGCGTTTCGCTGGGCATGCAATTCATCGGGACGAAGCTCTCCACCGCCGCGAACGGGTCACTGGTGACCTCCGCCACTCCGTCATTCGTCCTGCTCTTCGCGTGGATGCTGCTCAGCGAGAGGATCACCCTCCGCAGGCTGATCGCGCTTCTCCTCGCGACGCTGGGCGTGGTCGCAGTCATTGACCCGCGCGGCGCGCAACTCGACCCCGAACTGTTCGCGGGGAATATCCTCCTGTTGGGCGCGGCAGTGACGTGGGCTTTTTATTCCGTCCTGGTGCGGAAAGTCACCCAAAGCCTCGATGTTCTGACCTTCAGCGTCATTGCGTTGGCAGGCGGACTGCCCGTGGCGTTGCCGGTCGGGGTTTGGGAGTTGAATACGGTCGGGGTCGGAGAGATCAGCCTCGGGGTGGTCGGAGGCGTTCTGTTTCTGGGGATCATTGCCACCGCGCTGGGGATGATCCTGTGGAACAATGCGTTCGTGATCCTGGAGGCCGGGACGGCTTCGCTTACGTTCTTTGCCCAACCCGTGGTCGGGACGTTTTTGGGATGGCTTTTTCTAGGGGAACAAATCACGCCGCTGTTTTTGGCTGGCGGCGCGATGATCGGTATCGGTCTGGTCCTCTCCAGCTTTGAACAATCTTAAAATATTGACCCATGGTTGACAAAGGGGGGAAAAGTTGCTAAACTACTAACGCGCGTTACTAACGCGTTTTAGTAAAAGGAGAGATGACCTTGCAACGAAAACGTGTCACAAGCAAGGATGTTGCCGAAAAGGTTGGCGTTTCCCGCACAACCGTCTCTCTCGTATTGAACGACGTGAGGGGAATACAGATCAGTTCCGAAACGCGCCAGAAGGTCATAGAAGCCGCAAAAGAATTGGGATACGTGCCGGATGCAACCGCGCAGGCGCTTGCCAGCCGCCGCACGAAGGCAATCGGGTTGGTGCTGACGCGGTCCCAGCATCACATTGCGACCGACGCTTTTCTGCCAAAGATCATCAGCGGTTTGCTCTCAACAGCCAAAAAACAAAACGTTCGCATCCTGATTGACTGGGTGGAAACGGAACACCAGGAATCCGCCTACTTCGAACTGGCACATACCAAGAGAATAGACGGCATGATCCTCTCCACCCCGCGCCTGGACGATAGGGCGCTCAAGGCGCTGGAAAGCGTGGAGGTTCCGACCGTCCTGATGGGAAACGTGGTGGACTTGAACCTGCCCTTCGTGGATGTGGATAACGTCAAAGCGGCGGAAAAGGCGACTTCCTACCTGGTGGAACTGGGACATAGAAACATCGCCTGCATCTCGAGCGCCCCGCTCGAATACACCGCCACCCCGGAGCGCGTAGGTGGATACAGAAACGCGTTGACGAGAGCGGGAATTCCCGTCAACGAGAGTTTGATCCGATATGCGGACTTCGACCCGGAGAGCGGGTATCGGTGCATGAAGTCGCTATTACAAGGCGGGGAACGGTTTACAGCCGCGTTCATCGCAAGCGACAATGTGGCGATCGGCGCCAAATTTGCATTGCGCGAGGCGAATCTGCGCATACCGGACGACGTATCGCTGATTGGGTTCGACGACATCCCCTGGGCGCAATATTCCGATCCGCCGCTTACGACCATCAAACTTCCGGCGGAGTCGATTGCCACAAGCGCCTGCACGCTTCTATTGGACCTGATCCACGACGATATTCGAAACATACATCAACAGATCATCCTCGATACCGAATTGGTCATTCGCAAATCTTGCAGACCGGTGTAAAGCGGTGGTTGACGATGATTCCTGGAAGGAGGTGGTCGCCTGTCGAATAGACCGAAACAAAGTTCGTGCTAAAAATTGTCATCCCAAATATTTACGAAAGAGGAGAAAAATGAAAACTCGTTTCCCATTGACTCTCGTAAGCCTGCTTATCCTGGCTTCCCTGGTATTGGCGGCGTGCGGCGGAGGCACGGAAGCGCCCTCCGGCGGCGCGTCCGCTGAAATGTGCAAGGGCGCGCAGGCTGGCGATGAGATCAGCATGTTGTACCAATGGTCCGGGCAGGAAGAAGCGCGTCTTAACCAGATCCTTCAGCCTCTCGTTGATACCTGCGGGATCGTGCTTAAGCCCGAATCCACGCGTGACCAGGCGCTGCTTGACACCCGCGTCCAGGCTGGCACTCCGCCCGATATCGCCTTCTGGAACGTGACGCAACTGAACCAGTACAAGGACAAACTGATCGCGATGGATACGCTTGGAGCCAACAAGGATGCCTACATCCCCGGCGCGATTGACCCGGGCGTGATTGACGGCAAATGGCTCGGCTTGCCCGTAAAGTCCGACATCAAGACCATCATCTGGTACAGCCCGGCGAACTTCGAGGCGCTCGGCTACACCGTTCCGACCACGTGGGATGAACTGGATGCGCTCGTCGAGAAGATGGTAGCGGATGGACACGTGCCGTGGTCCATGGGTCTGGAATCCGGCGATGCCACCGGCTGGACGGGTTCCGACTTCATCCAGGACATTTTTCTCGTCCAGCAGGGTCCCGAATACGTTATGAACATCATCAACGGCACGGTTCCCTATAACGACGCGGGCGTTGCCCAAGCCTACGAAACCTACGGCAAATGGGCGATGGATCCGAAATACACCGTCGGTGGCGCGCAGGGGACCCTCTCGACCGGCTTCCTGGACGCGATCTACAAACCGTTCAGCGATCCCTTCGAAGCCATGATGGTCAAACAGTCCGGTTTTGCCGGCGGCGAGATCCAGAAGCAGTTCCCCGACCTGGTATTCGGCACGGATTATGACTTCTTCGTCGTGCCGGGCGCCAAAGGTCTGCAGGGCGGCTCGGACTGGATGATGGCGTTCAGCAACAAGCCCGCCGTCCAGGCGCTGGTGTCGTATCTCTCGTCGCCCGATGGCGGTGCGAACTGGGCGAAAGCCGGTTTCGACCTCTCGCCGAACAAGGGCGCGGCTGGCAATTACACCGACCCGTCGCTGATCAAGAAGGCGGAAGCCTTCTACGCGACGCAGGGATTCACGCCGGACATCGGCGATACGATCCCTGGCGGCTTTGGGAGCGCCGAGTTCAAAGCCATCGCAGACTTTGTCAATGGCGGCGATCTTGACGCGATACTTTCCTCGGTTGCCGCGGTCCAGGCGGAAGCCTTGAAGTAATCAGCGGCAATACAATATAATACGGGGGACGCCCGATCTAGGCGTCCCCCGTATTAATTCCCGACAAAAAGGAGGCTCAATGGCTGCGCGTACCGTCCCCACGATCATGAAACAGGGCAAATTCGCGCCCTGGCTTTATCTTCTGCCGGCGTTGTTGATCATGTCCATGTTCATCGTTTATCCGATGATCAACACGATCTCGTTGAGTTTCAAGAACGGAAACGGAACTGCCTCAGCCGCGACCACCTGCTCGGAGGGGAATCCCTGCTGGGGTGTGTTCGAGAACTATCGCTACGCATTGACCTCTGAATTCGACACCCGTTCGTTTTCCTCTTTTTGGAGCACGTTTTGGGTGTCTTCGTACGGGAACACGCTCAAATGGATCGTGCTGATGGTGAGCGGAACCGTCAGCCTGGGACTGGCTTTTGCGGTGCTGGCAGACCGGGTCAAGTATGAGGCGCTCGCGAAATCCATCATTTTCATGCCGATGGCGATCTCCTTCGTCGGCGCGGGCGTTATCTGGAAGTTCGTCTACGATTATGGAACCCAGCAGGTGCAGATCGGCTTGTTGAACTCCATCATTACCTCGCTGGGCGGGCAGCCCGTCGCCTTCCTGACCGTGCCGCACTGGAACACGGTTGCCCTGATCGTCGTGGGTGTTTGGATCTGGACGGGCTTCTGCATGACGATCCTCGCCGCCGCGCTGAAAGCCGTGCCGGACGAGATCATCGAGGCGGCGCGCGTGGACGGGGCAACGGAATGGACGATCTTCTGGAGGATCATGGTGCCGATCATCATGCCGACCATCACGGTCGTGGTCACGACGATGGTCATCAACGTGCTTAAATTGTTCGACATCGTTTACGTGATGACCGGGGGCAATTTTGGCACGGATGTCATCGCCAACCGCATGTACACGGAAATGTACAAGAACTTCAACGTGGGGCGCGGCACGGCGGTGGCGGTCATTCTCGTCCTCGCGATCATCCCATTCATTTACTTCAACGTGAAGCGCTTTCTCGTGCAGGAGGAGCTCCGATGAACCGCGACCGCATCAACAGGTTATTGAACAGGATACCCATCCATTTCATCATCATCCTGATGATCGTGATCTGGGTCGTGCCGACGCTGGGCTTGCTGGTCACGTCCCTGAGACCCGTGCAGGCGATCAACACCTCCGGCTGGTGGACGGTGTTTTCGGCGCCGCGCGGTTCCCAGGAATACGCCCAATCGTGCGCTGCGTGCCACGGCGAGGATGGGACCGCCCTGCCCAACGCCGATCTGACCAGCCCGGAACTGATCCGCGACTTTCCGCGCTCGCTCCAACTCCTGGACTCCCTCAACAGGGAGATCAACGGTCAGCCGCACATGCAATCTGTCCCGGTTCCCGATTCGCAAACCGCCGCCAACATCGTGGTCTACCTCAAGCAAATATCGGGCGTTGATATCCAACCCCGTTTTACCTTCAGCAACTACGTGGACGCGCTCGTCGGTTATCGCGGCACGCGAACGTACCAGCAGGATTGCGCCGAAGGCGTCGCCTCCCTGGACCTGTATTGCGACACCAGGGACCTGCTCAACCCGCGCGGCATGGGACGCGCTTTCATCAACAGCCTGATCGTGACCATACCGGCGACCATCCTGCCCATTCTGTTCGCGGCGTTTGCGGGATACGCGTTCGCGTGGCTCGACTTCAAGGGACGCTTCGCGCTCTTCGCGATCCTGGTCGGCTTGCAGGTCGTCCCGCTTCAAATGACCCTGGTGCCGATCTCGCGGATTTACGCGCAACTGGACTTGAACGGGAAGTTCCTCGGAGTCTGGCTTTTCCATACCGGGTTCGGGATGCCGTACGCCATTTACCTGATGCGGAATTTCCTCGGCTCGCTCCCGCGCGACCTGTTCGAATCCGCCTATATTGACGGCGCCTCCCACTGGACGGTCTTCTACCGGATGGTCATTCCTCTCGCCATGCCTGCGATTGCGTCTCTCGGCATCTTCCAGTTCCTGTGGGTGTGGAACGACCTGCTCGTCGCGCTGGTTTTCCTGGGCGGCACGACGCCCGTGATGACCTATCAGATCAGCAACATGGTCACGTCGCTGGGCGCGGGCTGGCAGTTGCTCACCGCCTCCGCGTTCCTTTCCATGTTGCTGCCCATGGTCGTTTTCTTCAGTCTCCAGCGGTACTTTGTGCGCGGCATGTTGGCTGGCGCGGTCAAAGGATAGTTGGATATGCAAACGTTCCGAAGGCGGGCGTCCGACTCCAACCCGCTTCGCCTTCGGGACGTTGAAATTGGATCGTTTTCGATAGAGCCAATTGAATACGCCGCTGTTGAATCTTCTTCAGGACAAAATTGACGTTACGCGCGTCCCTTTCAGCGACCGCGGCTCGCGGCTGCTGGTGTATAAACGCCTCGACGAGCCGGCCCTGTTCGTAAAACTCGCGGAACGTCTCATCCGCGTCGAACCGGGCATCGAAAGTTACCTGCGCCGCCCTCCATTCATTGACGAGTTGCATTTCGTTGACGAGGCGGGAGATCCGTTGGAGTTCCAAATTCACACATCGCCTGAGATGATTCGCTTTCAAACCCGCATCGGCGATTTTCGCCTGGCATTTCAAGATGAGGAGACGCTGGCGATCGGCGCGCCGGATCATGTAACCGCCGGGCTTCGGTTTCGGACGCGCCCCACGCATTGGCATGCCGCCGATTCAGGCGGGGCGATTCGAAACGTGCGCAACGTTATCTGGAATGTGAGCAACGGCAGGGCGAAGATCAATCGCGCGCAGGGAGGCGAAGACAGCCACGTTGTGGAATTCATCGTGCGGACGGAAACGGATTGTTCGATCACGCTCCACATTGGGGATGAAGACTTTCCTCCGCAGTCGCCGTTCACGGTCATACAGCATAACGCGCGGGCCCGCTGGGAAAAATGGTTCGAGCGCGCGCCGGAGGTCCCCGAGCGCTGGCGCGAAAAATACGCATACGCCTGGTGGATCATGGCGAACAATCTGGTCAGCCCAAAGGGATGTGTGACCCGCGAAGCCATGATGCCGACCAAGGCATTTTACGTGGGCGCGTGGTTGTGGGACAGCGCGCTGCACGCCATCGCCTTCCGTCACGTTGACCCGGAACTGGCGCGCGATCAGATCCGCGTGATGCTGGACAACCAACTCCCCGACGGGATGCTGCCCGATGCGATCTTCGACGAGGGCGCGGTATTCGAGATCGGTCATCCCATCCACGCGCGGGTGACGAAGCCTCCCATCCTGGCGTGGGCGGCATTGAAGGTTCACGAGACCGACCCGAACGCCGGGTTCTTGAAGGAAATATACGAACCGTTGAAGCGCGAAAACGCCTGGTGGTTCGAGCACAACGACGACGACAGGGACGGCATCGTGCAATACACACATCCCTACTCCTCCGGGCTGGACGACAGTCCGCTTTGGGATCAGGGGATGCCCGTCGAATCGCCGGATATCAACACCTATCTTGTCATTCAAATGGATTCGCTTGCGAAGGTGGCGGAGATCCTCGGCAGGGGCGCGGAGGCGGATGAATGGCGCGCAAGATCGAGGTCGCTTGTGAATCGCATGATCGAAGACTTGTGGGATGAAGAGGCGGGATCGTTCCGCGCGCTGCGAGATGAAAAACCGATCCCCGTCACGACGCCCTTCAACCTTTTTCCATTGTGGACGGGCCGATTGCCGGGCGAAATCGCGCAACGCCTCCTGGCGCGCCTGAAAGACCCACTCGAATTTTGGGGAGCGTACGGACTGCCCACCGTCGCATATAACGACCCCGCATTCAGCCCCGACAGGATGTGGCGCGGGCCCGTCTGGGCAAATGTCAATTACTTCCTTGTGGAGGCATTGCAAAGGATCGGCGAACGCGAACTTGCGGTCGAGCTGCGCGATAAAACCCTGAACTTGATCGCCAGTCAGCCGGGCATCCGCGAATACTACAATTCCCTGACAGGCGAACCGCCCGCGACAGCCGCTCCCATTTTCGGCTGGACCGCGGCGGTCTTCATTGACCTGGCGCTGCAGGCCGGGTCAACGACGTAGCGCAGGACGTCATCCTGCGCCACACAGAACATTCACCCTCGAAACGGACGATAACCATGGATCATCAATCACTCTGGTACAAGGACGCGGTCTTCTACGAAGTGTACGTGCGCGCTTTTTACGACAGCGACGGCGACGGTCACGGCGACCTGCGCGGGCTGACCCAAAAACTCGATTACATCAAGGAACTGGGCGTGGACTGCCTGTGGCTCCTGCCCATTTACCCTTCGCCCCTGAAGGACGACGGCTACGACATCGCCAATTACTACGACGTCCACCACTCGTACGGAAACCTGGACGATTTCATCGCCCTGATCAACGCCGCCCACGAACGCGGACTGCGCGTCATCACGGACCTGGTCCTGAATCACACCTCCGATCAGCATCCCTGGTTCCGGGCTGCGCGCGCCAACCCGCGCTCCATCTTCCGCAATTACTACGTCTGGAGCGATTCCAGCCTGACCTATCGCGACGCGCGCATCATCTTCACGGATACCGAGGAATCGAACTGGGCGTGGGACGAAGCCTCGAAGCAATATTACTGGCATCGTTTCTACTCGTCGCAGCCGGACCTGAACTACGACAACCCCCTCGTACAGGAAGAGATGATGAAGATCATGAGTTTCTGGCTCGACCTGGGCGTGGATGGATTCCGCGCCGACGCGGTGCCGTATCTCTTCGAGCGCGAAGGTACAAGTTGCGAGAACCTGCCCGAAACGCACGCCTACCTGAAAACGATCCGCGAATTCATCAACGTCAATTATCCGGGGCGCGTCCTGCTGGCGGAAGCCAACCAGTGGCCCGAAGACCTTTTGCCCTATTTCGGCGACGGCGACGACGAATTCCACATGGGTTTCAATTTCCCGATCATGCCGCGCATTTTCATGTCCATTCGAAAGGCGGACCGCACCCAACTGGTCTGGATCATGGGGCGAACGCCCTTCCTGCGCGAGACCAATCAATGGGGCATTTTCCTTCGCAATCACGACGAACTGACCCTGGAAATGGTCACCGAGGAGGAGCGCCAGTGGATGTGGGAACAATACGCCCCCGAATCGCGCATGAGACTTAACCTCGGTATCCGTCGCCGCCTCGCCCCCCTGCTCGATAACGACCGCAGAAAGATCGAACTCGCCCACTCGCTATTGTTCACCCTCCCCGGTTCGCCGATCATGTATTACGGCGACGAGATCGGAATGGGGGATAACATCTGGCTGCCGGATCGAAACGGCGTCCGCACGCCGATGCAATGGAACGCGGAGGCAAGCGCGGGGTTTTCCGAGGCGCCGGTGCAGTCCTTGTATTCGCCGGTGATTGACGACGACGTGTACAGTCCCGCGAAGGTCAACGTGGAGGCGCAGCGCAGGGACACGTTTTCCATGTGGAATGTCATCCGGCACATGATCGCGGTCAGGAAGGAACATCACGCTTTTGGGTGGGGGGAGTTCGAATGGATTGACTGCAACAACGACAGCGTCGCCGCGTATCGCAGAACCTATGAGGACGAAACGATCCTGGTCTTCCAAAACCTGAGCGACAAGGCGCAGAAGATATCCTACAAACCGAAACGGTCGCTCAAGGTTCGCGCCGACCTTTTGACGCAAAGGGAATACCCCTCCGAAAAGGGAAGGGTCGCGTTGGAACTGGAGCCTTATCAGTACCTCTGGCTGAAGTGAGATTCGCTACCGTTCCCCGACGGTATACAACAACGCCATGTTCGGCGGGCGGACTGCGCCGACGGGATAGCCGCACACCAGGACGACCTGGTCTCCCGCCTTGACGACGTTCGAACGCAACAAGGCGGCGTCCAGGTAATCCAGCATTTCTTCGAGCGAGTTGGCGAAGTCCACTTTCCTGGGGCGCACCCCCCACAAAAACGACAACAATCGAAAAGTCATCGGGTCGGGAGTGAACGCCAGGACCGGCACGCGCGGGCGTATCTTGGACATCAGCCAGGCGGTGCGTCCCCGCGTGGTGAAACACGCCACCGCCGCGACGTTCTTGTCGTTGGCGAGCGCCTGCGCGGCACGCGCCATGGATGCCGCGTCGCTCTGTTCGAAACCGAGGACCGCCTGCTCCGTTCCCCACTCGAGGAAATGCTTCTCCGCCTCCCGCACGATTCGATCCATCATCTGGACCGCCTCGACCGGGTACTTCCCTGAAGCCGTTTCCGCGGACAACATTACCGCGTCGGTGCCGTCGAAGACGGCGTTGGCGACGTCCGAAGCCTCGGCGCGTGTGGGAAGCGGATTCGTGATCATGGACTCGAGCATCTGTGTGGCGGTGACGACCAGCTTGGCGCGCGCGTTCGCCGAGCGGATGATGTGTTTTTGCAAGGCGGGCACGCGCTCCGGCGGGAGTTCCACGCCCAGGTCGCCGCGCGCCACCATCACGCCTTCCACGTTGTCGAGGATGGCGTCGAGGTTATCCACCGCTTCGGGTTTTTCCAGTTTTGCGATCAGCATCGGCAAACGCTTCCCGTCGGAGAGGCGTTCCATTGCGTAACGCACCTTTTTAACATCCTCCGCCGTGCGCACGAAGGAAATGGCGACGGCGTCCACGTCCTGCGAAACGCCAAACGCCAGGTCCGCCTCGTCCTTTTCGGTGAAGCCGGAAATGCGAAGTTGGACGCCCGGCAGGTTGATGCCCTTGTGGGAGGATAACGGTCCGCCGATGAGGACTTTTGCGGCAAGCGCGTTGCGGTCTTTGACGGAGAGGACTTCGAGGGTGAGTCGCCCATCGTCGAGCAGGAGCCGCTCCGAGGTCCGCACGGAAGCGAAGAGTTGGCGAAAATCCACAGGTATCTTGGTCTCGCCGTCCCCGGGCGGCGTGGTTCCGGTCGCGTAGAGGATCACGGTTTCGCCTTCGGTCAGTTGAATGGGTTCGTCCAATTGACCGATGCGGATCTTAGGTCCCTGTAAATCCTGCAAGATACCCACCGACCTGCCCAGTTTTTCTGCGACCCTGCGAATGCGGACGATGCGCTCGGCGTGTTCCTCGTGCGTGCCGTGCGAGAAATTCATGCGGGCGACGTTCATCCCCGACTCGATCAGTTTTTCCAGGATGTCCTCGTCCTGGCTGGCGGGTCCGATGGTTGCGACGATCTTCGTTTTGCGTGTCATTCGGGTATATGCCTCGGCTCCATGCTTGCCTGCATACCTGTCTACCTGTGTACGTTTTTCCTGGTGTACGCAAGTATACACGTACACAAGCACGCACGTTTACAAATAATGCAATTCCTGTGCCTGCTTTTCGAGGTTGGCGCGGAAATCGGGGTGGGCGATGCCGATCAATTGACGTGCGCGCTGGCGGATGGTTTTGGCGTACAGGTCGGCGACGCCGTATTCGGTGACGACGTATCGCACGTGGTTGCGGCTGGTGACAACGCCCGCGCCCTGTTTGAGCAAGGCGGCGATGCGCGTGACCATCGTTCCGTCCTTGAGCGTCGTCGTGCTGGGCAGGGCAATGATCGGTACGCCGTTCTTCGAACGCGAGGCGCCGTAGATGAAATCGAGTTGACCGCCCACGCCGCTATAGAGTTTTGGACCGATGCTGTCCGCGCAGACCTGCCCGGTGAGGTCCACTTCGATGGCGGAGTTGATGGCGACCATGCGTTCGTTTTGCGCGATCACAAACGGGTCGTTGACGTATTCCGTGCGGTGCAGTTCGATGAGCGGGTTGTCGTCCGACCAGTCGTACAGGCGTTTGGTCCCGAGCATGAACCCGGCGATGATCTTGCCGGGGTGAAGCGATTTGCGCGCGTTGGTCAACACGCCGGCGTTGACCAGGTCTATCACGCCGTCGGAGAACAATTCGCTATGCACGCCGAGGTCCTTTTTGTCCAGCAGGAATTTCAGCACGGCGTCGGGGATGGCGCCGATGCCCAATTGCATGGTCGCGCCGTCGGGGATGAGTTCGGAGATGTACCCGGCGATCTTTTCCACGACCTCGGAACTGCCGTCCTCCGTCATCGCCATCTCTGGAATGGGATAGTTGACGGGAATGATGTGGTTCAGGCGGCTGACGTGGATGAACGAATCCCCCAGGGTGCGCGGCATTTGCTGGTTCACTTCGGCAATGATGATCCTTGCCGTCTCAGCCGCCGACTTCGTGAGTCCCACCTCCACGCCCAGGCTGCAAAAACCATGCTCGTCCGGCGGCGAGACGTGGATGATCGCGACGTCGAGGGGCAGGTGTCCGCGTTTGAATAGAAGCGGGAATTCGGAAAGCAACACGGGGGTGAAGTCGGCGCGCCCCTCCTGCACGGCTTTTCGGATGTTCGCGCTGATGAACATCGAATTGACGCGCAGGTGTCCCTCCATGGCGGGTCCGACGTAATCGGCGGGACCCACCGTCAGCGCCTGGCAGATCTCCACGTCGCTAAGGCTCGGAGCGTATTCGACCAGGGCGGCGAGTACTTTCTGTGGCACCGATACGTTCCCGGTGAGAAAGACACGGTTCCCGGATCTGACGGCGCGCGCCGCTTCTTCCGCGGTCACAATGCGCGATTGGTAGACGCTGTTCCAGTCCATCCTAGCCTCCGTTCGAGAGCAGCGAAAGATGAACGAGATTTCCCGCGTGCGTATTGACCGCCTTCTCGATAGCCGGGTCTTTCGCCATGGCTTGCTCGGCGCCGAGATTTGCGATCTCCCGAATGTAGGGCATCGCCGCATTGACGAACGCGTGCGTGGCAGTGCGCGCCACCACGCCGGGCATGTTCGGGACGCAATAATGAATGACGCCCTCTTCCACAAAGGTTGGGAGTTCGTGCGTGGTCGGACGCGAGGTTTCCGCGCATCCGCCCTGGTCAATGCTTACGTCAATGAAAACGGAACGCGGCTTCATCCTGCGCATCATCTCGCGGGTGATGAGGATCGGTGTGCGTTCACCGGTGACCAGCACCGCGCCGACGACCACATCTGCATACGCGGTGGTTTTTTCGATATTCCGCCGGATCGAGATCATGGTCACGACAGAGGGGAAGCGGTTATAGATGTCCTGCAAGGCGTTGATGTCCTTGTCAATCACGGTCACATGCGCGCCCAACCCAAGAAAGGCTTGCGTTGCATAGGTCCCGACCACACCGCCTCCGAGAACGACCACCTCGGCAGGCGGCACGCCCGGCACACCGCCAAGCAGGATTCCCTTGCCGCCCCAATTGTTTTGGAGCAGGCGCGCCGCGATGGACGCCGCCATGCTTCCCCCGATCTGGCTGAACGGGCGCAGGACCGGCAGCGAGCCGTCGGGCAGTTCGATCTGCTCGAATGCGATGGACGTGATCTTCTTTTCGAGGAGGATTTCAACCTTATCCTGCCGAGCCGAAGCGAGATGCAGATAACCGGCGATCGTTGTGTTTGGACGGAGCCAATCCAGTTCCTCCTTGATCGGACGCGCGACCTTCAACGTCAGGTCCGCGCGCGCGAAGGCTTCGTCGGGGGAGTAAACGATCCGCGCCCCGGACTTTTCGTATTCCTGATCGCTGAATCCCGCGCCCACGCCCGCTTCATGCTCGACGTAAACCTGATGCCCCAAATGAGACAACATCTCCACCCCGATCGGCGACAAGCCCACCCGCGCCTCGAACGGTCTTCTTTCTTTTGGAATGCCGATGTTCATGTATCCTCCACGTTACGTGAATACTTCCTTGTTTACCTGTCTACTTGTGTACCTGTGTACCTGTACACACGTTTCCTGCAACTCGCGCCTACGCCATGTTCAACACATCCCGAATGGACGGCAGCGCCCAATCAATCGTTTCCCTGTCAATCACCAGCGGCGGCGCGAAACGGATGACGTGATCGTGCGTCTCCTTGGCAAGGATGCCCTGCGCCTGCATCGCTTCGCAGAATCGGCGCGCGCCTCCCGCTTCGGGTTTCAACTCGACGCCGATCAACAAGCCCTTGCCGCGCACTTCCTTCACGTGCGGGCTTGGAATTTCCGATAACTGCTCCATAAAGTATTCGCCCAACTCGCGCGAACGCTCTGCCAGATTCTCCTCGCGGATCACGCGCAACGCGGCGCGCGCCACCGCCGCCCCAAGTGGATTCCCGCCAAAGGTGGATCCATGTTCCCCCGGCGTAAAGAGACCGAGCAGCTCCCTGTCTGCAAGCACTGCAGAGACCGGGTAAAAGCCCCCGGACAAAGCCTTGCCCACGATGGTCGCGTCGGGGCGGACATCTTCGTGCTGGCACGCGAACAGTTTCCCCGTCCGCGCGAGACCGGTTTGAATTTCATCCGCCATAAAGAGCACGTTGTTCTTTTTGCAGATGTCTGCAACCTGCTTCAAATATCCGCTGGGAGGGATGATGACGCCGCCCTCGCCTTGAATCGGTTCGAGCAACACTGCGGCGGTGTTCGGCGTGATGGCTTTTTCGATTGCGTCCGCATCGCCGTACGGAACGGTCACGAAGCCGGGCGTGAACGGACCGAAGTCGTCGCGATAGGACGGCTCGCTCGAAAACGTGACGATGGAGATCGTGCGCCCGTGGAAGTTGCCCTCCGCGACGATGATCTCCGCCTGATGGCGCGGCACGCCTTTGACCCGATACGCCCATTTGCGCGCCAGTTTGAGCGCGGTCTCCACTGCCTCTGCTCCGCTGTTCATCGGCAGGGACATCTCGTAGCCGGTCATTTCGGAGAGTTCCTTATAGAGCAGCGGCAGTTGGTCGTTGCGAAACGCGCGTGAGGTGAGCGTGACCTTCTTCGCCTGTTCCAACAATGCGTTCAGTATTTGCGGGTGAACATGTCCCTGGTTGACGGCGGAATACGCTGAAAGACAGTCGAGATATTTTTTGCCATCCACGTCATAGACCCACACGCCCTCCGCCCGCTCGATCACCACATCGAGGGGATGATAATTGTGCGCGCCGTATAGTTCTTCCAATGCGACAAAGTCTTTTGTGTTCATGAAATCCTCATCATGTCATTGCGAGTGGCGCCTCGCGCCACGAAGCAATCTCCAATTACGGAAAGGCTTCTTGCTTCACAGGAGATTGCTTCGTCGCTTCGCTCCTCGCAATGACATCTATCCAACACCAAACAACCGCGCCAGAATCGCCTTCTGCGCGTGGAGGCGGTTGTGCGCCTGCGGGAAGATCACCGAATGGGGACCGTCCGCGACATCATCTGTCAATTCCTGATTGCGATGCGCGGGGAGACAGTGCATCACGATCGCATCCTCCTCCGCTTCGCTGACCAGTTTTGCATTGACTTGATACGGCGGGAAGACCTTCTCGCGTTTTGCGGTTTCCTCCTCCTGTCCCATCGAGGTCCACGTATCGGTGTAGATCACTTGCGCGCCTTTCACCGCCTCGTGCGGATCGCGCAGGAAGGTCAATTTGCTTCCGGTTTCTTTCGCGATTTCCTTTGCAATCTCCACAGCCCTCGGAACGATGTCGTACCCTTCGGGGTTGGCAATCGTGAAATTCCAACCGAGTTTCGCGCAGACGTGCATCAATGAGACTGCCACGTTATTCCCATCGCCCACGTAAGCGACGTTCAAGCCTTTTGCTTTGCCGAACTTTTCCTGGATCGTCAGCGCGTCCGCCATCGCCTGGCAGGGATGGTTGTAATCGCTCAACCCGTTGATGACAGGTATCTCGGACCATTTTGCCAGTTCCAGCACGTGCGCGTGATCGAACGTCCGCGCCATCAGTGCATGGACATAACCGGACATCACCCGCGCAATATCCGCGATGGATTCGCGCTTGCCCAGCCCGATCTCGTTCGGAGAGAGATACAACGCGTCGCCCCCGCAGTGCCGCATCGCCATGTCGAACGAGACGCGCGTCCGCAGGCTGGGCTTCTGGAAGATCATGCCGAGAACTTTGCCCTTGAAATATGGCGGGTTGCCTTTTTCGAAATATTCCTTTTTCAACCGGATGGCGAGGTCGAGTACATCCTGCGCCTCCCCTGGGGATAGATCAGAGACCGCGAGAAAATGTTTCATTCCAACTCCTTCGGGTGAAGTATAGTGTTTCCGGTCGGATTTGACCTGTGCATATCGTCACTCGTTCCGCGTGACACGGCGCGCGCTCGAACCATACAGAAAAAAACAGCGCCCAAAAGCGCTGTAATCTTATCATTCCTGAGGAATTTTCGGTACTTCATGCAACCGTGAGTCCGCTGTATTTTTACCGCGCAGGACGCTTGGATTTTCAAGAATTATGCTTAGCGCCTCGTTCATGTTCCGATTGGGTTCGGATTCCTTTGCGGGATCGCGGATCTTCTACGCACGCTTCGCTTCTTCGCGGTGAAGAATTATTTCAGAGACTCACCGATACCATTTTTTGAGGGTCACGGTGAATGCGCTTCCCTTGCCGGGCGCGCTTTTCACGTCGAGTTTTCCCTGATGCTGTTCGATGACCTGGCGCGTGATCGCCAGTCCCAGACCGATCCCGCCGAACAGGTCGTCGTCCTGCCTCTCGAGGTGATAGAAACGGTCGAAGATGCGCGGCAGGTGTTCCTCCTTGATGCCGATGCCGTGATCCTCCACCGTGACGAAGACCTTGTCGTCTTTTTGGTCGAATCGGACGGTCACATTTCCGCCTTTGGGGCTGAATTTGATGGCGTTATCCACCAGCGCCATGATGGCGCGCTCGAGGGATTTGGGGTCGCCCGAGACGGGAGGCAGGTTCAGGTCGGGTTCGATGCGAAGGGTCACGTTGCGTTGCGCGGCTTTGGGCTGGTACTGGTTCAACACGTTCCGCGCCACCCGGTTCATGTCCACCGCCTGGAAATCGGGAAGGACGAGGTCCATCTCCTGGAGGAAGAGGATGTCGTTGACGAGCGTGACGATCTGCTGGACGTTGCGGGAGATCGCTTCGATCCCAACCGTCAACTGATCCCCGTGCAGGACGCCGTTCTGCATCATTTGCAGATACCCGCTGGCGACCATGAGCGGCGTGCGGAGTTCGTGTGCGATGTTGGTGAGGAACTCGCGGCGCGCCAGGTCCTGCTCGGCGAGTTTCTGGTATGCCTGCGCGAGTTCGCCGGCGCGCAGCCGCAGATCGTCCACCGCCATCTGGTCGTTCAGGCGCAGGCGGTTGCTGATCTCGGTGACCATTGCCATGGCGATGCTGCTGGAATTGTGAAGGACGCGGTCGAAGGCGGCTTTCTCGAGTTCGAGGGTGGTGATGGCTGTCTTTGCGATGACGGTGGCGGCGCGCGGCGCGTTGTGGATGAGCGCCATCTCGCCGAAGAAATCCCCGGGAGCCAGCGTTTTGAGCAGGCGTTTGTCCGTGTTGTTGATGAGTTTGGTGACCTCCACCTCGCCTTCGAGGAGCATGTAGAACTTGTCCTCGGTGGCGTTCTCGTAACACAGGATCGAGCCGGGCGCGTAGGAGCGTACCTTGCTGTTGGCGATCAATTCCTCGATCTCGTCCGGTTTGATGCCGGGAAAAGCGCGCGGGATGATTCGGGATGGGGCTCGGCTGGTGGTCATTTTCGATCTCCACTAACAGGACTTTGTAATTCTAGCACGCCGGAAGGCTGCATTTCGAGAACCCATTGGAACTACGTTGGGCATGTCATTTCGAAGGAGCGGAGCGACTGAGAAATCTTTTACCAGGCATGACCGGGATTTCCCCACGCTGTTCCCTTTCTCCGCTCGGGATGCCGCTCGTCGAAATGACAGCAAGGGTGTTTCTACCTGGTCTTGTACCCGATCATTCGCAAAAAGTCCTTGCGCCAGGCGATGCCCTCTTCGTCTTCGATGCCCTTGGGGGGGAAGCCGTCCACCACGCCCAGGATGCCGCGTCCTTGTTCGGTCTGCGCGACCAAAACTTCGGTGGGGTTGGCGGTCGCGCAGAAGACGCGCGCCACCTCGGGCACGTTCTTTACCGCGTTCAGAACATTGATGGGATAGGATCCCGCTCCCAAAAACAGGATGAACGAATGTCCCGCGCCGATCGCCTGCGCGTTCCTCTTCGCCAGTTCGATCATCGCTTCGTCCGTGCCGCTCCAGCGGATGAGGCATTTGCCGGACGCCTCGCAGAACGCCAGCCCGAATTTGATGCCCGGCACCGAAGCGACCAGCGCTTCGTGGATGTCCTCCACGGTCTTGATGAAGTGGGATTGACCGAGGATGAAATTGATCTCTTCCGGCTTTTCCACTTTTACGCTCTGTATTTCCATTGAACATCTCCTTTATTCAGCGCTGCCGTTTTGTTATGCGTTATATGCGAAAATTGTTCAGACACAAAACCGGGACTCTCTCGATTCTAACAGAACCTGCCGTGTTTTCTATGGTAGTGTGATACAATCGCGTCAATTCCGACATTTCGCTGAATGATGCTCCATGTTCCGGCTGCGGGGAGGTGGCGGGCATTATCCAAAGGCTGTTGTGACGCAAATACGCTTCTTCATGGATTACGCAAAACCAAGTGGAGTTGACAATGCAACCAGCGTCCAATGAGCGTGAAGTTCCGCTGTTCGCAAGAAAGCAAGATATCCCGAAGTCCGTGCGCTTCGAACGGGACGTTTACGCTTCAATATATTTTTAAGTGGAGAGGACGAAATGGAAAAATTCCAGGCTATCTTCGAAATACTGTATTTCCTGTCTTCCGTTGACGGCGAAATCCATCCGAACGAACTGAATGTAATCACCGGCTTTCTCTCGGCGAACTACGGAAAGGTCAATTTCAATCCTGTCACGGTCGCCAATTCCCTTTCGAACCTGACGGGCCAGGGAATGGCGGAGGAGTTGCTGCGCGCGGCGGCGATATTCAAGAATTCCAGCACCGCCCAGGATCGAGTTGTGGTTCTGGATTTCGCCCTCCAACTCATCGGCGCGGATAATAAGATCTCCAATGAAGAGGGCGCGCTCTTCTTTATGTTGGGAGACGCCTGGAATATTGATATGCCGCGGTATCTTGCAAGTAAAGGCATCATGGTATAGCGGAACGTTCCGATCCGGTCGAACGACAAACTGATAACTGACGTTACGCGGTTTTCCCGTGTCGTAACGCCGTCCGGAAACCCGCCTTACGGTTTCGGGAACCGCGGAAGGAAGGCGCTGGTTTTCCGCATGTACTCTTCGTAGCCCGGCTTGAGTCGCATCGTCCGTTCGAGCCGGGTGTATTTCCACCACCCGGTTGTAGGCAATCTTCCCCCGGCACGTCATCCCTCCTTTTTTCGATAGAAGACCAGAAGCGTGCTTCCGTATTTCCTCTGATCGAACTCCTCGAGATTTTCAATCGCTGGCGCGGACGTTCGGTATTCCCTCGGCGCGATCTGCGCGATGACCCAGCCGTCGTCCGCAAGCCAGCCGATGTTTTCGTCCACCAATTCCACCGCCTTCGACCACATATCCTTGAATTGCGGCGGCGCGATGTAGATGTATTCGAACGTCCTGTCCGGCGCGGCGGCGAGATGCGTGAACGCGTCCGCGCGGCGCACCTCCGCATGGGATTCGAGTTGGCAATGGCTGAGGTTGTATTTGATCGTCTCGATGGGTTCGCGGTTCAGGTCGGTAAATCTTACGAATGCCGCGCCGCGGCTCAGCGCCTCGATGCCCACCGCGCCCGTGCCGCCGAACAGGTCCCACCAGTTCGAGGCGATCACGTCGCTGCCGAGGATGTTGAACAAAGCCTCCTTGACGCGGTCGGTGATGGGGCGCGTGACATCGCCCTCCACCGATTTGAGTTTGCGCCCCTTTGCCCTGCCGGAGATGACTCGCAGGCTCATCTGACCTCGCCCCCGGCCCCTCTCCTGAAGGAGAGGGGAGACCGGCTCGCCGCCAGGATGTTTCCATGCGAGGCGACGACAGGGACGACGCACCCCGTACCGAGGATGAACCGTTTACCCTCCGTTTGTTGGATGGCGTCCGCCGCTTCTTTCTGGACTTCGGCTCGATCCGCGTAAACGAGCGTATCCTGTCTCATGCCTCCGCAAACGACGCCGGAATAGGTCTGTTGCGCTTCTTTCAAAGACGGGGATGTTTCGCGGTCGTGCCAGTTAGCGATTGGAAAGTGGAAATTGGAAAGTAGGGAGAAGTAAACGTCGCGTCCGTGCAAATGGAGTAGATTACACCATAAACCTTGCGAAGGTTCGAGAACATTTAGATCGTTTGGCAGGCTGAAGGTCTTGTATTCGTCGAGGGTCAACAACTCTGCCTGTGCGTGCTGGATGGCATAGAAGATTCCGTCCATGCCGGTTTCGAGACAGGCTTCCACGAAGCGGCGCGTGGTATCGGCGATTGCGGCGAGTCCCTTCATCACGGATTCGGGATACAGGCGAAGATGCGCGAGCAGCGTCTCGTTGCCGGCCAGGTTCTTCGCCTGCGCCAGCGGACTGAACACCGTCTGGAGCAGGGGAGTTTCGGAATCGAGTTCGGAACGGATCATGCGGAGGCAGTCCAGTTGCGCGGCGAGATGCCCGGAGGTTGGATCGAGACTCGGGAGGCGCTCCCAGTCCCTCGGTCCGCGAATGACGCGTTTGGTGTATTGTCTTGTCCCCTCGATGTGACCTCTCCATTCGTCCTCCGCGCCCCAATCCTTCAAACAAAACGAGGAGGCGGGCGTCACCTTGACGAGATCGAAATCGTAGGTTTGTTGGAAATGAAGCGTCGCTTTGGCGAGCGGTCCCGGCGATTGGTCGTCCACCGGGAAGTGACGCCACAACGCGACCGGCGGGCTGTCTATGAGTTCGCCGCTCATGGCGGCTTGGATGCGTTCCCTGTGTGTGATCATGGGATTTGCCTTATGGTGCAGAATGTCGCGCCGACGCGCCCGATCTCGATCACGGCCGGGGCGCCGGCAAAAGTATTGAGATCGTCGTTGAGCCGCGAGTTGACCAGCACGTAATCGCCGGATTGGATCTCGTCTCCCGCGCCGCGCAATTCGATGACCTGGATGTTTTCATTCGCGTATCGCGCCACGATGTAGGATTCGCGTTTCACGAAGAGTTCGATCGGGGCGGTCGTTCTTTCGTCGAGCGCCTCCACCGCGTCCTTGTAACAGGTGAGCCAGTAATCGGTTTCGTAGGTGCGGAAGGCTGTGTTCGTGCCGCCGATGTAGAGATTGTAATACGTGTATTCGTAGGGATGAAGTTTGACGATCCAAAAAACGCCGGACAGGATGAGGATGAGCATGGCGCCTGCGTATAGCCAGGAAGATGGTATCGCCCATGTGGATTTCATCCACCGGAAGAACGACCTTGTCAACGAGTTGACGCTCCGCACCGCCAGGTCGAACGCCAGTCCGATGAAGACGAAGATCGGCGGGAGGATGAAGAGGAAGTGCCGGATGCCGTCGTACATGGAGGGTCTGCGGATGAGGACGTAGGCGATCAGGACGAGGAACCATAATAGCAAAAGCGAGAGGGAGACGATCCGGTCGCGGCGCGTTTCATTGCTTTCGGCGCGGTCCTTGGCCGGTCTCCACCAGCCAGCCGCAAGTCCAACGATGAACAGCGGAAGCGCCGGCTCGGTCAGCGTTGTGGCGAGCATGAAGGGAAAATAGCGCCGGGGCAGGTTGTTGGCGCGATAGACCTCGCCTTCGAACAGCAGACCCAGTTGAGTCGGGTTGTCGGACATGAAGCGGAAGACCTCGAAGAAATTCCTGAGCGGGTTTTCCCACAGATAGGGCCAGGTGACGAACATGACGACGACCGCGACGAATCCGTACAGGACGAAGGAACGCCAGGCGGACTTGTCCCGGATCGTTCCGCGCTTTGCAAGGAAATAGATGAATACCAGCAGTCCCGCGTACGGTCCCAGCACGCGGATGGAGGTGGCGATCCCGAGCAGGAAGGAGGCAATGAGGATATTTTTCGTTCTGCCTTTTGCGTTTTGCGCGATCGCATCCACCATTTCGAACCCCATGCAGACCGACGCCAGGAAGAAGGTCATAAAGGGCGGATCTTTGGGGTTGATGAAGGCGTGTCCCCACAGGAGCGGCTGGGTGGAGAAGAAGAGCGCGGCGAAGAACGCGGCGGGTTCGCTCATCCATCGCTTCGAGATGCGATAGAGGAAGTAAACGCCGAGTTGGAAGAAAAGGAAATTGACCAGGTGCCAGGCTGAGGCGGAGTCCGAGCCGAGCGCTTCCAATCCAAACACAAAGTTGCGCGCCAGGAAGAGGTAGGCGGGTCCGCGATTCTTGTGGTCGTCCGCGCTGGCGCCGTAGGAATTGCGAAGGTCGAAGTCCCCGCTGAACCATTCCTTCGGGGAGTAGGCGTAACCGAGCGCGTCCCCATAACTGTAAAAAAGAGGTTCGTCCCAGGCGAGTCCGAAATCGCGAAAGATGAAAAGCCCGATCAGGACGTTGACGGCGATAAGGACGAGTATCGGTTTTTCGATTATCTTTTTGAAGGTGGAGGTCATAACAAGGGATTGCCGTTCACGTCGAAGGTTCTGACCCTCGCCCTGACCGACGGACTGTTGGGATACTCCTCTTCGAGCAAGCCCCAGATCATCGAGTCGCTCCAGCCGTCGAGGAAGGGCGTCTTTCGGCGCAGGGTGCCTTCGTGGGTGAAGCCGAGTTTGCGCGGGATGGCGGCGGAAGCGTGATTGGCGGGATCGCAATGGATTTCGAGGCGGTGGACGTGGACGATCTCGAAGGCGACCTTGACCAGCGCGGCGGCGGCTTCAGTGACAAATCCTCGATTGACGTAATCCTTATGGATCCAGTAACCGATCTCCAGTTGCCTGTCGCCGAGGCGGGTGTGCAAGCCTGTGCTTCCGACAAGCCTGGTTTCTTCGGGATCGAAGATGCCGTACGTGTAATCCTTTCCAAGGTCGAACATGCCTCGCGCCCTTTGAAGCCGCTTAACCTTTTCCTCGAAGGGTTCGGGTTCGTTGTGCGCCCAGGGCATCCAGGGTTTGAGGTGTTCGAGGCTTTCCGTGACCGACTCGGCGAGCAGTCGCGCGTCGGAGGGTTCGTAGCAACGCACGACGAGACGTTCCGTTTCGATGCGATAGGCGGGGTTGACGATCTTTGGTTCGGTCATTTGCGTCTGCTGGTTTTCTTTTGGGGGGAGTCCTTTTTCCCAAAACCGTTCAGCAGCGCCCGCATCTCCCTTTCCTCGGTTTGTTGCCCTTTGAAATATTCGCTCATGTACGAGGAACGGCGCAGGCGCAGGGTCATCGGAGCGACGGCTTTGAGATCGTCGAACGTGACTTCGTCGCGTCCATCCGCCGCGGCGTAGGCGCGCGCGGCTTCGAACCAGGTGATCTCGGCGCGCAGGGAATCCACGCCCATCTTCTGCACCAGTTGGATGGCGGAATTTGCGATTCGATCCGGCAATTTGACCTGCTTCACGCGCTCGCGCGCGGAGCGGATCTCAGCCGCCGCCGCTTCCATCTCCGCCGCAAACTGCGCGATCATCTGACGCGGATTCTCCAGATACGCCTGCACCCTCCGATACGCCTCCAGGCGTTCGTTTGCATCCTCCAGCCCGCGCACGATGACGCGCAGACCGAAGCGATCCAGGATCTGCGGGCGGAGGCGTCCCTCCTCGGGGTTCATCGAGCCGATCAGCACGAAGCGCGAGCGATACGTCGCGGCAAGCGGACCGCGCCGCACGGTGTACGAGCCCTGCGCGGCGGCGTCGAGGATCGAGTCGACGATATCGTCGCCCAGCAGGTTGATCTCGTCAATGTAGAGGATATTCTTATCGGCTTGCGCGAGGATGCCGCGACGCAGTCTCATGCGTTCGTGCGCAGCGGCGCGTTCGTCTATGCCGCCCACCACGTCTTCGAGGCGCGCGTTCAGGGGCAGTTCGATCAGGCGGACGGGATCGGGCGCGGTGAGGGGAATCCCTTCGCCGTATCTCCTGGCGCAATCGGGGCAGACCGCTTCGATGCCGCCGAGTTCGATGTCTTCGGGAAGGCAGCCGTAGTAGCAGACGCTTCGTTCCACGTGCGGCAGGAGGTTCAACAGGCTGCGGACCGCAGTGGTCTTCGCCGTGCCGCGCGGACCGACGAGCAGAATTCCGCTGACGTTGGGGTTGATGAGACCAAGCAGGAGCGCGAGTTTCATCTCGGTCTGCCCGACGATGGCGAGGAAGGGGAAAGGCGTGGGTTCGATGATCCGGCCGTCGTCGGGGGGAAGAGGCGGGAGCGTCCTCCCTGAAACGTGATCTATCAATTCGCGCAGGCTCTTGATCGGATGCGCGACGCGTTCCTTCGGTTCGGGCTGGGTGAGGTCGGGTGCGGTCACTTCTTCTTCAACCTTCGTTCCTGTCTTTCGAGCGCTTCGCTCATTTTGCGCTCTTCGTCCGCGGTCTCAGCCATCAGCGGCGGAACCGGCGCGGGCTTGCCTTCGTCATCGAGGGCGACGTAAACGGTGTAGGCGGTGTTGGTGTGCGTCTGTTCCCCGTTGATCGGGTTTTCGGCAATGACCTGCACTTCGGCTTCCATGGAAGTGCGGCCCGTGTAGGTGACCACTGCGTTGAGGATGACCAGGTCGCCGATGCGGATGGGTTCGCGGAAGGTCATCGAGTCGATGGCAACGGTGACGACCTTTTTCTGGGCGTGGCGCATGCAGGCGAGCGCGCCGGCTTCATCCACCAGTTTCATGATCCATCCGCCGTGCACGTTGCCCAGCAGGTTGGCGTGTTCCGGGTGCATGAGTTGGGAGATGGTGATGCGCGAGGCGCGCATGGGTTTGGGAGTGAGTGCGTCGCTCATGGCGGTAAATCGTTACGAGTTTACCATAAGGCGAGGATGTCGTTTTACGTTGCCGCTGACGCGTTTATATCATCCCCTGTCGCCCACTCCGCGTAGGAGTCCCGCCATTGACCCGTCGTTCAAACGAAACGAGGGCGCTCTCTACGCCGCCTTCTCCGGCGCGTGCGCCCGGTAATACTTCAAATACCTCATCCCATAACTGTCCCGTCCGCGCAGCAGGTCAACGGCGCGGATGGCGAGGCTGTACTTCATCGGATCGGTGATGGCGCAGGTCGCGCCCGCGCCGATGGCAAGCGCCAGGAAAGCCTGGTTGATCACATCGCGCTCGGGCAGACCAAACGAGACGTTGCTCGCGCCGAGATTGACGTTGACGCCGAACTCGCGCCGCACCAGTTCGATGGTGGTCAACGTGACCAGCCCGGCGTTGCTGGCCGCGCCGACGGTCATCACGAGCGGATCAATGACCACGTCTTCGGACGGGATGCCGAGTTTGCCGGCGCGTTCGATGATCTTGCCCGCCGCGGCGAGGCGCGCTTCGGGATCGTTCGAGATGCCTCCCTCGCCGATGGTCAAGCCGATGACCGCCGCGCCGTGTTCCTTGACCAGCGGCAGGACCGCATCGAGAGATTTGTCCTCGCCGTTGACCGAGTTGACCAGCGCCCGTCCCTGCACGAGGGGGAGCGCCGCCGCCAACGCCCTGGGGTTCGGCGTATCGAGACACAGTGGAATATCGAATTCCTCCACGAGTATCTTCACGATCCTCGGCAGAAAGACCTCATCGTCCGTGCCAGCCATGCCCACGTTGACGTCGAGGATCTCCGCCCCCGCCTCGATCTGCTTCCTTGCCAGGTCGCGGACGTAATCGTAATTCTCCTCCTGCAACGCCGCCGCGAGTTTCTTGCGCCCCGTCGGGTTGATCTTTTCCCCGATCACCACAAACGGACCATCCGTGCTGATGGTCGCTTTTTTCGTTTTACTGCTGATGGTTGTTTTCATGGAAATTTCACCACATGTCACCCTGAGCGAAGCGAAGGGTCTCTACACAGAGATCGCGAGACTCTTCGGTTGTGGCGCGAGGCGCCACGACCTCAAAGTGACATGAATCTTATCCCTTCATCAAACTCTTCGCCATGTTGACCGCGCCGACGGCGTCCTCGCTGTAGCCGTCCGCTTCGATCTTCTGCACCCAGTCCTTTGTCACGGGCGCGCCGCCGACCATTACACGCGTCTTGTTCCGCAGACCCTTCTTGTCCATCGCCTCGATGACCTCCCTCTGCCGAACCATTGTCGTGGTGAGCAATGCGCTCAACCCGACGATGTCCGCGTTCACCTCTTCCGCTTTTGCGATGATCTGTTCCGCAGGCACGTTCACGCCCAGGTCATACACTTCGAATCCCGCCGCAGTCAGCATCGTCCCGACCAGCGACTTGCCGATCTCGTGGATGTCGCCTTCCACGGTCGCGATCACAACCCTGCCCAACACCTCCCGCGCAGTCCCTTTCCTCTTGAGTTCCGGTTCCAGCACGGCGATGGCGGCTTTCATCGCCTCGCCTGCCATCACCAGTTCGGGCAGAAACACGTTGCCGCACGCGTAACTATCGCCCACCTCGTTCACCCCTGCAACGTATCCCTTTGTGATGGCATCCAATGGATCCATCCCCGCCTCGATGGATCGCCTTGCCAGGTCCGCGGCGACCTCCGCCTCCCCGTCAACGATGCTTTGCGCCATCGCCTTCAAAAGTTCTTCAGACATACTGTTCTCCTTCTCCGATCCTATGGTGAATTTTCACGCCCCATTATTGCACACTACACCTGACAAGTCATGTGATGTTTGTCTTGATTTTCGCACATGATGTAAAATAAAACCCATGCGAACCGTGTTCTGGGAAGGGAACCAACTCAAGATGATTGACCAGCGCATCCTGCCCGGTCGATTCGAGATTGTTTCCTATCGGGATCACGCGTCTGTTGCGCAAGCGATCAAGGATATGGTCGTACGCGGCGCGCCCGCCATCGGAGCCGCCGCCGCGTTCGGGCTGGCGCTCGCGGGATATGAATCCGCCTCCTCCTCGACCCGCGACCTGCTCGCCGATCTACAAGCCGCTTCCGACACTTTGAAATCTGCCCGCCCCACCGCGGTCAACCTGGCTTGGGCTGTGGATAGAGTCATGGGCGTTGCGGCAGGCGTCGGCGGGGAAAGAAGCGCAGAAGAGATCCGCCAACTCGTCCTCGAGGAGGCACAGCGCATCGCCGATGAAGACGTCGAGATCAACAAACGCATGGCGGAGCACGGCGCGGCGTTGATCAGCGACGGCGATACGATCATCCATCACTGCAACACCGGCGCGCTGGCGACAGTGGATTGGGGCACTGCGCTCGGAGTCATCCGCACCGCGCACGAGCAGGGAAAGAGCATCCACGTTCTGGTTGACGAGACACGTCCGCGCTTGCAGGGCGCGCGTCTCACCGCCTGGGAATTGGAGCAATACGGCATTCCGTATGAGATCATCCCCGATAACACCGCCGGATATTTCCTGAAAGCGGGCAAGGCGCAAAAATGTTTTGTCGGCTCCGATCGCACCGCCGCCAATGGGGACGTGGCAAACAAGATCGGAACCTACATGCTGGCGCTTGCCGCATACGATAACGGCGTGCCGTTCTATCCTGTTGTCCCCACCTCGACGATTGACCTTTCCCTCGCCTCTGGAGACTTAATTCCCATCGAAGAACGCGACCCGCAGGAAGTGCTGGGTTTGGAATTCATGGGCGAACGCGTCGCGCCGCGGAACGCCAAAGCCCGCAATATCGCCTTCGATGTGACGCCGAATCGTTTGGTCACAGGGATCGTCACAGAGAACGGCGTGGCGTATCCGCCGTTCGAGGTCAGTTTGAAGCGGCTTGCAAAGCGCTGAGAAAAAATGTATATTTATCTCATTGAGTTGAGAGGTATCCCATGTTGCGAACTGTTGAAGCGACAATTGACGAAATCGGCGTCCTGCGGATGTTGGAACCTGTGAAATTGCCGAAACTTCGGCGAGCCATTGTCATGATCCTCGATGAAGAACCGGTGGAAGAAACGCTGAATCGGGCAAACCGCAATCA
>SZPG01000107.1 GCA_030263595.1 Chloroflexi bacterium CFX6
GTTGATCGAGCCGTGCCAGATCACGCCCGAGCCAAGCACCGACGTGATGCGCTCCACGGCTTGCACGGGTGGTTGCGGTTCTTTTGCGATGGGAGTGGTATTACGCTTGAACATTATTTCTTGATTCCGGTATAACTTGATATTCGACAGGCAGGAGATTCTTCAAGTTGATGCGCTTCTTTGCATCCAAGATTTCGATGCCAACGATCTTCTCGTCTTTACCAATATCAAAGGTCAAAAAGTCTAGGATGCGTTGGTTGATTACATCTTGTAGGGTCTCATCGAATCGAATATAAAGCACATCCGTTCCAGGCAGGTATGAAATAAGCATGTTCCAATTTTACCGTTAAACCAAAAAGGGTGAACTCACGCTAACAGCGCAAGCCCACCCTCAATTCTCCACTTCTCCAAGCCTCCGCCGGGAAAATCTCCAACCCCCAATTACTCCTTCCCCTCCTCCTCTTTCTTCTCGCTCACCTGCACGCCCATAATATTGAATCCAGAATCCACGTAAATCACTTCGCCGGTAATGCGCGTGGACAAATCCGAAGCCAGGAACACCGCCAGGTTTCCCACATCCTCGATGGTCACATTCTCGCGCATCGGGGACATGTCCGCGAAGTGCTTGTACATGTCGCGGAAACCACCCACGCCCGCCGCCGCCAAAGTGCGGATCGGACCCGCCGAGATGGCGTTCACGCGAATCTTTTGCGGACCCAGTTCATACGCCAGGTAGCGCGTGGATGATTCCAGCGCCGCCTTCGCCACGCCCATCACGTTGTAATGCGGGGCGACCTTTACCGCGCCCGAGCCGTACGTCAGCGTGACGATCGAAGCGCCCGGGTTCAGGTGCGGCACAAAGGCGTTGGTCAGCGCGACGAGCGAGAACACGGAAATGTCCATGGCGTTCTTGAATCCCTCGCGCGAGGTCTGATAATAAGGTCGGCTCAATTCCTCGCGACCGGCGAACGCGATCGAATGTACGAGAATGTCAATCCTGCCGAAATGTTTCGCCGCGCTCTCAGCCGCCTTCGCGATCTGCTCGTCGCTGGTCACGTCGCATTCCTCGACCCATTTGCAATCCACTTTTTCAGCCAGCGGTTTGACGCGCCGCTCGAGCGCCTCGCCCGCGTAACTGATGCCGATGTTCGCGCCCTCGCGCTTGAACGCCTGCGTGATGCCCCAGGCTATCGAACGTTCATTTGCCAGGCCGAACACCAGCGCATTCTTTCCTTCGAGTAATCCCATTGTTCCTCCATACTGTCATTGCGAGCGGAGCGAAGCAATCTTCACCACGACGAGGAGATTGCTTCGCCCTCGCTTCGACTTCGGACTTCGTCCTCCGCTCAGCGCGACGGGCTCGCAATGACATGATCTTTTACCAAAAACCTCCACGGCTTGGACTTCCACGGTTCAGGCACACTAGTTAAACCCACACGCGGACTTTTCGTCACGAGCGAATCCGGGACCTCGACTCCCGCTTCGATCCACAAGCCGGAGGCTGCTCCCGTTAGATCAACCCCGTTCTCCCCTTTGCCGATCCCCATAGCCTGACAGAGTTTCCCGGGACCGAACGTATCGCGCCCGTTTCGCCTCTTCGACATGACCTCCGCGCCCTGAATGGGCTGGATCGCCCGAATCAACACCGCCGCAGGGAAATTGACGCGTTCCGTGACCACGTTCAGCATCCAATGATTTCCGTACGTGAAATAGACGTACGCATGTCCCGGCTCGCCATACATAACCTGCGTGCGCGGTGTCCGTCCTGCTTTGGCGTGGCACGCCAGATCCTTCTCGCCGATGTACGCTTCGGTTTCGACGATGAGACCGACAAGTTTTACGCCATCCAGAACTCGAACGAGCCGCGCGCCGAGGAGCGCGCGGGCAACGGTCAATGTGGGGCGGTTGTAGAATGAGCGGGGAAGAATCATGAATTAATCACGTCATGGCGGGGAGTTGCTCCATGTCCGCATTGCGACGAAACAATCCCTAATGCTAAAGCGGGTTGACTTCAATCGAACTTTTTACTCCTCCGCCAATACGTGCCGCGCGATGACCAGTCTTTGTATTTCGCTCGTTCCTTCGCCGATGGTCATCAGTCTTGCGTCGCGGTAGATGCGTTCGACGGGATATTCGCTCGAGTAGCCATATCCGCCGTGGATTTGGATCGCGTTGCGGCAGACGCGTTCCGCCATTTCGGTGGCGAACATCTTCCCCATGGCGGCTTCCTTGTTGTAGTTGCGACCCTGTTCCTTCAACCAGGCGGCTTTATGGACCATGGTGCGCGCGATTTCGATCTCGGTCGCCGCCTCTGCCAGCATCCATTGGATGGCTTGCTGTTCGGCGATGGGCTTCCCAAAGGCGACGCGCTCCCTCGCGTAATTGACCGCGTGTTCGAACGCGGCTTGCGCCAGCCCCACAGAGATCGCGCCGATGCCGATCCGCCCGCCATCCAATGTGGCAAGGGTTTGATGCAATCCTCTGCCCTCCTCGCCGATCAGATTGCCGAGCGGCACGCGCACGTTTTCATACGTCACTGCATGAGTAGGGGAGCCGTGCAGTCCCATCTTCTTTTCGGCGGGCCCGATCGTGAGTCCCGGCGAATCGGTTGGGACGAGGATCATGCTCAATGAGCGGGAGCCGCCCGAGGGGTCGGTGCGAACGAGCGTGATGATGTACTCCGCGATGGACGCGTTCGTACACCACATCTTCGCCCCGTTGATGACCCATTCGTTCCCATTCTTTACGGCTTTCGTCGTGACGCCTCCCTGCAAATCGGAACCTGCCCCCGGTTCCGTGAGCGCCAGCGCGGCGAGTTTGTTCTTCCCGTTTGCCACGCGCGGAAGCCATTTTTGTTTGAGCTCCTCGCTGCCAAACATGACGACGGGCGTCGTGCCGAGACCGTTGTGCGCGGCGATGGCGAGCGCGGTGGAGCCGCAGCCCCAGCCGAGTTCTTCGAGGGCGATCGCCGCGCTGACCGCGTCCACACCCGCGCCGCCGTATTCCTCCGGGATGTTCAACCCCAGCAGCCCAAGCGGACCCATCCTGCGAGTCGCCTCCCAGTTGAACTCGCCGGTCACGTCCACTTCGCGCGCCTTCGGTTGCACTTCCTTCGCGACAAAATCGTGAACCGTTTTTTGCCAGAGCCTTTGTTCTTCGGTGAGATCGAAATTCATCCTTTACTCCATTGCGTTATTGTATTCGTCCAGAAGCCTGCGCGCTTCCTCCGCCTGTTCCTTCGAGACGAACAGTTGCACCCGTCCCAGCCCGTTGACCGTTACAGGATAGATGTGGTGACCGACAGCCTCCTGAAACAATTCGATGTCAATGCCGTGCGCCGCAAAATAACTTTTAAGCAGGTCGGCTTCAAGGCGACCCTGCACCTCGGTCAGCAGTTCCCATTTGAGATTATCCATGTTTTCCTCCGTTCAACGTAACGTGACTTTCAAGTCGCGACCCCAAGGCGCATCCTTCAGGGTCTCCAGGTCAGAATGAATAAAATCGTCCAGAGCGTGCTGACGATCAGTTGGCGGATTCCGATGCGCGTGGGCTTCCATCCCACTGCGGGATGGGTGATGCCCCAGACGGTCTCGATCCATTGCAGAAGGTAAGGGAGGAAGAGAAGGCGCGGGAGAACGCCGAGCAGGCTCAGGGTCAGGACGGAGGCGAGGTTGAAGGACGTGTACAACGCGGCGCGCCATCCTGCCCTCCATTGTTCGCCTCGCGCGCCGACTTGAGCCTGCTCCCGTTGCCGGAGCCTGAGATACGCATAGACGATGCTCGCGGCGGTCTGGAACCAGACGAGCATCCACAGCCACCAGCCGCTCGGGTCGTACCCCCCAACGCCGACCCAATACGCGGCAGGCGCGGCAAGGGACAGCACGCCGGTGGCAATGATCTCGACGTTGACCTGCCGGCGTTCCTCGCGTTTGCTCACCAGCCACAAATGCCATGCAAAGACCGGGAGGCCGGGAACGGCGAGATACAGAATGTAGGTGAACCCGCTCAGGGTCAACCCGACGAGCGCGATCAACGCGATGATAGAATAAACGGCGAACCAGAACCGCGCGGCCGGAAGTTCCTCCCTCGTGCGCCGCCCGGAATAGATCTTGATGATGATCGTGGCGGGCTGGCGGAGCATGAAGGCCGCCATGGCGGCGACCGCCAGGCTGAACGATGCGAAGGTGAACGTTTCTCCTGCAAAAATGCCGATCAGTAACGGACTGAGAATGAAGACCCACGACCCATGATCCTGCGGAACGGCGATGTGTTTGCGAAATAGCCTGGTGTTCCTCATGTCCGTATTATATCGTTGATGCGGGCGAAACCGGCTCCTCAAATGTGCTAAAATGCGGAAAATTGAGATAGTTATGGAGCGGAACGAATATGGCAAACAAGAAGAAGATCGAGGAAAGACTCAAGGTTCGAAAGGCAAAGCGGACCGAGCGGCTCATCCAATGGCTCGGGGGCGGAATCCTGGTCCTGATCCTGGGCGGGTTGATTTGGATGGCGATAGCAAGGCGGGGATCGGAGGCGGCCGAATCCCAGGCAGACGCTTCGGCAGACAAGCAATACGCCGAGTACCCGCCCATGGTGATTGACGTAACGAAGAAGTACTTAGCCGCCTTCAAGATGGCAAAAGGCGGCGAATTCATCGTTGAACTTTTCGCGGACAAAGCCCCGCTCACGGTGAACAACTTCGTCTTCCTTGCGCGTGACGGCTACTATGACGGTACGACGTTCCACCGCGTTTTGGAGGGGTTCATGGCGCAGGGCGGCGACCCGACCGGCACGGGCGGCGGCGGTCCCGGTTACCGGTTCGAGGACGAGATCGGCGACGACTTGAAATTCGACAAGGAGGGCGTCCTTGCGATGGCGAATTCCGGTCCCAACACGAACGGCAGTCAATTCTTCGTTACTTATGCCCCCACGCCGTGGCTGGATGGCTTGCATACGATATTCGGTCAGGTCGTCGAGGGGATGGACGTAGTGAAAGGAATCACTTTGCGCGACCCGAATCTGCTCCCGGATTATGCGGGCGATGCGATCGAGACGATCACGATCACGGAGGAGTAGGAAGGAAAGAAGGGTTGGGAAAGTGGGAAGTGGAAAGTGGAAAGTAGAAAGTAGAAAGTGGAAAGTGGAAAGTAGAAAGTGGAAAATAGAAAATAGTCCTCACGAGTGAATTTTCGTGAGGACTATTTTGTTTACCTGTTTACCTGTGTACCTGTGTACGTTTACTCCTACCCGCATCCTCCGCCGCTCTTATCGCGCTTCAATTGAAGTTTGATCTTTGCCTCGAATTCGAGATTCTCGTATTCGATCGGGTTGGGCGAACACGATTCGTAACGGTCGCCCAATGCCGCGGGGAAGAGATAAGCCAATTGGTCGTCGCCAGCCTGCGGGTTGGGATGAGGCGGTTCGTCGTCCGCGCCGAAGAACGCGATCCAGTTGTTGATCCCGCCTTCGAGGATGTACACGTTTGGAATGGTGTCCGCGACGAGAATTTTCCACGCCTGGATGGCTGCGGTCTCGTCGTTGCTCATCACGATGAAGACGGTGTTGGCGGGCGGTTCGGTGAGCAGAAGCGGGATGATCTCTTCGATGCGATCGAGCGGCACGTTGACCGCGTCTTCGACGTGATACAGGTTGTAGTCCGCTTCGGAACGCACGTCGAGGTAGACGGGCTTCATGCTCTGGTTGTATTTCGCTTTGAAGGCTTCGGCGGGCGAGACGAAGACGAGGCGATTGGAAAGCATTTCGTCGGCGGTGTAAGTGTAGGTGGTGACGACGGGTTCTGCATTCAATTGCTCGACCGTTTCCGTGCGCGTGAAGGTGAGTTTGCTGTAACGCTGCTCGAAGGAAGGTTCGCCGAGGAAGACCACGACCAACGCGGCGGCGACCAGCGCGCCCGCGCCCGCGAGGCGGAGTTTCGGTTCGCGGCTCATATCCTTTTTGCCGATGATGCGTTCGAGTTGTTCCGCGCCCCAGAACATGAAGAGCGCCATCAACAC
>SZPG01000014.1 GCA_030263595.1 Chloroflexi bacterium CFX6
TAATCTTCTGCCTGGAATGCAAGTACGAGGGCAGGGATTGGATACTCCCGGACGATTGCCCCCACGAATGGCAGACGGGAGCGGAGTACGTCGAGGGGTCACTCCTCCGCTGGAAGGAACGGGTCAAGCAATGGATGGAAACGGTATCAGAGCGTCTCAGGAACCGACGCCGCCACCGTCACCCAGGCGAAAGGTAAAAGTTTATTCCCGTGAGTGCGCTTACTGTGGCGAGGTATTTACAAGCCACAGTCACGCGGCGAGATATTGCCCACGCCCGAAGCCATGCCGGGAGTATGCCTACCGTGAGCGAAAGCGGGAGGATCCCCGTTGACATGGACACTCAGAGTGTCAACAAAAACAGCCCTCACGCGCTCGATCCTGGGCGCGTGAGGGCGTGCGCATCCCGTTGCCTATTAGGGGGTGTCTGTGGGCGAAAATTCCGACCCACAGCCTACAACCCACAAAATTATTGCCGTCGTGATAATATTCGCACATCGGAAAAAATCGAGTTTTGGAGGTCGAATGACGGATCACATCACCCTTACCACTGGTCAAGCGTGCGGTTTGACGGGGCTATCCTTGCAGACCGTACAGCGATATATCCGCCGCTATCCCATGGGGTTTTCGGAGCAAGCCCGCAAGCCCAAGAAGGGACGGCGCTTCAATGGGGATGATGTAAAGAATCTGCTGCTGATAAATCAGATGCTTCACGCCAAACAGAAAGCCCACATCGAAGCGGCATTGATGGGTGAGTATGAGTCGCCTGACTTGTCTCTCTTCGATGTCACGAACCTTTTGAGAATGTTCAACACGATCACCGCCCTGGGTAAACACCTCGAGGCGTTTTATCTCGAAGTCCAGCGCGAAAAGCGATCCCTGGAAAAAGTCTCTCCGGTTCTCCGCAATCATTCGCAAGTGTTGGAGGCTTTGCGCTTTGACGTGTCACGACTGAAACTAAACAGGACGCTTCGAGAGGATGACTTCGATCACCCGGTACCGGCAGTAAGAGAGAGTCACAATCAAGCCCGCAAGAATCCCATTGCCCGATGGCTTGATGGTGAGTAGGGAGGCAGGATGAACGAACTAGGTTTGATTCTTCTTGTGATTTTCCTGGTGTATCTGATTACTTCAATCATCTTCTTGTGGGTCGCCAAAAGAAAAGAGATTGACAAGATCACCGCCCACACCTTGCAAACATACGCACCACGAATCAAAAGACCCTATTTTAGTATTCACTCCTTTTCGTCTGGTTGGGAGGCGAAGAAGTCACCGGCGCAGTTTATTTTCTATCTCATTATCTCGCCGTTTATATTTTTCTCATGGCTTGCCTGGCGGCTCTTTGGGAAAGACAAGCCGGACGACTTCGAGAGAACTTTTCCTCCCCGTCATCCTGGCGGCAGGGACAAGGGGAGGAGAAATAAAAAGTTTGCCGATGCGGACGATAGGCTTTTATCATTGATGGTCGAAAAGCGTCTTGATTTTGAACCTGCATTTTGGGAAATGCGAAAAGAGTACTGGGAGATAGCCTATCCCGATCAGTCTTACCAAAACCCGGCGAAGTTGAAGACCATCGAACGCGCAACCAAAAGACGAATTGACAATCTCTTGCTTACCAAAAACTAAATTTAGAGTTTTTGGTAGAGGTAATTTCCCCTCGAAATATAGACTACACAAATAACCACTTCTAAAATGACCAGCGTAAGAAAACGCTGGTCATTTATTTTGCGAGGTACCAATGAGCGAACAGACACACAGAATCACATTGACTTTGAATGATAGAGAATTTTACGCGCTTGCAAGGATGAGCATGAAAGAATGCCGCGCCTTACGTGGGCAAGCGGTTTACATGCTCCGCCATGCTCTTGCTACTGTTGGCGAACTCCCCGGCGCGCCAACGATCTTCAACCCGGTCCCGGATGCCCCCGCCGAAGTCTCAGGGAGAGACTGAAAACAAAGACGCCCCGATCACGAGTCGAGGCGTCCACACCCACAGAGAGACCCAACTGCCAAGTTAGAACTCTCGAAAGGACTTTTGTATTGTATCACGAATGGAGTCAGCATGGATGACCGAACAATAGAACTACTCGAAAAAGTTATGGAAAAACCGATAGCCTTTCACCGCATTTTCAAAACAATCACAGGGAACACAAACGCGGCTTTGTTCTTATCTCGCGCCTTCTATTGGAGCAAAAACAAAAAAGCAAAAGAGCGTAGCGGGTGGTTTTACAAAGCGGCGGAAGAATGGGAAGAAGAAATCGGACTTACCCGACGAGAGCAAGAAACAGCCAGACGAAAATGCAAAAAGATAGGCGTCCTCGAAGAGAAACTATGGAAGGTTTATGAATTAAGAAATGGTAAAAAATATGGTCATGCCACTTTGCATTTTCGAGTGAACAAGAAACGGGTATATGAACTAATAGAAAAAATTCCTAGTTTCGACAAACCATCAAAACTAGTAGATTCGACAAACCATAGAAACTACGTAGATTCCACAAATGAGGAAATCTACTTAAACAATTTAAATACCAATAAACCCACTACAAAGAAAATGGGGGAGGCTTTCAAATCCTGGAAGGACGCACCGCAAGCCCATCACGCATACTTCCAAACGTGCATGGCTGAATTAGGACTACCAGAACCGACAACCCAAAAAGAAATCGAAGCCTGGATGGAAACATTCACCGAATGGATGAGCAAGGACTACACCCCAAAGCAGATTCCAGCCGCGGCGCGTTTTGCACACAAACGGCAAACGGTTGTCTCCCGCCCCGCGTCAATCACCTACGCATTGAGTCACCTACGCCGCAAGCCCGCACAGGAAAAGCCGCCCGCCCAGGGTGAGTCAACCCTTGCGAAACTTGCACAGAAACAGAGGAGAACATAACCCATGATAGACGGATTCTATAATCTGCAACTTGAGCAAGCCGCGCTTGCCTGCATCCTGATAAACCCGGAAACACTCGCAGAGATGGGACTCAAATTCACTGACTTTCACGATCACCGCCACCAGATAATTTTCACGGCAATTGAAAGACTCGATAAATCCCGCCTCGATATTGACATATTGACCGTGAGTCACGAACTGGAGAAATTGGGGAGGCTGAAAGAAATCGGCGGCGATCCTTATCTGATCACTTTGGTAAATTCCACCGGGTCAAGTTTGTCCGCTCGATCCTACGCCGATCAACTCAAGGAATTGACCATGCGGCGAAAACTGACAAGAGCATGCGGCGAGATTGTGAACCTTGCCAACGATCCGCAAAAGTCACCGGCGACGATCACGAGTGAGGCGCGTCAATTCCTGGACGATGCCCTAAACGCTTCAACGCACCAAAGCGGGCGATCAATGGCGGAGGCGCTCAAAGAGTTTGACCAAGCCATAGAGTCACGCAAGGGGCAGGATTTTAGCCTTCTTGGAATTTCAACAGGCTATCAGGACATAGATCACAAACTCGATGGTTTACAGGATGGCTGGCTTTACCTGGTCGCGGCGCGTCCTGGCAACGGTAAAACTGCCATGCTTGGAAATCTCGCTCTGAATGTCGCAAAGCAGGGTAAACAGGTTTTGTTTTTCAGCGTGGAGATGAACGACCTACGAATCGTTTCCCGCATGATGGCGGCTGAAACTCAAATCAATGCAGACATTCTGAAACATGCCGGGATGGAAGATGCGGAAGAATGGGAAAGATACTACACCGCCATTGAAACCTTCGAGGGCTTGCCCATGTGGTTATACAGTCCCGCTGAATGTCGCACCGTCGAACAGATAGAGTCCATCACGCGCCAACGTCATGCCAACAGCGAAGTGGACATTATCTTTGTGGACTATCTGCAATTGCTCCAACTCGAAGCCACAAGTAAAACAGCCACGCGAGAACAGGAGGTAACCAAAATCGCGCAGACTTTGAAACGGATCACGAACTTGAATATTCCAGTAGTCGCGGCGGCTCAATTGAATCGCGAGGTTGTAGGCAGACCGCAGTTATCTAACCTCCGTGAAAGCGGATCACTTGAACAGGAGGCGGACGCGGTTTGTTTTCTGCATCATCCCGACGATGAGCCGGATGCAAACCTTGAGTTTATCGTAGCAAAAAACCGTGACGGCGCTTTGGGTGAATGTCTGCTGTACTACGGCAAGACCACACAGAAAATCCATCCTGGCGCAGTACGCGTTTTTGCCCCAAATCAGCCCAGGACGTGAAAACACCCACCGAAGCGTAGCAGGACGATTTTAGCCACTGTGACAAGCCATCACGCCCCATGTTTCAGATAGGTTGACCAATGGCGAGAACATCCCCACAAATCCAAATCTCCGAAATTGGCGGCGATCACTTCCCCGATCTTGAAACAGCGCAACGATCCGCGCTCGATCCACTGGCAGCGCACCTGGCAGCCACGATCCGTGAACTGCTTGCATCTGGTCGCCTGGTCAATGTCAACGGCAAGATCATTCCCAATCCCAACAGGTGACACATGGCTGATTACTTCCCCCCGCCGCGTGACCTTCCGAATCGTCGTGCCTGGGCTTACCTCCGCGATTCAGGAGGTCCCGCCCAGGAGAACAGCGTCACGCAACAAGAGAACGAATTGCGCGCCTACTGTGAACATCATAACCTTATGCTTGTTGAAATCTTCCGAGACGTTGCAAAGAGCGGCGGCAGTGTTGATGAGCGAAAAGACTTTGAACGCATGATAGACACAAGCAAAAACGAATCGCTCCGCCCTGGTATTTTGCTTGTGTGGAACTCCGCGAGATTTTCACGCGATGAGAATGACGCAAAATTTTACCGGGCTTTACTACGCAAGCGCGGCATTGCAATTCATTCCCTCACCGATCCGATCCCCGCTGATGAGTTTGGCGGAGTGATTGAGGCACTAATAGATTTTTCCAATGCTGAAAAGCGGCGGCAAAATTCGCGTGATGTGAAGCGAGGACTCAAGCAACTCATCGAGGAAGGATTCGCCCCAGGCACACCACCTGTCGGATATATTCGTTCACTTGTTCAGCGCGGCGTAAACCGAGACGGCAAAGAGCGAATGGTCAGTAAGTGGGTACGCGATCCGGCATTATGGGATTCGGTTATCAAAGCCTGGGTGATGAGGGCAGAGGGAAAATCCTACAAAGAGATTCAGGAAGCCACAGGATTATATAAAAGCCTTCCCTGCTATCATGGCTTTTTCAAAAACAAAGTCTATCTTGGGATTTATTCTCATGGAGGTATTGAGTATCCCGATCACCACGAACCCGCTACAACGTGGGAAATTTGGGAAGCCGTTCAAAAACTCCGCAAGGTTCACCCAATGCAGAAAAACAATCCCAGGCACGCGCGGCGCGTTGGCAATCCATCCCTGCTAACTGGTTTTACTTACTGTGCTGAATGTGATTCGATGATGACCCATTCCCCAGGGCATAAGGTCAAGCCCTGGGCGTTTTATATCTGTGGTAGGAAAGACAGGCACGGCGCGAAGTCTTGCCAATCTCGCCGCATTGGCGCAAAACACGCAGAGGACGCGATTGTAAACGCAGTCATCGAAAAGGTCTTATCCCCTGCTTACCTGGAAGAAGTGATAGAAAATGCCCGCTTGCAATTTGGTGATACATCCGACATCGAAAGACAAATCAAGAAAGTAGAGCATGATTTAGAGAGTTTGGATATTGCGATCCAAAGAGCATTGAACGCGATTGAACGCACAGGATCAGAAGCGGCATACAAACGTCACGAACAGCGCGAGAGGGAACGCGCCCAGGTCAAAGACAAACTAGATCACCTAGAGGCGCAACTTGCCGCGGCAAAGGTCGAAATCACGCCCGAGGCGATGACCATCGTTTTGGATGAATGGAGTAACCAACTTACACAGGCAAGAGCAACGAATGATGTAAAATTGATTCGCACCTGGTTGCAGCGTTTTGTCTCACGCGTTGAACTTGGATACCAACAAGCAAAAATTTTCTATACCTATCCTTTGATTGACTTCTCACCCCTGGATAACTCACGAAAGTTTTATCCCGTTTTTGGGGGCACTGAAGAGTCTTCATAACGAAGGCTCTTTCTCATTCAAACCGGCGTCCCCGCAGGGGGATGTTAATCGAGTCCCCTTGGGGGCACTGAAGAGTCTTCATAACAAAGGCTCTTTTTCTTTTCAAACCGTTTTTCCAAATCCACCCGCCCGCCAGCCGCCTCTTGATGCGAGGCGTTTGTTGGCGCGCGGTCTTTTCCCCCGCATTCGATTGTCCCTGCGCGGCGTTCATCGGGCGGATCATCCGAAACGAAGGCGAATTTCTCATCGCGATTGCAACAAACGTGTCATCGCCGGAAACTGGTCGAAAGGTATAATGGGGCATGACAGCCTTCCCGCATGGATGAAATCGGCTGGATTGCTTTCATTTTTGCAAGGCGTTGAAACCGAAAAACCCGGCTTAAAGTAAAATTGATTGGAACCTGTCATGAGCAACTTCGATGTAAAAAGATACAACAGCATCCACGAAATCGCCCCCGCGACATGGGACCGGATCGCGGCTGGGCGCGGCTTTCAAAGTCATCAATGGTATGTCTTTGGCGAAAAAGCCATGGCGGACTGTCCCTCCACCTACCTGATCGCCTGGGATGGAGATACGCCTCTCGGAGGGACGGCGTTATTCCGGGTGAAAAACGAACCCCTCCCCCTGCCGAAGGTCGCTCGCGAATTCATGTCGTCCGTCCTGAAACGCAGACCCCTGCTCGTCTGCCGTTCCCCCCTCGCGGACACATCGGCGTTATTGCTGCCCGGCGAACCCCTGCGGGATGAAGTCCTGCCGTCGCTGGCGGGCGCCGCGCAGGAGGAATTCAAAAAGCAGCGTTGTTCCTTCCTCGTCTTCGATTACCTGCTCACCGAACAACTCAAATACCCGTCGTGGCCCCCCGGCTACGAAGCCATCACCGTCTCCGAGCCAGGCACCTACATGCCCATGGCGTGGGATAGTTTCGAGGCGTACCTCGAAGCCGGCAACAAAAAGGACCGCCAGCATTACAAGCGCACCCTCAAGGAGACGGCGGAAAACGGCATCGAACTCTCGCGCCACAAGAGCGTGACCGAGATCGAAGCCGCCCTCAAACTGATCGAGAACGTCTCCATCTGGCACGGCTCCGCGCCCAACCCGTGGACGCGCAACCTGCTCGAAAACTTTTCCATGATTGACGGCGCCTGGCTCGAACTCCGCAAGGAAGGCAAACTGGTCGGATGCGGCGCCGTCCTGCGGGACAACAAATTCCAGCTGACTTCCTCGCTTGGGCTGGAGGACGACGTCCCCGGCGGATACTTCCTCCTCCTGTACGCCGCCCTGCAGGAGGCGTTCGAACACAAAGTGCGCCTCGTCCGCTTTGGCAGCGGCGCTTACGACGTAAAACGCAGGCTGGGATTCCATCTCGAAGATACGAACCACGCCATGATCACCATGGCCGGCATCCTGTCGCGCGCCGCAAAGCAACTGGCAGCCCAGGAATAAGAGGGACATGTTCACCGGAGTCCCCCAATCCACCGCGACGCTCCTCACCGTCCTCCTCTTCTACGCCATGGACTTCATCCTCATCCGCCGCCACGATAAACAACGTCAGGCGAGCGGGTCGGGCCGCGCCTGGGATTTCACGCTGTTCATCTTCCTCACGGTCGCCATCCTCGCCCTGCAACCCGTCCTCCTTCCGGGCATCGGTTATCGAACGAACGCGCCCTGGGGTTTGGTCGTTCAACTCCTTGGGGTCTTTTTGATTCTCGCCGCCCTTGCCCTGCACGCCTGGTCCCGCGCCCACCTGCGTCACTATTACGCCGAACGCGTCGAAGTGCAGCCCGGTCACCGGGTCGTCGAAACGGGCCCCTACAAACTCATGCGCCATCCCGTCATCACCTCCTTCTTCGGCATCGCAGCGGGACTCTTCCTCGTCAACCCCGCGCTGACCACCCTCGCGGCTTTGCTCTATACGCTCTGGGATTTCACCCGCGCCGCGCGCCAGGAGGAGGAACTGTTGACGAAGACCCTCCCCGGCTATGCGGATTATGCGCTTCGGACTCCCCGATTCCTGCCCCGCCTGCGAAGAAACCGATGATTCCCTTCGAGCGTTTCCTCCAACTCCCCGTCGAAGAGGTCGCCGCCCTCGTCGAAGCCAGCGGGCAAAAGGTGGTCGTGTTCCCCGTCAACGGGACGCGGCGCTGGTTCATGCTCGAACACGCCGACAAGATCGGAAGCGACTTCTTCGAAGCCTACATGAACGAATCCATCAGGAACCACGTCCAGTTATGTTCCATGATGTTCGACCACGGCATCCACACCCTCCTCGTCCCGGTCTTCGGGCGCGAACTCATGCGGCGCGGCGACGAATACACCAAACGCGTCGGCGTGGACGGACTCATCCGCACCGCGACCGACAGGAATTACCGCGACTTTTTCGAGAAATACAAGGTCAGGGTCCGCTTTTACGGCGATTATCGCGACGTTCTCGGAGGCGCCGAATTCGAGTCCGCGCTTGGCGCCCTCTACGAAGTGATGGACGCCACCAGGGATAACGACTCCTTCGATCTGTTCTTCGGCGTATTCGCCGACGAAGCCACCGACACCCTCGCCCGCCTCTCGGTGGAACATTACCTGGCGCACGGCGCGGTTCCAGACAAAAACGCGTTGATCCGAAAATATTACGGCGAAGACCTGCCGCCCGCCAGCCTCTTCATCGGCTTCGACAAGTTCAGCGCCTTCGACATGCCCCTCCTGGCGACCGGCGAGGAAGACCTGTATTTTTCCGTCAGCCCTTCGCCCTACATGACCGAACGCCAGTTGCGGGCGATCCTCTACGATCACCTCTACCTCCGCCGCGCGCCGGAACCCGATTACACAAAAATGGACGCGGACGAACTCGATTGGCTGAGACGATACTATCGCGCCAACAAGGACCTCGCTTTCGGCGTCGGCAGATTGAAATTCAACTTGTGGATCCCCCAAAGCGAAAACGAACCATGACAGACCCCATCGAAAAACTGATTGACGAGATCGGACCCGGTCACATGGGAAGCACCGCCTACGATACCGCCTGGGCGGCGCGGCTCGGCGAAATTGACTGGGACATCAGCAGCAAGGCGCTCTACTGGCTTGGCGAAAACCAGTTGCCCGACGGCTCCTGGGGCGCGCCCGCGCCGATGTACTATCACGACCGCGTCATCTGCACCCTCGCCGCCATGATCGCCCTCACCCATCGCGGGCGGCGCGGTCACGACAAGGTGCAGGTCGAAAAGGGAAAACTCGCCCTGGAACGCATTGTGGAAAGCGCCACGCTGGGGCTGCAGGCGGATCCGAACGGGGCGACCGTCGGCTTCGAGATGATCGCGCCAACCCTGGCGGCGGAGGCGGAGCGGCTGGGAATCATCAAAAACCAGCGGGAACGCATCCTCGGACGATTATCCATGCAACGCGCGCAAAAACTGTCCTATCTCGAAGGCAGGATGATCAACCGCCGCGTGACGATGGCGTTCTCCGCCGAAATGGCGGGCGCCGATGGACAACACATGCTAGATATTCCCAACCTTCAGGAAGCCAACGGCTCGGTCGGGTTGAGTCCATCCGCCACAGCCTATTTTGCGACCTACGTCAGGAAAGGCGACGAACCGTCCCTGAACTACCTGCGCCAGATCGCCAAACCCGACGGCGGACAACCGAACGTCTTTCCTTTCGATATCTTCGAGGTGGCATGGTCGCTTTGGAATTTGAGTTTCATCCCCGGCATGAAGACCAATGAAAAACTCGAACGGCATCTCGAATTCCTTTCCAACGCCTGGGAGCCCAAACGCGGCGTGGCGTTCTCCACCGCCTATTCCGTCAAGGACAGCGACGACACGGTCATCACGTACAACGCCCTTTTGCGCTACGGCATCGAGAAGGACCTCGCCAGCATCCTGGCATACGAAGAGCAGGAACACTTTCGCTGTTTCGATCTCGAAGCGAATCCCTCCATCAGCGCCAACGTCCACATCCTCGACGCGCTTCTCCACGCCGGGCTCACCGTCAGGAATTCATCCGTCAAAAAGATCGTTGCTTTTCTCAGGCGCGCAAGGGGCGAAGATTCCTTCTGGGTGGACAAATGGCACATCTCCGCATATTACCCGACCGCCCACGCCGTCATTGCCTGCGCCGGTCACGCCAACGACCTCGTCGAGGAGGCGGTGCAATGGATTCTCAGATCGCAAAACGCCAACGGCTCCTGGGGCTCTTACATTCCCACCGCCGAAGAGACCGCGTACGCACTTCAGGCGCTGTCGGTCTGGGATGAAAAGGTTGCAAGGATTCCCAAAGCCGCCCTCAGGAACGGCGCGCGCTGGTTGAAGGAAAACCTCGACGAACCCTACCCGCCGCTATGGATCGGCAAATGCCTGTATACTCCGCAACTGGTCGTCCGCTCCGCGGCGCTCAGCGCGCTGGCGCTGGCGCAATAAGGACTTATGAAACAATTCTTCGATTCCCTCCTCAACGTCCCCGTCCCGGATCCCGACGACGCGCGCCGCCGCAGGCTGCTCAACATCCTCCTGCTCGGCAACATCGCCGCCGCGCTGCTGGGCTTGCTGGCGATCGCGATCAGCAACCTGGCGACCAACCAACTGGCAAACCTCGAAACGGCTGTCTTGCTGGGAGGCACATTCATCGCCGCGCTGGGCTGTTACGGCATTTATCAAATCAACCGACGGGTCTCCGGGCGATGGGCGGCGCTGTTCTACCTCTTACTGCTGACCCTGGTATTCACGTTCACCGACACCCCCGATCAACTCTCCAACGGGCGTTCGCTCTTCCTCTTCACGCTTCCCATCGCGATCTCCAGCCTGATCCTGCTGCCCGAGGCGAGTTTCCTCTTCGCCCTCATCTCGGGAGGCATCGTCTCGGGGCTTGCCCTGTCCATCGGTCAGGCGGCGAACGTTTTTGCGATCATCGGCTTTTTCATGCTGGCGCTGGTCTCGTGGCTTTCGGCGCGCAGCCTGGAATCCGCCCTCAGGGAACTGCGCACGATCAACGCCAACCTCGACCAGGTCGTCACCCAGCGCACGCAAGCCCTGGCGGAATCCCTCGCCCGCGAACGCATCGAAGCCGGCCGCAACCAGGCGATCCTCAACTCCATTGCCGACGGCGTGATCGTCTTCGACAAGGACTGGAACGCAACCATGGTAAACCCCGCCATCCGGGGAATACTCGAACTTTCTCCCGAAGTGATCGTAAACCGCAACTTCCGCGAATTGATCGAACACCCGAGGCTTTCCGAAAGCGGGCGCAGGTTGCTGCGATCCATGATCGAACACGATACCCAGCCGCTCAGTTTTCGCATCGAATGGGGCGACAAGACCCTCTCCGTCAGCGCGGGGCAGGTTTACGAAATATACGAGAACGGCGAAGCCAACATAGGCACCGTCGCCGTCTTCCGCGACTTTACACGGGAAGCCGAAGTGGAAAGGCTCAAAAGTGCCTTCGTCGCCACCGTCTCGCACGAACTGCGCACCCCGCTCAACGCCATCCTCGGTTACGCGGAAATGTTCAGGGAGGCGGTTTACGGTCCCATGAACGATAAACAGGTCAACATGGCGAACCGCATCATCACCAACACACAGCGATTGCTGGGATTGATCAACGACCTGCTCGACCAGGCACAAATGGAGGCGGGAAAACTGACGATCAAAATGGCTCCCGTCAAGCCGTCCGAACTCCTCGAAAACCTTCACGGCCTGCTCGACAAAACCGCCTCAGACAAAAACCTCAGCCTGACCAGCGAAATGGACGACACCCTCCCCGAAACCTTGATGGGCGACAGCGCGCGCCTGGGGCAGATCCTCGTCAACCTCGTGAACAACGCCATCAAATTCACAGACCAGGGCGGGGTCCGCGTGCGGTTGTTCCACGTTGCCGCCTTTCGACAATGGGGCATCGAGGTTTCGGATACGGGTCCCGGCATCCCCCACTCGGAACTGCCCCACATCTTCGAGACCTTCCGCCAGGTGGAAGGCGCGGCAACGCGCACCCACGGCGGGTTCGGGCTGGGATTAGCCATCGTCAAGGAACTGGTCAGCCTGATGCGCGGAGAGATCAAAGTGACAAGCGATTCGAATACAGGGACGATCTTTACCGTCACACTGCCGCTCGTCCTACCGTAATACTCTGCAGACAATAAGGAGAACTTATATGGGCATACCGGCATTAATCATCGAAGACGACGAAGACCTGGCGGACATCTTCGCCGAGGCGCTGCGCGGCATCGGCTACGAAGTGGAACACGTCGCGGACGGACAAAAGGCAAAGGACAGGCTGGTACATGGCGCGCCCCCCTACCTGATCCTGCTCGATATGCACCTCCCCCACATTTCGGGCGGCGAACTGCTGACCACCATCATCAAAAAGGACGAACGGTTCGAAAAAACACTGGTCATCATCACAACCGCCGACGCCCGCATGGGCGAGGCATACGGCGACCAGGTGGACTTTGTAATGATCAAACCCATCTCATTCGTGCAGTTGCGCGACCTGACCGCGCGATTGATACCAAAAGAGTAAAGCGAAGACTTCCGGGTTCTTCGAAGAACCCGGAAGTCTGAGCCTCAATCATTGTATTGCCAGCAGGAAAACTCCTCCCCGCCCGGCGTGACCACACTCACGGGGAAATCGGCATCGGCGATCTCATACACATCCAACTCGCGGCTGATCGTCAACAAAGCGCGATCGGCATTGAAACGGGACAGGTGAAATGCCTGCCAGGGGAGTTCGCGCTCATCCTGCCCGCGCTCGTAACGCAGGCATGCCAGTGCCGCGCCGATTTTTTCCCTGACAGAAACAGGCATGGGATTGGAATGGAACGCATTCACCAGCGCAGGCACGGCATCGTCGGAGAGATCCAGAAAATATTGCGCGTCCAGATCCGCGCGCCCCTGCGCGAACGTTTGATCCGCCGCGCTGCGCAGTTCGCGCTGGACGTTTTGCTTCACAATGAACGCATCCACGTTCAACAGGTTCAGGGAAACCACAAACCCAAGCAGCGCCAGAACCATGGACAATGCGACCAGCCGTTCGCGGCGCATAATTTCAAGGACAACGACGGCGACAAGCAACAATCCCAACCAGATCATAAAGACGTGCGTGTACGTTCGCAGGCGCGAAAAACCGTACGCGGCTTCGTAAAGAACCAGGCGCTGGAAGGCAGAAACAAGCATGACGATCACGAGCGCGACGAGCGAAACGCCAAAGCCCGAGAAGACCCGTTTTTGCGTTTCCGTTTCGCGGCGGGTGATCGCGCCCAGCCCGAGCAGCAGCAACAGGCTGAAGAACGCGACCGCCACGAGTTCGCCAAATCCCTTGCGGGCGTATTCGGAATACGTGTACCCCTCGATGTGGATGTTCGCCTGCCCGCCGAAGAAATACTGGAACTGAACGATCACGAACGCAAGAAACAGGATCGCAACGCCCCCCAGCACGATCGTCGATTCGGTGAAACCGAGAAACTGCGGGACGAGCGATTTTTCCTCGATCTTCTCGTCGGATTTTTGCGCGGCGTGCAGATACGTCCCCGCGAGGGCGTAGGCAAAGACCAGAATATACACGAGGCGGAAAATGTATTCGGGCAGGTTCTCGAGGTTGAACAACGCGAGGAACTTCTCGAATCGATCGGCAAAGATCGGGTCGGCGGACGAGAGCAGGGAGGCAAAGACGGCGATGACCGGCAGAGCGATGACGACCCCGCGCACCACAGCCCAGACGCGCCCGCTCCGCTTCTGACTCAGGGACGGCTGGTCGCGGCGGACCTGCGCGGCGAATCCAAGCGGACGCGCGAGCATGCTCCCGAACAGCCGCAGGTAGCCGAGGATGTAATCCAGCAATGTGTAGCGAATCCACTCTCCATTGAGATAGGTCATTGCGAAGACGCCCATGAGGAAGAGGGTCGTCGCGACGGAGAGGAAGACGGTGATCGGCTCGAGGCGGAGAAAGGTCATCGCCGGGAAAAAGGCAATGGGAAGCAGGAGCAGGCCCGAGCGCCGCGGGAAGCGAAGCCCGTCCGCTCGCAGAAGGTAGATGCCCGCGACGAGACAAAGCGTCACGTAGATGAAAAAGTTGACGCCGACGGGCTTTTCCCAAAACAGGAAATCGAACGCCCAGCCGAGCAGGATGACGATGAACCAGAAACGGTTCGGGTTGGCTTTCATGGAAACCTCCACGATGAATTTTTCCAAGCATAGCCCCGGCGGGCTTGCGAGGACTCTCAAAAGGTATCAGGATTTGTCGCTTTGGAATCGCCAGCTTGCCGGCGTACGGGAGCGAGGCCCCCGGCTCCAAGGACATTACAATTTAGTGAGAACGGGAATCCGCCCATTGACATCCAAAATGAAGTGTGACATACTACCGGCATCGTTCGGGGAACGCAATCCATCGCCATCCTATAGAAAGGAGGAGGTGATGTCCCACATGGATAGTAGCATCAAACCCTGCGCTGTGGCATCCCTCCTCAAGTAAGTCAGGAAGCCACAGCGCGCCACGGATGCCGCCCACGTTTGGGCGGCATCCTGGTTTTAAGTCTCTACCGCGAAGGCGCGAAGAGCGCGAAGGTTTTCTTTGCGTACACGAAGATTTCTTTGCGTCCTTCGCGCCTTCGCGGTGAAAAGTCATTCATCTCCAAAGGAAATGTCCGTGTTGCGCGCGGTGAGGACGGCGTCGCCGTTGACGTTCACGCGTTTGGGAACCGCCAGGGCTTCCGCGAGCGGAATGTCCACCACCTTTGCGTCGCGCAATGCGACCATGCGGTCGAACCCGCCCTGCGCCGCCAAACGGACCGCCGCCGCGCCGTAACGCGTCGCCAGCCAGCGGTCGAATGCCGTCGGCGTGCCGCCGCGCTGCAAATGACCCAGCACGGTGACGCGCGTTTCGAATCCGCTCTTCTCGATGAACTCTCCAACAATGTGACCGATCCCGCCCAATCGCGGCGTGTACACTTCGTCCCCGCTGCGCGAAAAGACCTGATCGCCTCCCACAGGCTTGGCGCCCTCCGAAATCGCAAGGATGCTGGAAAGAGTCCCGCGTTCGACGCGTTGACGGATCTTCCCGACAACCGCTTCGAACTTGAACGGGATTTCGGGGATCAGGATCACGTCTGCGCCGCCCGCCACCCCGGCGTGCAGGGCGATGAATCCCGCGTCGCGCCCCATCAACTCCAGCGCCATCACGCGGTGATGGGACTCGGCTGTGGTATGCAGGCGGTCAATCGCTTCGGTGGCAATGCTGAGGGCGGTATCGAACCCGAACGTGATCTCCGTGCCGCCCACGTCGTTGTCAATCGTCTTCGGAACGCCGATGACCGGCGCGCCTTTTTGAAACAACTCGTGGGCGATGCGAAGCGTCCCATCGCCGCCCACCACGATCAGGGCGTCGAGTTCGAGCCGCCGGATGCCGTTGACGATGTCGTCCGAAATATCAATCGTCACTTCCTCGCCGTCGCGTATCACCTTGCGCGCGTACGGGTTGCCGCGGTTCGCCGTACCGAGGATCGTGCCGCCGCGCGGCAAAAGTCCGCGCACGCTTTCGACGCCCAATGGGAGGATCCCTTTTTCGTCAATAAAACCATCGAAACCGTTGCGAACGCCCACCACCTCGCATCCATATACCAGGACCGCCGTCTTCACCGCGGCGCGGATGACCGCGTTCAGGCCGGGCGCGTCGCCTCCGCCCGTCAGGATTCCGATTCGTTTCATGGGGGCTCCTTGTCAATGCAATCATACCTTATTCCCGCAATCTTTCTTGCGCGCAATCGTATAACCCCATATAATGAACGGGATGGAACAAGCCTCCTCACGATCCCTTGCACAAAACCTGACGCGCTGGTTCATCCCCATTGCGGCAATTCTCGCCTTCGCCGTCTGGTTCTCCATTGCGCCGCCGGGGTTGCTCGGCAAGGCGGATGCGGTCGGTTACGCCATTTGTCATCGCATTGACGAACGCTCCTTTCACGTCTTCGGTCGGCAACTGCCGTTGTGTGCGCGCTGCACCGGCGAATTCTACGCGGCGGCGATCACGCTCCTCTTCCTTGGCATCGCCAGCCCGAAGAAAAGCGGAATGCCCGGCTGGAAACTCGGCGCGCCGCTCGCGCTTTTCTTCCTTGCGTTCGCAATTGACGGTTCGAACTCCTACCTCTACCTGCTCAAACAAACGTCGCAGGGCGCGCTTGCCAACATTCCCAATCTCTACGTCCCAAACAATACGTTACGCCTTTTCACCGGAAGCGGCATGGGCATCGCGCTGGCGTCCATCCTCTTCCCCGCCTTCAACAGTTCCGCGTGGAAAACCCCCGATCCCTCCCCCGCCCTCGATTGGAAAAAACTCGGCATACTCACAGCCATCGTTCTGGTAATCAACCTCCTCATCCTCACGGAACACGCAGCCATCCTCTACCCCATCGCCATCGTCAGCGTGCTGGGCGTGTTGTCATTGCTCGTCATCGTGTTCAGCATGGTCTGGGTTTTGATCATGCGCCTCGAGAACGCGTTCGACAATCTGGCGCAAATGTGGATGCCTCTCCTCGCCGGAACGACCCTTGCCTTTTTGATGATCACCGTCATTGACCTGCTCCGCTTCAGACTCACCGGAACCTGGGGAGGCTTTCCCCTGGGCTGATTCTCGCCTGGGACCTTTGGAGTCCGCCAGCTTGCTGGCGTAAGTGAGAAGTCGAGAATTGGAGAATTGAGATTGGAGAATTTATGGAACCACTAACCGGAATTTTCACCGCCTTCGGGCTTTCAGCCAGCGCGGGGTTGAACGCCTACATCCCCTTGCTCATCGTCGGTCTGCTGGCTCGTTATACGAATCTGCTCACTCTCAACCAACCCTGGGATACCCTCTCCAACCCGTGGATCATCCTCCTGTTGTGTTTCCTCGTTATCATCGAACTGCTGGCAGACATGACCCCGGTCGTAAACCACATCAACGACGTGATCCAGACCTTCATCCGTCCCGCCGCGGGCGCCATCGCCTTTGCCGCCAGCGCGAACGTCGTGACGGACGTCAGTCCCGTCCTGGCGTTGGCGTGCGGCTTGCTCGTCGCCGGGACCGTGCACGTCACCAAGGCGGGAGCGGTGCGTCCGGTGGTCACAGCAACCACAGGCGGCGCGGGAACCGTCCCGGTCTCCATCACGGAAAACATCGTTTCGACCGTCCTGTCCATTCTGGCGGTCGTCCTGCCGGTCCTCATCGGGACGCTGCTGGTCGTCCTGGCGGCGTTCATCATCTGGCGCATCTGGGGAAGGATGAACAGGGAAACGACCTGATATAATCCGATCATCATTCAATCACAAGGAGAAGAACTCATGAACGAACAATTGCCCCCCGTCGCCGAAGAGCCCAGGAAGAGCAACACCACGCTGTATATCATCATTGGCGTCGTTGTGTTGTGTTGTTGCTGCGTTGCGGGCGCTTTCGTCTTCTACCAGTATCTCGGCGATCCGCTTATGCAGGCGCTGGGATTGTAGTAATTCGAGATGCAACAAAAATCCTCCGCGATCATCGCGGAGGATTTTTATTTCCGAAAAGAAGCCTCAATTCGTTCAAGCCGTTCAAAGCCCCAGCCCTCGATTCGTCGCCCAGGTCGAGCGCTTCGAATTCATCCTCGTCCAAAACAGTTTGTTCTCCATTTGCCGAAACCCACAAATCCAAAGCCAGGTCAACGTACGACACGACGCCATCCTCGATCACGGCCGGCTCCCCGATGTTGCAATACCAGCCCTTGAGTCTTCCATCATCGCGGTCGTAAACCTCGAAGATGTTGTACCAGCGGTCGGCGTAGAATGTTTCCACGAAGCGGTCGTTCTCCTTCAGTACCACATCCATGAACGGCGTATCGGGGCGGTTGAAGTATGCTTCAAGGACAACAAGATTCGGCTCACGCTTCAATACCGAACCTTCGTACTGCCAGGTCACCTCACCCGCGAGGTTTTTCTTTTGCACCGTGACCCGTAGGGCTGCTGCGCTTGCTTTCATCCGAGGCATTCTACCTTAACCCGCGCTTCGATCCTCTCCCCCACTTTCGGCGCGTCTTTCAAGTAGACATATATTCCGTTGTCGAATGTGACTTTGAATCTGTCCTGTTGGAAGATGACATCGGCGACAATTCCACTTATGACATTCGCCTCCGACTCGACCGACAGCGGACGCGCCAGCAAGCGGACTTTTTCTCCCCTTGAATGTTCATGCCCGCAACTGACGACAAAGTCTCCAAACCCACTTTCCACCCTTCGACCTTGCTCAGGGTAAACTTTCCACTTTCCATTTTGGTTCTCTCTCAATTTCCCCTCGAAAACCTTCCCCAATCCCAAAAATCCCGCCACATACGCGGAGCCCGGATTCGCCCACACATCGGATGGGGCGCCCTCACGGATAATTTTGCCGTCATGCAAGATCAATATCCTGTCTGCAATTGCAAACGCCTCCTCCTGGTCGTGCGTGACGTAGATGGCGGGGATGTTGGTTTGATGCAAAATGGAGCGTAATTCATTAAGCAGATCTTCGCGCAGGGTCCTGTCCAATGCGCCGAGGGGTTCGTCGAACATGAGCAGGCGGGGACGAATCGCCAAAGCGCGCGCCAATGCAACGCGTTGCTGCTCGCCGCCGGAGAGATCGGTCACCTTTCGTTTTTCAAATCCTTGCAGGTTGACCAATTTCAACGAACTGGCTACACGCTCCGCAATTTCGTTTTGTCTCATGCGGCGCATTCGTAATCCGAAGGCGACATTGTCGAAAACGTTGAGGTGAGGAAAAAGCGCGTAGTCCTGGAAGACCAGGCCGAAGTCCCGGAGATGAGGCGGAGTCGAGGTCAGGTCAATGCCGTTGAATGAGACGAGGACCCCTTCCGAGTCCTCCAATCCCGCAATGATCCGTAATAACGTTGACTTGCCGCTTCCCGACGCGCCGAGCAGGCAGACCGTCTCCCCTTCCCCGACGGTAAAGGAGATGTCATCGAGGAGCGGTTTGCCCTCGTAGGTTTTGAAGATGTGATGGATTTCGAGCATCAAAATTCTCCCGAATGGGGCATGCGGAATTTTTCGATGAGCAGGATGCTGACAAGCGTGAGGAGCATGAGAATGGTCGCCATTGCCATTGCCTGACCGTAGTTGAGACCGCCGGGCTGGGAGAGGAAACGTTCGATGGCAACAGGGATGGTGGGATATTCAGGGCGCGAGAGGAGGAGCGTCGCGCCAAACTCGCCGAGGGAAACGGTGAAGGCGAAGGTCGCGGCGGAAAGAGTTGCGCGGCGGAGGATGGGCAGGTCTATGTTCCTCCAGACTTCGAGAGGCGAGGCGCCGAGCGACGCGGCGGCTTGACGCAGCCGTTCAGGGATGGAGGCAATCGCAGGCTGGAGCGCACGGATGACAAATGGAAGCGCGACCAGCGCGTGCGCGAATGGGACGAGCAGCGGAGAGGTGAGCCACGCGCCGAACGAAAGGATGAATCCCAGCCCGAGCATCACAGCGGAGGAACCCAGCGGAAGCATGATGAGCGGGTCGAGGACTTTTTCGAGGCGGGTCGGTTTAGCAAGGGCGAACGCGGCGGGAAAGCCAAAGAGAAGCGAGAGAAGCATCGTTCCAGACGCGTACACAAACGAATTGAAGGCAGCCTGAATCGGCGGGACGTAGAACACGGAGCCGCGTCGGTTGACGAAGAGTTCGGTGTAGTAGTCGGTCGTGAAGCCGTATTGGACTTCGCCGCGTTGACCGCGGTCCGCTTCGAGGCGGGTGAGGGAGCGGATGGGGAGGGAGGAGAGAGGAAGAAGGTAGAAAGTGGAAAGTAGAAAGATGAAAGCAGCAACGAAAACCTTTTGACGGAGGGTTTTGGGTTTTTGTTGCGCGTTGCGTGGATTAAGTTGCTGCGGGCTGCGAGTTACGAGATGCGTGTAGAGCATGGAAAAGGCAAGCGTGCAGAGAAGTTGGATAACCGAAAGCAGCGCGGCGAGAGGCAGGTTTGGGAGTTTGAGGACGCGCAGGTAGATTTCCACTTCGAGGGTGGAGAATCGCGAACCTCCCAAAAGCAGAATGACTCCAAACGAGGTAAAGTCAAAGAGGAAGACGAGCAAGGACGCGGCGAAAATGGACGGTCGAAGCAAAGGCAACGTCACATTCCACCAGACGCGGAAGGTGTTTGCGCCAAGGGAGCGCGCCGTCTGTTCGAGTTTGGGATCGAGGCTGGAAAGGGCGTTCCCGACGATGCGGATGATGATGGTGGTGTTGTAGAAGACGTGGGCGAGGAGGATGAGGGCAAAAGGGGAAGGCTGGATGGCAGGAAGTGGAAAGTGGAAAGTGGAAAGTAGTCCGCGTTGACCGAAGAGGGCGTTGAAGGATGCCGCTACGACGACAGTGGGAAGCATGAACGGGACGGCGGTCAACGCGCGGAGGAGGGATTTGCCGCGGAAGTCGTAGCGCGCGAAGAGGTAGGCGGAGGGGAGTCCAAGGAGGAGGGTTAATATCGTGGAGAGGAAGGCTTGATAGAAAGTGAAAAGTAGTGCGTTTTGCGTAATGCGTAAATTTTCCGGTGTGAAGGCTTCGGGGCTGAAGGTGAGGGAGAGAATCTTGGAAAGTGGAAAGAAAAAGAAGACCGCGAGGAAGGAGAGAGGAAGGAGCCAGAGGAAAATACGGGAAGTAGACAGGTACACAGGTAAACAGGTAAACAGGGCTTGCAGTCTCTGTCTACCAACTTCCTTGTGTACTTGTTTACCTGTTTCCATGTGTACTTCCTACCTCATCACCACATCTGTCCACTCTTGGATCCAGCGGTCGCGGTTGGCGGCGATTTCAGCGGGTGAGAGTCCGGCGGTCTGTGCGGGAGCCTGCGCGTATTTGACGAATGCCTCGGGCAATGTCGCGCTCGGGTTCACGGGATAAACGAACATCTGCAGAGGCACGTCCTCCTGGAATTCCCTGCCCAGCATAAAGTCCACGAACTTTTCGGCGAGGGCGCGGTTTTGAGTCCCTTTGAGGATGCCGACAAATTCGATCTGGCGGAAGCAGGTATCGGGTCCGATGATCGAGGCGGTGGGCGCGTCGTCAAGAGACGTCTCCGCGAAGATGACCTCCGCGGCGGGCGAAGTCCCATACGAGACGACCATCGGCTGAGGACCGCGTCCCGATGAAGCGCTGAAGTTTGTGTAGTAGGCTGTTTCCCAACCGTCCACAACAACGACGCCGTTATCCTTCAGCGCGCGCCAGTAATCGAGGTATCCGTCCTCGCCAAAGTGGGCAACGGTGGCAAGCAAAAACGCCAAGCCTGGGGACGAAGTGGCAGGGTTCTCGGTAACGAGCAGGTTTGCATATTCGGGTTTCGTCAGGTCTTCGAGGGATTGCGGCACGGGCAGGGCGGTTTCCTCGAAATATTTTTTATCGTAGTTGATGCACACGTCGCCGTAATCCACAGGCAGGGCGCGGTCCGACGGATCGAGTTCGAACGCATCGGGAATCTCCTCAAGCGCGGGCGAGGTGTACGATTCGAAAATGTCCGCTTCGAGCGCGCGAGAGAGGAAGGTGTTGTCCACGCCGAAGAGCAGGTCGGCGAGCGGCGCGTCCTTCGTGAGGATGGCGCGGTTCAACACCGAACCCGCGTCGCCGCTTTGCAGGAAGACGATCTTCGCGTTGTTCGCCTCCTCGAACGTCTTGACCACCTCCTCGCTGACCGAGAACGAGTCGTGAGTCATGAGGGTGAGGGTTTGGGGCTCGGCGGGTTGGGAGGCGCAAGCCGTGAGTAACAGGATGGAAAGCAGAAAGCATGCCCTGAGCAAGGTCGAAGGGTGGAAAGTAGAAAGCATGCCCTGAGCAAGGTCGAAGGGTGGAAAGTGGAAAGTAGAAAGCATGCCCTGAGCAAGGTCGAAGGGTGGAAAGTGGAAAGTGATACGTTTCATTTCGAACCTCCGATTTACATTGGAGAATTAGAGAATTGGCGGCGGTGGATGATGAGGAGCAAACCTGATTTGATTTGGATGGAGGCAATATCAGAAATCATCTCATTGCTGACGCCGCGCGTTTTTTCGGGATACAAGGTTTCGTCGTTCAAGGTCCATTTCAATCCATTCGTTTGGATGCCGTGAACGGGAGCGCTCCACGGGAGGAGCGAGACGATATCCCCGCTTCTGCCCTCGACTTTGACCTGTTCCCGGCAAAAGAGGATTTCCTCCATCCCGTCGTCAAGTCGCAGGTCAAAGGTCGAAAGTCGAGGGTCGGCGAGGAGAGCGATGTTGGCGAGGGTTTGGTCAAGGCGACCGCCCAGCGCGGCAAGGATGAGGATTTGTTTCGGCTCGAGTTCGAGCGCGCGGTGGATGGCAAGTTCGAGATCTGTTTCGTTCTTGTCAGGAGGAAACAGTTCAATCGAAACGCCAGCCTTTTCCAATTCCCGCCATTGGCTTTTTTGAGTGGAATCCATATCGCCGATGACGAGGTTTGGCGTCAAACCCAGCGCCAACGCATGGCGCGTGCCGCCGTCCGCGCAGAGGATGAAATCATCCTCCCGCAAAAGGGCGCGGGCTTTGTCGAGGTCGGGCAGTTCGCCGTTGGCAAAGATGAGGATGCGGTTCATCTTACCCTCACCCCTGCCCCTCTCCCTTTGGGAGAGGGGTGGGAATAAAAATCCTCCGGGGGCGGAGGATGGTTGTTGCTGAATCTATGTTCCCTCCGCCAGTATGACCTGGATCAGGTGATGCGGGTCGAGCGCTGCACGCTCCTCTCAGTCCCGTAACGCGGGACTCCCCGTTCGGTTGCGCGGTTATCCTAATGCGGTTTTGGTTCCTTGTCAATTCAAAAATCAAGTTCGCCTTCGATCGCCTTACACTCTTATAACCAGGACGCGGACGAGCGCGGGAAACGCGGATACAAGGCGCTTTTTCGGGCATTTCCTCTAAAAATCCGCGTTAATCCGCGTCCCAATACCAAAGCGTAAGAGAGTCCGTCTCGCCTCCATTTTTATCCAACAGGATCATTTCGGAATTCCCCGCCAGGGAAACCGAAAAAAGATCGCGACTCCTTACAATTCTGTATTTTTTCATGCCTCGCGAATCACCCCTGTTACCAGAACCCGCTTGCCTCCCTCCTGCTGACGTGATAAACTACAAACGAACGATGAAGGACCTGCACCCCGCGACGGACGACGCCGGTTTTGCAAACGTCGTGCGGCAGGACAACGGGCAGGCGTCACGTTGCGAAAACCGACCCACTCTCAGGAATTGTTGACCATGTTGAACAACAATCCGCTCCACCCAAAACACTCCCGCGCCGGCGACCATTCACCCGCCGTCCGCACGAACAATGACGGCGAACTCCCCTGGATGGGCGATGCGACCAAAGCCGCGCAACATCTTACGCGGCTCACGCTCGAATCGTCCGCGCAGGCGGCGTTGATCACGCGCAGGAACGCCCTGTGGGCGTACGCCGGCCAACTGTCACAGGAGGCGGCGAAGGAACTGGCTACGACGGTCACGCGTCATTGGGACGGGCAAAGGGGGAGCGACCTCCTGCGTTTCGTCCGCCTCGAAGCGACCAAAGCCGAGCACATGCTCTATGCCACGCGTCTCGCGGACGACGTGGTGCTGGCGCTGGTCTTCGACGCGGAGACCCCGTTCAGCACGATCCGTATGCAGGCGGGTCAACTGGTGAATCGGCTTTCGTCGCCGGGATTGACCGAGGCGATGGATCCGCATTCGAAGCAGGATCAGGCTCCGGCGGCGTATGAAGCGCCGACCCAGTTCGTCGAGGAAGAGGACGAGGGAGATTTCGACGTCGAATTCCCAAACATCGCAAACATCCTGGACGACGTCCCGCCTCCTTCGCCTTCGGCAAAATCCGCAGAACCTCCGCCGGAACAGAGCGGCACGCGACCCTCCCAGCCGCGAGCGGGGAAATTCAGCCGCGAGAGTTCGCCCGCCGTGCGCGTGGACAATCTGTTGATCTCCGCGCAGGACAACGATCAAACCGTCGAGCACGCGGTGGAGGATTTCAACGCCACCATGCCCTCCAGATCGCGCAGGCGGCCCGATACGCCGGTGCGCGCCCCCGCGCCGGGCGAATTGGATGAAACCCGCCCGCATTCGATCACGGAGGTAGCTGGACGCGTCATGCTCGAACCGATCACGCCGGGTCTGTATAACCTGACCTATGCCTGTTTGCTGGTGCCGCGTTTTTCATCCCACTACCTGACCGGCGATCTTTCGGAGCGGCTCTCGGAATGGCTTCCGCAGATTTGCATCGCGTTCGGCTGGCGGTTGGAATATCTTGCCGTGCGCCCGGAGTACGTGCAATGGGTGGTGAACGTCCCACCTGCGGCTTCGCCGGGTTACCTCATGCGCATCATGCGCCAGCAGACCTCGGAAAAGATCTTCGCTGAATTTCCGCGTTTGAAAAAGGAAAATCCCTCCGGCGATTTTTGGGCGCCGGGTTATCTCATCATGGGCGGCGCGCAACCTCATCCGCCGCAACTGGTGAAGGAATACATCAAACAAACCCGCCAGCGGCAGGGGTTCTCTCAACCGAGACAATGAATCCATTGACAAAGCAGGAAGAAGCGCAGAGTATAATAATCACCCTGCGCTTTTTTGTTTTCCCTGACGACTGCTCACTGATCACTGTTCACTGCTCACTGATAACTGGAATCCAACATGCCCCCCACCCTTTACCTCATTGATGGACACGCCCTCGCCTACCGCATGTATTACGCGCTGACCGCAGGCGGAGGCAGTCAACGCTGGCAGACCTCGAAGGGCGAACCCACTGCGGGAACTTATGGTTTTGCGCGCGAATTGTTCCGTATCATCGAACAGGAGAAGCCCGAATACCTTGCCGTCGCGTTCGATGTGGGAAAGACCTTTCGCGATGAACTTTTCCCCGCATACAAAGGCACGCGCGAAAAAATGCCCGACGACCTCCGTCCGCAGATCGAGCGCATCCGCCAGATGGTGGACGCGTTCAACATCCCGCGCCTCGAGATGGAAGGCTACGAAGCGGACGACGTGTTGGGCTCGGTGGCGCGCATCGCCGCCGAGCAGGGACTCGGCGTCAAGATCGTCACCGGCGACCGCGACCTGCTGCAACTTGTGGACAAACGCACGGCGGTCTATCTCGCGGGCGACGACCAGAATTACATCACGGAGGAGAACGTCGTAAAAAAACTTGGCGTCCGCCCCGACCAGGTTGTGGATTACAAAGCCCTCGTCGGCGACAAATCCGATAACATTCCCGGCGTGGCGGGCGTCGGCGAAAAAACCGCCATCGCATTGCTCGAAAAATACAAAACCCTCGACGGCATCTACGAACACATTGACGAGATCGAAAAACGCTGGAGAACCAAACTCGAAGACAACAAAGAGAACGCCTACCTCAGCCGCGAACTGGCGCGCATCAAAACCGACCTCGACATCAAACTGGATCTGGAACACGCAAGGGCGCGCGACCTGAACGTCCCCGCCATCGAAGCCTTTTTCAGGGAACTGGAATTCCGTTCGCTTCTCAAGACCCTCGAGCGGTTGACCGGTCAATCAGCCTCTGCCTCCGCCTCGGACGTTTCCTCGCCAAACGCGGCGGGACAGTTGTCCCTGTTTGCGAACGAGCCGCCGGTCGTCGTCGCGCCGAACGTGGAAGCGGGCATCACGGTCAACGTCGTTGACACAGACGAAAAACTTGCAGACCTCGTAAAAACGCTGAACAAAGCCAGGGTCATTTCCTTCGACACCGAGACCACCTCCACCGAAGAGCTGAAGGCGGAGATCGTCGGCATTTCGCTCGCGGTCAGGGAGGGCGAGGGCTACTACATCCCGGTTGGGCACCGCGCGGGAAACAATCTTCCGCTTGGGAAAGTTCTCTCCGCATTGCGCGAACCATTGACCGATCCAAAGATCGGCAAGATCGCGCACAACGCCAAATACGATTACATCGTCCTCGCCAAACACGGACTGGTCGTCGCGCCGCTTACGTTCGACACCATGCTTGCAGAGTTCATTGTTGACCCCTCCTCGCGCAACCTGGGGTTGAAAAATCTCGCCTTCGCCAAACTCGGCGAAGAGATGACCCACATCGAAGACCTGATCGGAAAAGGCAAAAAGCAGATCAGCATGGCAGAGGTGGCGGTCGAGTCCGTTGCGCCGTATGCCGTGGCGGACGCTGAAGCGACCCTGCGCCTCATGCCCATCCTGCAGGCGGAGGTCAAACGCGTGAACGGCGAAAAACTGCTCGAGGACATTGACCTGCCTCTTACGCCCGTCCTCGCGGACATGGAAATGGAAGGTGTTTTGCTCGACCTGCCTTTCTTGAAACAGATGTCCGATGAAATGGCGAAACGGTTGGCGGAGATCGAAAAACAGATCTTCGACTCGGTCGGCAAAACCTTCAACGTCAATTCCACGCAGCAACTCTCGGACGTGCTTTTCAAGACCCTCGGACTGGAGCCGCCGGATCGCGGCAACAAGACTGCCAGCGGACACTACTCCACCTCGGCGGGCGTGCTCGACCTGCTAAAAGGAAAACATCCGGTGGTGGATTGGGTGCTCGAACACCGCGAACTTTCGAAGTTGAAGTCCACCTACCTCGACGCGCTGCCGCAGGCGGTGGATTCAAAGACCGGGCGCGTTCACACCTCCTACAGCCAGGTCGGCGCGGTGACCGGGCGTCTCTCCTCGAACAATCCGAACTTGCAGAACATTCCAATCCGCACGGAAACGGGACGACGCGTCCGCAACGGCTTCATTGCAGGCAATGGCAACGTCCTGCTTTCGGTGGACTACTCGCAGATCGAATTGCGCATCGTCGCGCACATGGCTCAGGACGAGGCGATGCTGGCGGCGTTCCGCGCGGGCGAGGATATCCACGCCACGACCGCCGCGGCAATTTACGGCGTAAGTCCCGAAGCGGTGACGAAGGAAATGCGCCGTCACGCCAAGGCGATCAACTTCGGACTCATCTACGGCATGTCCGCGTTCGGTCTTACGCGTTCCACAGACCTCACTCTCGCGGAGGCGGAGAACTTCGTCAGGACCTATTTCGAGAAATTCCCCGGCGTCAAAAAATATCTCGATGGAATTCGCAGGCAAGCCGCGCAACAGGGATACGTCGAAACGCTGCTTGGGCGGAGGAGATATTTCCCCGCGTTGCAAAGCAAGTCCAATCCGCAGATGAAGAACCGTGAGGAACGCGAAGCCATCAACGCCCCCATTCAGGGAACCGCGGCGGACATCATGAAGATCGCCATGCTCAAGATCCCGCCGGCGCTGGAGAAGGCGGGGCTGAAGGCAAGGATGCTTTTGCAGGTACACGACGAGATCGTATTGGAATGTCCGAAGGAGGAGTTGGAAGAGACGGCGAAGGTCGTAAAGGAAACGATGGCGAACGCCTACCCGTTGAACATCCCCCTTTCCACCGAAGCGCGCTATGGAAGAAATTGGGGCGCGATGAAGGTAATTTGACATCCCAATGGCGGGGTCATCCCCTCCCTACGGTATAATACCCACCATGCCCGGCCGAGAAGACATTTTCCAGAAAGCGATGAACGAGGGACATTCCTTCGCGTGGGACCAGGAATGGGACAAAGCCGCGGTTGCCTACCGCAGGGCATTGCAGGAATTTCCCGACCATCCCAAGGCGCTCAACAGTCTGGGGCTGGCATTGTACCAGCAGGGCGAATTCGAAGAGGCGATGCAGATCTACAAACGCGTCGCGCAAGTCTCTCCGCAGGACCCCGTTCCCATGGAAAAACTGGCGCAACTACTCGAACGCACCGGGCACCTCAAGGAAGCCATAGACGCGGCGTACAAAGCCGCAGACCTTTTCCTCAACCAGCGCGACGTGGACAAAGCCATCGAGAACTGGGTGCGCGTCACCTCGCTCAACCCGGAACACGTCCTCGCCCATTCACGCCTCGCCCTCGCGCACGAGAGGCTCGGTCACAAGACCCAGGCGGTCGCCGAGTACATCGCGCTCGCCAGTCTCGTGCAGCGCACGGGCAACATGGACAAGACAGCCGAACTCGTCAACAAGGCTTTGAAGATCATGCCCGAAAGCGCCGAAGCCAAACAGGCGCAGACTCTCCTGCGCTCCGGGCAACTCCTTCCCAGGCCCCTGCGCCCCAAAGGTGGGACGGGACCCATCGCAATGGCGCAGGCGAAACAAATGGAAAAGCCCAAAAAGGAAAGCGATTCGGGGCTGGACCCGATTGCCGAAGCGCGCCAAAAAGCCTTGACGCGTCTGGCGGAAATCCTCTTCGATTACACCACCGACGAAGGCGCCGCGGTCGCGCAGCAGGCGCGCCGGGGGATGCAAGCCCTCATGCGCGGCACGGGGCAGTTGAACCTCCAGCAAAACGAACAGTCGAGGGTCGTCCTGCACCTGGGGCAGGCGATTGACCTGCAAAGCAAGGGCAAAGACGAACAAGCCGCGGAGGAACTCGAACACGCCCTCGAAGCCGGTTTCAATCATCCCGCGCTGTATTTCAACCTGGGCTTGCTGCGCGCCTCGGACGAACGGCTCGAATCCTCCCTGCGCCATCTGGCGCACGCCGTAAAGCACAACGACTTCAACCTGGGGGCGCGCCTGCTCATGGGACAGATCAACCAGAAACTCGGCCGTTTGCAACAAGCCTCCATCGAGTATCTGGAGGCGCTGAAACTGGCGGACGCGGCGATCGTCCCGGCGGAGAATGCCGACGAACTGCGTCAGATGTATGAGCCGCTGATCGAAGCGCAATCAACCCAAACGGACGAAGAGGCGCTCAAACGCCTGTGCGATAACGTCAACAATCTGCTCATGCGCAAGAACTGGCGCGATCACCTGTATCACTCCCGCGAACAAATGCCGAAGAGCGACGTCCCCATGCCGTTGGCGGAGATCATCCTGCAGGCGCAGTCCAGCCAGGTGCTGGAAGCGGTCAATCACGTCCATCAACTTGCGCGCGCGGGTCAGTTGCGAACCGCCATGGAGGAGGCGTTCCATGCGCTTGCCTCCGCCCCCGCTTACCTACCCCTCCACACCCTGATGGGCGACCTGCTCGTGCGCGAAAACCACATCCCCGAAGCCATCGCAAAATTCAGCGTCATCGCCCAGGCGTATAGCGTCCGCGGAGAGACCGCGCAAGCCTCCAAGGTCCTCAAGCGCATCATCCAACTCTCCCCCATGGACATGAAGGCGCGCACCAAATTGATTGACCAGTTCGTGGCGCGGGGCCAGGTGGACGACGCCATTCGGGAATACCTCGAACTGGCTGACATCTATTACCGCCTCGCCGAACTCGACAACGCGCGCAAGACCTACACGACCGCCCTGCGCGTCATCCAGCAGGCTGGCGGGAACCGCCAGTGGAACGTCCATATCCTGCAGCGCATGGCGGATATTGACATGCAGAGACTGGATTGGAGACAAGCCATCCGCGTGTACGAACAGATCCGCACCCTGCGCCCCGACGACGAGGGCGCGCGCAAAAACCTGATTGACCTCAGCCTGCGGCTCGGTCAAACGGCGCAAGCCGCGGCAGAGATCGAAAGTTACATGTCCCATTTGCAGGCGCACAACAATAGCGCGCGGGCGATCACATTCATCGAGGAACTGCTCGAAGAACATCCCGACGATCCGACCCTGCGCCGCAGCCTGGCGCAGGCGTACCACCAGGCGGGGCGCATGGAGGACGCCGTCCGGGAACTCGACGCGCTGGCGGAGTCCATGCTCGAATCAGGGAGGAAGGAGGAGGCGGTGGTCATCATCAACCAGATCCTCCTGATGAACCCGCCCAACGCGGATCAATATCGTCAATTGCTGATGCAGTTGCAGAGCTGATAAATGGACATCCCGCCACATGGAACGTGGCGGGATGTTTTTATTCGAACCACCCCAGGCCGGTCTATAAGCCGCATTCTGTCCGTGACGCTGTAGGTTGGGTAGAGCGGTGTTTTTCCGCTCATATCGAAACCAGGCGCCATTGTGCGATCATCTCTCTGGGCGGCGCGTCGCCGCACCGCTCGATGCGACCTACCCGGGACTGGCTCTCTCATCGCATGAGAGGGCACGTATGAAGGCGAGCAGCCTCCCGCCATCCGCAGATGGCTTCGTCCCTGCTTGGTCTTGCTCCCGACGGGGGTTACCTGGCCATCCGTATTACTACAGATGCCGGTGGTCTTTTACACCACCTTTTCACCCTCACCTCCCTCATCCCCAGCCCTTCCCCCAATGGGGGAAGGGAGTCCCCTCTCCCGAAGGGAGAGGGTTAGGGTGAGGGAGGCGGTCTGTTTCTGTGGCCCTCATCCGGCAGGTTAGCTCCTCACGGAGGGTTCCCCGCCCCGGGTGCTATCCGACGTCGCGCTCTATGGAGTGCGGACTTTCCTCGATCCCAACAACGCAGGACCGCGATCGCCCGACCGACCTGAGGCAACCGTATCATACACGCGTGGAAACGGAACGTCAACCGAATTGACGGTCTTGTAAACTTCGAATATTGGAGAATCCGTCAAATGACATTAGAATATCAGTACTTCACGAAAGCGCGTAATTGGCGTTCTCTAACGCCTGATTTGCGCTAGAGAGCGCAATCTACGCGGAGTTTTCGTGATCTACTGAATATGGAACAGATCAAATCACCGTTTATGGAGTCTTCGTGAGCAACTGGCAAGGGAAATACGTCATTGGATTGACCGGGAACATCGCCACAGGGAAAAGCGTTGTACGCCGTATGTTGGAACACCTCGGCGCATACACCATTGACGCCGACATGCTCGCCCACCGCGTCATCGCGAAGGGCGCGCCCGGCTACGAACCCGTATTGGATACCTTCGGCGTCTGGCTCCTCGACAAGGACGAACAGATCAACCGCGCCAAACTCGGGCGGCTCGTCTTTGCGGACGAACAGGCGCTCGCCCAACTCGAAGCGATCATCCATCCCCACGTCAGCCAGGCGATTGACCTGCTCGTCCGGCGCTCCCGGCAAAACGTGATCGTGATCGAAGCGATCAAACTCCTCGAATCGGACCTGCGCGGGAAGTGCGACAGCATCTGGGTCACGGACGCAGACCGCGAGGTGCGGGTCGAGCGGCTCGTCCGCAAACGCGGCATGACCCGCGAAGACGCCCTGCAGCGCGTCGACGCCCAATCCGCGCCGGAGGCGAAGATCGCCGCGGCGACCGTCGTCATCAAAAACAACGGATCTTACGAAGATCTATGGAGGCAGGTCAACGACGCGTGGAAACGCCTCCTCCCCTCGGCGGAGGCTGAAACCGTCCCCCCGATCGTTTCCAAGCCCGGGCCGGGTCCCGAGGCGTTCTCGCTCCAGCGCGGCAAACCGCGCGATTCGCAAAAGATCGCGGAACTAATCACGAAGCTGAGCCGGGGCAAGCGCGCCATGACCAGCGAAGACGTGATGGAAGCCTTCGGCGACAAAGCCTTCCTGCTCCTTCAAATGGGCAACGATCTCGTGGGCGTGGCTGGCTGGCAGGTGGAAAACCTGGTCGCGCGCACGCTCGACCTTTACCTCGACCCCAAGGCGCCCCCCGAAAAAGCCCTGCCCCTGCTGTTGGACGAGGTGGAACGCGCTTCCGCCGAACTGCAATGCGAAGCCTCGCTCGTCTTCCCGCCCATGGAACTGGTCGGTTTCGACGCCATCTGGAAACGGGCTGGCTACGAACGCCGGGCAGCGGACTCGCTCGGCGTGCAGGCATGGACGGAAGCCGCCCACGAATCCATGCCGAAAGGTTCCGCCCTGTTCTTCAAACAACTCCGCGCAGACCGGGTCCTGCGTCCCATCTGAGTGTGCCATTGTTTGACAATGCAGCAGGTCGGCAAACCGGTTTATCATGGGGTGGGAAGCGCAGTTCGACTGCGGGTTTCAGCCGCCTCCGCACCGACTGATGTAGAATAGCCCCGCCTTCATCTGCGCACGCTCATAATGGAAAAACTACTCGATAACGTCCTCTATATTTTTCAAAGACTCGACTGGTTGAGCGTCCTCGACATTTTGCTCGTCACGCTCATCTTCTTCGCCGTGCTGTACTCCTTGCGCGATACGCAGGCGATGGTCCTGCTGCGGGGCGTCATCTTCCTGGTGGTCATGCTGGTGCTGTTCACCACGCTGGTCGAACTGCCCGCCTTTTCCTGGCTCGTCCAAAACGCGCTTCCCGCCCTCCTGCTCGCCATACCGGTCGTCTTCGCGCCGGAGATCCGCCGCGCGCTCGAACGGCTGGGACGCGCCGGCATCTTCACCCTGACGTTGAACGCAGCCGCGCAGCCGCAGGACGTGGACATGTCCAAAACCCTCGGCGCCATCGTGGAAGCCGCCACGCGGCTCTCCGCCAGGCAGCACGGCGCGCTCATCGTCCTCCAACGGCAGGACAGCCTCGAACAATACATCGAGACCGGCGTGCAGATGCGCGCCCACGTCACGCCGGAACTGCTCCTGCAGATATTCTATCCCGATACGCCCCTGCACGACGGCGCGGTCATCATCGCCAATGGGCGCATCGTCGCCGCGGCGTGCGTCATGCCGCTTTCGGCGAGCGGGGTTCTGAACCGTTCGCCGGAACGTCAGATGGGGCTTCGACACCGCGCCGCCCTGGGCGTGTCCGAGGTCAGCGACGCCGTATCCATCGTCGTGTCCGAACAGAGCGGCTCCATATCCATCTCGCACGCGGGGCGTATGATCCGCCGCATTGATCCCGAACGCCTCGAAAAGATCCTCGCCGCGTTCTTCCGCCCCGATACCACCACGCCGCAACGCATCTGGATGAAACGTTTCTTCCCGTATCTATTTCCAAGAAAGGATGAATGAGCGCGCCGGGTTTCCTGCGCCATAAGGACAACATGCGCCGTTTCGCCGCGAACATTCGCACCCTCCTGCTTGCCCTTGCGCTTGGCATATCGGTCTGGATCTCCGCCGTCACCTCGGCGGATCCGGATGAGGTCCGCGTCTATCCCAATATGATCCCTCTCGAGATCGTCGGCAAGGACCCCACCCTCATCGTCACCAGCGAAATTCCCTCCGAGGTCGAGGTTACGTTGCGCACGCCGCGCTCCGTCTGGGAACTGTTGACCGCGCAGGAAAACTCGATCCAAGCCACTTTGGATCTTTCGGGACTCAGCGCCGGCGCGCATCCGGTGAACATCCAACTCCGCGTCCTCGCGCGCCCCTATCAAATCGTTCTCGTCAACCCGGAAACTGTCACTGTTATCCTCGAGCCGATCGCCCACCGACCCCTGCCCATTGACCTTTCACTGAGCGGGCTGCCTGCCATCGGCTACCAGGCAGGCGAGGCAGCCATCAACCCGACCGAGGTCATCGTGTCAGGGCCCGAATCCATCGTGAACCAAGCCATCCACGCCCGCGTCTCCCTGAACCTGGACGGCGCGCGGGAAAACATCGAGCAATCGAACCCGATCCAGATCCTGGACGAAAACAACAACGTCATCCGAAGAGGGTTGACGATCACGCCCGACGTCGCGCAGGTGAGCGTGCCGATCAGCCAGCAGGGCGGGTTCCGCGACATGGCGGTCAAGGTGGTGGTAACCGGACAGATCGCCGCCGGATACCGCCTGGAGAACATTTCGGTCTTTCCGCCGGTGGTCACGGTCTTTGCATCGGACCCGGCGCTCGTCAACTCCCTGCCCGGCATCCTGGAAACCCAGGCTCTCGATCTGCAGGATGCGGACGGGGATATTACCACGCGCCTGGCATTGAACCTGCCTGAAAATGTGACCCTGGTCGGCGCGCAGACCGTCCAGGTGACGGTGGGCATCTCTCCCATTCAAACCAGCCTGACGCTCACGAACCAGGCCATCAAAGTAGTCGGCTTGACCGAGGGTTTGACGGTGCAGATCTTCCCGCAGACAGTGGACGTGATCATCTCCGGCCCCCTGCCCACGCTGGATGCGCTCACGCTGCAGGATGTGATCGTCACCGTGGACGTCGCGGGGCTGGGACCCGGCACGCACCAACTCACGCCGGTCGTGGACGTGCTGGTCGAGAACGTGGAGGTGGAATCCATTTTGCCCGGCACGATAGAAGTGGTATTATCCATCCCCGGCACGCCGACCATCACCCCGTTCCCAACGCCGTGATATTCCCGCGCCCAGCGGGACGAATTGTGAACGAAGCGCGCGCAGGTTAGGCGTTGGGAGTTGCGGGTTACGCGTTTCATGGAGCGCGTTGCGTCAATTGCAAATCGTAAATCGGCAATCGTAAATCGTAAATCATATGAAACCCATCGTAGCGCTCGTTGGCAGGCCCAACGTCGGAAAATCAACCCTGTTCAACCGCCTCGTCGGTGAACGCATGGCGATCGTGGACGATACGCCCGGCACCACGCGCGACCGTCTGTTCGGCGAAGCCGAATGGAACGGACGCGCGTTTCATGTCGTTGATACCGGCGGCATTGACCCGACTCACGGCGGCAGGACTCCGCTTTCGATCGGCTCGGCGGATTTCATCGAGGAGATCAAGGCTCAGGCGCAGGTGGCGATCCGTGAGGCGGACGCGATTCTCTTTGTCACGGACGGCGAAGCGGGGGTGACCGCGCCCGATCTCGAAGTGGCGAACATCCTCCGCCGGTCACAAAAGAAATTGGAGGACGGTTCTTTTTATCCGCCGATCTTCGTCGTGGTCAACAAAGCGGAATCGAAGGAACGGCGCGACAACGCGACGCAGTTCTATGAGTTGGGACTCGGTGAGCCGATCCCGATCTCCGCCGTGCACGGAACAAACACAGGCGACCTGCTCGACCTGCTGGTGGCTTCATTCCCCGAGCAGGCAGAGGAGGAGGAAGACGAAAGCATCAAGATCGCCATCGTCGGCAAGCCGAACGCGGGAAAGTCGAGTCTGTTGAACAAACTGGTCGGCGAGGAGCGCGCCATCGTCAGTCCGATCCCCGGCACGACGCGCGACGCGACCGATACGAAGATCGAAGTGAACGGTTTGGAAGTGACGTTGATAGACACGGCAGGCATCCGCAAGCGCGGCAAGATCGAACCCGGCGTGGAACAGTTCAGCGTGCTGCGTTCGTTCAAGGCAATCGAACGGGCGGACGTGGCGTTATTGATGATTGATGCGACGACGGGCATCACGTCACAGGATGCGCACATCGCGGGATTCATTCTTGAGCAGTGGAAGTCGTGCGTGGTGATCGTCAACAAATGGGACGCGGTCGAAAAGGATTCGTTCACGATGGAGGAGTTCACCCGCAAGATCCGCGCCGATTTGAATTTTATGGATTACGTGCCGCTGTTGTTCATTTCCGCCAAAACGGGTCAGCGCGTGGACCAGGTGTTGCCGATGGCGCTGCGCGTGCAGGAGGAACGGCTGGCGCGATTGACCACCTCCAGGATCAACGAGGTCATCCACAAGGCGCAGGACGCGCATCCACATCCCACACATGCAGGACGACAATTGAAAATGTTCTACGGAACGCAGGTGAGAAGCGATCCGCCGACGTTCATGATCTATGTGAACGATCCCAAGTTGATGCACTTTACGTATTTACGTTATCTGGAGAACCAGATCCGCGCCGAATATGGATTTTTGGGGACGCCGATTCGGATCGTGACGAAGGGGAGGAGGGAAAATTAGCTAACCGCTTATAATCAAGTCAACTCACTGCGGAGGGTAGCGTTGATGCAACAAGTTTATGACTTTGTAATTATAGGAAGCGGCTTCGGGGGAAGCGTCTCTGCCATGCGATTGACCGAAAAGGGTTATTCCGTTCTCGTGCTCGAACGCGGCAAACGATTCGAAGACCACGAATTCCCAAAGACGAACTGGAACCTCCCCAAGTTCCTCTGGCTTCCCGCGCTGCGATGCTTTGGCATTTTCCAGATGACCTTCCTCAACGGTCAACTCGCGTTGCATGGAAGCGGCGTCGGCGGGGGCAGCCTCACCTATGCCAACGTGTTGATGGAACCGGACGAACGCCTCTTTCAATCTCCCGCCTGGAAACACCTCGCGGATTGGAAGTCCCTGCTTGAGCCGCATTATCGAACCGCGCGCCGCATGTTGGGCGTCACGACAAATCCCAGGCTTTGGTATTCCGATGAAAAGATGAAGGACATCGCTGTGGAGCTCGGCAGAGGCGATACATTTCGTCGCACCGACGTGGGCGTCTTCTTCGGCGATCCAGAGCAGGAAGGGCAGATCGTGGCTGATCCATATTTCGGCGGCGCGGGACCCGTCCGCGCGGGGTGTAATTATTGCGGCGGTTGCATGGTCGGCTGTCGGTATAACGCCAAAAATACGCTCACCAAAAATTATCTGTATTTCGCCGAGAAGAACGGCGCGCAGATCATCGGAGAGTCCAATGTGACGGACATCCAGCCGCTTCAGCCCCTCACCCCACCCCCTCTCCCTGAGGGAGAGGGGCAGGAGGTGAGGGAGCGTTATGAAGTGCATTATCGTTCCTCCACCGATCCATTTGCAAAACGACAAACCGTCCGCGCCCGCAATGTCATCGTCGCCGCGGGCGCATTGGGGACGATGGAACTGCTCTTCCGCTGTCGTGACATCACGAGATCGCTGCCGAAGATTTCCGCGAAACTTGGCGACAACGTCCGCACGAACAGCGAGAACATCATGGGCGTGACGACGCGCGACAAACACATTGATCACTCGAAGGGCATCGCCATCACCTCCATCTTCCAGGCGGACGAGATCACGCGCATCGAACCGGTGCGCTATCCCGACGGTTCGTCCTTTATCCGCGTGCTGACCGCGCCGCACGTAAGAGGGGATTCGGCGTTTGTCCGCTCTTTGAAAACGATCTGGGAAGCGCTGCGTCATCCGGTTGATTTTCTGTATGCCAAGTTCTTCTCGCGCTGGGCGAAATACACGACCATCCTGCTCGTCATGCAGGTGGATGAAAACCTCACGCACATCCGTCTCGGACGGAACCCGTTCACGCTCTTCCGCAAGGGACTGGTCATCAAACCCGATGCGGAGAATCCGCCGCCCAAACAGATCGCGGTCGGGAACTATGTCACCCGCCGCTTGGCGCAAAAAGTGAACGGCATCCCGCAAGCCGCCTTCACGGACAGCCTTCTCAACTTCCCGACCACGGCGCATTTAATGGGCGGCGTCCCGTTTGGGAGGAACGACCACGAAGGCGTGATTGATTTGGATTTCCAAGTCTTCAACTATCCCGGTTTATACGTTGTGGACGGTTCCGTCATGCCCGCCAACCCCGGCGTCAACCCGTCGCTGACCATCACCGCGCTGGCGGAGTACGCGATGAGCAAGGTGGAGAGTAGAAAGTAGAAAGCATGCCCTGAGCGCAGTCGAAGGGTGGAAAGTGGAAAGTAGACAAGTAAAAAGCAGAAAAGGGAAAAGTAAAAAGTAGAAAGCATGCCCTGAGCGCAGTCGAAGGGTGGAAAGTAGAAAGTAGAAAGTAGACAGGTAAACAAGGAAACACGCGGAGTAATCATGCCCGGCAACAATCAAGTAGTAGGAAATGTCGGACTTTACTATGTATGTTATAAACTTTCGCGTTTAGGGTGGAATGTTTTACCAACTGCCAGAAATGCGAAAGGGGTTGATATTGTTGCTTATAATCAGGAGGCGACAAAGACCATAACAATTCAAGTCAAAACCCTCTCGCGGAGAAGCCCGGTTCCTCTTGGGAACAAACTTGATCACCTTATCGCAGATTTTGTAATCATCTGCCGAAATGCAGTTACAGATCAACCGGAATGTTTTGTTTTGTTGCCGAATGAAATAAAGGAACTGGCGCATCGTGGGGAAAAAGACGGCAAAATAAGTTTCTGGCTTCAACCGCGTGAATATGAACAAAATCAATTTCTTGAAAAATGGGAGAGGATAGGATATTGAGGTTGATTTTATCAATTGCCGTCTTTCCACTTTCCGCCCTTCGACTGCGCTCACATCGTCCCGATGCTCTTTCGGGAGGGCATGCTTTCCACTTTCCATTTTCCACTTTCCACTTTCTACTTTCCACTTTCCATTCCCCACTCCCCTCTCGTAGTAATAATATGACCCAATTCTCTCCATCCCTCTCCTTCGCCCACCACCTCGACTCCCAGGATCCCCTCGCCTCCTACCGCGAGGGATTCGTCATCACCGACCCGAACCTCATCTACCTCGACGGCAACTCCCTCGGTCGTATGCCCAAGGCTGCACAGGAAAGAGCAAAACAAGTTGTTGAAAATGAATGGGGACACGACCTCATCCGCGGCTGGAACAAGGGTTGGTGGGAGGCTCCTCAACGCGTCGGCGACAAGATCGGGGGACTGATCGGCGCCGCGCCCGGTCAAACCCTCGTCAGCGATACGGTCTCGCTCAACCTCTTCAAACTCGCCGCGTCCGCGCTCACACTTCAATCTGATAGAAAAAAAATCATCACCGACACTTTCAACTTTCCATCTGATCTTTACATTCTTCAGGGAATAGTGAAATTACTTGACGCAGAATCCCCCTCTCCCAGTGGGAGAGGGGTTAGGGGTGAGGGTAAATACGAAATCCTCCGCATCGGCGCTACCGACGACGACATCACCCCCGACCTCGCTGCCCTCGAATCCGCCATAGACGAAAACACCGCCCTCGTGGCACTCTCGCACGTCGTCTTCAAAAGCGGCTACCTCTACGACATGCGCCGCATCACCGACCTCGCCCACACCAAAGGCGCACTCGTCCTCTGGGACCTCAGCCACTCCGTCGGCTCCGTCCCGGTTCACCTCGACGATTGCAACGCCGACTTCGCCATCGGCTGCACCTACAAATACCTCAACGGCGGTCCCGGCGCGCCCGGCTTTCTTTATGTGAACAAGAACATTCAAGAAAAATTATCGTCACCCATCTGGGGCTGGTGGGGACAAAAGAATCCCTTCGACTTCTCGCTCGACTACATCCCTGCGCCCGGCGCGCAGCGTTTCCTCGTTGGCACTCAACCCATGATCTCTCTCCTCACGATGGAAGCCGCCCTCGAACCGACTCTGCAAGCCGGCATGGACGCCATCCGCGCCAAGGCGATTTTGATGACGGACTACGCCTCTTTCTTAACCGATACCTGGCTCGCCCCATTGGGCTTTTCCCTCGGCTCCCCGCGTGACTCTGCCCAACGCGGCTCCCACATCTCCATCCGCCACGCGGACGGCTATCGCATCAACCGCGCCCTCATCGAGGAAATGAACGTCATCCCCGATTTCCGCGCGCCCGACAACATCCGCCTCGGCTTCTCATCGCTCTACACATCCTTTACCGAGATATGGGAAGGCTTCGACCGTATCAAACGGGTGATTGTGGAGAAGCGCCACGAACGATACACTAAACAAAAATTGACCGTGACTTAACCATGCCCACGAAACAACTCACCCGAATCGTCCGACACCCCTTTGCCCATCTCATGCAGGGCGCGCGCCTGGACTCCTTCGCGGAAAACGGGAACGAAATCCACATGCAGGTCCAGGGGCTTGAGATCGTCGAATCAGAGTTGTTCGAACGCGATGGCGTCGTCATGGAGCGGGTGACTGGCAGGCACGTCCCGCTGAAATTATCCTTTTCCAATGTCCAGGGACTCAAGCGGACGGATTTCTTCGCCGCGCTGGGGCAATACCCGCTTGACGATCCCTCCCGCATCGTCAACATCATGCACTCGTGGATCATGCCGGGCATGGAGGATATCTTCCACATCTTCGGTATGCGCGGTCCGCTGGATGCGACCATGAACTTTTTCGCCGCCAGCGTTACGCACGAACAGGCGGAGGCGGGTCCATCCTTCACCTTCGAAAGAGACTGGTCGCCCTCGCCTCCCATGCCCGAACGCGAAGTCCCCCAACCGTATGACCTCTACGACCGCTTCGGGGGCGACCCCGTAACGTTCAGCATAAATGGGAACGTGATCGAAAACAGACTCTTTGTCGGTGGGCTGGAAAATCAACCCGAGTATCGCCCCGAAATTGACGCCGTCCTGAACCTGGGCGAAAAACCCAGCCTCTGGGTGAAGGACGGGGCGCTCCACGCCAACGACCGCGCCGTCGAAAAAGGCGAAGGCTCGAAGGGAATGACGGTGGACGAAATCCGCGCAGAGGCGGATTGGGTCATCAACCGTTTGCAAGAGAACGAGAGCGTCCTGATCCATTGTGTGGCGGGGATGAACCGTTCCCCCACCGTATGTTGCGCGGTGTTGATGTTATTGGAAGGCTTGAGCGCCGAAGAGGCTCTCCGGCGGGTTTACGAAACTCATCCCTGGGCAAAGCCGGATTCGCATCATTGGCTCATGCTGCGCTGGCTGGAAAAGAACAATAACCGCGCCGGAAACTGAATACTTCCCCCGCCCTCCACTCTCTACCCTCCACTTTTCACCCTTCGACTGCGCTCACATCGTCCCGATGCTCTTTCGGGAGGGCATGCTTTCTACTTTCCACTTTCTACTTTCTACTTTCTATTTTCCACCCTCGTTTCTCCAACCTACTTGCGTTCCATTACGATGGCAGAGGCGCCATCCGCCGAAGTGATGGTCAGGGTATCGCCGTCGAGCGTGAACTTCGCGGCTTCATGCATCACAGCCAGCGTCGCCGCCTCCTGCCCGCCGACGGGGCCCTCGCAGAACATCATCGTCGAGATGATCTGGTCGAATGTGATCGTATCGCCGTCCACTTTATACTCGCCGCCGAAACCGTTGCAGCCCACGCTCCCGCTCATCTGGCCGTCCTTGAATTCGATGGACGTTTCCACGTCAGGGACGGCGGAAACCTGCTCCGAAGGGGGACCGTACGAGACCAGTCTCCACTCCCCCCGAATGGATGCAGACGAACCGCCGGCGCAGGCGGTCAGCGCGATCATTGTCAACAAACCGAAAAAGAATAGTCTCTTCATTTTCACTTCTCCAAATTGTATTTTCCCCTCTTTGACGCCCCCACAAACAAAAAGTTCCACCTCCACTTTCCACTTTCCACTTTCTACTTTCCACTTTCCACTTTCCACCCTTCGACTGCGCTCACATCGTCCCGATGCTCTTTCGGGAGGGCATGCTTTCTACTTTCCACTTTCTACTCTCCCGCCATCCGATTGAATCGAATCCGCTGAAACAGAGTGATCCCCGCCGCGGCGGAGACGTTCAGCGACTCGACCTTGGGGTTGATCGGGATTCGCACCTTCATTGTCGCCCCCGCTTCGATCTCAGGGGAACACCCCTCCTTCTCACTGCCAAAGACGATCAGCAATCGCTCAGGGATGGAGGCGATCGCCTCCACACTTTTTTCCGCGTCCATCGCGGCGACAAGCAGGGTCTCGTTGTCCGCTTTGCAATGATCGAGGAAGTCCTTCGTCGAGGCGGTCATAATGGGAAGGGAGAACATGTAGCCGCGGCTGGCGCGGATGAGGCGGCGGTCGTACAAATCGAGCGGGTCCATGTTCAGCAGGATCATCCCGCCCAAATCCAGCGCGAGGGAGGTGCGAATGATGTTCCCGATGTTCCCCGAAATGCTCAAATCCTCCAAAACGACAATATCTTTCCTGATGGTCTTCAGTAGTTCCAAACCTTTGGGCTTGGGCGTTTCGGCAATGGCAAAGATGCGCGAGATCTTGTCGTTCTCGAAGAGTTTTTTGGTCGTCCGTTTTGCCACCTCGTGGATGGTGGCGCCGGGCGTGAGGTTTTTTCTCAACTTCTCGGAGATCACTTCATCTCCCGCGTAATAGACCGACTCGACCTCCACGCCCGCTTCGAGCGCCTGGAGGATGTTCTCCTCGTCGTCAATCAGGATTTGATTTAACTCGCGTCGTCCATCGCGATGCAGCAACCTGCGGATGGGGCCCGCAAGCGGATGGTTGAGAGAATCGACCAGGAAGGGATTGAAGGTTTCATTGTCGTTCATGGATTGGATAATATGCGTTTATGATGAGTGTGTCAAGAAAGGCATTTCATCTTCGGACGGAGTCTCAAAGAGTTTTGCCCATTCATCCAGTTCGTCCCGATTGATGTGGAACGTTCCGGCAGGAAGTTCAGCGTTTCTTTCTTCGATTCGTCTCCACAGCTCATCAATACCAGCGCTCAAATAATGCAATTCGACATCCGCTCCCAGGATTTCGGCTTCCGTCCGAAAACGGATCCGTTCCTCGCGCGACCAAAAGCCATTCTCCAAAATGACGTTCACGCCGGTTATGAGCGCACGTTTTGCGACATCCCATTGAATGGATTCGACAACGTCCCGCAAACGATCCATTTCCGTTCTGTCGCCCGGGTCTGCCAGGATTTGCGCGATCCACTCATCGGGGCAAAGGCGAAGGGCATTGTGCTCCCTTTCAAGTTGCCTTGCAAGGGTCGTCTTGCCAGAGCCAGGCAATCCGCAGATCAGATAGAGAGTCGCCATACAGTAAAATACATCCATGAAGATTATACATGTGGACGAACACATACTTGTCATCAACAAACCCGCCGG
>SZPG01000108.1 GCA_030263595.1 Chloroflexi bacterium CFX6
CGCCAGCGAAAAGCCGCGGGATTGCCCGGCGGGCGCGTCATCTACACCGACACCCACGGTTGGAACAAACTGGAGAAACCGCTTTACTACGCCGCCCTCGATCTGGCCGGCAAACCGGACTACCTCATCGAAAAGAACAGACAGATCATCCCCGTGGAAGTGAAATCGGGACGCGCGCCGGATGCGCCGTATGACTCGCATATCTATCAACTGGCATCGTATTGCCTGTTGGTGGAGAAGACATACCACAAACGCCCGCCGTACGGGATCATTCATTATGAAGGAAGGGATTTTGCCGTGGATTACACGCGCGAGTTGGAATCGTCTCTTCTCGACCTGCTGTCGGAGATGAAAAGGGATGAACGCAGGAAAGAGATCCCTCGGTCGCACGAACAGGCGTCCCGTTGTAAACGATGCGGGTTTCGGGATGTGTGCGATCAGAGGCTGAGGTAAAAGTACGCAGGTAGATAAGTACACAAGTAGACAAGTACACAAGTACACACGTCGAACAACTTACCCACTTGTGTACCTGTCTACCTGTCTACCTGTGTACCTGTGTACCTGTATACTTTATAATAACGCCATGCCCGACCCCTTCATCCCCCAACGCCCCGTCATCACAGCCTATCCGCGGATGCCCGAGGCATCCATGGAAGCGGAGGCGATGTCCGCCTATTTCAAGGAAAAGGGGATGGACGCGCCATTCGGTTCCCTTTATGACGAGGACCTGCGCAGGCGGGTGCGGAACCGGGAATTCGACATGCTCGTCATTGCAGGCGGCGATGGGAGCGTCCTGCGCGCGGGTCACTTGTGCGCCCCTCTCGGTTTGCCGATCCTCGGGGTCAATTTGGGCAGGCTTGGGTTTCTGATCCAGGTTGATCGTCACGAATGGCGCGAATACTTCGATAAATTGTTGAACGGCGAAGCGTGGATCGAAAACCGCATGATGCTCCACGCGGAACACGTTCGCGCAGGCGACTCGCAAGGCGCGTGGAACGCGTTGAACGAAGTTGTCGTTGGGCGCGGACAGATCCTGCGCCCGGTGCGGCTTTCCGCCTCGGTTGACGGGCGTCACCTGACAAGTTACGTCACCGACGGGTTGATCGCCTCCACCGCCACCGGCTCGACCGCGTACGCTCTCGCGGCGGGTGGACCCATCCTGCCGCCCGAACTGCGCAACATCCTGCTCGTGCCGATCGCTCCGCATCTTTCCGTGGACCGCGCCGTTGTCCTCTCCGAAGGTTCGACGGTGAGCATCCTGGTGCGAGGCGACAATGCCGTCCTGAGCGTTGACGGGCAACCTTCGATCGTGCTGATGGAGGATGACCGCGTGGACGTCCGCGCCGCGGACGTGACCGCGCAATTCGTCCGCTTTGGGGATCCGGGTTACTTCTATCGAAACCTGACCGCGCACATGAACGAGAACTCTTTGGGATTGCCGAGATGACCGATACATCAACTGAAACACTCTATTGTTACGTACATCCAAACCGCGAGACCTCCCTGCGCTGTAATAACTGCAACCGCCCGATTTGCGCCTCCTGCGCGGTCCGCACGCCGACGGGCTATCGTTGCAGGGAATGTGTGCGCGAGCGGCGGAAGACCTTCGACACAGCCGAATGGTATGACTATGTTTTGGGTTTTATCGCCGCGGCGTTTCTTTCGGGCATTGCGTCCTTCCTCGTCACATTGATCGAGGGCATCGGATTCCTGGGATGGTTCATCATCTTTCTCGGCGCGCCGACCGCGGCGGTGGCGATCTCCGAAGGCGTGCGCGCGGTCACAGGGAAGCGTCGTTCGCGCCCGTTGTTCATCACGGTCGCCGTAGGCGTCGTATTGGGAGCGGCGCCTTTCATACTTCTTCAACTGCTTGTCTTCGACGTTTTTGGCATCATCTTCCAGGCGATCTATCTCGTCATCGTCACCCCTGTTGTGTACACGCGGCTATCCGGGATCCAACTGTTCAGATAAACCATGCTAACCGAACTCCACATCCAAAACTTTGCGATCATAGACAAACTCGACCTGCGCTTCGGGCCCGGTCTCATCATCCTCACCGGCGAGACCGGCGCGGGCAAATCCATCCTCCTCGACGCCGTGGTCATGCTCATCGGCGGCAAAGCGGACACGACCTACGTCCGCGCGGATTCGGACGCCGCGCTGGTCGAGGGTGTGTTTCAACTCAAAGGTCCGGAGAGGGAGGCGGCGCACGGGATCCTGAATCGCGAAGAGTTGATGGACGATCCCGATTACGTGACTCTCTCCCGCGAGATCCGCAAAGAGGGGCGGAGCGTGGCGCGCGTCAACGGGCGGACGGTGGCGGTCTCGCTGTTGAAGGAGATCGGCGCGCTCGTGGTGGACATCCACGGGCAGGCGGAACATTTATCCCTGCTCGATTCACGCGCACACCTGGGCTTGCTCGACCGCTACGCCGAAATTTCGCGACCCCTCAGCGACTACCGCCAGGCGTATCACAAGTTGTTGAACCTGCGGCGCGAGTTGAACGAACTGCGAAAGGCGCAAGCGGACGCCGACCGGCGCATCGAGATGTTGACCTACCAGGCGGAGGAGATCGAAGCCGCGCGTTTGAAAGCAGGCGAGGACGAGGAGTTGCGCAAGGAACGCGACCGCCTTGCCAACGCCGAGTCGCTGGCGCAGAACGCGCAGGAGGCGCTGGCGATCCTCGATGAAGGCTCGCCCGAAATGCCCGCCGCAAGCGACCTGATCGGGCAGGCGGCGCAGGCGTTGAGCGCGCTTGCCAAACTCGACCCGGCGCAAAATGAATTGGCAAACCAGGCGGAAGTGTTGCTCGATACGATCTCAGAGATCGTCCACAACCTGCGGAACTATCTGGACGAAATCGAATTCAACCCGAAGCGGCTCGACGAAGTGGAGGAACGACTTGATCTTATCCATTCCCTGAAGCGCAAGTATGGCGGGAGCATCCCGGCGGTGATCGCTTATGGGCAGGACGCGCGCAGGCAACTGGAAACGATCACCGGCGCGGCGGAACGAATCGAAACGCTCGAACTGGAGGAGGCGAATCTGTTGAATCAACTCGCCCGGCAGGGCGGCGCGTTGAGCGAAAAACGCAAGTCCGCCGCGGAGGCGATGAGCATAGGCATCGAATCCGAACTCGACGATTTGCGGATGTCCGCCGCAAAGTTCAACGTGGACTTTCAGACCAAGCCCGACCCGAACGGGATACCCATCGAAAACGGCAACCGCGTCGCCTTCGACCATAATGGATTCGACAAGGTGGAATTTTTCATCGCCCCGAACCCCGGCGAAGGACTCAAGCCATTGGTCAAGATCGCTTCGGGCGGCGAGACCTCGCGTTTGATGCTGGGATTGAAGAACGTGCTGGCGCGCGCGGACGAAGTGCCTTCTCTCATTTTCGATGAAATTGACCAGGGCATCGGCGGGCGCGTGGGGATGATCGTCGGGCAGAAGTTATGGAATCTTTCGCGTTCGCACCAGGTCTTTTGTGTGACGCATCTCCCACAACTGGCGGTTTTTGGCGACGAACATTACCAGGTGCAAAAACTGGTTCAAGGCAACCGCACCATCACCCGCGTCGAACGGCTGGACGGTGAGGCGCGCCTGCTCGAACTCTCGCAAATGCTCGGCGAAGTGGGCGAAGGAACTCTGCGCTCCGCGCATGAGTTATTGCAGGTGGCGAGGGGGATGATCAAGGGGAAGTAGGCGGTTGCTTGCAAACCCAAAAAACGGTAAGATATTGGCAGGAAGTCCTATGCCAACCAATGTTCAAAAATTGCTCGGCGAATTAAAAAACGAACTTTCCCGAATATACGGCAAACGTCTCAAAGGCGTGTACCTGTACGGGTCGTATGCGCGCGGGGAAAATCAACCAGATTCGGATGTGGATGTGATGATCGTGTTGGATTCCTGGCAACGTTACGGGGATGAGATCAAACGGACAAGTGAGTTGAACGCAAGACTCTCCCTGGACTACAACGTTTCGGTCAGCCGCCTGTTCATGACGGAGGACCGCTGGAAGAATGAAGACAGTCCTCTGTTGCGGAACATACGAGCGCAAGGGCAGCCCGCATGAACGTGTTCACCCAAAAACTCCTCGATAAGTCGCTGGATGTGCCGGAAGCCGCCGAGGCTCTTTTGAAGATCGGCAAGATTGACGTTGCCGACGGCAGGGCTTATTACCCCATGATGCACGCAGCGGAAGCCCTGTTGTATGAAGAGAAGGAATTGTCCTTCAATAAACACGGCGACATTCATGGAGCCTATGGACTGTATTTCGCAAAGACGAAAATCCTCGACCCTAAATTTCATCGCTGGTTGTTGGATGCCTACGACCAGCGAATTGTCGGGGATTATGACGTGAGTTCTGGATTGGATGAAGAACTTGTCTTCGAAATGATCGAACACGCGCGGGAGTTTCTTCGAACTGCAAAGGAATATCTTGCCAGGAAATCACGCGAGCCATGATCCACAGCCTCTCTCAAATCGGCAGCGTTTTGCGAAACGCCGTTGTTTTTAATTTCAAGAATTCCCTTGAGGTCATTATGAAAGCAGACTCTCTATTGACCCAGGTCGAGAAATTGTTCGACCTGCTTGATTCCCGCAAAACAGACTATGTGCTTGCGGGCGGCATTGCCCTGTTGACCTACGTGGAGGGACGCAACACGCAGGACATTGACCTCATCATGACCCTGCCTTCGCTTGAAAAGCTGCCTGAGATCAGGATCGAAAGCCAGGACATGTACTTCGCGCACGGGAAATTTGGGGAGTTGCAAATTGACGTTCTGCTCACAAAGAATCCGTTATTCGAAAAGGTGGCGAAGGAATATAGCGTTGAAAAACAATTTTTGGACCGTAAGATACGCTGTGCAACCGTGGAAGGTTTGTTGTTGTTGAAACTGTTTGCCCTGCCATCGTTATACCGTCAGGGAAGTTTCGAGCGCGTAGGTATTTACGAGAACGATATTGCCACCCTGATCCACGCCTTCAACCCTGAAATGAAACCCCTGTTGGCGGAATTGAGTTATCACCTCAACGAAACGGATATGACCGAAACTCGTAACATCCTTGTCGAGATCGAAGGACGCATTCGGCGATTTCGGAAGGCTGGCAGGTAAACTGGGCGACGGCGAATAAACGACGTGGGCGGGGAATTATCATCTTTACCTTGCGTCCCTGCGTGTTCACGGCTAAATTGCAGGCAGGGCAATTTTTCTGGAACGTGACGCCGCCACATACCTCTTCCCCCTTGCCGCGAGCAGATTACATTCGGATCGAATCCCACACGTTGTGCAGCATTGACCGTCGGGCCCGATCTCGAGCAGTCTCCCCTTTCGAACCAGTAAATTGATCATGCACAGCACCGCCGAAGGCTGGGCATTCATGGCGCGGCTGATCTCGGAAAGGCTCAGTCCGTTCTCTTTGTCTTCGAGCAGTTTAACCAGTTGATTCAGCATGACATCACCCCAGCCCCAGCAGGCGCCCACCCTGGTAGATAAGGAAGGCGGCGAGCCATGCCACCGCGGTTTGATAGACAGCGGATGTCGCTGCCCAGGATGCGCCGAACTCGTGTTTGATCGCGCCCAGCGTTGCGACGCAAGGCACGTATAACAAAACGAACACCAGCAGCGCGACCGCGCTCAACGGCGAGAAGTGTTCGCGCAGGGCGACGCTCAGGGCGGTGTCTTCCGATCCGTCTTCCTCATTCACCAAATCCACGCCGGGGAGGATGCTCAACAGGATCTTCCCCGAACTGACCCCCGCCTCCGCGAATCCCCGACCGATGCCGATCAGGTCTTCGCCGAAAGTTGTTTCCTCGACGACCTGCGCTTCCTCCCCTCCGATAAAACCGGAGACCAGCGCGCCGCCTGTTTCCCAGTTGCCGAACCCGAGCGGGGCAAAGACCGGCGAGATCGAGCCGCTGACCTTGCCGAAATACGAGTCGCGTTGGTCGCTCACGCCCCAGGGAAGATTCAACAACAGCCACATGACGACCGACGCGAAGAGGATCAACGTCCCTGCCTTGCGGATGAATTCGCGCGTGTTCTCCCACATGTGGATCAATACGCTTTTCAACGCGGGCTGGCGGTAGGGAGGCAGTTCCAACACGAACGCGGACGTGACGTCCGGTTTGAGGATCGTGCGCGTGAAGACCATCCCTGCGATCATCGCGACGACGATGCCCAAGGCGTACATCGCCCAGATGACCGTCCCGGCGCGCGCGCCGAAGAACGCCAGACCAAAGACCACGTAAACAGGCAAACGCGCCGAGCATGACATGAGCGGCACGAGCAACGCGGTCAGCACGCGGTCGCGGCGGCTGGCGATTGTCCGTGTGGCGTAAATGGCTGGGACGGCGCAGCCGAAACCGAGGATCATCGGGATGAACGATTTGCCGTGCAGACCCACGACGCGCATGAAGCGATCCATGACGAACGCGGCGCGTGACATGTAGCCTGAGTCCTCGAGTAACGCTAGAAAGAAATACAGGATCAACAAGCCGGGGACAAAGACCAGCACGCCTCCGACCCCGGCGACGATTCCGTCAATGACGAGGGAGCGCGTCCACGCGGGAGCAGATAAAAGGTCAAGAATGAAGCGGAGCCAATTGGCAATGGGACCGTTGATGACCGCGTCCATCCAATCCAAAAAGGGAGAGGATACGTCAATCACGAGTCGGAAGACGATGTACATCACCGCGAAGAAAAAGGGCAGGCCGAGCCATTTGTGGGTCACGACGTCGTCAATGCGGTCGGTGAGGGTGATGCGGTCGAGGAGCGGGCGGTGAAGCGACTGGCGCACGACGCCGTTGATGTAACCGTAGCGGCGGTCGGCGGTGAGCAAATCCACGTCGTCGCCGAGCATGGACGCGACGTGTTCCGCGCCCTGTCTGGCAAGCGTGACGACCTGTTCGCCGTTCGGTATTTTGCTCACGTGATCGAGAATGTCGGCGTCGGCTTCGAGCAGTTTGAGCGCCAGCCAGCGTTTGGGATAACGACCCGTGTCGAATTGAATTTCGTCGAACGCGGCGATGAGTTTGGCGATCTCGCGTTCGATCTTGCCGCCGTAATCGAGTTTGAAAAGGGATTGTGTAGCGATGGTCATTGTGCTTTCAGTCGGTTTGAACCACTGAGACACGGAGACACTGAGAATTTTTTTAAAATCTCCGTGACTCACGTCGTCCCGATGTTCTTTCGGGAGTATCTCCGTGGCTAGTTATTCTTCGCCATTCGCACGGCTTTGTTGATGAGTTCGGAAATGCCCTTGCCTTTGTTTGCCGCGGTTTGCACGATGGGAATGTTTCCGAGCAATTGAGAGAGAAGGTCTGTGTTGATCGTTGCGCCGTTCTTGTGCAGGTCGTCGGTCATATTGAGCGCAAGGACGACAGGCACGTCCAACTCGAGGATTTGAACCGTCAGATACAGATTGCGTTCGAGATTGGTCGCGTCCACCACGTTGACGACCACATCGGGGCGCTGCTCGATGATGAAATCGCGGGCGATGATCTCCTCGGGCGAATAGGCGGTGAGACTGTACGTGCCGGGCAGGTCCACGATGTTGATGGTTTTGCCGTCGTGTTCGATCTCGCCTTCCTTCTTTTCGACGGTCTTGCCGGGCCAGTTGCCCGTGTGCTGGCGCAGTCCTGTCAGCGCGTTGAAGATGGTGGTCTTGCCCGCGTTGGGATTTCCGGCGAGTGCGATGGTGAGGTCTGCCATTGTCAACTCCTCGAAGTCATATTCGGCGCTTCACGAAAAAATCCCGAAGCGCCATCTTCTCCGGCGCCGCCTGCCGGAACAGGCGTAGTCGCTTCCTGTTTCAACGACCGGGTCCGTCTCCGCGTTTTCGTGATCCACCGATACTTCGATGTGCGCGGCTTCCTCTTTTCTCAAAGCGAGGTGATAGCCCTTGATGAAATATTCGACGGGATCGCCGAGCGGCGCGTGGCGTTCGAACAGAATGGTCTCGCCCTTGACGATTCCCATTTCCACGAACCGGCGGCGTAATGCCCCATTCCCATTGATTTTGACGATGACTGCCCTTTGTCCGGGGCGGAGGAGATGGAGTTGGATGGATTCGGACATTTGATATTTTTCTCTCGGGGTTTTATCCGCTAGTCTCCGCTAATATTTATTCGCGGGGCTTGGCGGATTAAATCTTCACGATCACAAACTCCGCCATCGAAAGTCCCAGCGCGACCTCTTTCCCGTCCACTTGCAACGTGAGCGGACCGTCCAGCGGCGCGGCTTCGAGGACTTTTATCGTTTGTCCCGGCAGGATGTTTCGTTCCTGCAAATATTTCAATACCTCGGTGGAGGTCGCGTTCACAGCCAGCGCCGTCACTGTTTTGCCCACCTCCACTTCGCTCAAAGCGATGCCGTTCAACGGAATGAACGCCCCCTTTTCATCGGGAATTGGGTTTCCGCGCGGGCAGGTCGTCGGGTTTCCCAAAAATTCCGCCAGCGCCTCGGTCACTTCGGGCGCGGTGGCGTGTTCGAGCGCGCACGCCAGTTCATAGATCTTCGCCCATTCGATGTTCAAATGCTGATATAGGAAAACCTCCCAAAGCCGCTGTCGTCGTAACACGTTGCCAGCCGCCTCGCGCCCCTTCTTCGTCAACGTCACGCCCTTATAGGGCGTATGCGTCACCAGACCCTGATCGCCCAGTTTCCGCATCATCTCGTTCGCGGAGACGTGCGTCACATTCAGGCGTTCGGCAAGGCGCGAGATGGCGATATCTCGGTCGCCCAACTCCGCCATCGCCTTCAAATACATTTCCGTGCTTTCGCTCAACTGCGGGAGAGTCATAAGGCAGCCCTTCGTAAAATATTATGGTTGACCTTATTATTTCACTCGCCATCGTTTTTTCAAATGGATGGATGTCATCATTTCCTTATGCAGGAAGTCCCCCGCTTCTTTCCGCCCCGATGGTTGATACGCCCCGAGGAGCCCGATCCTTCGGGACGTTTTTATTATTTCATCGGGGTCTTCAACGGCGGCAGTTTGTTCCCCTCGCCGCGCTTCGTCACCTCCACCCATAAGGACTGCGACAACTCGTAGCCGATGATGTGATCGTGCGGTTTCATCTCGAGGCGGAGCGGTCCCCTGAACGGCGCGCAACTCAACAAATGGAACGGAATCCCCGGCACGAGCCCGATCTCGGCGATGTAGCGGAGTTTGTCCATGTCGTGCGTGCGGACGCGGCTGACGACGCAATCCGAACCCGAAGGGACATCCACAAGCGAAACGTCGTTCACCACAGGCATGACCCCGTCTTTGCCCGGGATCGGCTCCCCGTGCGGACAGCGCGTGGGGTAGCCTGCGAGTTCGTCCATGCGGTCTTCGATCTCGTCGTTGACGCCGCGTTCGAACACGTCCGACAACTCGTGCGCGGACGCCCAGTCGTATTTCATCACTTTGACGAGGAAGACTTCGGTGAGTCGGTGACGGCGCAGGGCGGGCATGGCGATCTGTTCGCCTTCCGGGGTGAGCCGCACGCCGCGATACGGTTCATGCACAAGATACCCGTTCTTATGCAGGCGTTTGACCATGGTGGAGATCGCCTGCGCGGAGGCTTCGACCTGTGAACTTAACAACGAGAGAGAGACCTGCTCGTGATCGTGTTGCAGACGGTAGATTTCGGCGGCATATCGCCGCATGGCGGGGCTGACGGACATGTTTTCGTTTGAACTCCAAAGATATCTGAGGCGCGAATTATACTACGCGGCTCTTTGAATACGACCAAATAAATCCAAATTGATGCGTAACGAAAGTCTTTTGCAGGGAGAAAGTGATGCTCACAAAACTCTAGTAAAATTCTACGTAAATCTACATTGTCTTACAGAAATTTACGCCTAAAATTCGAGCGTATCTGTTGGGTCAATATCGCCATCAATCTCCAGTCTCTAATTCTCCAATCTCCAATTCCCCATGCTGATAAAACGCCTCCAACTTGCCCTCATCCACACCGCGGTCGCCATGACCCTCGTGCCCATCAACAGCACGCTCAATCGCGTGATGATCTTCGACCTCGGTATTTCCAAAACCCTCTTCACGCTCCTCGCCATCTTTCCCTACCTGCTTTCTCCCATCCAGGTTGCCATCGGTTCCTTCTCGGACCGGCATCCCATCCTCGGTTATCGCCGCTCGCCTTACATCCTCGCGGGCTTGATCCTGTGTGTGATCGGGGTTTCCGTCGCTCCCATGGTAGCCATCCTCATCACCGAGAACTTCACGCTCGGCGTCATTGCAGGCGTCCTTGCTTTCGGCGCGTGGGGGATGGGCTACAACCTCTCTGCGGTCTCCTACCTTTCCCTCGCCTCCGAGCTTTCCGGCGAAAAGGGACGCGGGGTGACGATCGCGGTCATGTTCATCATCATGGTCATCGGATTGGCTCTGACCGGGATCAGCCTGAGCGCCATGGTACCGACCTTCGATCTCGTGGCTCTCGAACGCGCTTTCCTTATTGTCGCCGCCTCAGCCCTGACGTTGGGCTTGCTCGGCCTTTTCAAACTGGAGCCCCGCGTCAACCTTTCCTCCTCTCCCGCCAAAGCGGACACCTACACCGTCAAACAGATGACCGCCGCCATCACGGAAAATCGCGTGGCGAAGATATTTTTCGTCTACCTGCTCCTGCTCCTCGCCGCCCTCCTCGGGCAGGATGTCCTGCTCGAACCCTTTGGCGCACAAGCCTTTGGCATGACGATTGGACAGACCTCGCGGATCATATCCATCAGCAGCGGTTTCACACTGATCGCCTTCATCGTCGCGGCAGTCCTCGAATGGTGGGGCCGCATAAAGAAGAAATACATTGCCCAATCCGGCAACCTTGGCGCGCTGATCGGGTTTATAACCATTGTCATCAGCGGACTCACCGCCAGCCAGACCGCCTTCTACGTCGGCATTACCCTGCTCGGATTTGGCACCGGCTTCGATCTGACCGTGCCTGAAAAGGTCGGACTCTACATCGGCGCCTGGGGCTTCTCGAACGGACTGTCCCGCCTCGTTGGTCTGCTCATGGCGGGCGTGGTGGCTGACCTTGCCACGCAACTCACCGGCGACGCCCTGCATGGCTATCTCATTGTGTTCGGCATCGAAGCGGCGATGATTTTCCTTGCCGCCGTCATGTTGTATCGCATTGACGTGGGCGCGTTCCAGAGAAAAGCGCACGAACCCGCGTTTGTGGACAAGGTGGCGGCTGTGGCGGATTAACTTTGCGTAGAAGGCGCCCTCCCGCGCCAACGGACAATTTGTGTAGAAGGCGCTCTCTTGCGCCGACGGACAATTTGTGTAGAAGGCGCTCTCTTGCGCCGATAGCGGACGTAAGAGAACGTCCGCTACGCAGAAGGGATATGAATGACCGACGAATGGCTTTCCCTCAGGGACGCGGCAAGACTGCTCGGAGTGCATCCCGGCACGGTGCGGCTTTGGTCCGATAAGGGCGCGCTGCCGGTCCACAAGACGCGGGGCGGACACCGCCGCTATAAGCGTAGTGAAATTCTCCTTTGGGCGGAATCAAATTCAAAATCCAGGGAAGAGGCGATTGAGCCCGAGGGGATGATGAACGAGGTCGTGAAGAACGTCCGCATGCACATCTCCGAGGGACGACTCGAAGCGGAATCCTGGTATCAGAAACTGGACGAGGAGGCGCGCAGGCAATATCGCATGAGCGCGCGTTCGTTGTTCCAGGGGCTGATGACGTATGTTTCGACGGGCGGGCAGGAAGCCGAGTCCGAGGCGTATGCCATCGGATACGAATATGCCTCACGCGCGAGAAGATACAACCTGAGTTACGTGGATGCGGCAAAGGCGTTTTTGTTTTTCCGCGATACGCTGGTCGAGTCGGTCGTCAAAGTGTACGGCGAAGCCAACGTGCCGTCGAAGCGCGCCACCGACATGTACACGAAGATCCACACCTTCACCGACGAGATTCTCATCAGCCTGCTCGATACCTATCGAAAACTTGAGAATGCGAATCACTGAGTTGTATGTCATTGCGAGGAGCCCTGAGCGAAGCGGAGCGTAGGCGAAGGGCGACGAAGCAATCTCCTCGCGTTGATGGAGACATTGTCCTCGCAGGGGATTGCTTCGCCTTCGGCTCGCAATGACAATCAATGCTAATCCGCCGCGGCGGGGACGGGTTGCATTACCTCATCGGGCTGCGGGCGGGCGGCAAAACGGAACCCGGCGTACATCAGGACTGCCGAAACCAATTCCCCAATGTAAAGATACTCGCCATAACCAAGCCGCGTCAATGTGCTGGCAAAGCCGATCAACAACGCGCCGCCCGCGATCAACACATTGCCGATCACGCGGTTGGGCATCACGCGTTTGCGCCAGAACAGATACGCGGAATAGATCGCGCCGCCGACCAGCGTCAGCAAGCCGTAGATGTTGAAGAACGGAGTGGTCAGGCGGACGGGCGTACCGAGCGGAAGGATGCCGCGCACGGCGGTCACTTCCTCGCCGCGATACGTGGTGGTGACGGTCAACGCGCCGGCGGGAGCGGTCTCGCCCGCATCGAGGACCTTCGTCCCGTATTGCTCGCTGATCAACTTGTCGGTTGTGAATACGGCGGTGTCCAGCCTGGGCATGACCTGTAACATCAGATAACCCGCGTACAGGCTGCCGGTCACAAGAACAGCGGTGACGACGTGAACCCACTTCTTCCGCACGAGCAGGTTCAACGTTCCATGACCGATCCACGCCGCGTTCAACGCCGCGCCGAACAGGTACCACGCGAAGAACACCCACTTGTTCCACGCCAGCGCGAGATACGCCTCCGCGAAACTTCCCGCGCCGAACATCGCCAGCCCGATGCCCCAGAACAAAAAATGCGGCTGGCGTCGGACGAAATATCTCTGCAACACGTGCGCGACGAAGGCAAGCATGACCGCCGTCGAAAGGAACGGTAAAACGTGATTGATGGTCATAAGGATGGATCCTCCAGGTTGGGATTTGGATGATGCGCTTTGCGAGGCGGAACGCCGTCCCGCTCCACATGTTTTAGAAATGGACGATGCCGAGCAGGACGCCCGCGGCGAACAGGATCAGACCCGCCATGAAGATTCCCATCACGATCAACAATGCGGGGACGATCTTTTCGAACAAGAACGAGTCCTTCGGGATATGCGATTTGCCGGTTTTGCGATTCGGATTTGACACGGGATACGCTCGCAATCGAATTCGGATTTCTCTGTCTCACATTCTCTCCGATCCGGTCAAAAGAGCAATATGGGTTTGCATAGATTTCGATTAGATTTTCCAGAGAACCGCCGGATGGGACGTGACGGTCGTCCTGCATTGCATGTATAATCGTCACATGCTCCTCGAACTTCCCCTCATTCTCGAAACAAGACGAAACCACGCGCTCGAACACGCCACGCTTCACGTGCTGGCGCGCACGCACAAGAATCAATCCATGGCGGGACATTCCAACCCGACCGGCTTTTTCCTGCTCGGCGCTTTCGAAACCGATGAAGTCAAGTCGGCGGCGGAGGAGGCGCTGACCCGGCTCCGCGCCGGCGAAAGCGGACTCGCCGTACATCCCGGCTGCGGCACCAACCTCGTCGTCGCGGCGGTTCTTCCCGCGACCTTTGCCTGGGTCCCGTTTCGAGGCGCCAAATCCACCCGTTGGCGGCTCCTCCTCATCCCTCTCGCGTTGACCTTCGCCCTCTTCGGCTACTTCCTGAGTCGTCCGCTCGGTCCCTGGCTCCAGCGTTACATTACCACCGAAGCGGACATGGGCGATATGCAGGTTGTGGACGTTCGTCTTGTCCGCCAGGGTGTTCACCGCATCATCACGAAATGATTTAACCGCGAAGATGATTTTAACTTCGCGAAGAACGAGGAAATCTTTGTGTCCTTCGCGCCTTCGCGGTAAAAATTCATCCTTCACAATTCATCCTTCATCCTTGTAATGAACCTCCACTTCCTCTTCGGCAACGACGAATTCGCCATCTCGCGCAAACTCAAGGAATTCGAGTCCGATTTCGACGATCCCACCAGCGCGGACATGAACACGGCGCGCCTCGATGCCCGCGCCATGAGCGAGAACGACCTGAACAACGCGGTCAACGCCATGCCGTTCCTCGCCAGGAGACGGCTGGTTTTGCTGGCGAATCCCTCCGCGAAATATAACAACGCCTCTTCGAGAAAGAAATTTTTCGAGTTCATCGGGAAAGCGCCTGACACGACTCGTTTGGTGATGTATGAAAATGTCGAGCCGCGCGATGCCGACAAACACTGGCTGGTCAAATGGGCGGAGAAGAATAACAGGCTGATCCAAACCAAAGCCTTCATGCTTCCAAGGTTGAAGGACATGACCGGTTGGATCGTCAACGAGACAAAGAATCAAGGCGGACAGATCGAACCGCGCGCCGCCGAAATGCTCAAGGACATGGTCGGTGTGGACACGCGTCAGGCGGGGATGGAGATCGCCAAACTGCTGGCGTACGTCAATTGGGCGCGCCCAGTCACCGGGTCCGATGTGGAGGCGGTGTGTATCGTCACGTCACAGCAATCGGTGTTCGATTTTGTGGACGCGTTGTCGAATGGCAACGGCAAAACCGCGCAAAATTTATTACATCGTTTGCTCGAAACTGAAGACCCGTTCGCGTTGTGGGGGATGGTCGTGAGGCAGTTCAGGTTGTTGTTGCAGGCGCGTGAAATCCTGGACGGGCGCGGCAATAAGGACGACGTTGCGCGCGCGTTGGGCGTACATCCCTTCGTGGCGGAGAAGACCACAGGACAAGCCGCGCGCTTTTCGATTGAAACACTCGAAGCGATCCATCACAGGTTGTTGAAAATTGACGAGGGGGTAAAGACAAGCCAGGTCACTTTGGACCTGGCTTTGGATACGCTGGTAGTGGAGTTGACGCGATAACATGTCATTGCGAGTGGCGCGAGTCGCCGCGAAGCAATCTCCAATTTCAAAACAAACTTTCCTGCCTCGGTTTGCCCGCTTCGCCCGGACCTTTCCACCCATACTTTTTGAAATCAACCTTATCTTTCACGAACACAACTCCCTCTTCCTCCAATAATTGACGCTGCCTCTCCGCTCCGGGGCGGTCGCTGATCTTGCCCTGAGAATTGATGACCCTCTGCCACGGCACATCGTCGGGGCAAGCCGCCATCGCGCCGCCCACCCAACGCGGACCGAAGGCTTTGTACGTTTCAAAGTCCACGCCGTTTGGAATGGGCAGCATCAAAGCGATCTGACCATAAGAGGCAACTTTCCCTTTTGGAATTCGGCGCACGAGGTTCCAGACTTGTTCGTAGTAGGCTTGCTGGTTGGGAGGGGAGGAAAATCTCATGGTAATTGGGTAAGTAGTAATTGGAGGGTGTGATAGAAGAGAATCGAGGAGTGGAGATTAGAGAATTGGAGAATTACGGGTTGACGAACTCTCCGCCGGTGATGGTCTTCTCCTGTAATTGACGTGACGAGCCGAAGGTTAATTTCACCTCGATCTGTTGGAAACAGCGATTATCGCCGCTGCCGATCAACCCCTTGCAGACTTGGAAGCCGTCGCCGTCGTCGTTGAGGCTGAGGTCGTTGTCGAGGTCCACGCGCCCTTCGATGACCTCGCCGCAGCGATTGCATTTGACGTTGAAGATGTAGTAGCGTTTTTCGGGTGTGGTGGGTCCGCCGCTGAGTAGTTTTTTGAGGAAACTCATAAATCACCTCTCTGTCATTGCGAGGGCGTTAGCCCGAAGCAATCCCCTCGTCAAAGAGGAGATTGCTTCGTCGCCCTTCGGGCTCCTCGCAACGACATCATTTTAGGATCTCCTCTATTCTACCCAACTC
>SZPG01000109.1 GCA_030263595.1 Chloroflexi bacterium CFX6
GATTTTCCTGCAAAGTGGGGATTGCTTCGGGACGAACACCCTCGCAATGACATCCATTTCGTGGAAGGTGAGGGAGCTTATTTTTTTACGAACCCTTATCGGTCTCGGCTGGTTGTGAATACATCGTGACGCATAACGTCAGCGATTTCAAGGGCGCAGAGCAATTTGGCATTGAGGCAATAACTCCGAAAGAGTTTTTGCAGATACTTCGCGAGGTGAAAGAATGAGCGCATTAAGTTTACGCCTACCCAAATCATTACATGAACAACTTCGTGAACTGGCGAAGGAGGAGGGTATTTCCGTCAACCAATTTGTCATGCTTGCTGTTGCCGAAAAGGTTTCCGCGCTTTCGACGATTGAATATTTGGAAAAACGCGCCAAGCGCGGGAGCCGCGAAAAATTCCTTGAAATCCTAAGCAAAGCCCCCGATGTAGAACCAGAGGAACACGATAAGTTGTAGATTCAGAACAGCCCCTCTCCCCTTGGGAGAGGGGCTAGGGGTAAGGTCCGATTTGATTTATTCATAACGCCTCACCCTATGATCATCTGTGCTAAAATTTAGGCATGAAGGTTCGAGAGGTCATCAAGCTCATTGAAGCCGACGGCTGGTATTTGGTCGCAACAAAAGGGAGTCACAGACAATACAAGCATCCAAAGAAAACTGGGCGAGTGACTATTGCAGGTCATCCCAATGACGATCTTGCGCCAGGGACCCAAAGCAGTATTTTCAAACAGGCTCAAGTTGAAAAGCCAAAAGGCAAGAGGTAACCATGTATCGCTTTCTTATCGTAATCGAAAAGACAGAAAACAATTATTCAGCCTATTCGCCAGATTTACCAGGCTGTGTGGCGACGGGTAAAACTCGTGAAGAAACCGAGCGGAATATGCACGAAGCCGTGGAAATGCACATTCAGGGATTGCTTGAGGATGATTTACCAATTCCTGAAAGCACTGCCTATGCGGAATATATCGCGGTTCCCGCATAACAAATCATCGATGACAACCACTTATTTGACACTTAGCGAAATCCGCACCATCGGATTTGAAGCCCTGCTCCGCGAACTCGGACCTGCAGGGACGATTCGCTTCCTCCAACAATATGAAACAGGACGCGGCGATTACACGCGCGACCGCCGAAAATGGCTGCCGAAGAAAAGCGTGCGGGAAATCGGCAAGCAGATTATCAAAGAACGACGGAAATCCAAATAACCGCCTTGAGCCTCTGTGAAAATGGAGGCTTTTTTTTGCGCGGCGCATTCCTCAAACCCCTTTCCCGTCTACCACTCCGCTTCGCTTCGGGTATGGTTCGCGATCCCCCAACCCCCATTCGGGGGCAGGTGGGGAGAAGCCCAAACCATCTTGGCACCAAGCCTTGCTTTGGAAAACCGTCACCGCCATCAACCGACCAGCCCCCTTCCCATCGTCCTGAGCGGAGCGACCGCTCTTTGGGAGCGAAGACGAAGGAGGGAAGGGCGGGGGGATAGGCGCCGCACTGAGCCTGTCGAAGCGTCCATTCTCAAGTCTCCAGTCTCCACTTTCTACTTTCCACTCACAATCTCCCACAACCGATTCGAATTCAACGGAATCTCCAACACCTCAAACTCCACATCCCACAACGCATCTTCCAACGCCTGCGCAAACAGCGGACCGACGGGAATCGCGCCCGCTTCGCCCGCGCCTTTCACGCCCATCGGGTTGAGCGGCGAAAGCGTTTCACCGTGCGCGGTTTCGATGCGCGGCACATCGAGGCTGGTGGGCAGGTGATAATCCATGAACGTGCCGTTGAGCAGTTGCCCGTTCTCGTCGTAGGCGAGGCGTTCGTAGAAGGCGTTACCGATTCCTTGCGCGACACCGCCGTGAATCTGTCCATCGAGAATTAGAGGATTAATTACTTTTCCGCAATCGTGCACGACGAGATACTTTTGGATCTTGATCTGCATCGTTTCGGGATCAACTTCGAGGATCATGGCGTGGATCCCGCTGGCGGTGGCGCCTCTTTCCGGACCGAAATACTCCGTCGCCTCCAACCCAGGCTCGGTGCCCGGCTTGACCGCGCCGCGCATGGGATTCGCCTTGCCCGCCAGTTCACCCAGTGAAATGGACAGACGCGGCATATCCGCCACGCGTACTTCGCCGTCGGCGAGTTCGAGTTCATCTTCGGGCGCGTCGAGAAGTTCGGAGGCGAGTTTGAGGATCTTCTTGCGCACAACCTTGGCGGCTTCGTTGATGGCGTTGCCCGCTACCACCGCGCCGCGGCTGGCGAACGTCCCCGCGCCCCAGTAGAACTGGTCGGTGTCGCCCGTGACCACGTCAATCTTATCCACGCTCACGCCGAGTTGCTCGGCGACGATCTGCGCGTAACTCGTGTAATGACCCTGTCCCTGCGTGCCGACGCCCGTGACGACGGACACGCGTCCGCTTCCCATCACCTGTACTTTTGCTCCTTCGTAGGGACCGATTCCCGTCCCTTCGACATACGCCACGATGCCGATGCCGATGTGTTTCCCTTCGGCGCGCAGTTTCGGCTGAATCTCGTTGATGAATTTGTGATACTCGATTCTTTCGAGCGCGTGGTCGAGCAACGGTTCGTAATTTCCGCTGTCGTACACGAGCGGAGCAAAATCCTGGTAGATGATCGCGTTGTTATACGGGAACTTGTCAGGCGGGATGAAATTGCGTCGGCGGATTTCGGCTCGGTCAACCTTCAATTCTTTGGCGGCGATGTCCAGCAATCGTTCGATGACGAACGTGCCGTGCTGACGCCCCGCGCCGCGATACGGCGTGACGATGGTCTTATTGGTAAAGACCGCCGTGAACTCGCTGTAGTAGTTTTGGATGTCGTACAACCCCAGCGCGTTGGCTTGCGAGTTGAGCGCCACGGTCAAGCCATACGGAGCATACGCGCCCGCATCATGGAGAAAGACATCGTGAAGTCCGAGAATACGACCGTCTTTATCAAATGCCGCTTCCGCATCGTGGATCTGCCCGCGCTCGTGCGTGGTGGCGACGAAATTTTCGGCGCGGTCTTCGATCCATTTGACGGGTCGGTTCAACTTCATCGCCGCCCATGGGACGAGAACCTCCTCCTGATAGAACATCATGATCTTCGGACCGAATCCGCCACCGATGAACGGCGCGATGACGCGGACGTTCCGCTCCGACAGCCCCAGCATCCCCGCCAATCCGTTTCGGATCACGACCGGAGCCTGCGTGGTGTCCCAGACGGTTAACCTCCCCGCACGCCGATCCCACTCCGCGACGATGCCGCGGTTCTCCATCGCGGCGGCGCATCCGTGCTCGTAACTGAACCGCCGCTTGACGACCAATGCCGCGTCCTTCTTCGCCGATTCGTAATCCCCCTTCCGCTGCACCACGTGCGCCGCGACGTTCGAGCCGATCTCTTCGTGGATGACGGGACTCTCCGCAGTCAACGCCTTTTCCATATCCACGACGGCTTCGAGCGGTTCGTAGTCAATTTGAATGTCTGCCAGCGCGTCTTCGGCGATGTAGCGACTCTCCGCCAGCACCATCACGATCGGCTCCCCCGCAAACTTGACCTTGTCCTTCGCCAGCGGAACCTGTGTCTTCTCGTTGAAGGTAATCCCCTCCACGGGCGGCGGCGAAACCAACAGCGGACCTGGCTTCCAGTAATCGCCCAAATCGTTCGCTGTGTAAATGGCAACCACACCTTCACGTTGCCATGCCTGCGAAACGTCAATGTTGTTTATCCGTGCATGAGCATACGGACTCCGCAAAAACGCCGCGTGGAGCATGTTGGGCAGGTCCACGTCGTCCACGTATAAAGCCTGTCCCGTCAGCAGACGCGGGTCTTCGTTGCGCTTGATCCGTTCGCCGAAATATCGTGTGGTCATAATCCTCCAATCCTCAACTATCAGGTCAACATCAATTCTCCAATCCTCTAATTCTCGCAATGGCAAGAATCGAGGATTGGAGAATTAGAGAATTTTTTACATCCACGCCACCGCCCGACAAAACGCCGCCTCTCCGCCTTTGAACTTCCACGGAAAGACGCCAAGCGTGATGCGTTTGTTGTGCAGTTCCTTCAAGCCGATGTCGCCGCCGAGATTCTCCACGTGGATGCAATCGTGCGGAAACAGGGCGTTGTGTGTCAGTTGATATGCCGAATCGGGGAACAGTTCATCCATCTTGTCCGCGCCGTAGATCGCTTCGGTCTTTGCGCGCACCTTTTGCCAATGCTCTAATCCTCCCTTGCCAAGAAATCTGCCTATCGGCAAATTCATGGGATGATCCGTCGAAATCATGTCCACGCCCCAGATGTGAATCTTCTTCTTCAACAGCCAGTCACAGATGCTGTAATGCGGACCGGGATGTCTTTGGATATATCGTTCTTCATCTCCAGTTGGGCTAAAAAAGGAATATTTATGCCAACCGGTATGGATGAAAAGAATATCGCCATCATGCACATCTGCGCGCTTCTCGATATCCTCCGGCGTGAAGAGGCGCAGATCGTCGAGCATGTCGCTCAGGTCAACGATCACACCGGGTCCATAACACCATTCGATGGGGATCTGGTCAATCGTCTTCCCATTGGTGACAAAATGCTTTGGCGCATCCAAATGTGTTCCCATGTGATTGGACGTCATGATGTACTGCGCGTTCACGCCTTGTTCCGATTTACGCTTGATGTATTTGACTTCGAACGGCGGATAGAAGGGCCAAAACGAAGCATCGGCATTCAGGTCTTGCGAAAGGTCGTAGATTTTCATGAGGAACTCCTTTGTTGGGAAATAGAGAATTGGAGGATTAGAGGATCGAGGGCGGGGGTGGGGATTCGAGCCAGTCAATGTCGGTTTCATCGAAGAGGACATTTGGGAAATCCTCTGGAAGGCGTTCAACGAGGAATTGGACAGGGCTTTCTTTCACTGTCCTGGCAACGGTGATCTCGCCCGAGCGCTGCTTCTTGAGACTTGAAATATAGAGATTGAGTTGGCGCGCAATTTCGGCTAAGCGCGTAACATAACCTTGGGAATCGGCGGACGACATTAACGCCCGCGCAGAGGCTCGATTGACCCAATACTTTGTCTCGAACACACTGCCGCGAGCGTAGTAAAGAAATTGGATCTTCTCCCCCCAATGAAAGCGACCAAACGACTCCGCGATATTTGCCCCAGTGGAATCAGCGGCGCGAGAAATCTGTTTGCCAACCACGTCCCTGGCAAATTCATCCCATCGCGAGGCGGCTTTATAAATCGCATCCGCGATCTGCTCGGCGTTTCTCAACACTCTTATATCTTCCATTGAAGTAGGCATATCAAATTCTCCAATTCTCTTCTTCTCATAGCCCATACTTCTCCGCAAACGCCACCAACGCATCCTCGAATATCTTCAACGGCGGTCGCACCAGCCCCGCGCCCACCTGACCAACGCCAGCATTTTTATGTGCAATGCCTGTGTTAATTCGCGGCGTGATTCCGAGTTCTACGACTTTGCGAAGATCAATTCCTGTCGGCGTTCCTCTAAAATCAAGCGATGGCATGGTGAAGTATTTGCTTTCAGCAAAGGTGATTTCGTACATCTCAAGCGTGGCATTCATCGCGTCTTTTGGCGTGCCTCCCACAAATGTGACAATCGCAGGCGCGGTCGCCATCGCGAAGCCGCCGATGCCTGCGGTTTCGGTGATCGCGCTATCGCCGATGTCGGGGTTAGCATCATCTTGCGTGAAGCCTGAGAAAAATAGACCAACCGGAATTTCGGCAGGAGCCGTGAACCATTGCTTCTCGCCGAGTCCGCTCACACGGATTCCAAAATCCGTGCCGTTGCGCGCCATCGTCGTCACGATCGCGCCGCGTCCGTCATCGCCTTGCACGCCGCCATCACAGGGTTCAACACGCTCAACGCGTTGTCGCCGATGAATTGCAGCACCTCCGACTCCACCGCCTCATCCTTCACCACCTTCGCGATCAACGGTGCGAGCAATTTCAAATACAACAGCGAACCCGCCTTGTTGCGGTTGTGTCCCTCGTCGCCCATGTGCAACGCCTCACTCATCAGCGCGCGCATATCAATACCGTTCGACGCCGCCAACGCATCCGCCAGCGCGACGCCCAACACGTCGTTCATCCAATGCAGTTTCTTCAACACCTCTTCGCTGTACGCGCCGTAACGCAGCACCTTGCCATAGCCCTCGTTCAAATTTGAAAACGACTTGTTGCCGTGCTCGGCATTTTCGATGACATAGACTTTCATCGAAGCGGATGTGACTCCCGCCATCGGACCGACCGCGCCGTGATGGTGACACGCGTCGAACTCGACCTCGCCTCTTTCCACCATTGAGGTTGCTTCTGCTTCGGAAGCCGCTACGCCCTCGAAGAGCATCGCTCCGATGATCGCCCCCCGCAGCGGACCCGACATCCGCGCCCACTCGATCGGCGGACCCGCGTGGAGGAAGAGGTTGTCCTTCATGCCAGGGATGACATCGCGGGCGGAAGAAACATCCTTGAGAATTGGTCTGGACTCCATCATGCGATTGACGGCAGTGGTATTGGCGTTATCAATGTCCATAGTTAACTCCGTGAGAATTGGAGGATTGGAGAATTCTCCAATCCTCCAATTCTCTTTTTTCACTTCCTCATCTTCTGCAACAACGCCGCTAACTTTTCATTCCCTCCCGCCGGCGGACGCCACTCCACGTGAACGGCTTGCGCGCCTTGCGAGATGAGGCTGTCGTAAAACGACTCCAGTCCAACGTTGATGGCGGCGAGCGGTTGTTTCAATTGTTCGAGATTAACAGGGGTGAATTCATATTTTTTCCTGTCGCTAAGTCGCAAACTCACATATTCGATTGCTTCGGTTGCAGTGCGGAAAACCGTAACCCCTGCCTCCTGCAACTGCGAGATTTGAGACTCGATATTTTGCGGGTCGTCCTCCGTGCCAATCACAATCGCCACAAACTCCAATTCTTCGACGCGGCTCAGGGCGGGTTCTCCAATTCTCTTCCCGCGAATCTCTTTTATCACTGGCGCTAATTCTCCCGCAGGATCAGAATGCGAACCTTCACCCAAAACCACATCGAACAGAATCATTCCCGTTTCCGGGTCAGCCGCTTCCTGCCTCATGCGGCGGATGCGGAGGTCATTGTCAATCATCGGGTGTAAACGACCAACCATGAAGAATTCATCGCCGAGGTCTATGATGGTGTGGGCGTGGCTGTGAAGTGGATCTTCCAAATTCTGAGAATTGGTGATCGGAGAATTGGAGAATAGCGGAGATAGAAAAGCCTGTAAACCGATCATGGTTTCGTAGGCAAGCGTTCCGCCTGAGAACAAACCACGAACAAAACGAGAATTGGAGGATTGGAGAATTCTCGAATTCTCTACTTCTCTGATTGAAAGTTCCGCCGCTTCACTTAAACTAATCGCAAACTGTAAATTGCCGATCTTCCTCGCAGGCGGAGGGTAGCCGATGAAATAAACCACCACCGGCTTACAAGTGGATTGGGCGGCAGAAATTAATTGTGTGGCGACCTCAGGAGATGGCGGCTTGGAGATCAGCACGATGACTCTCGTCTCATCGTCGCGCGCCAAAACATCGAGCGCTTGATGCGCGGTGATCGCGCCGACTTCTGATTTGAGGTCGCGCCCGCCGGTGCCGATGGCGTGACTAATGCCCGCGCCAAGATTGTGGATTTGCGCGGTTACGGCTTGCGTTCCCGTCCCTGAGGCGCCGACCACACCAATATTTCCACGCCGCACGCGATTTGCGAATCCCAACCCGACGCCGTTGATGATGGCTGTGCCGCAATCGGGTCCCATCACGAGCAGTCCTTTTTCGCGGGCAATCTTCTTCAAGGCGATTTCATCTTCGAGCGAGACGTTATCGCTGTAGAGGAAGACGTGTTTACCCAAATCGAGCGCTTCACGCGCCACACCCGCCGCATAGCGACCTGGCACCGAGACCAGCACCCAATTCGCTTCGGGCAATTGTTTGACCGCGGCGCTCAAACTGCGTGGGCGGAATTCGAGGGAATTGGGAGAATTGGAGGATTTGCGTTTTGTGAGCAGATCGTCTACTTGTCCGATTGCGGCTTCAGCAGAAGCATCATCGTTTGCTTTGATGACGATAAGCAAATCGTCTGGGTTGGCAGTGATGGATTCGGGGAGCAGGTTGTTCGCCGCGAGCAGGTCACGGTTGGCGGAAGTCGCCATCACCGCGCCCGCATCCACGACGCCGGGCAAGCCGAGCAAGCCGCGTTGAAGTTGCATCAACACGACCGAGTCGTAATACGCGCCCGCGCGGACGTTCCATTTGATGACAGTCATACGTTTCTCACTTCACGCAGCGCGGCACGTTTCGCGGTGTCGCCGGCCATGTAATTGCGACATGAATGTCGCGTTACCATACTCATATCTTTCTCACTACTTTCTCGATGTCTTCTGCCCAGGCGAGCAACGTTTCATCCGCGTTCCATTTGCCGACCAGTTGCAAGCCCATTGGCAAGCCTTCTTCGGTTTTTGTTGTAGGAATGTTGACGGCGGGGAAACCGATCTGCGTCCACGGCAGGCACATGACCGGGTCGCCTGTGCTGTCGAGTCCCTTCGGCGCGGGACCAATGGTGGGAGGGCAGATCCAGAGGTCAACTTGATTGTCGTTCATGGTTTGGGTGATGGAGGCGCGGAAGGATTCACGAGCAGAGAGTAGAGATTGGAGAGTAGAGACTGATTGTCCTCGACGAATTAATTCCGAGAATTTGGAGGAGTAGAGAATTTCATATTTCTTGAACCATTCCTTGTGAACCTCTGCCGTTTCGGCGGACATGATGGCATCGTGACGATCACGGATGGATTGGAAATCGTCCATCACACGGACGCGGCGGAGTTCATACCCCGCATCGGTGAGGGAAAGGCAGAGGTTGTCGAAGCAGGCTAGAGCGTAGTCTGAAGCGGAGGAAAGGTAAGGTCCTTCGGGGATACCAAGAGTCGGCTTACGAGTCGTAGTCTCCAATTCTCCAATTCTCCAATTCCCTATCAACACGCTTGCAACCTGTTTTGCAGTATCAACATTTGAGGCAAAGAGTCCAATATGATCAAATGTTGGCGAAAGCGGAATGACGCCGTCGCGCGGGATGCGATCATACGTGGGCTTGAAACCGACCACGCCGCAAAACGCTGCAGGACGAATGATCGAGCCGATGGTTTGTGTACCCAATGCAACGCTGCACATCCCCGCCGCGACCGCCGCCGCAGAACCGCTGCTCGAACCGCCCGGCGTGTGATCTGGATTGTGCGGGTTGCGCGTGGGACCGGGCGTGAAGTAGGCGAATTCTGTCGTAACCGTTTTGCCCGCAATGAGCGCGCCCGCTTCTTTGAGACGGGTCACGCTTGAGGCTTCACTGCCTTGAAGTTCTTCGGGTGGCAACTTGCTTCCCGCCTGCGTGATGAAACCCTCCGCGTGGAAAATATCCTTCACGCCGAGGAGCATCCCATAAAGCGGAGGACGCTCGACCAGATCGGGATAACGCGAAAGAAGCGCGTCCGCCTCCCGATGCAGGCGCGTGAAGCGATCCTGTTCAGGGATGAACGCGAGAACGGACGGTTCACGCGCCATGAACCGCGCCTCGACCTGCGAGAGATATTCGGGCAGGGTCAATTGATTGGATCGCAAGGCTTCGATCACTTGATATGGAATCATAGACCTCAATCGCTAACTCAACTACAAAGGTGGTCTCGACTGCTTGCGCTCGACCACCGTCAGTCGCCAGTCTCTAATCTCCAATCTCAATTCTCTGATTCTCCAATCACCATTTACCAATTACTGCAACACTACTCAACCACCTTCATTTTTTCTGCGGCGAGTTTCACCGCATCCACAATATGCTGGTAACCCGTACAGCGACAAAGATTGCCCGAAAGCGCATGGCGGATTTCATCTTCGGTGGGGTTTGGGTTATCTCTCAAAAACGGAACCAGCGTCATCAAAATGCCCGGCGTGCAATAACCACACTGAAGACCGTGCGCCTCCCAGAAAGATTGTTGCAGTGGATGTAAATGCTCCCTCGCCCCTTGCCCCTCTCCCTCACCCCCGTCCCCTCTCCCAGAGGGAGAGGGGTGAAGGGGTGAGGGCGTGAGGGAAGCAAGCCCTTCAACCGTCAGTATGTTGTGACCGTCGGCTTGAACCGCGAACATCAAACACGAGCGCATGGATTCGCCGTCGAAGAGGATGGTACACGCGCCGCACACACCATGTTCACAACCGACGTGTGTGCCGGTGAGACCCAATTCGTGGCGCAGGAAATCGCTGAGCAGTAAACGCGGTTCTACTTCACGCGCGTATTCTTTTTCATTGACGGTGATCGTTACTGGAATGGTTTGTGTCATCTCGGCGTAT
>SZPG01000110.1 GCA_030263595.1 Chloroflexi bacterium CFX6
TTGCCCGAATTGGAACTATACGATCCAACCCCGACGTGCTATGGCTGTTGCTGAGATCGGTTGTTAAAGTGCGGAAGTTATTTTTACACGACTCCTTATTACGAAAATCACTTGCCCCCCGTTGACAAAGGTTGTACAGTAATATCATCGTATTTCACGGGAACTATCCTATAGCGGTGCGGAAAAAAGGAAATGCCCCTTGCAGGAAGCGGCGATCCATGATGGCGTTTGGTCGCTCGATCTCCCAACACAACAGGCATCGAATTCGGAAAGGGCAGGTCCTTGGCAAGCGATAGCGAATTCCTGTTTTTTTGTCTTCGGAAAGGAGGTAAGAATATCGAATGGGTAGGGGCAGGTTTCATGGCAGTCTCTCACTCACAAGCGATGTTCATGTCATGGTTCAAAAAGGAGGAACCAAAATGAATCACAAAGTAAACACTCTCCTGAGGGGCGTGATCGCGTTAACGATAGTCACCATATCCCTCATCAATGCGCCAGCCGCAACCGGCGCCGCGATTGATACGGGCGCGCTGACCTGGTCGGTGCAATATCTCATTGACCAAAGCCAGAATGACCAGCTCAACGGACCTCGCGACAACCGCGGCCTGGCGCTTTCGCCCGATGGGCGTTACCTCTACGCGGGATATAACAATCCGTCCAGCGGCGTCAACCCAAATCAGGTTCGTAAAATTGACACGACCCAGCCTGACTACAACGACGCGACGGTTGCCGTCCTGAAGGGATTCCGGGGCAAGGCGATTGCCACAGACGATCAGGGGAGAGTCTATCTCGCAGAGGGAGCCAAGATCGCGATCTACAATGCCGATCTGGATGTGTCGGTGTTCACGATCACGGGTCTGGCATCAACCGAAGGTGTGGCTGTAACACGGGAGGGCAGCGACCTCGTTCTATACACCACCGACCGCGCGAACAAAACGTTGACCCGCTGGGTACTTGCCGAGAGCGGATCGAATATCACGGGCGCAACCCAGGCGGGATTGGGAGGCACGGGGCAGGTCTTAATCACAGGAGCCGTCAACCTGCGCGGCGTCGAGGTGGACCCTTCGGGCAAGATATGGATGGCGGACATTGGCGGCAACAAAGTCTTTCGGATCAACAATGACGGCACAGGCTTGGTCTCTGTCGCGGTGACAGAAGCGATGGATGTCGGCTTCGACGATACCCAGGCGTTCGTAACCCAATACACCGCGCGGACGATCACCGTTCTCAAGCAAAGCGATATGACCTTCGTCGCGACACTGACGCCTCCGTGGGCGGACCTGAAACTCGACCTGGATGGACAGAGTTCCAACGGGGCGCTGTCCGGCATTGCCATTGGACCGGGTTCGTTCTTCTACGTTGCAAACGAGGCGGGACAGACTGCGAACGAAAAATCAACGTATGGACGCGTGGACAGCCAAAGCGGATATATCGGAAGCGACTTCTACACAGACCTCACCCACGATGATAACGATCCGATACTCAAGGTGATGATGGTGAATCAGCCGCCCACCGCGGACCCGAATGGACCCTACCTCGGAGCGGTCAACACAGATATCGTCTTCGACGGGACAGGCTCATCCGATCCCGATAACAATCCATTGACCTTCACATGGGACTTCGGTGATGGCAACTTTGGTTCCGGCGCCACACCATCCCACAGCTATGCAACCCCGGATATTTATGAGGTCTGCCTGATCGTCAATGATGGATATATCAACTCTGCTGAAGAATGTACAACCGCTGTCGTCTATGACCCAAGCGGCGGTTTTGTCACCGGCGGCGGATGGTTCATCTCTCCGCCGGGAGCATATACAGACGATCCATCCCTCGAAGGCAAAGCCACCTTCGGCTTCGTCTCCAAATACAAGAAGGGCGCCAGTATTCCCGACGGCAGCACAGAATTCCAATTCAAGGCTGGCAACCTGAACTTCCACAGCGCCAGTTATGACTGGCTGGTCGTCACAGGCAGTAACTACGCCAAGTTCAAAGGGACTGGCACCATCAACGGACAAGGGAACTATAAGTTCCAAATCTGGGCTGGCGATGGCTCGCCGGACACCTTCCGCATCAAGATCTGGGATGCGATAACAGAGGAGGATGTCTACGACAACGGCATGGATCAGGCGATCGGCGGCGGCTCGATTGTTGTCCACAACAAATAAACTTCATTAACTCGACCCTGTTGAATAGGCGTTTACGCCCCGGTTTTCCGGGGCGTAATTATTCTTATCAACATGTATCCCACCATGATATGTTTATTTCCAAATATCCCCATACGAATGTTCGCCGCGCAATAACTCGCCGCGCGCAAAACGCTCCAACGTGAGCGAGGAAATATCCACCAGTTTCGCGCGCCCATCCAGGATCAATTCGCTCATGCACACGCCCACCGCAGGCGACAACTTGAATCCCGTACCGCTGAAACCGCAGGCGACGTAAAAACCATCCGGTCCCGCCTTGCCCATCACCGCGCGCTGGTCGGGCGTCAAACCGTCGCGTCCCGCGTGCGTCGAATGAAGCGCGCCCTCCTCCATGCCCTCGACGCGCTCGCAGATGCGGTCAATGGCGCGCATCACGAATTCAGGATCCACGCGGCTCAAATCCGATTCGGGCGGTTCGCCCATGCGATTGCCGTCCTCCAACGCCACCAGCGTCAACTCGCCTTCGGGACGAAAATACATCGAAAGCGAATCGTCAATCACCGTCGGGTGCGTCCCGATCTTTGCGGGACGCTTCACGAACGCGACGTCGTGTGTCCACGTATCGAGCGGGATATCGAGACCGACCATCTTCCCGACGCGACCCGCGAACGTCCCCGCGCAGTTGACGACGATCGGCGCGTCGAACGACCCGCAACTTGATTCGACACCCTGAACCTTTCCCCCGCCCACGCGGACTCCCGTCACCTCGCAATCCTGTTTCAAGACCGCGCCGCGCGCTTTGGCGTGTTCGATAAAGGAGTTCGTCGTCAACACCGGGTCGGCGTAACCGGATTCGGGTTCGTACGCCGCGAGTTCGAAATCCTCCGTCCTGAACATCGGCGCGATCTTCTTCACCTCCGCGGCGGTGACCACGTCCGTGAGGATGCCGACCCGTTTGTGCATCGCGACGTTGGCGCGCAAATGTTCGTTCTTCTCCGGCGCGACGATCTGCAAGAAGCCCGTGCGCTTGAATCCGCACTCCCCGCCGATGCGTTCGCGCCAGTTCCCGAAAAACTGGAAACTCTGCCATGCCAGCGCGGAGTCCACCTCCACGTCGTAGTGCATGCGGACCAGTCCGCTCGAGGCGCCGGTCGCCCCTGCCGCAACGGACTGCCGTTCGAGGATCAACACCTTCAACCCGCGCTGCGAAAGATGATAGGCAACGCTCGCCCCGATCACTCCCGCGCCGATCACGATGGCATCGAATGTCTGGTTCATGGTTCACCTCGGTTTTGAAAGATAAAGGCAGTATACCACCCGCCCCCCTTCCATCCATCTTCGAAATATCCGCAACCAAAACAACCCTGCTCCAACGCGGAACAGGGTTGCGAAAATGGACAGGCGGCGGTCGTCTTACGACCGATCCCCGCCTTTGTTCGTTGTCAACTGCCCGACCAGCCAGGCGATGCCCAGCACGATCAGGATCAGTATGCCGATCGGGAAGAGCCACATGAGCAACATGCCGAAGAAACCGAACCCGAAACCGAATCCCATCATGGGCATGTGCATTCCGTAGCCGCCGTACGCGCCGGGAAAGAACAACTGCCAGACGAAGGGCATGGCAAACTGCAGAACGAGTATGGCAACGACGATCCCGATGATCCATTTGGTTGTTTTGGACATTGTTTCATCTCCTTTTGTGATCTTTTGTTTTGGAACCAGGAGGCTTGCTCTCGTAAGGTCGCCAGCATCCGGCTGATTCCACAAGCAAACTGAATTTCGCATTTTCCTTATCCTATCCCTCCCGTGTAAAGATTCTGTAAAGGACTCGACAAGGTACGATGAAACTTTGCGTTATACTTCCAGCAGCATGTCCCGCGAACAGATCGGACTCTTCGGCGGCACGTTCGACCCGCCGCACCTCGGTCACCTCATCCTCGCTGCGGAGGCGTTCTCGCAATTGGATCTCGACCGCTTGTTGTGGATCCTCACTCCCGACCCGCCTCACAAACAGGATCGGTTCATCACGTCCGTCGAGCATCGGCTGGCGATGGTGCAACTCGCCATTGCAGACAATCCATCCTTCGAGCTCTCGCGCGTCGAATTGGATCGTCCCGGCCCGCATTACACTTTGGATACGGTCGAACTGATCGTAAAACAATATCCCGACGCGGACGTCACTCCCATCATCGGCGGCGATTCATTGCGGGACCTCCCGAACTGGAACCGTCCGAGGGAACTGCTCCAAGCCTGTCACTGGGTGGGCGTGATGCACCGCCCCGGAGAGCAGGAAGATCTCGAAGAGTTGGAAAGGCAATTGCCGGGGATCAGTTCCAAGGTCCATTACGTGGACGCGCCGCTGCTCGAGATCGCTTCGCGCGAGATTCGGAGTCGCATTGCGGACGGGAGACCGTTTCGGTATTATCTCCATCCCTCTGTGTACGAATACATTCTCGAGCATCACCTGTATTTCCAATCCGAAATCGTAAATCCAAAATCGTAAATCGAAAATCGTCATGCCCTTACTCTTCGACTCTCTCTTCTCATCCGTTGCGATGAGCCATTTTATGGTGGACGTGTTCAACGCGAGCCGTCCCGTTCTGCTGACCTACCTCGGCTTGACCGAGACGCAGATCGCGCTGTATTCGGCGATCTACGTCTGGGTCTCCGCGCTGACGCAGCCTTTCTTCGGCTGGATCTCGGATCGCGTGGGACCGCGCTGGCTGGCGGCGGGCGGCGTGTTGTGGATGACCGTGTTCTATTCGGGCGCGGTCTTCATCCCCGGCGGATGGGGACTGCTGTGCCTGATCGTCGCCGCGCTCGGCTCGTCCTCCTTTCATCCTGTTGGCGCCGTCCAAGCCACCCTTCAGGGACGCCACCGCCTGCAGGGACGCGAGACGACCGCCGCGTCGTTGTTCTTCATGGCGGGTCAACTCGGACATTTCATCGGTCCCGTCATCACGGGCTTGATCCTGTTCCGGCTGGGATTGCCCGCAATGATCGTTTTGCCGGTCGTTTCGATCCCGATCGGTTTCGCGCTTTTGTATCAACTGCGGCACAACCATCCGCACCCGAAGGCAAAGGACAGCGACGGGAAGATCCGCCTGCAAGCCGCCTGGAGTTTCATCATTCTGCTTGCCGTTGTTGCCACGCTTCAATCGTGGTCGCAGGCGAACATGATCAACTTCTTCCCGAAGTACCTCAAGGATCTGGGGTTGAGCGCCGTTACATACGGGAACATGGCGGGCTTGTTCATGGGCGGGTCGGCGTTGGGAAACGTGATCGGCGGTCATTTCGGGGATCGCTTCGCCAAACGCAAGGTCGCCGCGACGGCGTTGCTGCTGGCGTCCATTCCCATCTTCATTATGAGCCGCATCGGATGGTCGCCGTGGCTGTATTTGTTGATCCCGCTGGCGGGCGCGTGTACCGGGTCGGTGCATAGCATCATGGTGGTGCTGGCGCAGCGCATCATCTCCGGCGGGATGGCGCTGGCTTCCGGCTTGATCCTGGGATTTATCTTCTCATCCGGTGTGCTGGGCATGTTGTTGACCGGTCCGCTGGCGGAGACGCACGGCTTCCCCACCGTGCTGGCGATGACGTCCGTCCTGGTGCTGGTCGCCTCCCCGCTGGCGTGGATGTTGAGGGAGAAGAAGGCGGAGAGGGTTCAGGTATAAT
>SZPG01000015.1 GCA_030263595.1 Chloroflexi bacterium CFX6
GTCCCCACGTTCAAGTGCGGCTTGCTCCTGTCAAATTTTTCCTTCGCCATGCCTATTTCTCCTTTACAGACATAGATCTTGATTCCAGCAACTGAGCCCACAACGGGATTCGGACCCGTGACCTCACCCTTACCAAGGGTGTGCTCTACCGACTGAGCTATGTGGGCGATCGCGTGCTGTTCCTCCGCGCGTCGCGGGTAGTGGGCGGTGAAGGATTCGAACCTCCGAAGTCTTCTGACAACTGATTTACAGTCAGTCCCCTTTGGCCACTTGGGTAACCGCCCGGGTAGAATATTCAGTTGTTAATCATCACGCATCGAAATATTGCCTCAATACATGACCTGTAGAGCCGACGACGAGAATCGAACTCGTAACCGCCCGCTTACAAGGCGGGTGCTCTGCCGATTGAGCTACGTCGGCAGTACCCAATTAAGCAGGGCGATTATACCAAAGCCGTACCTATTGGGGAAGTGAGAGCGGCAATTAAATTGCTCCCGCGTGGGAGGGAGCAGGGCGCTAGTTTAGCAGGATTCATCATGCAAGTCAAGCATGATTCGATTGGGCTGGCATTGAAATGATTTCCATCCCTGCGCGGCAACCAGGCGCCGCGACGTCGAAACGGAAGATCAGCGCACGCGGCGCTTCCATTCCTCCTTCATCTGCAACTCGCTGGGGCTTGCGCCGGAATCGAGCGCGAGAAAGTCCGTGAGCAGGCGGTTGAATTTGATCGTTTCGTCAATCATAGGGAAGTGACCAGAACCTTCGAGAATGATCTGGTGGGTAAAGGTGGAGGCGGCCGACTCGTAGGATGGAACGGTGATCGCCTGATCCTTTTCGCCATAAACCAGGAGACACGGAACGTCCTGTTCGCGGAAAGCGCCAAACAGGTTGTCTGCCTGTAAGCCTGCCATGGAAGCCGCCACCGCTCTTGCGTCCGCCTTGACGGCGTCGGATAGGGCTTCGGATGCCTCCGGCGATCGGTTCGACAGCCAATCGGTCAATTCCTGAGGCGTGTTCATCCGCAGCCTGGAATTGACCGCTTCGTAACTCAAGGGACAGTTGACCGCCATCAACCGATCCAAACTCTGCCTGAAACGGATGGCAAACTTCATCCCCACGAGCGCGCCCAATCCATGACCCACAATGGCGATCTTGCCGATCCCCAATTCGTTCAAAAAGGAATCGAGCAGTTTCACCTGTTCGTCCAGCGAATATTTCAACTCATTATGGGCGGTGTCTCCAAAGCCCCAAAGGTCGAGCGCATAGGCGCGGAAGGAGGTCGAGGTGACCTGCATGGATGAGATCCAATACTTCCACGAGCCGACCCAGCCGTGCAGGAAGATGACCGGGCGTCCGCGTCCCAGCACCTCGTAATGCACAATGGAACCGTCGAGGAGAATGGCGCTCAATCGTTACTTCCCAAATTTCGCAAGAATGGCTTTCACACGCGACGTTAACTGGTCGGGGGCAAACGGTTTGAGTAGATAATCCTCCGCGCCCGCGTCCATGCCCTGCTGGATCTCGCTTTCCTGTCCTTTGGCGGAAAGGAACACCACAGGGATATCCTTCAAGTCAGGATTTGCCTTCATCAGTCTGCAAGCATCGTAACCGGTCATGCGCGGCATGCGAACGTCCATCAAAACCAGATCGGGGTTGACCTTGGGAGCCATTTCCACCGCCTCCTCCCCGTTGGTCGCGGCAAACACCTCATGGCCCGCAAACCGCAGGGTGAAAGCCACCAAATCCCGAATATCCCGTTCGTCTTCCGCGATCAATATCTTTGCCATTCACGCCTCATTCTTTTTCATAGACCGGCAGCGTAAAGGAGAAGGTGCTTCCCTCTCCGGGGATGCCGCTGCTCTTCATCCAGATTTTTCCCCTGTGCATTTCGACGATCTGTTTAACGATGGACAAGCCCAGACCCGTTCCAGGGGTGGATAAAACCAGGGGATGTTCGCCCCGGTAAAAACGTTCGAAGATGCGTTCCTGGTCGTCCACCGCAATGCCCACGCCGTTGTCCTCCACGTCCACCTGAACGTGCGTTCCGCCGTTCAATGGACGGATATGCACAATGATCGTGCCGTTTTCGGGGGTGTAGTGATACGCGTTGAAAACCAGGTTGCTCAATACCTGGCGCACGCGTTCGGCGTCGGCGAATACGGGCGGCAGTTTCCGGGGCGCGTTCAGCGAAAGCGCCATCGGTTTGTTCTCCTCCTGCGAACGGCGCAACACGTCCTCGATCACATCCTCCGCCACTTCGCGCAGGTCGAGCGCCTGGGGCGAAAGCGTCACCTGTCCGGATTCGATGCGGGAGACATCCAACAGATCGTTCACGAGGATGGTCAGGCGCTCCGTGTTGCTCTTGATGATGTTCAGGAAGTGCGCCTGATTCTCGTTCAACGCGCCCGCCGCCCCCATCAACAGGACGTCCGTGTACCCGCGAATGGAGGTCATCGGGGTGCGGAGTTCGTGGCTGACCGTCGCGACGAACTCGGATTTGAGCCTGTCCACTTCGACCTCATGCGTGATGTCGCGGAAAATGGACACCGTACCCAAAAAATCGTCTTGCAGAATGACCGGCGCAAGATGCACAAGCGCGATGCGCCCGTTTTGGAGGTCCAATTGTTCCGCGTACGTTTCGCCTTTTTGATATTTCGAGGGCGATTCCGACCACATGCGGATCGTTTGCATCCATGAGCCGGCCGCCTTGCCGAAGAGACCGGCAAAAACGTCGAGCGGCTGTCCGATCAGGCGGCCCGCCTCCACGTCGAGGATATCCTCGGCGGAAGGGTTCACGAAGGTGATACGGTTGTTCGGGCCCGTCACGAGGACGCCATCCGCCACCGCTTCGAGGATGGCTTGCGAGCGGCTGGCTTCCTCCTGTTCACGACGGAGCATGGCGCCGAGACGTTCAGCCTGGTCGCGGATCAATTCGTAGAGGTGCGCGTTATTGATGGCAACCGAGACCTGCCCGGCAATGGCTTTGACCATGTTCAACCGTTCGGCGCTGAAGAAGTTGACCTTGCGGTGGAACACCATCAGAACGCCGATGACATCCTCAGCCACCAGCAGGGGGACGACAATAGCGCTTCGATGTTCGCGCGAGGACGAGGGCGTGGTCACCCAGCGCGGGTCTTTCAACAGGTCGCCGATCAGGACCTCCTCGCGGTTTGCCACCACCCATCCAGCCAGTCCTTCGCCGATCTTGAGTTTGAAGCCGCGCCCTTCGCCGGTGATCTTATCGGAAAGATAGCCGTATCCCGCGCGGTAGTGGAGCATGTTGTCCTCCGCGCCGCGCAACATGATGGTGCCTTGTTCCGCCCCGATGGCGTCGTTGAGCAGCGCCAGCGTGCGGTTCAGGGCGCGGTCCAGGTCCAGGCTGGAGGATACTTCCGTCAGGATGCGGAGCAGGGTTTCCGTGTTTTGCTGTTCGCGCTGCAATTCCGCGGTGCGCTCGATCACGCGTTGTTCGAGTTCCTGCGCCAGGCGCTGGGTTTCCTTGAGCAGGCGTCCATTCTGGATGGCGACGATCGCCTGGTTCGCAAGCGTGCTCAGGATTTGCAGGTCGTCTTCCGTGTAATGGACGTTCGGTTGATAACTTTGCGCGGAAAGCATGCCGACCGCCCGCCCGCCGAGAAGCATAGGCACGGCAAGGATGGAATGGGGTGGTTCCGTCCTTCCATACGATATGCCGCCCGCCTTGTCCACAGTTTCGACGCCGTGGATCAGCAAAGGCTGGCTCGAGGCAATGACGCGGCCGCTCAAGCCCTGGTCACGCGGGATGCGGGTGATGGGCGCGCGCCTGTCATCGTCCATGAGGTAAACGCCTTCGATCTCGCCCGTATCTTCATCCAGCAGGCTGATGACGAAGGAATCCACCGGCATCAATTTCTTTGCGGCGTTGTGGACGGCAGCGTAGACCTGTTCGGGGTCGAGGTTTGCGCTGACCTGGTAACTCACCTGGTTCAGGATCGCAAAGCGTTCCGCCGTCGAAAGGGTGGATTGGTACAACCGCGCGTTCTCGAGCGCGATGGAGGCCTGGTTGGTCAACGTGCGCGCCAGTTCGATCTCGGGCAGGCTGAAACGGATCCCCTCGTTCTGGTGGATGAACATCAGTGCCTGCAAATTCGCGCCGCTAACAAGAGGCAGGATAAGGAGCGATTGCGCCCCCTCCCCTAAAAATCCTCTCAGGGGGGTCAGGTCGGGTTCGGCGTTTACGGCATCGGTCGCAAACACACCGAGCGATTCGTGCAGGCGGTGGAAGATGGGCGCGTCGGGCAAAGTCTGGGGCAGTTTTCTGAACGGCTTTGGATTCGAATATTTCCAGATTGCCGCCCCGCGCGAAAAGGAAACGACGGAAACGCGAGGAGCGTTCAAAGCCGCCTGCAATTCCTGCGCGGTCAGTTGAAGGATCTTGTCTTCATCCAGCAGCCCGCCCAATGTGGATGAAAAACGATTGAGCAGAGCCAGGCGCTGCGAGCGTTCATCCAGTTCCGCCGCGCGGTTCAGGCTGTCCTCGAAGAGCCTTGCGTTTTCCAAAGCGACCGCCGACTGGCTTGCAAAGGTCATGCCGACCTGCACGTGTTCGCGCGTGTAAAAATACGCCTGCCATTTCTCGAGAGCCAGCACGCCGATCACTTCGTTCTTGGAAAGAAGCGGAAGCCCCAGCCAGGAGAGGCGCGGCGCTTCGAGCGTCGGGAAACGCGGGTCCTGTCGCACGTCGCCCACCAGGATCCCCTGCCCGGTGCGGATCATTTCCTTGAACAGAATGCTGTCTTCCACTGCGAGGGTCAAGCCCAGGCGCGGTTCCGAATCGGGGAAGCCGCGCGCCGCGGCGACGGTCAGGCGGTCCTTTTCGCGAACCCATAAGGTCGCTGTATCGTAGGGAAGGACAGGCTCCAATTGATCGAGCAGGGTTTCCACCAGTTCGGTGCTTTTCAAACTGGAGGTCAGGTTCGTCGCGGCGGAGGTGAGCGCTTCGAGTTGTTTCGCGCGTTCCTGTGTGGTCTGAACCAGGCGGACGTTCTGGAGGGACAAACCAACCTGCTGGGCGAGCGAAAGGAGCAGGGTTTCATCCTCCTCGCGGAAGGCGGCGGTCATGTTGAAGTTATCCAGGACGACGACGCCGACGCGTTGATCGCCGGATTGGATCGGGATCAGCAGGCTCGAAACCGGCAGTCGTCCGCCGGTTGCCTGGCGATAGAGCAGTTGGTTTTCCGTCGAGAAGGTGTAATCGCGCGCAAATTGCACTTCATCCACGCGCATGGGACGGTTCGCTTCGAAAGCCTGCCCGGGCAGAGATTCGCCCGCCCGGTACGCGATGCGTCTCATCGCATCGTTGTCCGCATAACCGGAGACGGCCTGGGGCAGTAATTGTCCGGTATGCTCGTCCCAGATCAAAACCACCCCGGCGTGCGCCGTGTTCAATGCCTTGCGCGCGCTTTCCAGCAACGCCCGGATGATACGATCAGAATCGAGACCGCGCAGTTGGCGACTGAAATCGAGCAGGAGATTGACCTCCTGCAGGCGGCGGCGCGTTTCATTGAGCAGGGAAAGGTTTTGCAGGATGACGGACGTTTGCCGCGCGATCTGGTGATAGACCTGGAGGTCTTCAGCGGTAAAGGCGGGCATCGGTTCGGGGCTGACCGCCATCATCGCCGCGACCGTTCGTTTGTCAATCCTGATCGGCAGGCAGATCAACGATTTTGCGCGCAGGGCGGTCAACAACGGCGTGTCGCGCCATTCGAGGTTTTCGTCCAGGGTCGAGATCAGGATGGCTTCGCCGCTCTGCAACGTCGCCCGAAGCGGGTTCCTCTGACCGAACAACGCCTCCGGGTTGGTTGCGCGCGGGACGCTTCCCAGAACGTGCGCCAGGCGCGGACCCTCGGCGGTCATCTCAGCCACGAGCGCGACCGCCATGCCCAGTTGGGTGAGCGTTTCGCGCGCCAACGCCAGCAGCGCGGAGGAGGCGTCCAACTGGCGGCTCACCGACTCGGTAATGGCAAGCCCGGCGCGGACGCGTTGCGAACGCTGGTCAAGGTTCTGTATGGCGATGGTCTGGTCGAGGTCTTTGCGAAGCAGGACAGGCAGGTCGTTTTGCGTGTTGACAAGCAGGCGTTGTTGCCGCTCGATGCCGGAGGAAAGGGCGTCCACCTGCGCGAGCAGTTCGGAAACGCGGGCGCTTCCCATGATCACGAGCGTAGCCTGCAAAGCAAAAGCCTCCAGCGCTTCGATGGCGGCGCGGTCGGGACGCATCCCATCGCGGGGCAGATCCACGCTGATGAGCCCGAGCGGGTTACCCTGGTTGTCCTCCAGGACTGTGACCAGCGTATCGTCCGGGTCCCAGGCAGCGGGTGATTTTTGCGCGCGCGTGTCCGCCGGAAAAGTGACCATGTGCACATCGGACGGGATGATGGGAGATTTATCCGCCGGGATGAAGTAGGAACGGCTGATGCGGAACTGGGGCTTCAACAATTGCTGCAGGCTGTTAAAAGGCTGCCTGCGCGTCATCAGTTCCGTCAGGGTATCCGGCGGGAATCCCACACCGGCGACGCGGCGCAACAGTCCCGTTTCCGGGTCGTAAACGCTGATGAGCGCCGCCCTGAACGGCGTGGCTTCCGTGATGTTTTCGGCGATCTCGCGCAGCGATTGATCCAACGGCTGCTCGAAGTCCAGCGCCTTGCTGCTTTCCAGCAAACGCGAAAGGGTGTCCGTCCGCCTCCGCAGGAGTTCGGAACGCTGGAGTTGTTCCTGATAACGCTGGACGTTGCCGATCGCCACCGCCGCCTGGGACGCCAGGGTTTGCGTCACCTCGAGCGCGGCGTCGTCGAAGTGAAACGCCTCCTCGGAGTGGAGGTGGATCAAGCCGACGGTTCCTCCCTGACCGATGATCGGCACAGCCATAAAAGAGCGTATCCCATCGTGGAACGGTTGGTGCGTCGTCTGGGTTATGTCCATGACCACCAGCGGTTCGCCCGAATGGACGATTTCCCGCACGAGGGCCGGGAAGGTTTCGGGGAGGGAACAGCCGATCGAAAGAGAAACAGGCGGAGGGTCGGATGAGGCGGTCGTGTCGAAGAGTGCGATCGCTCCGCATGAGGCGCGCGTCGTCCGCAGGCTCTCGTCGTGTATGACTTGCAGGAGAGAGTGCAGGTCCGTCATGGAGTTGAGCTCGCGGCTGACGCGCGCGATGGAGGTGAGTTGTTCCACGCGCAGGCGCAGGTGTTCGTCCGTCAGCGTGGAGCGGGAGGCGTCGTCTATCGCCGAAGCCAGTTGGTTTGCGGCGGTGGAGATGATTTGAAGATCGTATTCGTTGAAGTAGTCGGCTTTGCGGCTTCCCAGTATGAGTTCGCCCAGGCTTTGATCGCGAACGACGAGCGGGACAACCACCGCGGATTCCACCTGCAATGCCGTGACGAGGGGACGATAAACGGACAGAACGCGCCTGTCCGCGCTGAGGCGTCCCGACATGAACGGCTTTTGACTGCCCGACACGGTCAAGCGGTACTGCACGGCGTCCACGTGCAGGCGGCTGAGGGCGCTGATCGTTTCCGCCGCGGCGTCGGACGCCGACTCTTCGTGCAGGCGCAGTTCGCCGAGACGTTCATCGCGCAGGAAGATGGCGGCGATGTCCCCGCGAAAGAGGCGCACAAGTTCCTGGATCGAGAAGCGCAGGATTTCGTCCACGTTCGCCGGGGAGGTTGTCAGGCTGGCAATGCGGCGCAAGGCATCGGAGCGCATCGCGCGCTGCCGGGTCTGCTCCACGGTCACCGAGCTTTGGATGATGCCCGCGGCTTGTTGGGCAACCGCCTCGATCAGGCGGATCTCGGAATTGGAGAATTCGACAGCCTCGCCCTTGCGGTTGGAAACCTGGAGGTATCCCACCAGCCTTTCGCCGGAGATCATCGGGGCAAGGATGGATTCGCGCAGGCTGGCGGCTTGCGAAATGGTCTGTAATCCCAGGTTGCGCCAGTCGGGATCGTGCGCGGCGTCGCGCGTGACGATCAATTTCCTGCGGGTCACGACCGCTTCAGCCGGGCTATCGGGTGGAATGGGGGCGCGGTACATCTCCACGATGTTCGGCGGCAGTCCCTGGAACGGAGATTGCGCCTCCAGGGTCCTTTTCTCTTCGTCGTATAAAAGGAAGCCGAGGATTTCCGCGTCGAAAAGGGGCGCGATGTTTTCGATCAAGCGCTGGATCAGGTTGCTGTAATCGCGCGAGGCGCTCATTGCCTGTCCCAGGCTGGCAAGCCCGCTCAATTCGGAGGCGCGCTTTTGTTCCGCCTCGTAACGCGCCGCGTTGCGGAGGCTATAGGCGACCTGCGGCAGGACCAGCCCGATCAAATCCAGGTCCCGCTGCCCAAGCGCGCCCGGTGTGAGGTGACCGAGTTCCAGCGTTCCGATCAAGCGACCGTCCGCAGTGAGAGGCAGTCCAATGTAGGACTGAACCGGGGAATTCTCGTCCATGCTCTGCGTGGCGGGCGACGGCGCGCGGGTATCCGAGACCAGGACCGGCGTCCGCTGGATCAGAAGGTAATCGGTCAGTTTGCCGAATTGGGAAAGAGGGACACGCTGGACGGATCCGCCCCCGGGCTCCAGGGTGTACGACGTCAGCCTTTGAGAGGCGAAATCCATGATCTTGATTTCCAAAAGGTCGGAGGGGATCAACTGCGAAACGTTCAGCAGGACCGCGTGGATCACTTCTTCGGGATCGAGGCTTGCGGATACGTCCCTGCCAAAATCCGATATCAGGCGCAGGATGGAGGATTCCTCGTCCGTCGGGGTCTTCGAGAATTCCACCGGCTTCAATGCCACGAGCATCTGGGTGTAACCGCCCGGCACCGGATAGGACGTGGCTTCCACCAGTTGACTGCCAATGGATAACCGTTTTTGACCGGGGTTCGCGCAAAGGTCGAGAAAGTCCCCGGAGGGACGGGTCTGCCTCATTATGCGTTCGAGATCCGGCGTTTCATCCGGGCGCACGCCGAACCACTCGCGCGCCAAGCCGTTGAGATATTCGATCCGCCCGCCGGATTGAACGAGCAGGATGGCTTCGTGTACTTTGGAGGTATCGGGGAAAAAGAACGAAGAGTCGCCCTGGGGCGTGAAGGGAAGGTCACGGGAGGCGCGGCGAAACGCAAGGATCACCAGCACCGGTATCAGCAACGCCAGCGCCAGCAGGATTAAATATTGACCAATTCCCAGCCCGGCAAACATTCTGGATCATCAACCCGCTTTGCCAGCCGAGGGAGCGTCCTGCCGGCGGGCTTCAGCCGCAAGTTCGGTGATCTCGCGAATATCGGCAAAGGTATGTTCATTGGGCGAAACCACGCCCATGGACAGATTCATGAACGGGACCTTTACAGCGGTTCCATCCGCCGCGGAAGCCTGCATGAAACCCTGCTGCCGATCCATGAAGTTGTAATGCGTCAGCACTTCCTCGTCGAAACGCGACTTGAGGCGCTCCTTGACGGCAGCCGCTTTCTCGATCTTCGTGATGACGATGAAGTTGTCGCCGCCCGCGTGCCCGATGAAATCGGACGGCGTGCCGAGTTCATCCACCACTTCGCCGATCAGCATGGCGGTAAAGCGCAGGACGTCGTCGCCAGCCACGAAACCGTACACATCCTTGAACGGCTCGAAGTGATTGATGCGCGCGTCGATCAGCGCCCAGTCCTTTTCCCGGATGATGCGGCGCAGTTGCTCCTCGATCAGGCGGCCGGCGGGAAGTCCCGAGCGAGGATCGGTCAGGCTCTCGCGTTCCGCGCGGCGGATCGCGCCCTGTACGCGCAATTTGAGTTCCTCGATGTCGAACGGCTTGGTGATGTAATCGTCCGCGCCCAGTTCCAGCCCCTGCAGTTTGTCGCTGCGTTCGTCCTTTTGGGTGAGGAAGATCACCGGAATGTGGCTGGTGCGCATGTTCGTCCGCAAATTACGGCACACCTCGTAGCCGTCAATATCGGGCAACATGATGTCCAGCACGATCAAATGCGGAAGGACCTGCCTGGTCTTCTCCAGCGCCTCCGCTCCGCGCAAAGCGATATCCACATCGAAATCCAAGCCCCCAAAATAGATCTTGAGCATGTTCCCGATGTCGAGATCGTCTTCCACAACCAACAATCGCGATTTTCCCATAAACAGCCTCCGATTATTACGTGTGCGTCGCTGCGGCTTTCCTTGCGTTGCGTCGCACCATGTCAATTTGCTGCGGCGTCACTTCCCGCTCGAACGAGCGAAAGCCGCTCAAGCGAAAACCGTGTTTCCCTGCCATCGAACCGATCTCTTCGACGCGTTCCCTCGTAATGCGCTTACCGAGCGTATAATCCTCGAAACGACCTTCCAAAGCCAGGGCGATCGTCTCCGCCATGCAGGCATACGCCTTGCCCGGCGGGAAACCGAAGTTAAAGTGGAAATCAACGGGTCCTGGCACATCCACCATTCCGCCGTCAATCACTAATATATCATCTCTCGACGCCGCCACCATTGCAGATACATCACGGGGACGCGCGACGTCGCAGATGACGCTGCCCGGCTGCAAAAATTCCGGGCGGATCACGTCGTGGAGCGCGCTGGTCACGGTCAGGATCAACTGCGCCTCCGCCAGAACGTCCATCCGCGTGCTGACGACCAACTCGGCTCGCGCGCGGACACTGAGCCTGTCGCGCAGTTCTTCGAGTTTTTCCTGCCTTCGGCCGATCAGATAAAGCCGTTCCACGTCGTCCGCCAGCAGGTCGGCGCAGACCTGGCCGATCGCGCCGGTGGCGCCCACCACAGCGGCGGTGGCGCCTCGAAGCGGAATGTCCATCAGCCGCGCCGCCTCCCGAATGGCTTCCACCGCAACGATCACCGTATATGAATCGCCGGTGGTGACTGGCACATCCAGCGCCTTTGCTATGGTTATTCCTGCGTCTCCGACCACCGAGGTAAAGGCGCCCAACCCCAGAATTTGCGCTCCGAGTTTTTCCGCCATGCGCCCGGTTTGAATAATCTTACGATAAACCGTCCGCTCCGGCAACTCCAGCATCCGTCGCGGCGTATACGGACATGCAATGAACCAGCCTTTGATCTCCTTGCCCGTCGCCTCGGACCGAATCCCTTCGATCTCTGAGATGAAAACGGGCGGGAAGAACGTGGAGAAAAAGTCAATCTGCCTCTCGCTCAACATGCGTCCCAAAAGCGGGAATTTCCGGCTGACATCCCTTTTCGGATCTATGGGATGGATGATAAACGCAAAGGTATCCACGCGTTACCATGATTCCAATTCCTGTGCTTCCCTGTTTTCAGGGGCATACAGGCGTTTGTGTAATCCGGCGAACCTGAACTTGTGATGATCGCTGTCCTCGTAATGAACATCCCTGTCAATTACGCGTCGAGCCTCGGAAGCCGCCAGCACAACGTCCGATTCGATCATGCGCGCAGGATATACGATCATCCCCGACCCGAGACGGCAGTTATGCCCAACGGCGCTTCCGATCACGGGACGATTCGCGTCCTTCAATCTGCCCTGACCATCCCGCGCGCGGATCGGCGCAGGCACGAGGTTGTAATCCGTAAAAGTGGAGCCCGCGCCGATGAACGTGTTGCGCCCCACCACGCACATTTGCAGGCAGGTGTTTTGCGCGATCATGCTGTTATCCATGACGGTGGTCATGAACAGGGCGGAGCGAAAGGGCAGGAACGTCCCGTCGCCCACAACCGACAACATCAATTGGACGTCCTGCGAGATGTTGACGTTGTTCCCGATGATGCAGTTTTCGATGACCGCGCCGGCGTTGATCGTCACGTTGTCGCCGATGGTGGTTGGACCGTGAATGACGGCGCGAGGATCTATCACACAATTCCTTCCGACCTTCACCAGTTCGGAACATTCGAGGATCTGGTGTCCCTCGTACAGGGCTTTCCCCAGGATGCCCAGTTTGAACGCCAGGTCTTCGCTCAGGCGTTTCTCGAACCTGGCGCCTCGCGAAAACAAACCAAATACGACGTCCGCAATGAAGATGTGGACCCAGGAATCGATCGCCAGCAGGGAGCGCAGTGGCACCTGAAAGGTGAGATCGCCGCTCTGGTCTGCCATGTAGGTCGGCACGTGATAATAACCGAGTTCGCGCGCCTCCAGGTCAATGACCAGCGGTTCCACGTCCGCGACGGGCCCGTTCGGGTAATACCAAAGGTCCGCCAGAAAAAGCCCGCCCGCAACGGTGTAGGAAGTGGACAGCGGCAGGGCATGTTCCTTGAACGCCAGGTCCTCCGCGGAAAACGCCGCGCGCACTGCCCGTCTTTTGCGGCGCGCGGCGGAGATAAAGGTTCGGAAATACTCCGCGTCGAAAAATAGATTATTGCGATACACGATCATCTCGACCCGTTCGTTTGGAATGGGTTCCTTCGGTTTCAATTCCTTTTCGCGGGTCGTGTATGGGGCAAGGACAGTTCTCTGATGCAGCCAGAGTGGGTTGTTCTGGATGCGCAGGTCACGCGCGGGTTCATTGAAAGGCGCGATCAAGCGTGTGTCCGGGACGATGATCTTATACATAATCCTGCATTATTATTCCACAGAATCACAAAAACAGGGACAACAAGTCCCTTGCAGGAACGTCTACATTTTTGTTGGGGACGATCAATAGATCGGGGATTGGTCAATCACGATTGTGCAGGTTTCGTCGCCAGCCGCAATGCAGGTTTTTTCCTCCACACCGAACACCCTCCCCCCGCTCACCCAGTAAAGCGCTTCCTGCAACAAGCCGACCGCCAGGTGGCAGACCGGTTCCCGCGCGTGACGTTCCCAGCACAGGGGGCATCGTTCGATGTGCCAGAGCAGCGTGTCCCCATCCTCCTCCACCCGCACCTTCTGGTCGGTAAAGTTATTGAACAATTCCGCGAACGCCTTAGCGCCGGCGCTCAACTTCGCGGGGAGCGGCAGAAGACGGAACGCCATTTCGGTGACGCCAATTTGAGTCCCGTATTGGCGGATGCCGTTATTGAAACAGGCGCGCCCGATGCGCGTGGCAAGCCCGCGTCCCCCATGCGGACCGTAGAGCCGTTCCAGGGTTTCGGTCAGGTTGCTGATCGTGGCAAAGGGAAAGGCGCGTTCGGCGGTATCGGCCGGGTAGTTATCCAAAAGCGAGGGCAGGGAGGCAAGTTTCAGGATGGCGTGAACGCCGTTCCGTCCCATCACCTCCTCCATGGAAAGAAGGATGATCCTCCCCATTCGATTCGGGTAGAAATAGTTTCGAGAGTCGGTCATGGGGCGAGTGTCACGGACGTCGTTGTGGCGCTATTCAGGGGCGACGGCTGGGATTGCGCGGAGGGTCGAACCGGTTCTTCGCTGTCGAGGAAGGCTTTGAGCAATTCGGCGAATTTTTGCGGTTCCTCCAGCATGGGGAAATGTCCCGCCAGCGGAAAGCGTTCGACGCGCGCCCGGGGGATGCCTTTCATCATGGGCTGCCATTGCCTCGGGTGGACGATGATGTCGCGGTCGCCGTAAATACCCATGGCGGGAATCCTGACCCGGTCGAGCATGGGACGCAGATCGGTCCTTCGAAGCGAGGCAATCGAAAGCAGGAACGATTCGACGGTCGTCCGGGAAAGGTCGCGGTCCATCATATCGGCAAAGCGTTCGTCCCGGCAGATGAACGGCGACGCCACCCGGACGCCGAAACGGAATACGCTCATCATGTTGAACAATAGGAATGCGATGGGACGCCTCCCCGCGAGTTTGAGAGGGAACGCCAGAGACGAACCGACAATGGGCGAGCCGACGACCACGACCTTGCTCACGCGTTGAGGATAATGGATGGCGACCGAAAGGCTGACCGTGCCGCCCATGCTGTGACCGACGAGCGGCGCGTGCGCGATGCCCAGTTGTTCCATGAACTGATCCACCAGGCTGACGAAATCCTGCACGGCGTAGGTGTCGCGCTTCTTGCCCGATTCGCCGAACCCCCAGAAGTCCAGCGCGTAGGTGCGATAATACCTGCCCAGGAAAGCCATCGTCTCCTGCCACAAGCCCCACGAACCGAGCCAGCCGTGCAGAAGTATGACGGGCTTCCCGCGTCCGTATACTTCGTAATGGACAATGCCTTGATCGGTGGTGATTGACGACACGGTTTCCTGCCGGGCGGAGCCTACCCCTAATCCATTTCCGCGAGAATACTGTAGAGCAGTTCGAGAAGCACGGTTTTCACAGTGTCCCTGTCTGTGGCGACGCAGGACAGGAATTTGACCTTGCTGTCGAGCCGCAGGGCGTGACGCATATCCTCCATGTCCCAGGCATCCTCCATGTCCTGTTTATTCGCCGCGACGACGTAGGGAGTGGGCGCGTAGGCGCGGAAGGTTTCCAGGATCGAACGCGCCTCGCGGAAGGTCTCGGGTCGGGTGCTGTCCACCATGACAATAAAGCCGAGCATTCCCTCGGACAGAATCTCCCACATGAAATCGAATCGTTTCTGACCCGGCGTGCCGAACAAATAAAGGACGAGATCTTCGTCCACGGTAATGCGTCCAAAGTCCATGGCGACCGTTGTCGCTTCCTTGACGGAACGCTCCGCGGCGCTGGTGATCTTTCGCTCGGTCGAAACGACGTCAATCTCGCTGACCGATTGAATGAACTCCGTCTTACCGGCGCTGAATGGACCTGTGACAACCATTTTGACTGTTTGCATATACCTTTCCTTCCGGCGGAATGACTACAGCGTTTTGATGCGTCCGATCAATTTATTGACCAACGACTTCTGTTCTTCCTTGACCTGCGTCGGGAACATCTTCGGGTTTTGCGGGATGGCAACGCCCTCGGGACGAACGATCTCCACGAGGCCCGCCTGCAGCAATCCATACACGATCCTGCGGATCTCGAGGTCGTTCATCTTGTTCGTATGGGCGATCTGTTTCATCGTGTTCCTGGGATTGATATAAGAGACCACGCGCCACTCCTCCACGCTCAAGTTTACGTTCTTGAGCGGGCGGTCGGTGAACTTCAACGCCATGTCGAGGCTGGGGATTTCATCGGAGAGTTGTTCCCATTCCCGCAACTGGCGCGAACCTTCGATGATGATGTTCTCGAGATCGAGCCGCACGTTGATGCGATCGGAGGGCGGGTGCATCTCCGCCTCGAAACGAAAGAAGCCTTCCACCCACGTAAACAGGCGGCGCACCACCTCCGTAAAATATCCCTGGAGATTGGCAAGGATGTCCTCCTGCGTCAGATACCCCGCGTTGATCAACAGCAGACCCAGTTCCTTGTCCGAGATATTCCCGGCGCGTTCCACAATGGCGCGGTATTGGTTCACGGTCAGGCGGTTCGCCTTGTGCAACACCGTCGCAAGCGAACCGTCCTCCTGCCCGACGCGCGCATAAGCCAGTTTCCCTTCACGGAAGGAAACGTACGCCTGCTCGGAGGGCCCGTCCACGACGAGCGTGCCGGTCTTGTGAGCGAGATTGATCAAATTCAAAAGTTGTGTGATGGTAAAATCACGCAGATTTCCGCGAAGAGCCATAGAACCTCAACTAAATCTCCCAGGAAGGGAACAACGAAAAGATTATACTTGCAAGGAAAACATGCGTCAAACAAAGACACGCGAATGGAACGTACCTGCAAGGCAGTCCCGCACGAACCGTTTCCCCGCCCCGGACAGGAATTTCTCGATGCGACGGATCCTTACCCTTTTCACGCTCATCCTTAACCTCAGCCTGCCGGCCGTCCAACCGGCCTTTGCCTCCCCCCAGGGGGACGTGACCGACGACTGGGCAAACCTCTCCTTTCCCATCTCGGTCACGTTCAGCGCAACCATCAACGCGGCAGCGAACGTCACCTCCGTCCTCCTCGAATACGGCACGGATCAGTTGACCTGCGGCGAGGTGATTGCCAAAGCCTTTCCGCAGTTCACGCCCGGCAGGACCGTGAACGTCGAGTGGACGTGGGAAATGCGCCAGAGCGGATCGCTCCCACCCGGCGCGACGATCTGGTGGCGCTGGCGCTACACCGACGAAACCGGCGCGGAGATGGTTTCCGCTCGACAAACGGTCACCTGGCTCGATTCGGAACACAACTGGAAAACCGTCGCCTCCGACAAACTCAACCTGCATTATTACTCCGGCGATCAAACGTTCGCCCGGGAATTGCTCGATGCCGCAGAAAACGGACTCGAATTCAACAGGACAAGATCCGGGCTGGCTGCCGAATCCCCCATTGACCTGTACATCTATGCCGACACGAACGACCTGCGCGACGCCATCCTCTACGAACCCTCCTGGACGGGCGGGCAAGCCTTTCCCGATCACGACATCGTCATCCTGGGAATCTCGGAGGGCGATCTGGATTGGGGACGCGACGCCATCGTTCACGAACTCACCCACGTACTCGTCGGTCATCTCACCTTCTCGTGCCTCGGCGGAGTCCCCACCTGGCTCAACGAAGGATTGGCAGTGTACAGCGAAGGCGGACTCGACCCCGCATCGCAAACACAGTTGGAAGACGCCATTCGCAACGACACCCTGCTCTCTGTGCGTTCGCTCAGCGCGGGGTTCTCGGAAGTGCCGGATAAAGCCTTCCTTTCCTACAGTCAATCTTACAGCATCGTCGAATTCCTCATCGAGACTTATGGTCAGGCGAAGATGACCGACCTGCTCACCTCCCTGCGCGACGGCGCGGCGATTGACGACGCGCTCATGCAAACCTACGGATTCGACGTGGAGGGACTCGAAGACGAATGGAGAAAAGCGATTCAAGCCCGGCCGCGAACCCTCTCCGCCCAACCGACCGCGCAGCCCACCCCAACCTACGTCCCCACCATCGTCCCCATTTCCGGCGCGCCGCTGGCGAGCCAGATCCCCACACCCACGCCCATCCCAACCTCCACGTTCGGCGAACCCCCAACCTCCCGAAGCGGACCTCCCATCGCTTTGACGCTCGTCCTGCTCGGCTTTTGTTGTCTCCTCCTTTTGATCGTCGGCGTCATCGCGCTCGGGGTCTTCGTCCGCTCCCAAAACCGCAAAGGAGGAAAACATGCGTGAATTTGGAATGCGTCCGCTTGCTTCCGCCTTACTCGCATTCATCTTCGTATTGGCGACATTCAACCTCGCCGCGCCGAATCCCGCGTCAGCGTGGCAGGTGGATATTCCGCTGGATCAGGCTCTGGTGTTGGAAGGAGGCGAGTCCACGAATCCGCGCCAGTACGATCCGCACACCACTTATGGTTCGGGCGACAAGCGCGTCTTCAGCGGGCTGGTCTCGTTCGATCCGCAATTGAACCTGACGCCCGATCTCGCCGAAAATTGGGAGGTGAGCGGCGATGCGATGACGTACACGTTCCATTTGCGGCGGAACGCAAAATTTCACGACGGGCGCCCGGTCACCGCGCAGGATTTTGTGTATTCGCTCGAACGCGCCGCCAGCCCCGCGCTCGCCTCGGACACCGCGCTGACCTATCTCGGCGACATCGTCGGCGTTCGCGAATTTGCATCGGGCAGCGCCGATCGCATCGAGGGCGTCAGGGCGCTGGACGATCACACCCTGCAAATCACGATTGACGCGCCCAAGCCGTACTTCCTGTTGAAGCTCACCTACCCCACCGCGTTCGTCGTGGACAGGGGAAATGTGGAAGGCGACAGCGAATGGTATCGCCGCCCCAATGGCACAGGACCCTATCGTCTGGTCGAATGGACATCCTTCGAGCGCATCGTATATGAAGCCAATCAGGATTATTACCTGGGCGCGCCATCCATACCGTATATAGTTGTCACGCTGTACACAGGCGACAGCCAACGTTTATATGAAACGGGCGACGTGGATATTACAGGCGTATATTCCATCGAGCGTTTTACTGATCCAACAGAGCCATTGCACAACGAACTGCGCACAGGCGTATCGCTTTGCACAGGCTATGTCACTTTCGATTCGACACAACCGCCCTTCGACGATGTCAACGTCCGCAAGGCGTTCTCGATGGCATTCAATCGTCAACAGTACATTGACGTTGTGTTGAACGGTCACGCGCTGCCCGCGCACGGCATTTATCCGCCGGGCTTGCCGGGCTTCAACATCGCCCTGCAGGGTTTACCTTATGATCCCGGGCAGGCGCGCGAACTTTTGAAGCAATCCAAATACGGTATGAACCTGCCGCCTATCGTCTTCACCAATTCGGGCGTCGGCAGTTATGTCAGTGCGGACGTTGCGGCGCTGGCGGATATGTGGAAGAAAAATCTCGGCGTGACGATCACGGTCGAAAACCTCGAGCCGAATTTCTATTACGATCAGATCTACGCCAACAATCACGGTCAACTCTTCAGCGGCGGGTGGTGCGCGGATTATCCCGACCCCGAAAACTTTGCGGACGTTCTTTTTCACAGCGGGTCACAGCAAAATAACGGCGGATACTCGAACCCGCAATTGGACGCGTTGCTCGAAGCCGCGCGCGTCGAACAGGATGTGACGAAGCGCATTGGGTTGTATCAGCAAGCCGAGCAGGTCATCGTGGATGACGCCGCGGCGTTGTTCACTGTCCACTGGCTTTCGTATGAACTGGTCAAGCCGTACGTGAAGGGATACGTGTTGACGCCGATTGACATTCCGATCGAGCGGTATATGTGGCTGGAGGGGAAGTGAAAAGTGGAAAGTGGAAAGTAGAAACGTGGAAAGTGGAAAGTGACCTTTCGTCTATGGTCTACATTCGACTGCAAACTCCACCCGCGTCAGGACTCCGCCGAGGCTTGCCACGCTCATCTCGAAACCCAGACTCCCTCCGGGCTGGATCCCGCCTCCCTCCCAGCGTTTGACGCCGACCACGCGTCCGCTTTCATCGTAAGCCACCGCCGCGACCCAGGTTTGCGTCGCGGCTTTTGATTCGACCGGCAAACGGACCTCACCGGTGACGTTCGCAAAGCGTCCATCAGAAGCGATTTGCACGAGCGTGTTGTTTATCGTTGCGGGCAGGTAACGTTCATCGCCGGGCAACAAACGGATGGCGGTCAATATTTGCGCCTGCGGTTTTGCGTCAATGGGAATTTCGGGAGGAAAATAGGCAAAGAGCGGAAGGGATGTGTTCGGCGGAAGAATGTTCAAAGGCAGCAGCGCGGTTCGACTCGCGATCGCGGCGCCGTTCGAGTCGACGAGCGTCACTTGCGCGCTGAGGTTTTCCATGAAGTCGGGCGAGTCGTTGCGAGCGAGGACAAAGCACCACATCCCCTTATTGACTGTGGGATAACATTCGATCCGCTCCACCATGAAAGGCGCGGGCGTCGGCGTCGGTTCGCCGGAGGGATTCGCGGGGTCGCTTGGGATTTTGAGAACCGTCCCGATCGGCATCGCGCTCGGGTTGATCTCCGGGTTCGCGGCGATCAGATCATCCATGGATACGCCGAACCTGAGGGCGATGCTGCTGATGGTCTCGCCCTGTTGGACGGTGTAGGTAAAAGGCGTGGGCGAAGGGAGAGGCGTCTCTGCGGCGACCAGCCCATCGGGAGTCCATTGAGGCGTGGTTCGGGTGGCGGTGAGGTATGGGAGGAGGGTCGAAGGCTCCGGCGTGGATACAGTCGGTCGGGAGGCGCAGGCAGTCAGAAATACAAGGATGAAGGATATAGGATGAAGGATGAAACGCATGGGAGGATTATAATGCTATCGAGTTGTCATTCTGAGCGAAGCGACGCTTGAACCGCACGCACACTTGCCACGGGCGCAAGCGCCATGGAGTGCAGGCGAGAATCCCTTTCACGGCGGTAGAGAGCCTTCGCTCAGGGCGACATAGCATAAAATCCCTTTGGAGGTAGTAATGGAATATCGCAGTCTGGGAAGGACGGGAATCAAGGTCAGCGAATTGTCGCTGGGGTCGTGGATCACGTTCAAGAACCAGGTGGACGCGGACGCGGCGGCGGAGATCATGGCGGCGGCGTACGACGCGGGCGTGAACTTTTTCGATAATGCGGAGTCGTACGCAAGGGGCGAATCGGAAACGGTGATGGGCGCGGCGCTCAAGAAACTAGGCTGGCGCAGGGGAAGTTATCTCGTCTCGACGAAGATCTATTGGGGCTTGCACGACAACGTGAACGAAAAGAACACGCTGAATCGTAAACGCCTGATCGAGGGCATCAACGGTTCATTGGAACGCCTGGGACTGGAGTACGTGGACGTGTTGTTTTGTCACCGTTCCGACAAGACCACGCCCATCGAAGAGACCGTATGGGCAATGCACAACATCATCGAGCGGGGCAAGGCGATGTATTGGGGAACGTCCGAATGGGACGCGGCGGAGATCGTGGAGGCAATTGCCATCGCGGAGAAACATCATTTGCATAAACCGGTGACGGAACAGCCCGTTTACAACCTGTTCAACCGCCACCGTTTTTCCGGCGGGTACGTCCGTTTTTACGAGGAATACGGTTACGGGTCCACCACGTGGAGTCCGCTGGCTTCGGGATTGTTGAGCGGCAAATATAACCAGGGCATTCCCAGTGACAGCCGCGCAGGGCGAGAAGGCAACGAGTGGTTGCAGGAAAGGATGCGCGATCCGGAAAAACTCGAAAAGGTCGCCGCGCTGGAGCCGATCGCGCGGGAATTGGATTGCACGCTGGCGCAACTCTCGCTGGCGTGGTGTTTGAAGAATCCGTTCGTCAGCACGGTCATCACGGGCGCGAGCCGCGTGGAGCAGGTGCACGAGAATATAAAGGCAGGCGGGATCGCGCCGAAACTCACGCCCGAGATACTCGAACGCATTGACAGAATCTTCGGAGTGGAACAGGAGGAGGAGGAATAACCAATGGAACTTCCGGGTCGCTCGATCGCCCGGAAGTTCATTCGATTTTCAAAAAGGATAAAAGCGGGGAAAATTTGTGACTTTCATCCGGCGCGCTTCTCACTGTCTCTTAACCTTTTCATGTGAAAATACCGAACGTTGGTCAAAATCATGCCAACGACTCGCGCCGCGCAGTTCACGCCATGATCCCTCGCGCTCGAGGCGGCGCAGGCGAGCGACTTTACGAAACGCTGGAGGTCTCATACATGACAATCAATAAATTCGTCATTGGCGGTTTTCTTATTTTGGGCGCGGTGGTCTTTTTGATCTGGTCCTCCACCGCCGCGACGTCCGAATATTTCCTGACGGTGGACGAACTCAACGCAAAGGGCGCGGACGTCCTTGACCGCAACCTGCGCGTCTCCGGCGCCGTGATCGGCGAGACGATCAAGTACGACGCGCAGACCTTGACGCTATCCTTCGAGGTGGCGCACGTCCCCGCCGAGCAGGCGCTCATCGAGGATGAAGGCGGTCTCGCGGAGGCGCTGCACCAGGCGGTGATTGACCCGGCGCGCGCTCGTTTGAAGATCGTGTACGTCGGTCCCATGCCGGACCTGCTCCGCCATGAAGCGCAGGCGATCGTAACGGGCAAACTCGGCGCAGACGGCGTCTTCCACGCGGACGAACTCCTGCTCAAATGCCCGACCAAATACGAAGAGGCTGTGCCGGAACAGTCGGCGAGCAGGTAGATGACCTCCCAACCGAAGTTCGAAATCCAAAACCCACAAACGACTTCCCGAAGATTTTCGAAACCAGCCGCACATGCGGAAACCTTCGGGACGTTTGTTGAATCCTCTTGCATGATCCGGTTCCAATATCAGGAGATCACATGATCGCAGATTTCGGGTTTGGCGTTTTACTCGTAGCGTTTCTTGCGTCCCTTTACAGCGTAATTGCCGCGCTGTACGGCGAATTCAATAAAATACCCGCCATGGTGGAAAGCGCGCGCCGCGCCATGTTGTTGACGTGGCCCCTGCTCACACTGGCGGCGGGTATTCTCGTTTACCTGCTGGTCAACGACCATTACGAGGTGAAATTCGTCTATGAAGTGACCAGCCGCGCAATGCCCACCTACCTCAAAGTGACGGCGTGGTGGGGCGGTCAGGCTGGCTCGCTCCTCTTCTGGTCCTGGCTGATGTCCGCCTTCGCCTCTTTGGTCACCCTCCGCAAATGGGACCGCGACCGCGAGTTCCTGCCGTGGGTGATCGTGGTGGCGAGCGTCACGCTGGCGTTCTTCATCGGGATGAACCTCTTCTTCGAGAATCCCTTCAGGCAGTTCTACCAGACGTTCGATAACGAGATCGCCGCGTACACCTTCCAGCCGGCGAACAGCATCCTATTCACCCCGGCGGACGGGCAGGGATTGAACCCGCTTCTTCGCCACCCCGGCATGATCATCCATCCCCCGATGCTTTATCTCGGCTTCGTCTCCTTCGTCATCCCGTACGCGTTCGCGATGGCGGCGTTGATCACGGGGCGCACCGACGACCGCTGGATCCGCCTGACGCGCCGCTGGACGTTGTGGGCATGGCTGTTCCTCTCCGCCGGTCTCGTGCTCGGCGGACGCTGGGCTTACGACGTGCTGGGATGGGGCGGCTACTGGGGTTGGGACCCGGTCGAGATCGCGGCTTTCATGCCGTGGCTGACAGGAACTGCCTTCCTGCACTCGGTGATGATCCAGGAAAAGCGCGGCATGTTCAAACACTGGAACATGCTGCTCGTGATCCTGACCTACGACCTCGTCATCTTTGGCACGTTCCTGACCCGCTCAGGCGTCCTTTCCTCCGTTCATGCGTTCGCGCAGAGCGCCATCGGTCCCTTGTTCTTCGGGTTCATTGGCATCACGCTGATCACCTCGGTCGCGCTCATCATCCATCGCTGGGATATGTTGAAATCCGAAACACAGATGACCTCTCTGCTTTCGCGAGAAGCCCTCTTCCTGCTCAACAACCTGTTGTTCATCAGCATCCTGGTCGTCTGCTTCTGGGGTGTGATCTATCCCCTGATCTCGGAACTCTTCACCGGTCAAAAAGTGACCGTCGGTCCTCCATTCTACGAACGCGCAACGGGTCCGCTGTTCGCGTCCCTGATGCTGCTCATGGGCATTGCCCCTCTCTCGGCGTGGGGACATTCCACAGTCAAGACGTTGGGACGCGCCATCTGGAAGCCGACGTTCGGCGCGGCGCTCGTCACCGTAATCCTGTTTGCGACCTATACTCAAAACGTTTACGCCCTGGTCGGTTTGTTCCTCGTGGCGCTGGTCATCCTCGTTACGCTCTACGAATATTGGCGCGGCGCTTATGCGCGCAGCAGGAGCCAGGGCGAGAACATCCTCACCGCCTTCTGGAACCTGACCGGTCGCAACCGCCGCCGCTACGGCGGATACATCATCCATTTGAGCATGATGTTGATGGCGATCGGCATTCTCGGCATCGAACTCTTCCAGGTGGAAACGCAGGGAACCATTGCCGTGGGCGATTCTCTGCAACTCTCCGGCTACACGGTCAAGTATAAGGAAGTCGCTTCATGGGACAACCCAGGCGCCGGCGTCAACCATACGCGCGCGGTGGTCGAGGTCTATGATCGGAACGGGAACCTCCTCGGCAACCTGCATCCGCGCAAGGATTATTACTACGACACCCAGCAACCGATGACCATCCCCGGTCAACTGGCTTCGTTGAAGGACGAGGTGTACGTGTTGTTGATTGACTGGGAACCCATCACGCCGGTCGGCACGACGTTCAAGATCTTCGTCAACCCGCTGGTCAACTGGCTGTGGCTGGGAAGCCTGCTCTTCCTCGTCGGCGTCATCATCGCGGCGTGGCCCGATAAGGACCCCGAACGCGTGACGGCGCGCGCCGGAAAACGCGTCCCCCAGGCGAGCGCAGCGGATTGAAGTACGCAGTGGACAAGCACACAGGTACACAAGTACACAGGTAGACAGGTAGACATGTCGAAAAATTTTTTACGCAACACGCAATATGCAGCGCTTTTGCTCCTGATCCTCTTGAGTTCCGCAACGACGGTCTTCGCCCAGGACCCCACACCCACCGACGATGAGGTGAACAGGATCGCCAAGGAGTTGTATTGTCCCGTTTGCGAAAGCACCCCGCTGGATGTCTGTCCCACCGAGGCGTGCCGGCAGTGGCGCGAGTTGATCCGCTCCATGCTGGCGGAGGGCAAAAGCGAGGAGGAGATCCAGCAATATTTCGTGACCCAATACGGCGCGCGCGTATTGAGCGAACCGCCCAATCGCTGGGCTTCGTATCTTGTGCCGGTCGCCGCGTTCCTGCTGGGAGCGTTCCTGCTCTTTCGCGGGTTTCGGATGTGGCTCAGGCCGGTTGCGGCCGAATCAGCCTCCCCGAAGGATGAAGCGGAGCCAGTCCCGCAGGATGAGTACATCCGCCGGATGGAAGAAGAGTTGAAGAAAAGGAAATAACGTAGACGATGGAATCAACGAACGTCGCGCCTCAACGCAAAGGCGTCCCGCTCTGGGCGCAGGTGGTCATCTGGGTTTTCCTGGCAGGATTGCTCGTCATCGTGGCGATGGGACTGAACCGCGCGCAACAAGGCACCATCCAACCCGGTCACGCGGTGAACGATTTCACGCTGCCCCTGTTCAGCGGTTACGAATACGAAGGCAAAAGCGAAGTCCATTTGGAGGATTTCCGCGGCAAGGTTGTGGTGATCAACTTTTGGGCGTCGTGGTGTAAGCCGTGCGAGCAGGAAGCCGCCGACCTGCAACGCGCCTGGGAGAAATACGGACCGACCGGCGAGGTGATCTTCCTGGGCGTGGATTACGTGGATACCGAACCCGAAGCGCGCGTGTACCTGAAAAAGTTCGGCATTACATTCCCCAATGGACCGGACGTCGCCACGCGCATCTCACAATACTTCCGCATCAAGGGCGTGCCTGAGACGTACTTCATTGACCGCGAGGGCGTCCTTCAATACGTGCAGGTGGGACCGTTCTCGTCCCTTCAACAGATCGAAAACATCGTTGATCCCATGCTCGCCGACGAATAGAGGGCTGAATGGAAATCGCCGCATTGCTGCTTACGCTTGGGGTCATCCTTCTGGTTGGATTGTATTTGTACGCTCCCTTTCTCGAACGGCGGGCGCGCCGCGTCACCGCGGAGGAACACGAACTCTCCGCGCTCATGGCGGAACGCGATCGCGTGATCAATTCCCTGCAGGAACTCGATTTCGACTTCAAACTGGGGAAGATCCCGGAAGAAGATTACCCCGCGCAGCGCGCCTCGCTTTTGCAGAAAGGCGCGGACATTTTGAAGAGAATGGATACCCTCACCCCCAGCCTCCCCTCCAACGGCAGGAGGAGGCGCGAGACGCAGGACGCCGAATCCCGCCTGGAGAACGCGGTCGCCGCGCGCCGCATGGACGCCTCGACGAGGCAGGCTGAGGTATCCAACGACGATCTCGAATCCATGATCGCGGCGCGGAGAAAATCCCGCAGGGATAAATCCGCCGGGTTCTGCTCAAACTGCGGAAAGCCCATCATGGTCTCGGATAAATTCTGTCCCTCGTGCGGGAAACCGATTTCCTGACCCCCATACACGACACGTCTCGCGGTGTCGCGGTACAAAAACTTCAACGGAAAATATTGATGAAATTACGGATCGCAATTCTAATTCTGCTCGCCGCCTTCCTCTCCGCGTGTAACATGTCGCTTGCTGAGGACGTCACGCCGCCGCCCGGCTACGTTCCTCCGACGCCGATGCCAACGCTCGCGCTGGCGCCCCCGCAAACGCCGAACGTCGCCAACGGGGAGGCGATCTATTTCGAGAAGTGCGCGCCGTGTCACGGTGAAACGGGCTTGGGGGACGGTCCGCAGGGCATTCAATTGGGCGTCACCGTTCCCGCCTTCGCGCTCCCGGAGATCGCCCGCCCGGCTTCGCCTGCGGCATGGTACACCGTCGTCACGCGCGGCCGGATGGATCGCTTCATGCCCCCCTTCACCAGCCTCACCGACCAGGAACGCTGGGACGTGGTCGCTTACATTACGACCCTGCACACCTCCGAGGAGGAAATTCAAAGAGGAAAAGAACTCTTCGAAGAGGCATGTCCCGATTGTTCCACAGACTATTTCAAGGATCAGGATCGAATGTCTGCGCTCAGCACGGTGGCGTTGGCGCGCATCGTGCGGCTTGGCAACGAAGAGATCCCCGCGTTCGGGGAAAATCTTTCGGACGAGGACATGTGGGCAGTGGCGGAATACCTACGCTCGCTGACCTACGACTCCCAGCCTCTCACGGCTCAGACCCAGCCGACGCCTGTTCCCGCCACCCGGACTCCCGCCGCGTCCGACGCGGGAACGCCCTCGGAGGCGGAGCAGGCTCAAGTCACGGATGAAGCGACGCCGGTTCTCGTTCAAGGCTTCGGGAGCGTAAGCGGATCCATCGAAAACAAAACAGGCAGCGACCTTCCCTCCGATCTGACGATCACTCTGCGCGGCTTCGAACACGATTTTGCAAATCCCAACGCAGGCACGCAGGAAGTCCTGACCCTGAGCGGCTCGGTGAATTCGGACGGCACGTTCGCGTTCGAGAACGTCGAGATGCCCGAAAACCGCATCTTCCTGGCGGAGGCGAATTACAAGGGAGTCGAGATCGGCTCCGGTTTCGTGATCGTGGAAGCCGGGCAGACCTCCATCACCCTGCCGCCGCTGGCGCTTTACGACGTGACGGACGACACATCCATGTTGACCGTTGACGAACTGGACATTTTCTTTTCCGCGCAAAACGAAGGGACGTACGATGTCCTTGCGTTATACACCTTCCGCAACGCGAGCGGGAGGATCGTCTCGGTTTCGATGGGGACCGCGCAGGAGATCCCCTTCCTGAAATTCCCCGAAGGCGCGCAGGGCCTCGGCTATGAAGCCGTGCAGGACAGCGCCCGCTTCATCAGCACGGACGATGGGTTTGCGATGGCGCCCAACGAACAGTCGTATGGCATTCTCGCTTATTCGTCCCTCGCGCGGCAAAAGGAGACGCAATTCTCCCAGCCGTTGGTCCTGCCCGTTTCGCTGGCGCGCATCTTTGTGCCGGACGGCATGAAGGTGGAGGGAAGCGGGATCGCGCCGGAGGGAGCGCAGAGCATCCAGGGTCTCACCTATCAAACCTATTCCGCCGCCGGTTTGAACGCGGGCGAAAAATTGACCTTTACCGTCTCCGGCTCGCCCAACGACGCGGCGTCCGACGCAAATACGTCCACATCCAGCAACACGCTGTTGATCGGCGCGGGCGGACTTGGCGTTGCGCTCATCCTTGCCGGAGCGTGGATATATCTGCGCGACCGCAGGCAGACCGATGAGGAAGACGAAGAGGAGGAAGAGGAGGAAGAGGAGGAAGAGTTCGAATCCTCCGAGGACGTGATGGACGCGATCATCGCCCTCGACGACTTGTACCGCGCGAAGAAGATCCCGGAGGAAGCCTATCAAAAACGCCGCGCGGAATTGAAGGATGTTTTGAAGGAAATGATGTAGTGGTGCGTGTTACGGAGTACGCAACATGAAGTGCGCCATGCGGGTCGCGCAGGGTAACGCATGATTCGAGTCAGGAAATTGGTAAAGCGTTTCGGGTTGAAGACCGTTTTGCGCGGGTTGGATTTCGAAGTCCAGCCCGGCGAGTTCGTCGCGCTGCTCGGTCCCAACGGCGCGGGCAAGACGACCTTCCTGCGCATCCTCGCTTCGTTGTCGCGCCCGTCCCTGGGCGACGTGACGGTGGCTGGGCATCGTTTGCCGGGTGAAGCCGCAGCGGTCCGCGCGCGACTTGGGGTGGTATCCCACCTGCCTTTGCTGTATGGCGATCTGACCGCCGAGGAGAATCTCCGCTTCTACGCGCGCATGTATAACATCACAGATCACGAAACCCGCATGACCGAAGTCCTCGAAATGGTCGGTCTCGAGAACCGCCGCCGCGATCTCGTTCGCACGTACTCGCGCGGCATGCAGCAACGTCTCGCCATCGGGCGCGCCGTCCTCCACGACCCGGACGTGATCCTCTTCGACGAACCCTACACCGGTCTCGACCAGGACGCCTCCTCCATGCTGGATGAGGTGTTGAAGACCGTCGCCGCGGAAGGACGCACGGTTGTGATGACCTCGCACGACCTCGCCCGGGCGGAGGACCTCGCCACCCGTTTCGACATTCTCTCGCGCGGCGTCATCGCCGCGTCCGCAACGCGCAAACAGTTACGCAGGAGCAACCTGCTTTCCTTCTACAAAGAGGCATTGGCGGGATGAGATGACCGAAGGACGAACAACGTCGCAGCCGCCGAAAGGCAGCTTCCTCAAAGCCGTTTCCGCCGTCGTCTGGAAGGACCTGCAAGCGGAGTTCCGCTCGCGCGAACTTTTCACCGCCATGCTGGTCTTCTCCCTGCTCATCATCCTCATCTTCAACTTTGCGCTCGACCTGGACATCCAGACGCGCCGATCCGTAACGGCGGGCGTGCTTTGGGCGACCTTCACCTTTGCGGGAACGATCGGTCTCAACCGCTCGATGGCAATCGAAAAGGATCGCGGCTGCCTGGACGGTCTCCTGCTTGCGCCGGTGGATCGCTCCGCCATTTACTTCGGCAAGGTCGTCAGCAACCTGATGTTCATGCTGATCGTGGAGGCGATCGTCCTGCCGGTCTACAGCATTCTTTACAACATGAATCTGTTCCAGCCCGGTTTGCTGGGTGTCATCCTGCTCGGCTCGATCGGATACGTCGCCGTCGGCACGCTGCTTTCCGCCATGTCCGTGCAGACGCGGACGCGCGACATCCTGCTGCCCATCCTGCTCTTTCCGGTGGTGATCCCGGTGGTGATCGCCGCCGTGCAAGCCAGCAACGGTATATTGACCGGCGCGGAATCGAGCGGGATCACGCCCTGGATCAACCTGCTCCTCGCGTACGACGTCATCTTCATCGCCGTCGCCTACATGTTGTTCGATTACGTTGTGGAGGAATGAAATCACCACTCCCTACCGGCGCGTGATCGGCGTTCTCGAACGCCGGTTTTATGCGCCGGGCGAAGAGCGCACGCTGTGCAGTACGCCGAAATTTTACGATTTGCTGATTATGATAAAAAAGGAGTCAAGATGCAACAAAAACCTGTCGCCTTGAAAGCCCTCGATGTCGTCTCCGTCATTTTGCTGGGCATATCCGTCTATCTCGCCCTCCTCTGGGCGCCGACCGAAGCCTCCATGGGCGCCGTCCAGCGCGTGTTCTACATCCACGTCGCCACAGCCTGGGTGGGCATGTTGGGATTCATTGCCGCCATCATCCCGGCGGTCGTCTATCTTCGCACTCAAAACCTGAAATGGGACCGCGTCGAGGTCGCCGCCATCGAGATCAGCGTGGTGTTCTTCTTCCTCGCCATCGTGCTGGGTTCCATTTGGGCGCGCCCCGCCTGGAATACCTGGTGGAAATGGGAACCGCGTCTCACCACCGCCGCCATCACCGAACTGCTCTACATCGCCTACTTCATGCTCCGCCAGGGCATTGACGACCCCGACCGGCGGGCGCGCTTCGGCGCGGTGTACACGCTGGTCGCGGCGGTCAGCGTCCCCATCACCTTCATGTCCATCCGCTGGATTGACCGCACGCTTCACCCGGTGGTGATCGGCGGCTCCAATCCCAGCGCGGAAGGAGCCTTCGCCATGACCGCCGATATGCGCGTCGCCTTCTTCTTCGCCCTGTTCACCTTCACGGTCATTTTCATTGACCTGTTCTGGAATCGCATCCGCCTCGGCGACCTGCAGGACAAGGTCGAACAACTCAAACTAAAACTCAGCAGTTGACACTTCAGGAGACAACATGTTCCTTCAAGAATCCGTCCCCGATACTTCACGATACATGATCATGGGCTATACGATCTCGTTCGTCGTCATGGCGTTGTACGTGTTCAGCCTCTACATCCGCAACCGCAACCTGAACCGGGACCTGACAACACTCGAAGAGTTGGGCAAACCCGACCCCGCCAAAGAGACCGCGCCAAAGGCTGCGAAATCTGTAACCAACAGGTCGGGAAAAAAGTAAACACACGAAACGAAGAGTCCGCTATAATTCGAACGGGCTCTTTTTTGAATGAGAAAAGGCGACGGGACTCAGGTTCGGCGGAGGAAGAGGCTCTTGATGCTGAGCCTGCTCCTCGTTCTCGCGGGAAGCGTTTTCGCGTCCTCCTCACCCGGGTCTGCCGCGCCGTCCCAAGCCCCTCCCGGCCCCGACCGTTACGCCGTCACCACCGTGGACTACACCAGGTATTTCTGGTGGCTGGTGCGCTGGGGCGAGGACGACGTGGAATGTCACATCGAGGTGGATCACGAAGGCATGCCCACGCCGGGGGACATTTACGTGGATTGCGGCGAGGACATCTACGAAGAATGGGTCACGCAACAACCGTGCCGCGAATTCGACGTGAATCTTTGCAAAGGCTTTTACGTGGTGCTGATTGACAAACAGCCCGCGCAAAAACAGATCTCCACCAAATTGCAGGCGCCCATCGTCCAGGTGTCCCTCGAAAATTGCAATCCGGTTTACACGTCCTCCACGAGCATTTGCGAGTCCGAGCCGATCCTCGTGTTGACCGGCGTCGAACCTTTGCCGGAATATTCGATCACCGGCATCGAAGGATTGTACGGCGGGCAACCCTTCACCTGTGGGTCCCCCTGCCGTTTGAAATTGCCGGTGACCGGCGAAGAAATGTTCACGCTTCAGTTTTGGGCATATTCCAGTTACGGGGATAGCAGTGAAGCGTTCGAAGCGCAGATCCGCGTGGCAATGACGGATCAGGGCAACCCGGACCAGCCAACCTACTGGTTCGTGGATGTATTGAGCAGTCAATGGACGGGTGTGCCGGTTGCCACCTGTGTGGAGGCGTGGGGCGTCCTGCCTCCCGTCGGCGGACCGCCCGAATGGTTAAGCACGCCCACGCAAAGCGAAACGCTCGGCACACAGATTCCCTATAACTATCTCGCCGCGAACCTGATACAAAGCGGCGTGGTGGACGCCAGCCCATGTCCCGATAGCGGGCTGTTGCCGGATGGCGGCGCCTCCGCCTGCGGAATGGAAATTGCGCGTCCGGCGGTCAACGACTGGCAGAATCAGTTCGACGAGATCATCCTGAACGCGGCAAAGGAAACGGGCGTGCCGGCGCATTTGTTGAAAAACCTTTTTGCCATCGAAAGCCAGTTTTGGCCCGGCAATAGCGTGAAGAACGACATCGGGCTGGGTCAATTGACCGAGCAGGGCGCGGATACGGCGTTGATGTGGAACCCGCCGTTCTTCAAACAGTTCTGCCCGCTGGTCATGGATTCGGAAAGATGCGGCAAGGGGTATTTGTACATGGGCGAGGAGAACCGGTCGTATCTGCGGCTGGCGTTGATCCATGCGGTCAACGCGACCTGCGAGAACTGCCCGCTGGGGATTGACCTGGAACGCGCGGGGTTCAGCATCGCCGTATTTGCGCGAACGCTGATGGCAAATTGCGAACAGACTTCCCAGGTGGTCTGGAACTACAACGGCCGGAAGACGCCCGGTCAACTGGGCATTTCCTATGAGGATATGTGGAAATTTACGCTGGTGAATTACAACGCCGGGGGCGGATGTCTGGCGGATGCCTTCGAAAGCGCCAGTGAGAAAAAAGAGCCGCTTACCTTCGATGGCATTTCACCCTACCTCGCGCCTGCCTGTCAGGGGGCAATAGAGTACGTGAACCAGATCAGCAACAGATAACATTCGCCAGCAAGACTGGCTGAATCCAAAGAGTGTGGAATCAGGGAGCCTTGCTCCAAAAGTGGACGCGACCCAACTGGCGAATCTTCAAGCCTTCTTCGCCAACCTAGGTGGCGGCATGAACGCCTGGGTCGGGGCTGAACTTCCCGTGTCCACTGCCGGATAGCCATGCTCCACAAACTGCCCACGGAATCCCCTGTGGGCAGTTTTCGTATAGGGTGTTCACCCCATGCTGTCACGCGTAAGTGCGGACTTTGTTCACTGGTCATAAAAACGGCAACCCCTTATTCTTAGGACAGAAAAGCATCAGCGTTTCTTATCATGGAGCGAAAGAATGGTCGAACTTTCCAATTTACGCGTATTTCTCGTGGCGGCGGAGGAATTGAACTTTAGTAAAGCCGCCAGACGACTGCACATGTCGCAGTCGGCGGTCAGCCAGAACATCCAGGCGATGGAACGGGCTTTCAACACGGAACTATTCATCCGCGGCGGGCGTTCGGTTGGATTGAGCGAAGCGGGGCAGACAATCCTGCCGATGGTACGCGAAGTCCTGCTTGCGGCGCGGCTGCTGGAAGACAGCCTGCAGGAAATTCATAACCAGATCGGCGGAGACTTGCTGATCGGTTGTTCCACCTCCGCCGGCCGGTATCTGTTACCGATATTGCTCTCGGAATTCAGGCAGGATTACCCGGCAGTGTGTCCGCGCGTAAAAGTGATGAGCCGCGACCTGGTTGTGGAAAGGTTGATCGCCCGAATCATCCCGATCGGAGTCGCCAGCAAATTGATCGAGCATCGCGAAATCGAGTCAGTGCCGTTGTTCGAGGACCGCATCCTCCTCATCGTTCCCGCCCATCACCCGTGGGCGAACTACGGACATGCCCTGCCATCGGACCTGGTGGATCAGCCGCTCATCAAATGCGATGAAACCTCCGGCACCTGCGAAACCGTATTGGAGGGATTGAAACATCACCAGATCACAGCGGACAGCCTCAACGTGGCAATGGAACTCGGAAGCCTGGAAGCGGTGGAAATGGCGGTCGAGCGCGGCGTGGGCATCGCCTTCGTTTCCGAAATGATCGCGGCTCGAGGGCTTGCGCTGGGGCGCGTCAAAAAAGTGGAGGTCGAGGGATTGGACCTCCGCCGGAAGATCTACATGGCGCGGCACATCGGCCTCCCGTTCACGCGCGCCCAATCCCTGTTCTGGGAGTTCGCCAAATCCCAATACGACAAGATCAATAACGAGATATGGGAAAGCCTCGTGAATTTCGAAACCGCCGCCTGAAGTTGTACCCTGCTGGAATAATATGCTACACTTGGGGGAAAGCGTCCCTGTGAAATCCCACCGGGACGCGCAAAATATCCCACTCAAGACGGAGCAGACCCCGAACCAGGGCTCATGCTTCGATTCTTTTCAATTCAGGAGGAACCGTGCTTTCACCGATCGAAAAAATCCTCTTCGCGCTTGCAACCCTCGCGTCGCTTTATTTCACCTACAGAGGGGTGATGCGCATCATCGCCCACATCTCCAGCGGTCATGGAAAGCCGAACTGGAATCTGATCTGGAAGCGAGTTGGCGAACTTATCATGAAGGTGGGATTATTCCAACCTGTCTTTCGTTTTCGGCTGGGACCCAGCATCCTTCATGCTTTCATTGGGTGGGGACTGCTTGTCTTCTTGTTGGTGGACCTTTCCGAGTTGCTTTACGGAATGTTTCGATTCCGTCTGCTTGAGCAGGGAGGGATCGTCGGAGACATCTATCGGCTCATTGCAGACATAGCCAACACAGCCATCATCTTCAGCATCGTCGCGCTCGTGATCCGCCGCTTCATCCTGCGACCGAAGAATCTGTCCACGCGTGAAACGACCTTGCTCCACCCTGAGGCACGTCGCGGCATCAGCCGCGATTCCGCGATCGTGGCGTTGTTCATTTTCACGCACAGCACCATGCGTCTGCTGGGTGAGGCTTTTTATCTGGCGGATAATGGAATCCGTGACAGTTGGCAACCGGTCATTTCAACGGTGGCAGGCTGGTTGTCCAATGTTGATCCGGGGACACTCCTGATAGGAGAACACATTGCCTTCTGGTTATCAACCGGCGCGGTGGTCGCGTTTCTGCCCTACTTCCCCTACTCCAAGCACATCCACCTGTTCTTTGCCCCGATCAATTTCGCGTTGAAGCCCGAGCGCAAGTCCATCGGCGAGTTGAGTTACATCAATCTCGACGACCAATCCATCGAACAGTTCGGCGCGGCGACGATGAAGGACCTGGGCTGGGAACAGATCATGGACAGTTACGCCTGCATCATGTGTTTCCGATGCCAGGAGGTTTGCCCGGCGTATAACACGGGCAAGTTGCTTTCGCCCGCCGCGCTGGAGATCAACAAACGTTATCACCTGAATAAAGGCGGCGCGACCGATGTGCCGATGACGCAATTGATCTCCGAGGAAGCAGTATGGGCTTGCACCTCCTGCGGCGCGTGCGTGGACATCTGCCCGGTCGGCAACGAGCCGATGCGCGACATCCTCGACATCCGCCGCAATTTGACTTTGATGGAAAGCAATTTCCCGAAGCAATTGGAGACCGCGTTCAAGGGTATGGAACGCAACATGAACCCGTGGAACGTCTCACAGGCTGACCGCATGAAATGGGCGGAGGGGTTGAACGTCCCGACGATCGAACAAAATCCCGAACCTGAGATATTGTGGTGGGTCGGCTGCGCTCCCGCGACCGACGTCCGCGCGCAGAAGACCGCGCAAGCCTTCGCGAAGATCCTGAACGCTGCGGGGGTCAATTACGCGGTGCTTGGAAAGAACGAAGCCTGCACGGGCGATTCCGCTAGGCGCGCGGGACGCGAGGATATTTTCTTCGGGCTGGCGACCCAAAACGTGGAAATTTTGAACGAGGTAGGGGCAAGCCTTGCGTCTGCCCGACGAATCCGCATCGTTACGACCTGCCCACACTGTTTGCATACGATCAAGAACGAGTATCCCGCGTTCGGAGGGAATTACACGGTCATTCATCACACGCAGTTGATCAACGAATTGGTGGGAGCAGGGAAAATACAGTTGGCAGTGACCGGCGATCAGTTATCAGTGACGTTCCACGATCCATGTTATCTGGGCAGGCACAACAAGGAATTCGACGCTCCACGCGCCACGCTACAAGCGACAGGGGTCATCACAGTCGAAATGCCGCGCCATGCAGCCAAATCCTTCTGCTGCGGCGCGGGCGGCGCGCAAATGTGGAAGGAGGAGGAGGCAGGCTCGGGCCGAGTCAATGAAGCGAGGTATCAGGAAGCCAAATCCACCGGAGCAAATATGATCGCGGTGGGATGTCCGTTCTGTCTGACGATGATGAACGACGCTTCCAAAGCCGACGGCGACTCGATGCAGGTCAAGGATGTCGCGGAACTGGTCGCGGAACGTATGAAGTAAAGCCGAATTCATCCAACGGAAATTCACGGTTGGGAGTAAAATACCCGCACTCATCGGAGGAGGAGTGAATGAAGGAAACGATTCGCACGCTGCACCCTGAAAAGAAGCAGGGGGTGAACATCAGCAAGGACAAGTACGACATTATTCGGAAGGCTATCTTTTCGACGTTGAAACAAAACAGGGAAATGCCGTTCATGAAATTAGCCCGCGCGGTGGAGAAGGAAATGAACGGCAACTTCGAAGGCTCGGTCACGTGGTACGTGACCGCCGTCAAACTGGACATGGAAGCGCGCGGCGAGATCAAGCGCGTCCCCAATTCAAGACCCCAACTGGTAAGGCTCGCCGGATAGTTGGGGGGAATTTTCACACCCTTTCACCACAAGATCATATTGGATCGCATCATGGCGGATACACCGAATTTTGACGTTCAACAGGCTCACAAATTTTTTTCGGTTGATTGCTTCAACAGAGCCTGGGATCTCATGGACCGGGACGGCGGGCGCTCCGTCGAGGAGAACATGGAGATGCTGCACACTGCCATCGCCTCCCTCTGGCATTGGACCCAGCGCGAGGACGTCGCTCCTGACAACCTTTCCATCGGATACTGGCAGGTCTCACGCGTCTATTGCCTGATCCAACAGCCGCACAACGCGCGGAGATATGGTCTGTTGTCGCTGCAATACGCAAAGAGCCTGTCCCCTTTCCTGAGGGGTTACGCCTACGAGACCCTCGCCCGCGCGGAGATGATCGCGAACAACCGCGTTATGATGAAAGAATATCTCGAAAAGGCGAACGAGATGCTGGCGGAAATTGACGGCGAGGAGGACAGGCTGGCGCTCGCGAAAGACCTGGGGACGATCCGCTAGGAGGAATGGCGTTATGCACCGACTCGTTCCTGTCGCATCGAAAGAAGACATCCTTCCCGAACTTCGCGATACACCCATCGGTCTCCTGCTCGAATATCACAACCTGAACCGCGACCACGAGACGTACAACCAGGCGCAATTGCTCATCGGCATGTGCATGGACAACCGCAAGCGCCTGCACATTCCCGATAACTTCGCCTACATCATCCGCGCGGGAGGAGCGAATTTGCGCTACAGCGAGTTCAAGGTCTCGTATGCCATCGCGGTGGGAGGCGTGCAGAGCATCGCGTTGATCGGTCACAACCAGTGCGGCATGGTCAATCTCGCGGCTCGCAAGGATAAATTCATCAAGGGATTGGTCGAGAACGCCGGTTGGGAAAAGGACTGGGCGGAGGAACACTTCATGCACTTCGCCCCCCTGTTCGAGATCGGCAATGAAATTGATTTCGTGTCGAGCGAAGCAAAACGGCTGCGATTGCGTTATCCCAAAATTCAGGTCGCGCCGTTGTTGTATAAAGTGGAGGATAATTTGCTGTATCAGGTGAAGGAAAAGTAGCAGGGATGGGCGGCTGTCCATCTCTGCAAATTATTTCTTTATTTTCTTCTCCGCTTCCATCACAAGGAAAACGAGAAAGCCCGCGCCGATCGCGATCAACAAATCCCTTGCACCGAGCGGCGTGACCGAGAAGAACTCAGCCGCAGGCGGGATGTAGATCACAGCCAACTGCAAAGCGAAGACCAGCGCCATCATACAAAGCAGGAGCGGGTTGGAGGCGGCGCTCATCGAAAAGGCGGATTCCCTGCCGGAACGCGACGCCCACGCCTGAAAGACCTGCGCGAACGCCAGGAATGTAAAGACCATCGTCTGCCATTCCTCGCGCCCCGAGAAGTAATACCAGGCGCCGAGTCCCAAAGCCAGCGCGCCGATCAACGCCCCCACCCAGATCACCTGTACGCCCGCGCCGCGCGAGAACACGCCCTCCTTCGGCGAATATGGAGGACGGTTCATCGTGTTTTTCTCCGGCGCTTCCACGCCCATGCCGAGCCCGAGCAAACCATCGGTCAACAGGTTGAGCCACAACAACTGCAACGGCAGCAGCGGGATCGGCTTGCCCAAAAACGGAGCCAGCAGCATCACCAGCACCTTGCCGATGTTCCCCGCCACGCTGAAACGCACGAACTTGCGGATGTTGTCGTAGATCGTGCGTCCCTCCCTCACCGCCGCAACGATCGTGGCGAAATTGTCGTCGAGCAGGATCATTTCGGCGGCTTCCTTCGAAACGTCCGTGCCGGCGATGCCCATCGCCACGCCGATGTCCGCGCGGCGCAGCGCAGGCGCATCGTTCACGCCGTCGCCCGTCATCGAAACGATGTGTCCGTTTTCCTGTAACGCCTGCACGATCTTCAACTTGTGTTCCGGCGAAACGCGCGCAAAGACACGCACCTCGTCCACCACGCTCTTCAATTCGTCGAAACTCAACTGCTCGAGTTCGACACCGGTCAACACGCGCCCGTTGTCTGAAATGCCCAACTGCCGGGCGATCTCCTGGGCGGTCAACGGATGGTCGCCCGTGATCATCACCGTGCGGATGCCGGCGGTCTTTGTGATCGCAACCGCCTCCCCCACCTCCGCACGCGGCGGATCAATCATGCCGAACAGACCAATGAACGTCAGGTCGCGCTCCAGGTCCGTTTGGATGATTTCGGGAATCTGATTCGACAAACGGAACGCGATGCCGAGGACGCGCATCCCCTTCTTTGCGAGACGCTCGTTCGCCGCTTCGATCCTGGACCTCCAGCCTGCATCGAGCGCCTCAGCCTTTCCATTCACCCAAACCCGATTCGACAAATCCAGCAAGCCGTCCACGCTGCCCTTGGTGAAGGCGATGTAACGATGGCTCCCCACGTCGAGTCCCACAAGCACGGAGGATTCGTATTCCCGCAAATGATGGACGGTGGTCATGCGCTTGCGTTCCGAATCGAAGGGCAGTTCCGCCGCGCGCGGGAACGAAAGATCGAGCGAGGATTTCCAGTATCCCAACTTTGCGGCGGCGGCGACCAACGCCCCTTCGGTGGGGTCGCCCATGGTGCGGAAGCGGTCGTCGCCTTCGTCAATGAGGCGGGCGTCGTTGCACAACGCGCCGCCGATCGCCGTCAGTGAGAGGGCAAACTCCCCTCCCATTTCGAGAGAAGGGTCAGGGAGGAGGTCCAGGTTCCGGGTCGCGTGAACCGAGCCGTCCCGTTCCATCGAGGCGGTCAAGTCCAGTTCGCGATCAGCCACATCCAAAATGGTCACGGTCATGCGGTTTTCCGTCAATGTGCCGGTTTTATCGGAGCAGATCACCGTGACCGAGCCAAGCGTTTCGACGGCCGGAAGTTTGCGAATGAGGGCGTTCTTCGCCAACATGCGTTGCGCGCCGAGCGCGAGCGTGATGGTGACGACGGCGGGCAGGCCTTCGGGGACGATGGCAACCGCAACGCTGACGCCCGTGAGCAGCATGTGACGCAGTTCATCGCCTCGAAGAAGCCCGAGTACTGCGATGAGAATTGCAATGGCGACGCCAATGACCGCGAGATTTTTCCCGAGTTGATCCAGTCGTTTTTGCAGCGGCGTTTCTTCGGCGCCGCTTTGTTGAATGAGATCGGCGATCTTTCCAAGTTCGGTTTGCATGCCAGTGGCGATAACCAGCGCGCGCCCGCGTCCCTGCGTGACGATGGTTCCCATGAAGCCCATGTTGCTTCGGTCGCCGAGGGGCAAGGCTTGCCCTGCGCCCGCCGAAAGGTTATCGCCGGAGAGCGCGGCGGTTTGCTTTTCGACGGGTTCCGATTCGCCCGTCAGCGCGGCTTCCTGAACGCGGAGGTTGATCGCTTCGAGCAATCGAACGTCGGCAGGCAGGACGTTCCCCGCTTCGAGTTGGACGATGTCTCCGGGCACAAGATCACGAGCGGAAATTTCCTTGAGGGTTTTATCGCGCATCACCTGCACATTCGGCACGGACAGTTTTTTGAGCGCGGCAATCGCCTTCTCGGCGCGGTATTCCTGGATGAATCCGAGAACGGCGTAGAGGATGACAATTGCGGAAATGGCAATGGTGTTCTTCAAGTCGCCAAGCAGACCGGCAACCACCGCCGCCGCGATGAGGATCAGCACCATGGTGGCGGTGATCTGTTCCCAGAATATTTTGAGCGGCGTGCGCCCGCCTTTTTCGATGAGTTCGTTGTGCCCGTAGCGCTTCAGGCGCGCCTCTGCTTCGGTTTGGGCGAGACCGGTTTCGGGGCTGGTCTGAAGCGCTTGGAGCGATTTCTCTGTTGTTTGCAGATGCCAGTTCATGTTTTCCTCGTCGTATTGATGATACCCCAGCGGCAACAAAAAAGACCACCGCCAGAAATCTTCCTGGCGATGGTCTTGCCATTTATTGCGCAACCGGCGGCGTCTTGCGCCACGTATTGACGACCGCGCATCCCATTGCTGGGCGGCTACTCCCCATCGGGGGGATTGCGGGATTATACAGTAATTCCGGCGCTCTCGAATTTCAAATAAGAATCTTCTTATGTGACGGGGCGCGGAAGGCTGCCCGCCGTCTTCAACGCGGAGCGGATCATCAGATATTCGGTGATGTTCTCCGCGGTGATCAAGCCCACCAGCTGTCCGCCGTGCGTGACGGGCAGGGTCTTCGAACCGGATTCCTGCAAACGCATGAGAGCGCTTTCGAGCATATCGTGCGAGTCCACTTCGGGGAGGTTGCTTTTCATCACGCCGATCACAGGCGCGCTTTGTCCTTCACGCGAGAGCGCGGCGATGAAGGCGTCCCGCTCGAGGATGCCCGCCACGCGTCCGCTGGCGTCCACCACAGGGAAGTCGTGCTGTGAACCTGAAAGGATCAGACCCACCACCTGGGCAAGCGTATCGCGCGGCGAGAGGGTTTTGAAATCGGTCAGCATGGCGCGGGTGACGGGGATGCCGCTGATCGAGTCCTTCATCATCACCATGCTGGCTTCCTGCGACGCGCCGATCCACACGAAGAGGGCGATGAAGAGCAGGAACGGGTTGCTGAACAGACCGATGAAGCCCATGAGGAAGGCGAAGCCCTGCCCGATGTTCGCGGCGACCTGAGTCGCCTGGGTATATTCCATCTTCAGGGCAAGCAGGGCGCGGAGCACGCGCCCGCCGTCCATGGGAAAGGCGGGGATGATGTTGAAGAGGACGAGCGTAATGTTCACGACCATCAGCCGTTCGAGGAAGGAGCCGGAGGCGATGGTCAGGTCCGTAATTGGGACCAGGCCGTTGGTCAGGTAAAGAACCGCAAAGAGGATCGCCGCGATGACCACGTTGACGGCGGGTCCCATCAAAGCCACCCAAAGTTCCTCGATGGGTTTTTCGGGCATGCGTTCCAAGCGCGCAACGCCGCCGATGGGATACAGGGTAATGTCGCGCGTCCTGATGCCGTATCGGCGAGCGGTCAGGGCGTGACCGTATTCGTGAAGCACGACACACGCAAACAGGGCAAGGATGAACAACACGCCGTTCAGCACCTCGCCCCAGTTTTGATGCTCGGTCCAGTGGCTGTATCCCACCCAGGCGATGAGCAGGAGGAAGGTTGCGTGAACGTATACGTCAATGCCTGCGAAACGTCCAAGTTTCCATTGCCATTTCATTTTCGCTACTCCAGTGAGACTCTCCATGGATCGGGGGAATGGCGGGTCTCGATGTTTATTACAACTCCCACATTCTAAGCGACAAATGTTAGATGTTCGTATAAAAAAGCGTCGCGAGATTTCCCGCATTCGCAGGGCGACATGAACGGTCTGTTATGGATAT
>SZPG01000111.1 GCA_030263595.1 Chloroflexi bacterium CFX6
ACCGTAGGTGAACTCACCATTGGGCGCGCCTGCCTCCACCCACGCGCCGATGAGACCGACCGCGTTCAACTCGCAATCGTATTTGCCCAGTTGCACCGTTACACCCTCCGCAGAGACCTCCACGCATGGACCGTTGCGATTGGCTTCGGTGATGTCGAACTCCCAACCGGGCGGCATACGGTTGTTGCGAAGCCGCTCGCGCAGTTTGGAGTGATCCCAGTTGAAGTCGCCTTCGCCGGATATGGCTTGTCCGAGGATCGAAACGCCGGGAGGCGATTCGAGCGAATCCGCGCCGGTGATGATGCCCTCATACGTGGACATGTTCAACTGGTGGTACGAGTTCTCGCTCGCTGCGAAGTGACAACCCACGCAGGCTTGCGATCCATCGAACCAGAGGTTGTTCTGCGTGAACAGCGGCAGGATGTCCGCTTCAAAGGTGGCTTGATGGGCGTTGCCGTCCACACCCTCGTAATCGAACGCGTCGGTTTCGGGCGCGCCCGCTTCCACCCACGCGGCAATCAGGTCCACCGCGTAGGCGGCTGCGCCGTTTTCATCGGATGGCGGTTCCGTCGGCATTTCAGTGGGCGGCGGTTCCGTCGGCGCTTCAGCGGGCGGGGCGGTCTCCTGCGCGGGCGGAGCGGTGGCATTTCCTCCGCAGGCAGCCAGCGCGACCGCAAGCAGCGCGAGGAACGCGCCGACCATGATCGGCAAATACGCTCTTCTTTCCATAGCACTCTCCTCTCTGCATCTGGTTTTCCATCCTGTCCATCATGTTGGACAACCTTGAGAGTAGCATAAACAGGTAAAGTGAAAATCCCTCGTATCGCTCCGCGCGGGCTGAAAAAAGAATGATTTTTGGGGCAGGTTTTGAGATGGGGAATTAGTTCTTGCGCGCCATGGATTTCCCGCCTAAGGATCGCCCAGGAACTCGAGAATCTTTCCCGTCACCCTGTCTGCCTGTACGAACCACAAGTCGTGTCCTGCGTGAGGAATGATCTCGGTTTCGATCTGCGGCGCGACGCGGCTCAGTCGCCTGACCGCCTTTTGAGCGGAATACATCTTTTCATTCTCCCCGATCATGAACAGGGTGGGAACTTTGAAATCCCGCAATGCTTTATCCTCGAGGACCGTCGCTGGAATCATGGGCAACGGCGCAAAACAACGCTCCGCGACAGCCCAATCCGCGGCGGCTTCGTCAACGTAAGCCCGACCTTTATCTCCGCTCTGCACGGTATCCTGTAACAACCAATGGTAAAACTTTCGGCGAAAATCCGTGAAAGGAAGAAGCGTGAGCATCGCTCGGAATATAAGATCGAAGGACACCGGCAACACGGTCAATGCCGGGGCTAACAACACAAGTTTGCGAACTCGTTCGGGAAAACGGAGCGCGTATTGACTCGCCAGCCAACCTCCATAGGACAAGCCCATGAGACTCAGCGAACCATCCGGGACGAGTACGGTCAACGCCTCATCCAGCCAGGTTATCAAATCATCGCGCTTCTTGATGTTCTTGTGGCGTACGCTCAAACCGAAATCATAAATGGCGTCCAGGGCGTAGGTTCTGTAACGAGCGGACAAAGCCGCGATATTTGGAATCCACGTCAGCGAGACGCCTCTGCTTCCGGGGAGCAGGACCAGGGGTGGGTCCGTGAGGCGTCCGCTGATCCGAGCGAAGGTTTGTCCCGAAGGAGTTTCGATCCATTTGGTCTCGGACGCGACGGGCCACGCCCTGGCTCTTTCCGCATACAGGGCGTGATATTCCTCTTTTGCCCGTTCAGATCGAAAAGGATGAGAGTCCGATAATTTCATTGTTCGTCTCCCAACGATCCGGCATTTTCCGCGTCAACTATTTCATTTTCCAGGTGCATTGAAGTCATATTTCCCCACGCCCTGTACCAAAAGATAACTTGCCTCATCGTCCCCCAAATTCTCGAGTTGGTGAATTCTCCCCGCTTTGATCTGGCAGCGATTCCCAGGTGACAACTTGTTCTCTTCATCCGGCTCTCTCAATCGCACGAGGATCGCGCCTGTGAGACAGAAAATATCGTCGGTCACTTCGGTGTGGTAGTGCCAGTCCGCGATCTCGCGCGGATCGAGCGACATGATTCGCACGCGCACAGAATCCGTTTTGAGGATAACCTCGACTTCTTTCATGGAAAAAAACATCCTTTCGCGTTCACTCGCTTTCGAACAAAGCCTCCCAGCAGCCTTCCTCTCCTGCCAGCAGATTCAATCCCTCGCGGACAGGTTTATTGCATGGTTTTGCTCCCAGCGCCTGCGCCGCTTCATCCGCCGCAGGCGAAAAGTACGCGACCCACTCGCAATGCAAACTCCCCTCTTCGTGCCGCGTGAAGACTGCCATCGCCGCAGGTCTGCCAACCGACTCAAAGAGCGGCTGGAAAACACGTCTGATTTCTTCCGACGGGATATCCGCCCACATACCATCGCCGAGGGATTTGGAATGCCACGACCTCATACCAATCCCTTGTTCTTCGCCACCTTCGCAGCCTCACGCCGCGTGGACACTTGCAATTTCGCCAGGATATTCCTGATGTGCGTCTTGACCGTGTTCAGGCTGATCGTCAACGCCTCGGCGATTTCCTTGTCGGTCGCGCCCTCCGCCACCTTCAACAAGACCTGTTGTTCGCGTTCGGTCAAGCCGCTGTCGTCATCCGTGTTCACGATCCCATGTTTGCTCAGACGGCGGAACTCCGCCAGCACGCGCCCAGCCAAAGCAGTGGAAAGAGCCGCCTCGCCCTGCATCGCGCCGCGTAGCATCGCCAGCATTTCCTGCGAGCGGATCTCCTTGAGCAAATATCCCTGCGCGCCGTTCTTCAACGCCTCGAAGAGTTTCTCATCGTCGTCTCGCACGGTCAGCACGACAATGATCGTCTCGGGCAAAACCTGTTTGATCTGCCGCGTCGCCTCCAGCCCGTCCATGCCCGGCATCTGCACGTCCATCAGGATCAGATCGGGCTTGAGTTCCTGCGCTTTGACGAACGCCTCCAGCCCATCGTTCGCCTCACCCACCACTTGCATGTCGGGCTGCGAAGCGATGATTCCCGCCAATCCTTCGCGGAACAACGCATGATCGTCCGCAAGCAAAACGCGCATTCGTTCCATCCTTATTCTCCTTACCTATCTCGCATCAAAAAATGGGACGCGGAAAAACGCGGATGTACGCGGATTTTCATTTCTCCGCGTGCTTCGCGATCCGCGTCCCATAAGAGAATCGTTCTTATTCACCAGCCTCCATCGCCCACGTCAACGTAACCTTCGTCCCGCGTCCTTGTTCCGATTCGATTTCGACATTCCCGCCGATGTGCGCGGCGCGCGCCTGCATGATCTTCAAACCGAAATGACCGTTCGGTTCGGGCTGGGACGCGTCGAATCCTTTGCCGTCATCTTCGATCGTGACAAAATAATGACCGTCGGATTCCCCCACCCGCACCCTGACGCGCTTCGCCTCGGCATGATGGGCGACGTTCTTCAACGCCTCGCGCGTCACGTTCAGCACCTGCTCCGCGATCTGACGCGAACACCTCGGCGGCGACTCCACGCTCCACGCAACGCGCAAACCGCTTTGCTCCGCGATCTCGTTCACCGACACCTGCAATTGCGCGCACAAATCAATCTCCGCCGCTGACTCATCCATCAGGCTGTTGATGGCGCGCCGCGCCTCGACTGTGGCTTTTTCAATCGTCTCGCGCGTCCTGTGCAATCGTTCGAGAGCGATCTCGTCCTTTCCGTCCAGCAGCAACTCCATCGTCTGGTCGGTCATCAAGCCGAGATAACTCAACATTTGTCCCAGCCCGTCGTGCATCTCCGCCGCCACGCGCTGCCGTTCCTCCAGCATCGCCACGCGTTCCGCCTGCGCGTACAGTTGCGCGTTCTGCAGGGCGATCGCGGCGGCGTATGCCAACTTCGTCAGCAGGTCCGCCGATTCGCTCGTGAAATGATTCCGCCTCGAACTGCTCACGCACAACGCGCCGATCACCTTCTCGCCGATCCGCAATGGCGCAACCACATGACTTGCGGCGTGCGCGTTATCGAGCAAGCCGCATCCGCCCACGCATTGCGCGTTACTGCAAATCAAGGCGCGCGGGCTGGTGAGTACCGCGCTGGCTTGGTTCACCGTGGACATGTACTCACGAGTGACATCCACCACGGGCAGTCCGCTCACCGCCTGCAAGCGCAAACGCTGTTTCTTTTCACCCAGCAAACACAACATGGCAGAGTCGCCGTCCAACAACAGGCGCGCCTTGTCGGTCACGGAGTTCAACACGTACTTCACGTCCAATTGCGAAGCGATCTCGCGGCTGACCTCGTTCAACGCGTCCAATTCGCGCGTCCGTTGCGTGACGCGTTCCTCGAGCGTGGAGGTCAACTCCAATAATTCGGATCGCGAGGCGCGCAGACTCTTCCGCATCGCATCGAACGACTCGGACAACCTGCGTATCTCCTGCGGACCTTCGACCTGCACCGCGCTGTCCAGATCGTTCTCTCCCAGACGGTTCGCCGCGCGCCCCAATTCCCGCAGCGGCTCCAGCGCGGACTTGCGGGTGACAAAAGCCCCCACGCCAAGCAGCATCAACGCCGCGGCAAAGAATCCGATTTGTGTGATTCGCAGACGATTGATCTTGGCAGCGGCATCCGCTTCATATAACCGCACCACTTCATCGGCTTGCGCGACGAGCGTGGACGATCTTTGTTCGACCGATTGAAGAAGGGTCGTGAAAGAGGGGTCGTCGCGCGGGGTTCCCTGCAATTCGTCGAGCAGGGCGCGGAATTCGTTCCAGGCGAGAGTCACCTCGTTCAACGCGGCGACAGTCTCAGGGTCACGCGTGAGCGGGAGGGTGACGTCGCTGCCGGAAAGATGGGAAGCGGGTCCGCCATCCAAAAGAGCGCGCAAGGTCTGGTCGAAGGTTTGCTCCACTTCCTGCAATGAGGCGTTGGTTACATCCTGCCCAGCGCCCGCCTCGAAAGCCAGCCGCGCCATCTGCTGCGCGAGCATCCGCTGACGCCCCGCCAGGTTGATCACCAGCGCGTCCTGCCGCTGCGTTTCCAACCCCCACATCATCGCGCCGACGGAAATCAGCACGAGCAGGACGAATGCAATGAAGAGGAAAGTCAAACTTGCCCGAAGGCTTTTGAACACAATGCGACCTTTTCAGTCAGGGAGCAAACGCTCCAGGTTGAGTGTTTTTATTATACATCCCACACGGTAAAGCATGATCAGTAGATTACGAAAATCCCGCGTACTGCGTAGCGTGCGCTCTTCGCGTAGCGCGCAACTACGACGTTAGGGTCAGTAAATTATTAACTTCCCTCATGTCGTTGCGAGTCTTCGAGAAGCAATCTCCTGTCGCCATAGATTTTCCTGCAAAGTGGGGATTGCTTCGGGACGAACACCCTCGCAATGACATCCATTTCGTGGAAGGTGAGGGAGCTTATTTTTTTACGAAC
>SZPG01000112.1 GCA_030263595.1 Chloroflexi bacterium CFX6
ACCTGTTCCCCCGCCTCGGGCAGCGCGTTCGCCCTCGGCGCGACAACGGTCAACTGCTCCGCCTCCGATTCGAGCGGCAACATCGCCTACGGAAGTTTCAACGTCACAGTGACCGATACGACTCCGCCCGTTATCAGCCCTCACGAAGATATGACCATTGAAACCTCCAGCGGATCGGGAACGGTGGTGGTCTACTCACCGCCCGCGACAACCGACGTGGTGGACGGCGCCGGTATCGCGGTCTGTACGCCCGCTTCGGGCAGTTTCTTCCCGGTGGGCATCACAACCGTCACATGCACCGCGACGGACTCGCACGGGAACAGCGCGGCGCCGGTCACCTTCCTCGTCACTGTGAATTACGAACCCAATCCCGCAACGACCCTCCCGGGCGGATTCATCATCACCGTCACGGGCGGGGAACTGATTGACCTGGAGTGCTTCACGGTGGTGAATGCGTTCGGCGTCAAAGTCACGTTCCACAACCTTTGCAAACACCAGGCAGTGATCACAAAAATGGAGGCGAACACACTGCCGGGACAGTTGCCGAACGGCGCCTCGTTTACGCAGGGATTGAACGTCACCGTCCTGTTCGACGGAAAACCCCTCGATGAACTTCCGGTCGGCGCCGGCATCCAATTGGACTTCCCCATCACCGCCAATACCCACGACCAGTTCGAGACGCTGCTTTGGGATAACGAGAACAAGGAATGGCTGGACGTGACCCAGGCGATAAAGGATGGAGAACTGGCAAAGGTTCTTTCCGCCGACGCAGAGGATGAACTATATCGGATCGCTCCCACGGAGACCACGAAAGCCCTGTATCGAATCCTCACCACTGAAAAGACAGGCACTTTCGTGATCGTCAAAAAGTAAAAAGGGCGGCAACCCACAGGCGAAAGAGGGACGACGGGTCAACCCGTCGTCCCTCTTGTTTCTCGGCGCTCTGTAACAGCGCGGCGCCTCAAGCCCGCTTCGGCGTGTCCCTCCTCAAAAACAGGATGAAGCTCAAAAGCCGCAAGCCCGCGCTCGCCCACAACGCGCCGCCAAGACCGATGTAACCCGCAAGCCACGTTCCCAGCAGCGGAGCAAGGACCATGGACAGGTATTGCATGGATTGGGAGATGGAAACGAACGTCGCGCTGTACTCCGGCGGCACGGTTTTCATCAACTCGTCGAAGAAGACAAGGTCGAGCCCGCCCTGAAAGAAACCCGCAATGCCCGCATAGAGAATGATCAACTCGACGCGCGGGGTGGCGGCGCTCAACGCCGGATATAGCGCCATGCCGAAGGTCGTCGCCAGCAGGACGAAACGACCGCTTCGTTTGATGGAAACGCGGGGCCAGGCGAAATATCCAGCCAGCATGACGAGGGTCATCACCATGTTGATCGCGCCGATCTGCCCATCGGTGGCGCGCACCTCGCGCACCAGGAACAACGGCATGATCGGGGTGCTGAGCATGATCGCCGAAAAATACACAAAGCGCTTCGACGAAAAGGAAAGGAACGCGGGGTTTGCCTTCAATAATTCAAGGACGTTTCTCAAACCCTTCGACGTCGGTTCGCCATCCTCGAGCGGCGGAGGGGCCCGGTCCGGCAGCGTGATCCTTCTGGAAAAATAGAAACTCAGGAACCCGCCCAACGACAACACCAGGAACATGACCGCGTAGTTGACGGGAAAATCAACCAGGTCAATCAGCCGCGTAACGATGAAGGTGCCTATGACGCCCGTCAGACCGAAGATCGTCCAGCGGCGGCTCAGGAGGGCATAACGACCAGTAGGACCTGCCACGCCGTTCATCACGACCGAAAAAGCCACAGCCAGCGCGGTCTGGGGGATGGTGGCAAACGCCCAGATCCCCAGCGTCGCGACGATGACGTAACTTTCTTCGACCAGCAATGCAAGGATGCCGGTCAGCGCGTAACATAAAATGACCATCAGGCGCGACAGGCTGTACCACGGTACGATGTTCTTCCTCGATTGCAGGAAGCGCCCGACGAGAATGGCGAGGATCAGCCCGGTCATACCGGGCATGGAGGAGAGCAAGCCCACCTGAAAATTGGTCGCGCCGAGACGCGTCAGAAAGACGGGTAAAAACGGCGCGGCGACATTGGAAATGCTCACCCCGACGGCGTCAATCTGCACGTAGCGAAAGTTGAGTCTTTGAAGGCGGAGTTCCGATTCGCTTGATGCGTTCATGGAAAATGTTTCGGGAATTATAACGCTCCGCAACGAAGGTCGGTTCGGGTAAAATCGGCGGGTGATCGAAATCCGTCCCATCAGGGAACACGAAATTCAGGAAGCCAAACGCGTCTATAACCGCACCGCGTCCAACCAGTCCGGCAACTGCTCGAAGAGTTGCCGCATGATCTCTTTGGCGCGCTCGTTGAAAAATTCGATATCGCCGTACGCTTCGCCTCCCCGTTCCGAGACCAGGTCGCTGACCATGCGCAGGATCAACAGCCGCGCATGGTTTTTATTCGCCGCCCATGCGAACGCGGCGGATTCCCAATCGGCGGCGAGGGCGCCTTTGGATTTGAGAAGGGGAATCTTTTCCGGCGGGATGTCGCCGTCGGCGGAGGCGATGAGTCCGCGTCGGGCAGGATGAGGATAGGGTTCGGCGAGCCAGTTCAGGTCGAGGGAGGAGGCGTAGTAAGTTTCGATGTCCGGGTCGCCCATGAGTTCCACAATGTCATAGACGAACGTCCGCTCCGCGAGGATCAAATCCCCGCGCTCCACCACGCCTTCGAAGCCGCCGCACGTCCCCAGGTTGACGATCAGGTCCGGGGCGCGGCGATCCATCACATATTGGATCGAGGCTGCGGAGGCGATCTTGCCCCAGCCGGTGTGGAAAAGCGCCAGGTTCCACGTGCCGAGGTTCACCCGCGCGGATTCGCCGAACGGGGTGCGATTGATCTTCGCGCCGGGGAAGAGGAGTTTTACGCCCTCCCATTCGGCAATGGCGGAAACAAGAATTGCAATTTTCATACAGAACCTCCTGCGGCTTGAGTTTTATCATAATTTCGATTGTATTAGTCCGATTAGTGTTGTATAATTTCGTTCATGCCTGATTGGCTTGGCAAAACGATCGGAAAGGTAAGGATTGATAAATACCTGGCACACGGGGGGATGGCGGAGGTTTATTCAGGTACGCATCTTACCCTCGAACGCCCCGTTGCGGTAAAAGTTTTACATGGTTATATCGAGGAAAATCCCGACCTGCTGGCGCGGTTCCATCGGGAAGCCAAGGTGGTGGCGGGACTGCGTCATCCCAACATCGTGCAGATCTATGATTTCGACGCGCTGGACGGTCACCCATACATCGTAATGGAATATTTGAAGGGACCGCCTCTCTCCACGTACCTGCGGACGCTGCACAGCAGGAACGAGAGGATTCCACAGCATCAGGTCGCCCGCCTGCTCAAGGGGTTGACCGCCGCGCTGGATTACGCTCATGGGCAGGGCGTCATTCACCGGGATATAAAGCCGGGAAATATCCTCCTCCACAGCAAGACGGAGGACATTTCGCTCGATAAGCCGCTTTCCAGGGAGGTGGAGGCGATCCTGACGGACTTCGGGCTGGTGAGGATCGTCAACACCGCTTCACAGACCGCCTCGGGCATGGTCAGCGGGACCCCAGCCTATATGTCGCCCGAGCAGGCGCGCGGCGACCCGACCGATTATCGAACCGACGTGTATTCGCTGGGCATTGTCCTATACGAGATGCTCGCGGGACGCGTTCCCTTCGAGGCGGACAGCACGCTCTCGGTGATCTACAAACAGATCAATGATCCGCCCCCGCCGATACCGGGCATTTCACCGGCGCTCCAGGCTGTCATGGACCGCGCTCTTTTGAAAAACCCGGACGACCGTTATCAAACCTGCCGCGAAATGTCTGTTGATTTCTTCCTGGCAATGGGCATGACCGCCGAAGCGGAAACCATCATGGGGGTTTTGCCCGAGGAGAGCATAAAACGGTCGGCGACTCTCCTCCAGCCGAAGACGACGCGGCGAACGCCCGTATGGATCGGCGCGGCGCTGGCGTCGCTTCTTCTCCTGTTCGTCGTTGCGTTCGGCGCGTTTCGGCTGGCTCCTGCCCGGCCGGCTTCCTCCAACCCGCCCGATGCGCAGAATACGGAAATTGTCGTTCCGGCGACGATCGCGCCTTCCGAGCCGCCCGACCTGCCAGATGGGACGGGCATGGTGGAAATACCGTCCGGCGCCTATGAGGTCGGCAGCGCATCGGCGGACGAGTATCACGTCGCCTCGATAAAAATCCTACTCGACGGTTTCTGGATGGATAGTTATCCGGTCACGAACGCGCAGTATCAAATTTACCTGACGGAGACCGGCAAAGGAGCAATGGACATTACCGGAAAGGAAAACCATCCCGTCAGGGGAGTTACCTGGGACGAGGCGATTGCCTATTGCAATTGGGCGAAAAAGCGGCTGCCGATCGAGGCGGAATGGGAGGCGGCGGGACGGGGACCCGGCGTCAGCCCTCAGTTATATCCCTGGGGGAACGACCCCACGGCCGAAGGAAAGACCTTCGACCTCCCCGACCAGGACACCTATCCCATTGGTTCACAACCTTTTAACGAAAGCATGTTCGGGGCGTTCGATATGGTGGGCAACATCTGGGAGTGGGTGGGGGAACCGTACAGCAGCGTGCCGGATGGATATAAGATTCTACGCGGCGGGCGTTTTGGATTGCCCATAAACGATCTGGCTTATCGCCTGGCGATCGCGCCGGACGACATGCGTTATCTTCAATATGCAGGTTTTCGATGCGCCGCCGATCAGGTCAGGTAAAGGAGAAAGACCATGAGCAACACGAGGCTCCATCGTTTTCATTGGATGATGCTTCCAGCGCTGATTCTTTCATTGGTCGCCAGCGGGTGCGCAGGCAGCGCGACGAGCGAACCCACATCCGCGCCTTCGTCAACTCCCGAAGCGGCGCCAACGTCCGTGAGCATCGTCGAAGAAACGCCGACCCCGAATGAACAAATTTCCGACAGCAATGTGTTGTACCAGGACAGTTTCACGAATCCCGCCACAGGTTGGCCCGAGGAGAAATTCGACAACTATTTCATCGGTTATCACGAACCCGAGTTCTATCACATCGAAATCACCACCCCGCATTACAAGACCACGGTCTTCGAACCCGAAAAGCGAACCTTCAGCGACGTGACCATCGAAGTCAAGACGTTCGCCGTTTCCAACAAGACTTCCCCTGACGGCGATCTCGCCTACGGTCTGGCGTTCCGCCGTTCCGGCGACCAGTATTACGCCTTCACCATCTCCCCGCGCTCGAAGAAATGGTTCGTC
>SZPG01000113.1 GCA_030263595.1 Chloroflexi bacterium CFX6
GACGTGGAAATACCCGAACAGATAATCGCGCAAACGCCTGCGGTGCGTCTTGTAATATTGATTCATGAACTCATACTTCAACCTCGGCATATCCACCCCACTGGGACATTCCGACGTGCAGCCCTTACACGCAAGGCAGAGATCGAGAGTGGAGAAAATCGAATTCTCCAATTCTCCATTGCCCATTCCCACCTTGCTCAATTCCCTCAACAGATTCGCCCTGCCTCTTGTGCTTAATCCCTCCTCCCGCGTCGCCTGAAACGAGGGACACATGACGCCCGTCATCTTTCTGCATACGCCCTTGCACTGCTCGATTGCCCCAGCCAGTCCGCGCTCGTGATCGAAATACAAGGCGGATTTCCATACCTTTGCCTGATAACCATCGCCAGAACGCAAGTGTGAATCCATCGGCGGCGCGTCGAACAACTTGCCGGGGTTCAAAATATTGTGCGGGTCGGCGGCGCGTTTCAGCAGGCGCATGGCGTCGGTCGCCTCCCTCCCGTACGTGCGCTCGATGTACTCACCCCGCGCAATGCCGTCGCCGTGTTCGCTGCTCATCGCCCCGCCCGATCGCGTCACCAGCGCAAAGACCTGTTCGCTGATGGTTCGCAACGCCCGCACGCCCTCGCCCTTCCGCAAATCCAATATCGGGCGGATGTGCAAACATCCCGCCGAGGCGTGAGCGTAGATTCCGCCCTCCGTGCCGTGCGCCGCCATTATCCTCTCGACCTCGCGCACGTATTCGCCCAGCCTTTCGACAGGCACGACGCAATCCTCGATGAACGCAACCGGGCGCGCGGCTCTCGGACTCGAATCCAAAATCCCCAAACCCATCTTGCGGATATTCCAGACTCGATTTTGCTCCTCATCGGATTCGGCAACGACAAGCACATCGCCGATCTTCCTGACCGCTTCCTTCAAAGCCGACGGCTGGTCGCCGCTGAATTCGACAACCAGCAGCGCGGACGGACTTGCCCTGAGCCCAGTCGAAGGGTCTCCAACCACCCACCCCATCTGACGCGCATACGCGGGGATGCTGCGCGCCAACTCCAGGATCATGCGCGGGATCAACTCGATGGCGCTCGGACCGAACTCCAGCAAACGCGGCGCGTCGTCGCACGCCTCCGCAACGCTCCGATACGCCAGCACGCCGAGGATCGTATGCTTCGGCTTCGGCACAAGGTTGACTTTCATGCGGCGGATGACGGCAAGGGTGCCTTCGGAGCCAGCCAATAAAGGATGAAGGCTGAGGGATGAAGGATGAATATTCGGGTAATTACCCTCCCAACGAGAAGGTCTTGTCTGGGAAAAGGGAAGGAGATAATTCAGGCGATAGCCCGCAGAGTTGCGCCACGTTTTCGGATAATCCCGCCTTATCGCCTCGGCGTAATTTTCACGAATATCCTTCACCGCCGAAAGAATCGCAGACCGACGACTGCGCGCTGCTAACTGATCACTGTTCACTGAAAACTGATCACTGATTACCCCCCAACGATCCAACGACCCGTCGCTCAAAACTACATCCGCTTCGAGCAAATGATCCGCGCTCATGCCGTACAAAATGGAATGCGCGCCGGTGGCGTTGTTCGCGATGACCCCGCCCATGGTGGCGCGTTCCGCGGAGGCGGGGTCGGGACCGAAGATCAAGCCGAATTTCGCCGCGGCAGCATTGAGGTCCGCGAGAACGACGCCCGGTTCCACAGTCGCAGTGTGGGAGTCGGGGTCAATCTCGATGATGTTATCCAGCCAGCGAGAGCAGTCGAGGATCAGGGAATTACCGATTGCCTGACCCGCGAGGCTCGTCCCCGCGCCGCGCGGCAGGATGGGAATCGCATATTTCGCGGCGAGTTCCACTGCGGCGTGCAGGTCGTCCTGTGTTTTGGGAATGACGACGCCGGTCGGCTTTATCTGGTAGATCGAAGCGTCGGTGGAGTAAAGGATTCGGGAGGCAGGATCAAGCCGAACGTCCCCCGTGAAGCGTTTCGTCAATTCGTTGATGAATTCGGAGGGCAGGGACATGCCCTGATTGTACCCCTCTCCAATTACGAAGATGCAGCAATGACTTCAGTCATAAACGACTGAAGTCGTCGCTGCGAAGGTTCTCACTTGTTGAAATCGGGGCTCATGCTCGTGTAGAGCGCAAGGACGTTGCCGGTCGGGTCCTGGAAGATGCTGAACCAGCCGGTATTGGGAATCTCCATTTTAGGATGGATCACCCTGCCGCCAAGTTTTTCCACCTTCTTCAGGTCGGCTTCGATGTCATCGCTGTCAATGTAGATCAACACCCGCCCGGGCGGGTTCTCGTCCGAGACTTGCGGGAATCCGCCGCCGGAACCGGTGCCATCCTCCCACATGGTGTAGTTCATCTCCTGGGAGGTGACGATCCTCCACCCGAACAGTTCCTTGTAAAAGGCGGCGGCGGCTTCGACGTTCGCGGCGGGGATCTCAACGTGCACGACATTTCGTTTGGACATGGTTGCTCTCCTCTTGGGTTGGGTTGATAGCCCTATTTTAGAACGAGTGTTCTAAAAAATCAAGCGCCAGATATGGGAATTTTATTTCGAGGGGAACAAGATACGAGGGAGAGAAGGCGCTATTCGTATTTGAGCGCCATCACAGGGATCATGGTCGCGGCGCGCAGGGCGGGATACAACCCGGAGACCATCCCAATCAGGGTGGAAAAGACCAGGGCAAAGACCGGCAGCCACAACGGCGTGTACACAGCCACGCTCGGCGGCGGACCTCCCTGCTGGCTCGCCTGCCCGGCGAGATACACGATCGCGATGACGTTGATGGCTTGCCCCGCCAGCCAGCCGATCAGCACCCCGCCAAGCCCGCCGAGGAAACCGATGCCGGAGGCTTCCCCCAAAAAGATGGCAAGCACGTCGCGGTTGGTCGCGCCGACCGCCTTCATCAAGCCGATCTCGCGCGTGCGTTCGAGAATGGACATCGCCATGGTATTCGCAATGCCGATGGCGGCGACCAGCAATGCGATCGCGCCCACGCCGCCGAAAATGACCTGCAGGATCACGTAGAAGTTGTTGATGCCCTGGACGAAGGATTGCGGTGTATATGCCTGATAGCCCAGTTGCGTGATCTGGTCAGCCACGTCCAGCACCTGGTCCACGTTTGCCGCCTTTACGACCGCCATGCTGTAACCGTCCTTGTTGTAATTGATGCGGCGATTCATAGCCCATTCATTCAACGCCTTGACCTGGTCGAGCGGCATGTAGATCGTCCAATCCGATTCGCCGCGCGTCTCCGTGAGAATGCCGACGACGCGGAAACTGAGCGTCTTGCGCGTTTCGTTCCCCTGCGCGTCCCATTTCGAAACGATCATTTGAATCTGCTGATCGTACAGGTCGGGCGGAGGAGGGGGTTCCTGCCCGGGACGTTGGCGCGGGTCGTAGAAATTGTTCGCGATCATGGGACCCATCACAACGACCCCGCGTCCGAGCGCCGTCGAACCCTGGGTCGCCTCCAAACCCAGGTCGGCAAGGTCGCCCACGTCAACGCCGATAATGTTCGCCCAGCCTTCCAGCCTCTGAAATTTGACCATTCCGCCCGCCATCAAAAATTCGCGCGGGACAACCCATTCCACGCCAGGGATCGCTCGAATCTCCTCCAACGCGAGATTCGTGAGGAGTTTCTGCTGTGGAGGCGCGCCGCCTCCGCCTCCGCCCCCGCCCCCGCCTGGTCCAACCACCACCGGTCCTTCCCCATACGTTGGGCTGACCTGGATCTGCGTCAGGTCGCCGATGCCGTACAGTTGCTCGTTGGCGTTCATCTGCAAACCGATCGCCAGCGAAACCAGAATCACGACCGCCGCCGTACCAATGACGACGCCGATGGCGGTAAGCGCCACGCGTCCTTTACGGCGATTCAGGTTGCCGAAGATGAGTCGAAGCAGGTCAAAAAATTTCATGCGCGAAAAAAAGATGCGATCAGCCTTTTCCGCCGGAGGGCAGCGGGGCGGGAATCGGCTCTTCGATTTGAGGTCCCGGTCCGGGGATGCCGTCCGTCGAGGGCGCGCTATCCAGCCCCAACAGTCCGAGGATGAAACGCCAGACCTTTTGCCAGACGCCCTCCTGCTCCGGGGCTGGGAACCCGCCGCCGTTGTTGAAAGATGGATCGTCAATCGGCGGTTCGATCATCGCTTCCATTACCTCGATTTCCAGCGTGCGGGTGATGGCGCGCGATTGGTTGAAGTCGTCCGTGTAATCAATGGTGACATCCAGTGTGAGCGGACCGGGCTGTTCGGGAGTCACGAACGCGTCGAGCGTGAAATAACCGCCCGCATCGAGCGACCCGACCAGGCTGGTCCCGTTTTCGACGGTCGCTCCCTCCGCTTCGATCTTCATCGTACCCAACACGACCAGCCGCTTCCCCAAATTCACGATCTGAATGGGCAACGCGCCCGGTTGACCGGCAAAGAAAGGATCGGGCGGGCGATAAAAACCGACGTCCACGTTGGGAAGGCTGTACACGAGCAGGGTGATCACCTGCTCATCGCTGATCGTTTCGCCCTTATCGTTCAAATACGAGAAGGTGATACGCATCGGGTAGGCGCCCGGGTTCGTGTTCACGTTGACGATCAGGTTCTGGCTTGCCTTTAATTTCCCTCCCACGTCGAGATCGCCCAGGGATTGCACGTTCGACGCGCCCACAGGGGCAAAGTTGGCGAAGTCGCCGCCTCCGCCGGAAACGCCGCCCGGTTGCGGGGTTCCGCTTCCAGAGCCGCTCGAGCCGCCTCCCACGATCAGGGTGATGCGCTGGGCTTTGGCGTTCCCCAGATTCTGCACGTCGAGGTCGAGGGTGAATTGTTCGCCGGGCTGAAGAGGCGCGATGCTGGTGGCGTAATGCGTGATGACCAGTTGCGAGACCTTTACGCCGGTGGGAGTCGCGGTGGCGGCTGGAGGTCCGCCGGAGACGCCCGCGACGGTTACCGGGATGGACAGCGTGAACTTGTCGGAATAGGTCGTGCCTTTCTCGTCGTAATACGTGACCGTCATATCCACGACGATCACGCCAAACCCGGTGTTCAGGGACGAAACGATGAACGTCTGGCTGACCTCCACTTCATCGTCGTAGTCAACGTTGCCGACGATGGCAATACCGCCCGTCTTCGTCGGGACAAGATCGGAGGAGGCGAAAGCCGCCTGCGTGTTATAGGCGGTGGCGCGTCCCACGTTTTCCATGACCACCTTCAAAGTCACCTCGCCGTTGATCCTGACGTTGCCCGTAATTTTGGAGGAGTACACCGCAAACTGGGGACGGGAGAAGGGAGGGGGCGTATCCGTGGGAGGCGGAGGCGAATTAACCGTGAATCCGTCGGCAAGGGTAAAGGCGCCAACGCCCGTCGAAACGGTTACATCATAAGGAGTCGTGTAAAAATAACTTCCGCACTTTAACAACCGATCTCAGCAACAGCCATAGCACGTCGGGGTTGGATCGTATAGTTCCAATTCGGGCA
>SZPG01000114.1 GCA_030263595.1 Chloroflexi bacterium CFX6
CTCGCGCCTTAGCCGAGCGTCTGCGCATCAGACTCACCGACAGCGGATTCGCCGAAATGGACCGCTTCTCCCCGACGCAGACCTCCGTGCCGGGCGTTTACGTCGCGGGTGCCTTCGCCGAGCCAAAGGACATCCCCGAATCCGTCATCGAAGCCTCGTGTGCGGCGTCACAGGTTTCTGCGTTGTTGGGAACTGCGCGCGGAACAATGACTCGCGTCCCCGAATACCCGCCCGAACGCGATGTGAGCGACGAACCCGAACGCGTCGGCGTGTTCATCTGTCATTGCGGGATCAACATCGGCGGAGTGGTGAACGTCCCCGAAGTGGTTGAGTACGCCCGCACTCTGCCCGGTGTCGTCTATGCCGAACACAACCTGTACACCTGCTCGCAGGATACGCAAATGCGACTCACCGAGCGAATCAAGGAGCAGGGATTGAACCGCGTCGTCGTCGCCTCCTGTACGCCTCGTACGCACGAGCCGCTGTTCCAGGACACCTTGCGCGGGGCGGGATTGAATCCGCATTTGTTCGAGATGGCGAATATCCGCGAGCATGACTCGTGGGTTCATAAGCAGGTACCCGAATCCGCAACAGAAAAAGCCAAACAACTCGTCGCGATGGCAGTGGCAAAGGGACGCAAACTGCGTTCCATCACGCGGGACAAGTTCGATGTGAACCACAACGCGCTGGTCATCGGCGGCGGGCTGGCAGGGATGACCTCCGCGCTCTCGATTGCAAAGCAGGGATTCGGCGTCTTCCTCGTCGAGCACGGGCATGAACTTGGCGGCAACCTCAGGCATATTTACACAGGCACATTCAGCGGCGATGACCCACAGAAATTGTTGAAAGAAACAATTGACGCGGTCCTGTCCGAGCCGCGCATCAACGTGATGACGGACGCCGAAGTGACCAGTGTGGGCGGATACACCGGGCAATACAAATCAACGGTGCGTTTGAACGACGGCTCGACCGCTGAACTGACTCACGGCGCCATCCTCCTCGCCACCGGCGCGCGCGGCATGACGCCGAAGGAATATTTATACGGTCAACACCCGGACATCATCACCCAACGCGAGTTGGAAGAGAGATTGAATGTCATTGCGAGGAGGGCTGATGGTCGAGTAGCCCCGTGCTCGTCGGGGCGTACACCTGCACTTGCGCCAGGTGCAAGTGTCGAGACCCAGCCCGACGAAGCAATCCCCTCGTCAACAGGAACAACCCAAGCAACAGGAGATTGCTTCGCCGCAAAGAACGCGGCTCGCAATGACATACCTGAATCGGTCGTGATGATCCAGTGTGTCGGTTCCCGCGATGAAGAGCATCCTTATTGCTCCCGCATCTGCTGTACACAGGCATTGAAGAACTCGCTTGCCATCAAGAGACAATCTCCCGAAACGCAAGTGATCGTCCTCTACCGCGATTTACGTAGTTATGGTTTTCGCGAGCACCTGTATCGCGAGGCGCGCAAGGCGGGGGTGATCTTCCTTGAGTACAGTGAGAAGAGCAAGCCGGTGGTGAGTGTAGAAAGTGGAACCCTTCGACAGGGCTCAGGGCAGGCGTTGAAAGTGGATGTTGCCGTTCAACCTGAAAATCAAAAAATGACTTTCAACCCTGACTGGCTGGTGTTGAGCGCGGGCATCGAACCGGAGCCGAATAACGAGACGCTTGCTCAATTACTCAAAGTCCCGCTCAACGCGGACGGATTCTTCCTCGAAGCGCACGTCAAACTGCGCCCCGTGGATTTCGCCGCGGAAGGAATCTTCCTCGCCGGGCTTGCCCACTCGCCGCGCGCCATCGAAGAGACGATTGCCCAGGCGAACGCGGCGGCAGTCCGCGCGGTGGCAGTGCTGGCGCGTCCGCAGTTGGAGTCCACGCCCATCGTTGCCAGCGTCAACCCGAAACTGTGCGCGGCGTGCGGCTTGTGCGTGGAGATTTGTCCCTACGGCGCGCGCCGATTGGAACCGGGCATGGATCACGCCGAAGTGATCGAAGTGCTGTGCCAGGGCTGCGGCGCGTGCGTGGCGGCTTGCCCGAACAAAGCCAGCCAGCAGAAAGGCTTTGAAGTGGCGCAAGTGCTTGGTATGTTGGATGCGGCAGTGACCTGACCCCCGCCCCTCTCCCGTTGGTCGAGTAGCCGCGAAGCGGCGTATCGAGACCAGGGAAGAGGTGAATGGAAAGGAATAAACCATGCTCACCCTGAAATTGACCATTGAAGAAGCCGCGATCTTGCGCACCATCGTTACATCGTACCTGGGAGACCTGCGTGTGGAAATCATTCACACAGACACACACGAGTATCGCGACATGTTGAAAGAGCAGGAAGTCATCGTGAAGAAAATCCTGAAAGACCTCGAAGCGAAAAGTAAAAAAGGTCGCAGCGTGAACGGAAAATTACCAATTCCCCAATTCTCCGATCGCCGATTACGCCCACCCATGAAGAGGCATCCATGACAAACGAATCCTTCGAACCCCGCATCGTCGCCTTTCTGTGCAACTGGTGCACCTACACCGGCGCGGACCTGGCTGGCACGTCGCGCCTGCAATACCCGCCCAACGTGCGCGTCGTGCGGATGATGTGCAGCGGCGCGGTGGACCCGGTCTACATCCTCAAGCCCCTGCTCGACGGCGCGGACGGTGTGTTGATCGGCGGCTGTCACCCCGGCGACTGCCATTATCAGACCGGCAACTACAAGACCCGCCGCCGCTACGTCGCCATGCGCGAGATATTGAAGAATGCAGGCTTCGACGACCAGCGCGTCTGGCTGAGATGGATCAGCGCCAGTGAAGGGCAACGCTTTGCGGAGACCGTCACTGAAATGGTGACCGCGCTCAAGCAACTCGGTCCCAGCCCGATGCGCGAGATGTGGGCTGTGTAGGACAAAATTAATTTTGTCCTACAGAAAGGCTTATCAATGAACATCATCCTCCCGGTTGAAAACAACGACGCGCTCCCCGCTTTGCGGATTTTCCTGAAACGGCTGATGGACAGCGGATTCATCGAAGCCCTGCTCGTTCCGCTGGAACATGGCGAAGGGGTGATGCCTGCGCTGGTGACCGATCCCGCCTTGCTTGATTCCGCCAATCCGTTGATGCCGCTCATGCCCATAAACAACGCGCGGGCTGTTTCCGCGATTACAGGCAAACACACTCCGGCAAAGATCGGGGTCGTGTTGCGACCGTGCGAAATCCGCGCGCTGATCGAGTTGGTCAAACTGCAACAAGCCTCATTGGAAAACCTGACCCTCATCGGCATGGATTGTCCCGGCACGTATGAAATACCTGATAGCGCGGGGAAGGGAACGTGGAAAAGAGCCGAGAATCTCTCCGCGTATCTCGATGCCGCCAAAGAAGGCAAAGAGCCAGACATTGACGGGCTTCCATTGCGCAAGGCGTGTCAGATGTGCGTTCATCCCGTGTCTGAAAATGTGGATATTCACATCCATCTCTTCGGCGTGGACGTGAGGCGCGGATTGCCCGTCACGATGAAGGATGAAATCGCGGCGGCGTTGAATCTCACCGAAGGTGAGGCGGGAAGAGGGGAAAGTACCAGCGAAGCGATCGCCCGATTGATGGCTGGCAGGCAAAAGGTCAGGGAAGAGGCGTTGGGTCACATCCACCAAAAGATGACCGCGAACGGCGGCATCGCCAGCCTGTTCACATCCTGCATTCGTTGTCACAACTGCATGACCGCCTGCCCCATCTGCTATTGCAAGACGTGTTTGTTCAAGACTGCCGCGTTCGATCACGAGCCGGAATATTATCTCAACGCCGCGCATCGCAAGGGCGCGACGCGCATGTTGGGCGATACGCTTTTGTTCCATCTCACGCGGCTCAATCACATGGGCGCATCGTGCGTGAGTTGCGGAATGTGCACGTCGGCTTGCCCATCGGATATACCGGTTGGAATCATTTTCTCTGCGATTGGCGAACAGGTGCAGCAGGCGTTCGAATACGTGCCGGGCAGGGATGTGAACGAAGCGCTGCCGCTCATCACGTTCCATCCCAACGAGTGGACGGAGATTGGCGAGGAGAAATGAACGCGCCTCATGCGAACGGAAACGGTCACGCCGCGCTGGTGATCGGCGCGGGCATCGCGGGGATTCAAGCCGCGCTCGACATCGCCGATGCGGGATTCAAAGTTTATCTTGTCGAGAAATCGCCGAGCATCGGCGGGCGCATGTCGCAACTCGATAAGACGTTTCCGACGTTGGATTGTTCGTCGTGCATTCTCACTCCCAAGATGGCGGATGTGCCGCGCAACCCAAACATCACATTGCTGACTTGCACACAAGTGAAAAGCGTCGAAGGACAGGCGGGCGATTTTCATGTGACGCTCGAACGCGAGCCGCGTTACGTGGATGAAACGCTCTGTACAGGCTGCGGTCTTTGCACCGATGCCTGCCCCGTGAGCGTGCCGAATCTTTTCAACGCGGGTCTCGATTCGCACAAGGCAATCTATCGCGTCTTTCCGCAGGCGGTCCCTGCGGCGTTCGTCATCGAAAAGAAACCTTCGCCGTGCAAGGTCACTTGTCCCGCGCATATTCCCGTGCAGGGATATGTCGCGCTCATCGCGCAGGGAAAATTCCGCGAAGCGTATCAACGGGTTCTCGATGCAGGTGTGCCGTTTGTCGGGACGCTGGGTCGCGTTTGCTATCATCCCTGCGAGACGGAATGTAAACGCGCGGATTGGGACGAAGCGGTTTCGATCTGCGCCTTGAAGCGATTTGCTTACGACGAGGGAGCGCTTCACGCGCCGCCCGAACCTGCTCCCGTTAAATATGAGGAACGCGTCGCTGTAGTCGGCGCGGGTCCCGCCGGGCTGACGACTGCCTACAACCTGGCTCTGCGCGGCTACAAAGTGACCGTCTTCGACGCTCTGCCTGAGCCGGGCGGAATGCTGGCGGCTGGCATCCCCGAATATCGTTTGCCGCGTGATGTGCTTTCACATGAAATTGATTACATCACTGCGTTGGGCGTCGAACTCAAAATGAACACGCCCATCGGGCGCGATGGAGGTCCTTCACTCGAAGATTTGCAGAAAGAATATCAAGCAATCTTCATGGCGATCGGCGCGCACGGAAGCAGTCGCCTCGATGTGCCAGGAGAAGATTTGCCCGGCGTGTTCCAGGCTGTGCCGTTCCTTCGTCACCTCAACCTGGGACATGAAGCGAAGATCGGCAAGCGCGTGGCGGTGATCGGCGGCGGCAACTCCGCCATTGACGCGGCGCGCTGTGCCTTGCGTCTTGGTTCTGAAGTGCAA
>SZPG01000115.1 GCA_030263595.1 Chloroflexi bacterium CFX6
CTCGATCTGCCGTTCCCGCGCGGTCTTGCGGACGATCTGTTTGTTGCCGCGGCTTTCCTCAGGGACGTTGATTAGCACATCGCCGCGTATCCTGCACTGACAGGATAAACGGACTTGTCCAACTTCCCAACCTTTATCTTTCAATAATTTGGGTCTGCGCTTGAAATAATTCGTTTCTTCGATGGAAACGGGGGAGAGGTGTTCGCGCTTCGAGTCAATGTTGTACTTCTCGAAGCGACCTTCTTCGATCAAAACCATGCACTTGCCACACGTGGCGTTCTCCGCGCAAATGGACTCGATCTCCACGCCCAACTCACGCGCCGCAGTACGGACGGATGTCCCTTCTTCGATTTGCCCTCGTCGTCCCGAGGGTTGCAGGATGATGTTGTGTTTTGTCATGCTTGATTCTCCCTCTCCCCGCGGGAGAGGGTTGGGGTGAGGGTGTTATGCGCCATTTCCATTTCGACGCGGAATCTCTATTTTGGCGAACGCAGTTTCCAGTTCCGCGAGAAGCGCAGACGCGACCTCTTCGGGCGCGCCGTCGCGTTCGATCCAATCCCCGCGCTTGAATTGATTCGCATAATCCGATGTGGAGGTGAGTCCCTCCGCCATCGCGTACGCGTCGATCTTGTCCTGGATCTTTTGCGAAAGTTGTCTTTTGATCGTGCGTCCTTCTCCCTCAACGATAACGGATTGCGGGATGTGTTTCCAATACGTGATGCGATACTTTGCCATGATGACCTTTTCGATTGTATATAATTTTGAAAGATTCTACGGGATGAACCATGTACGGTCAATGGAAAAAATAAAAATGCCCGCCGAAGCGGGCAGCATGAAGGTTTCTCCCGGTTAGAAAGGAGAAATTTCCAGGATGTTTTGACCGGATCTTTTCAATTGAACCAATTCATTCTTCCTGATCAATTTGGGAGATTTGAAGTTTTTGGCGATGATGTTGTTCGGGACGAAGACTTCCGCGCTTCCTTCACGCTCGGAAAGTAGCTGTACGAAAGCGCCTTCGTTGGACGATACGAAGGTGACCTTGCCGATCTTGATCTCTTCGGGTTTATGGGTTGGTTTCCTGCTCATACTTACCTCTTCATTTTCATTATAAGTATTTTACGAGGGTGCGTATTTGGCGGTCTCTACCGCCAGGTTTGCGTGTTGCGCGAAGATTATAACATATCGTCCGCGCGCTTCATCCGCCTGTCTGTTTCACGGCAAGGTATCCGGCATGGGAAATGCCCAGCAGTCCCACGAGGCTGTCGGAGAAGGGAGGCAGTTCGACTGCCGCGCTGAGTTGCCACGCGGGTTCCTGGGATAATAATCCCCATAAGAGCGTGCCGTAGGTGAAGATGAGCAGGATGGTGAAATAGAACATTTGCACCTTGGCGACGTCAACCTTGCCGTGATTGCTGATGAGATCGCCGTTGAACAGGTCGCTCCATTTCGCTTCGCTGATGTTTTTGTTTATGTGGATGTCCGCCTTCGATTCATCCTGCAGCGTCTGGAGTTGCCTGAGGGTTTCCTGCGCTTTTTCCAGGGGGTTATTCTTCAATTCCTTTTCGATCGTTATTAGTTCGGGGCGGAGTTTTTCCAATTTTGCCCGCGCTTCCTCCGTATCAATGAGACTCCATTTTTCTATTTCTTCTGTGATCTTGGTTCGTTCCCGAATGTGCCCTTCGATATCTCCGATCTCCTTTTGCGCCAGCCTGATCTGATCGTCGAGGAGCATGGTCACTTTGTTGCTTTTCGTTTCGGTCTTGCCGCTTTTTATCAGGGACGCCGCCGCCAGGGAAGTGGTGCTGATGCCCAGCGCGGCGAGCAGTTCGCCCGGAAAGGCGATGTTCAGCGCCCCGTGCAATTCCCTGGCGCTTTCTGTAGATGAAGTTTCCCCGGCGATCTGCGAGACCCTGCCCTCCAGTACCGGAATGCTCCTATCCAGACCGATGACCGTGATTACCGAGAATATCAGGATGGTCCACAAAGTGATCTGGAGCCGCGAGAGGCTCATCTTGTTGCGATTGTCTATCAGGGCGCCCGCGAAACGCCCCGGCACGAATCTTTTCCGCCCGTTGTTCTCCTCTATTTCATGTCCGGTAACATGCTGGCTGATGATAACTATGAACCAGGTGTGGAGCGCGATCATAATGATCCATCGCAGGTGAATGGGTATCCACGACGACAGCCCTATGAAAACGACCAGAACAATAAAAACGATGATCGAACCAGCCATGCGAACCTCCTGTTCCGACGAGCGATTGATGGGGTAATTATAAAAAGCGTGTTTCCGGCGTCAAGCGGTTGCGTGGAAAAAGGAAACTCCCGGCGTCTTCATCGCATCCCACCCGGCTTCGAAAATTGCAGAGGCTTGATCCGCTTCCATGAAACGGCGGCGAAGAGCAGGATGCTGCACGTTTCCAGAACGCGCCCCGCCAGGGACAACCAGTTCCCGCCGATGAACGGCTGCACGCCGACCATCACGATCCCCGCGTTCAACAGGATCAACGCAAGCCAGGCAAGCCGGACGTTGCCGCGCGGCGCGCCCGTCCCGAAGCGCGGAAAGATCCAAAAGGCGACCCCCATTCCCAGTTGCGCCATCCAGCCGAGGAGCAGGGATTCGATGTGGGCGGGGAGCAGGCTCCAGGTCCACGGCGCGAACGGAACGCCCTTGTTCGCGAGGATGAGTCCGCCGTAGGTCAGCCCCAAAAAGAGGTGGGCGAACGACAGGCGGACGAACCAGACGCTCAGGCGCGGCATTATTTTTCCTTTACGCGTCCCCAGGTGTTCGCAATGAACGCCACCCCCGCCAGCCATTGCAGCGCGGCGGAGACCGCCAGCAACGCGCCGAACACATCGTTCGCTCGCGATGCCTGCATCGGTTCGGCGACGGCGCGCAGGATCAGCCCGGCGTTCATCGCGCCGTACGCGATCCACGCCAGCGCGTCGCGTCCGCGCGGGAGTTGCGTCGAATATTTCGGGAACATCCAATACACCACGCCGAAGATCAATTGCGTCAGCCATCCGAACACGAACAGATGAATGTACACGGGGAACAGGCTGTTCGGGGCGCGCAGCGCCAGCAATATCCCAAACACCAGGGCAAGCGCAAAATATACCAGCGCGGTCTTGACGAAGATGCGGGTGAGCAGCGGCATGGTTACTTTCCCGCGATTCCCTTCCTGACCGAATGGACCGTCATGCCGATGAACATCAGGATTGCGATCACGTTCAACATTCCGCTCCAGGCGCGGAGCGGGTGCAGGTTTGCGTAATCGGCGATCACGCGCGATAACAGCGAGGCGTGCAAGAGAATCAGTTGGACGTAAAACGCGGGCTGGAAGTTGATCGGCGTTCCCAGGATGGCGGGGAAGATGATCGGCGCGTGACCGAAGATCATCGAGATGACGAAACCGACGAAGACGACGTGCAGGACCGCGTCGTATCTTGGACCCGCGACCTGCGCGCCAAACCCCAGGCTCAACGCGCCGCCGACGCCCAGCCACGCCAGCCCCAGCGCGAGGCACCACGCAATGTAACGCGTGAGGGGCAGCCTGTGTTTGAGGTTCCTCCACGCGATGTCGTTGCGCAACGACCAGAGCGCGAGAAGAAGCAGAGCCGCCCCGCTCAGGCGCGCGCCGATCTGCATGTCGAAAACGGCGATGATCGTTCCCGCGAGAAAGAGGAGGACGATCGCGGCAAACAACCCCTGCTGAATGCGCGGCGGACGCAAAACGCGGCTCAACTCCAGCCGTTCGCCCGCGATGGTCAACACCAGAAACGCCTGCCAGAAGAGGATCACTTGAAAGATCTGCCAGCCGAACAGCCAGAGCAGGTTGCCCGCCAACCACGCCAGCGCGCCGAGCAGCATGGTGAACGTGTGAAGCGCGAACTCCCGCCGCGTGATCTCGGCCAGGATGCCGACTCCGCCCAGGCTGGCGAGGGCGAGCAGGATCGGTCCCAGGGGCGGAGTCCGCGCCAGGAGGGTGAGCAGACCTCCCAGTCCCGCGAGAAGCGGAGGGAGGTACATCCATTTTTGTTTCAAAGCGACGGCGCGTTCGAGCGTGATCAGAGTCCCCAAAAATCCAGAGACCATCAGCGGGCCGTGTGCCAATGCCAGCGAAGGGGTCAACGCGGGGATGTTCCAGCCGATCCGCATCAGCCCCGCCCACAGCGCGGCGAGCAGGGCTAGGATGGCAAGGAACAGGAAGGGAATAGGTTTCACTGGATCAGCACAAAGACGGAGATGATCGCCAGTTGCGCCATTGGATAGTAACTGGCGCTGTCGAACAGTCTCGCCGCGAGGCGTCCCTCTTTTTGTTGTTTGTAGAGTTCGTAACCCGGTTTGAGGAGCAGGACGATCCCGGCCGCCGCGCTGGCAAGGAGGAAAGCCCATCCCAGATCGAGCGGCGAGACCCGGGGCAGGAACAGGCTGATCGCCACGGTCAGACCGAGGGTAAGGAGGACGATGACGCCCGCGCTCTGTGTGCCGAGTTGCAGGGGAATGGTCTTGGCGTGGACGCGTTTATCCTCGACCGTGTCGTTCCAGTCCGCGGGGATGTTCTGCCCGCCGATCTCCCAGACGAAGACCCAGGCGAGGACGAGCAAAAGCCTGGCGAGGTCGGGGTTGGGATCCACGACGTAGATGGCGGCGATGGGTCCGCTCGATTTGACCAGCCCGCTGACGAAGGTCCGCAGGTAGGTGACCTTGAGCAGGAGAACGTAGATCGTCTCGAGGATCGCGGCGGAGACCAGGATGACGACGATGAACGGGTCGAGCAGGTACGAGCCGGTGAGCGCCAGGATGAACCACACGGCAAACCACAGGAACCCGCTGCGGTAGGGAAGAATGTTTTGCGCCAATGGGTAGCGCATGTCGGACGCCTCGACCGAATATCCTTCGTTGATCCCGCCCGAAAATTTTTCCCTGTCCACCGCAATGCCGACGAGGTCGTTCAGCGCGTAGATGGCGGTGTACGCGGCGAAGGCGGTGAACGCCGAAAGGAGGATCGTCCCAAGCGGGGGAAACCCTCCCAGCCACAACAGGGCGACGAAGCCGGGCATGGCAAGGTCTA
>SZPG01000016.1 GCA_030263595.1 Chloroflexi bacterium CFX6
TCCCGATTGACCTGACCCTGGTACACCTCCAGGTTGATGTTGCACATCGGGCAGGTGGTGGCGATCACGTCCGCGCCGTGGTCAATGGCGTCCTTCAGCAGGATGCGCACCATCTCCAGCGCGGCTTTGCGATTCGTGATGATCAACGAAGCCCCGCAGCAGCGCGTCTTGGAGGCGTATTCCAGCGGTTCCGCGCCGATGGCGGACAGCAACTCCTCGAAGTAGCGGGGATTCTCCACCTCCTCGTGATCCTTCCTCGGACGCAGGATCTGACATCCGTAGTACGGAGCGACGCGCAAACCCTTGAGCGGATGCGCGATCCGGTTCCTGATCTCCTCCAACCCCACGTCTTCCAGGATGACCTCGATCAGGTGGCGCACGTTCATTCTTCCTTCAACGCGCAGGTTATCCTCTTCCAGCGCAAAGTTGATGTGATCCGCCAGGTCGGGGTCCTTCTTGAGATAATCATTGGTGTAGTAGGCGTTCTTGAAACACGCGCTGCATGGAGCGACGAAGTCGGTCAGCCCGGTCTTTTCCGCGATGGCGAGGTTGCGGGCGACGAGCGTGTACGCCAGCAGTTCATCCACAGGGAAGTAGGCGGTCGCGCCGCAGCAGTTCCAGTCCTCGATCTCCTTCATTTCCAAGCCCAGTGTCCGCGCCACCTCCAGCGTGGAAAGTTGGTAGTCCTTCGCCAGGCTTTCGAGCGAACATCCGGGATAATAAGCGTATTGTTTCATGCCGGCTCTCCTATCGGGATGATCCTCTTCACCATGCGCTGGAAGTTCTTCAGCCTCTTGATCTTCTTCGGCAGAAGGGGCATTTTCCCCTTCAATACCAAGCCCGTAGCGGTCAGCGCCTCCTGGACGAGTTGCCCGGCGGTGAACCTGGGGAGGTAGGTGGTCGCAAGGATCGGCTCGTAGGATTTGCCGGAATTCACGATCATCTTTACGAAAGCCTCCGCAAAGTCCGGACCGATCAAGCCCTCCTTGTAACTGCTTTTCCATATCGAGTAGCGTTTCAGGGCATACATCATGTCGGCGATGTCAATTCCGGCCGGGCATCTCACCGTGCAGTGATAGCAGGAGGCGCACGACCAGTACGTGTTGCTCGCCAGCACCTCCTCCTTGAAATTCTCGCGGATCATCCCGATGATGGCGCGCGGAGTGTGATCCATGAATTCGACCGCCGGGCAGGTGCCGCTGCACGTGCCGCATTGCAGGCAATGCGAAATCGGATTGCCGTGCGTGGCGTACATCATGTTGGCAATTTCATTGTTGAATGAAAGTTCCGCTGTCATGAAATCTCCTGTTCATTGGGGCTGAGGCTTCTTCTCTTCGGATGCCTTCAGCAGGGCGTTGACCTTCTCCAGCAGAAGATTGGGCTCGACCGGTTTTTCGACCAGTTCGTCCACGTCCACGAAGTTGGGATGCACCGCCTGGCCCGGGAAGAGAAAGGCGATCTGTTCGCGGATGCCGGTGATGATCAGGACCGGCATCTCCCGCAGTTTGGGGTCCTTTCTGATCTTCCGCGCCAGCGCGATCCCTTCGGCGCCGCGGCCCATCATGATGTCGAGCAGGAGCAGGTCGTAGCGTCCGCTCTGCAGAGTCTGAAATCCATCCTTGGGGTTGTAAGCCACGTCCACTTTATAGCCGGCTTTCTCCAGGATCGCCTTGACCCCCGCGACGAAATCGGGGTCGTCGTCAATCATCATTATTTTTGCATTCATAGAAATCTCCTTTTTGTCAGGATATTGCCATCCCAACCGGTTCCGGATCGGCGCTGCGATTCGAACCCGGCCTGACGGCTGGCAGGCGGACCACGAACGTGCTGCCCCTGCCCAAATCACTTTCGACGGCGATCGAGCCGTTATGCGCCTCGATGATCTGGCGACTGACAGCCAGCCCGATGCCGTGACCCGTCGCCGCAGTCTGAGCATCCCTGCCGCGGTAAAAACCTTCGAAGATGTGAGGCAGGTCTTCGGGAGGGATGCCGATGCCGTTGTCCTGGATCGAGATCAGAACCTCGTCCCCGTCCTCCTCGACCCGCAGCGCGATCCGGCCTCCGTCGTGCGAATATTTGATCGCGTTCCCGAGGATGTTCACGAACGTCTCGGAAAGGCTGAGTTCATCGCCGTTGACGAGACACGGCGCGTCGGCGATGGAAGCGGCAATTTCGACGTTCTTCTTCGCGGCGAGCGCTTCGACGTTTTCCAGCGCTTTCGAGATTGGGAGCCTGATCGGGATCTGCGTAAAGCCTTCCTTTAGTTTGTTGATGTCCACCGCGATCACCTTCAGCCACGAATTGATGAGTTTGAGCATGTCCTCGATGCGCGCTTTCAACCGCTGCATCAGTTCCTTTTGAGTCTCGCTGAGCGTATCGGACAACCCGAATTCGAGCGCAAAGAGATTCTGCTGCACCGCGCTGAGGGGCGCCTTCAACTCGTGCGATACGATGTGGGCGAAATGCTCCCTCAGCATCTCCTTTTCCCTGCGCAGGGCGATGGTCTCCAGGGTCAGTTTCCGTCTTTCGAGACTCCTGCGGGCGATCAGGCGGAATTCCTCGGGTGTGAAGGGCTTGGGCAGGAAATCGTAGGCGCCTTTTTTCATCGCCTCCACCGCCGAACTGACGGTGGCAAAGCCGGTGATGACCACCATGACGATGGTCGGGTCCGTTTCGCGGATCTTCTCGATCACCTCGAAGCCTGAAATGCCCGGCATCTTGAGGTCCACGAAGACCAGATCGGGGTGGAACTCGCTCACGAGTCGCAGACCAGCCGTCCCGTCGGAGGCGGAGGCGATCTCGTAGGGTCCGCCCGCCAAAATCTGCGAGCAGGAGTCAATGACGACTTCCTCGTCGTCAATAAGCAAAATCCGCGACTTTGTTTCCATCTTCCTCACTGACTTCCGTAACGATCGGCAGGCTCACAGTAAATGTGGCGCCGCTGCCGATCTCGCTTTCGACCGTGATCTCGCCGTTGTGTTCCTTGACGATCCCGTAACTGATCGCCAGCCCCAGCCCGACGCCGTGACCGATCTCCTTGGTGGTAAAGAACGGGTTGAAGATCCTTTGCATGTTTTCGATGCTGATGCCGTGACCGGTGTCCTTCACTTCGATGTCCACGCTCTTCGCGTTCAGCCCGTAACTGGTGGTGAGCGTGAGCGTGCCGCCTTCGTCCATTGCCTCCGCCGCGTTGATGATGAGGTTCAGAAAGACCCTCTCGATCTGCGACGGATCCACGACGATCATCGGCAAACTCCCATCGAGATTTTGCGCGACGGTGATGTTGTGAAAGAGCGCCTGGTTTTCCACCAGCGAAATACAGCGCCGCAGAAGGGCGTTGATGTCGGTGAGCGTCTTCTGCGGTTTCTTCTGCCGCGAAAAATCCAGCAGGCCGCGGATGATCTCGCGGCAGCGACCGGCTTGAATGGCGATCTTTTCGATGTTCTGCCGCGAGGGTTCGTCGCAAATGTCCTTTTCGAGCAGCAGGCTCGAATACGTGACGATGCCCTGCAGCGGGTTGTTCAGTTCGTGCGCCACGTTCGCCGCCAGTTGCCCGACGGTTGCAAGCCGTTCCGATTCCATGATCTTTCGTTTCGTAAACTCCTTCAAACGTTCGTCGCGCTGGCGCAATGCCTCCGCCATCTGGTTGAAACGATGTGCCAGTTTTCCAAGTTCATCCCTGCTGGTGAGTTCCACTTTGGCTTCCAGGTTTCCGTTTGCCAATTGCTGGGAGGCAGCCACCAGATTGCGAATCGGCATGGAAATCTGCCGCGAGATCCACAGGGCGAACAGCGTGCTGAGCGCCGCAACCGCGAGCGTGATTCCGACGAAGATCAGAACCATCTGCCGCTGGATGTCGGTATATTTCTGCTCGAGAATGCCGACGTACAGAATGCCGACGATCCTGCCGTTGATGTCCCGGATCGGCTCGTAGGCGGTGATGTACCAATCGGTGACGACGTACGCGCGCCCGATCCACGGTTCCTCCTCGACGACGACCTTGTTGTACACGTCCTCCTGGATGCGCGTCCCGACGGCGCGCTCGCTGCGCTCGTCCTTCACGTTGGTGGAGACGCGCAGGTCGTCGAGGAAGATGGTCGCGGTGCCGATATCCTTGCCTTCGTAGACGACGTTCTGGAAGACGGTCTCCTTCACCTTGTCCACGATGTCGTAGTTTCGATTGAGCAGGATGCCGCCATAGACGACGCCGATGAAGTTGCCCTGTGCGTCGAAGATGGGCGCGGCGGCTTTCAACACCATGCCTACCGTCTCCACGCTTTCGAGGCGGGGGCGCGCCATGGGCGTCTCGATGAATTTGAAGAATGCCTGTTTTGCCAGGGCATCCGATTCGCGGCGAAGTTCTTCGGCGGAGACGATGGTGGTGGCGGAAACGGGAAGCCGCGTCGTTAGCACCGCCTGCACGATCTCGTCCCCTGCCTGGTCGTCGCCCGCGATGGCTGGGTTGTTGACCCGCAAGACCACTATGCCGCGGGTATCGGTGATGGTCAGGATGTCGAGCTTTTCATTCTCCTTGAAGCGCGCCAGTTCATCCAGGTATTCCTGGCTGATATCGCCGCTCAGGATATCGCCCATGAAGAGTCTGACGGATGTGAATTTGACCGCATCCTCCACGTGTTTCAAATTGTTGCGGTAGATCTCTCTGGCGGCGTTGAGATCGTTGCGAACCCGTTCCTGCGCCTCCTCGATGATTCGGTTGTTAATGAGCTGAATGCCGACGAGGGTGAAAATAAGACTGCTCAACAGGATGATGGACAGAAAGGACAGCGTCAATTTTGTGGCAATTGGCAGCCTGATCCTTTTGATCCACGTCCTTGCGGCTTGCCTGACCGCGTTCATGTTGAGCCGATCTCCTTTGCGATATCGCGTACTCGGCGTTCTCTAACGCCGATCTGCGCTAGAGAGCGCAGCCTACGCGGTTATATGGCTTCATACACCATCTCGATCAAATCCCTGACCTGCAACCTACTCTCGTTCCCGGTGGTCTTGACCGCATCGCGGAACATCGTCACGTCCTTGGGACAGGCGACGACGAAGGTCGTCACGCCATCCAATCCAACCGCTTCACGGATGCGCATCTCGCTGGGGCGTTCCCGTCCGGGCTTCTCCTCCATCCAGATGCGTCCGCCGCCCGCGCCGCAGCAGAAGGCGCGGTCGCCGTGACGCGGCATCTCGACGAGTCTGCATCCCGTCGCCTCGATGATTCTTCGCGGCGCGTCGTACACGCCGTTGTAGCGACCGAGATAGCAGGGATCGTGGTAGGTGATTCGAGCGTCGAGTTTGTTGCCGAACTTCAACTGATCCGAGGAGATCAATTCATCGAGCAGTTCGGTGTAGTGCAAAATGCGCGGACGACCGTTCCCGTTCCACGCATATTCGTTCTTCAAGGTGTTGTACGTGTGCGGATCGGTGGTGACGATGGTCTCGTACTTGCATTTGGATAAAGCCTGCAAATTCTTCTCCGCCAGCATTTCGTACAAGCCCTCTTCGCCGGCGCGGCGCACGTCGTTGCCGGAGTTGCGTTCGGCGTCGTACAGGATACCGAAATTCAAGCCAGCCTTTTGGAACACTTCCGCTGTTTTGCGCGTGACGTCCGTCAACGTCGGGCTGTACGAGGCGTAATCGCCGAGGAACCACAGATACTCGACCGGCTCTTTGCGCGCGTCCTTGATCGCGGGTTGCAGACCTTGCGTCCACTTGGCACGCATCCGCTCGGATTGACCGAAGGAGTTGCCGTAGCGTCCCAGGTTGGCGAGCGCCTTTTGGAGTTGGTTATCCACCGTCCCTTCGACCACCAGATAACGGCGCATGTCCACAAACGATCCGACGTGATCAATGAACGCCGGGCAGACCTGCGAACAGGCGCGGCAGGTGGTGCATGACCATAACTCCTCGGCGGAAACGACATCCCCGTGCAGGGAGCGTCCGTTGGGCTTCTCCCACAGGTGCATTTCCAGTTTGATCATCACGTCGCGCGGCGAGAATCCATGTCCGCTGGCGTAGGCTGGGCAAACATCCTGGCAGCGTCCGCAGCGCGTGCAGGCTTCGAAGTCCAGCAGTTGCTTCCAGGTGAACTGCCTCCACTCTTTCACTCCGCCCTCAGTGCGCGGCGCATGGAGCGCACCGGCAGGCTCCAAGGAACGGAAGTAAATGTTGAGCGGCGTCGAGAAGATGTGGAAGAGTTTCGTGAAAGGCAGGCTCGCAAGGACGATAAAAGCGGACAGGATGTGAATCGCCCAGACGATCAAATGCAGAGTCTGGTTGGTCGGGTCGCCGAGGGCGAGGAACGCGGCGGCGATCGCGCTTCCAATTGGCGACCAAGCCGCCCAGTCCGGTTGAGTGACCGCAATCCGCAATCCCTCGGTCAGGTAGCCGCTGAGCGTGATGAAAGCCAGCATGACGAGAACATACGCGTCGTCCCGCGCCGCGTAGGAGACGTTCTCCAACGTCGGGGCGTTTTGCAAACGCGCGGGCCTCGTAACGTATCGGCGATAGATCGCCATCCCCAACCCAACGACCACCAGCAAGCCAAGCACGTCCAGCGCCAGTTCGAAGAGGATATAAACCCAGCCCGTCAGGAACTGGAATCCAAAGAACAGATGCGTGACATCCCAATCCACGGTCGCCAGCGCGGTGCCGACGGCAAGGACGAGCATCCCCCAGAAAATCGTGAAGTGCATGAGTCCGGGATACGCCTCGTCCAAAGTGCGCCGCTGAGCCAACACCTGCGTAACCAGCGACCAGATGCGCGCCCAAAAATGCCCGGAGCGTTTCTCCGGCAGACCTTTACGCCAGCGCAGAATACGACGCGTCACCCCGTAAATGAACACGATCGCGGTCAGCAGCGCAAGAACGTATTGCGCCGTTTCCGCCCAATGCGGGATGTTCCAGAAGGTCTCTCGGATAGGCATGGCTTCTCGCTCTCTTACTTTGCCTGTTTGACCGTCTCGGTCAACGTCTCGACCAGTTCGAAGATATCCATCTCGACGCCGTATTTCGCCACGTTGAAGATCGGCGCCTTCGGGTCGGTGTTGACCGCGATGATCGTGTCGCTTTGCGTGATCGCCTCCACGTGTTCGGGCGCGCCGCTGATGCCCATCGCAAAATAGATCTTCGGCTTGACGTGCTTGCCCGATTTGCCCACCAGCCGCGAAGTCGGCAGCCAGCCCTGGTCAATGACGGGACGCGACGCGCACACCACGCCGCCGATCGCCTCTGCGAGCGCGTCCGCCAGTTCGATGTTATCCCTGGTTTGGATTCCGCGCCCGACCGCGATGAGCAACGGCTCTTTGGAAATATCCACATCGGCGGATTCGGGCTCGACGTATTTGGACAACGTGACGCGCAGCGCCTCCAACGCAGGGACGGCTGATTCCGTTATGGACGGCGACTCCACGCTTCGACCTTGATCCGGCTGATAGCCGCCCGGCACCATCGTGACCAGCGCGGTGGGCGACGGCAATTCACCCTCCGCCATGATCTTGCCTCCGCAAATTTGCGAAATGAATTTCGCCTCATTGGTGAAACTGCGGCAGGAATTCACCAAAGGCAAACCCAGGCGCATCGAAAGCACGCTCGCCACGTCCGCGCCACGCCTTTTGATACGCGTCGGACGTGAATTCAGCCAACGACGCATGATCGAGATACAAGACCTGATCGGCGGCGAAGTCCTTCGCCAAATCCTTTGCGTTGTGACCCAGCAACACCGCGACGACTTTTCCGCTCGTTGCCTGACTCAATTCACGCGCGGCGGCAAGCATCGTGTACGAAATATCCGCGACCTGTCCCCGCAGGTGTTCGATGACGACGTAAATATCCTGGCTCATCATCGCCTCCTTCACAAAACGCCCAGTTCTTTGAAGAGACCGACCAGTTTGGCGGAGACTTCTTCGGGGGTGCCTTCGATCATTTCGGCATGAGCCGTCGCCTCGGGCTGGAACATGCGGACGATTTCGGGAGCCCCGCACGGGTCCAGGTCGGAAGCGTCCATCTCTTCGATGGAAGAGGTCTTCATCGCCTGCCGCACCTTGCTCACAGCGACGTAACGCGGCGGCTGTTCCGCAGCTTGGATACCCAAAACGGCGGGCAGCGTCACTTCCATTTCGGCGAGCAAGCCGCCGGGATATTCCTTCCGGATCATGGACTTGCCGTCATTGACCGCCACACCGGAGACGTAACCCACGTAAGGCAATCCCAGGGATTCCGCCAGCAGCGGTCCCGCCGAGCCATCGAGATCGTTGTGCGCCTGCACGCCGGTCAGGACGAGGTCGGGTTGCAATTCCTTGATGATCGCGGCGAACGCGCGCGCCAATGCGTGATTGTTCGCCGCGCTGAAATCGCCTCTGACCTTGATGAGCCGGTCTGCGTCTTTTGCGGCGGCGGTGAACAGCACGTCGTCCGCGCCTTCGAGATCGGGCGCGATGACCGTGACCGTGCCGCCGTTCTTTTCCTTCAGTAAGATTCCCTGCTCGAGCGCGTGGTCGTCGAACTCGTTGATGATCCAGCGCGCAAACGTCAGGTCGAGCGACGCGCCGCCGGAATCAATGGTCAACTCCTCCACGAGGTCGGGAACGAGTTTTATCAAAACGACGATGTTCATAACGCCGCCTCCTTCATACTCCCAGGGCTTCCGCCAGCAGTTCGGCGATGTCGCGCACCTTCAACGCTTCCGCGCCGGGCAAGGTCTTCGCCGCATCTTCGAAGCGCGGCGTCTCGTAGGGACAAGCCACTGCAAGCACATCTGCATTGGCTGAAATCGCCTCGCGCACGCGCCAATCCGAGAGCCGCACGTGCGCCTTTTCCCATTGGAAGCCGTCCAGCCACATCCCGCCGCCCCCGCCTCCGCAGCACAGGCTGTTGGCGTGGTTGTGAGTCATCTCCACCAGTTCGATGCCGGGGATGGCGCACAACAGATCGCGCGGCGGATCGAAGACCCCATTTGCGCGACCGAGATAACACGGATCGTGATAAGTGACTTTGGCGCTGATCTGCTTTTTCATCAGCAGTTTCAGTTGGTCTATGCGTTCCGCCAGAAATTCGGTGTAATGCTGGACGGGATATTTGATACCCAGCGCGGGATATTCGTTTTTGAGCGCGTTGTAGGCGTGCGGATCGGTGGTGACGATCTTATTGAATTGATATTTGCCGAAGACCTTCCCGTTCTTCTCCGCCAGCATCTCGAACAGACCGCGTTCTCCCGCCAATCGTTGCGAATCGCCGTCGCTGGATTCGTCGGGACCGAGGATCCCAAAGTCCACGCCGAGCGCGTTCAAGACCCGCGCCAATGCCTTCGTCGCCGTTTGCACGCGCGGATGATACGAAGCGTAATCGCCGACGAACCACAACACATCCACCGGCTGTTTGTGCTTCGCCATGATCTTCACTTCCGGCTGAATGCCGAGAGCCCAATCCGCCCGTTTGCGCGGCGATTCGCCGAGCGGGTTGCCGTACCTTTGGGAGTTGGCTAACGCGCTCTGCAATTCCGCGGGAACATTGCCCGCCAGCAACAGTTCCTCCTTGATGCTGGTCATCAAGCCGGGCGTGAGCGGCACTTTGGATGGACAGACCGCAGTGCAGGCGTAACACGAGACGCACATCCAGACCGTATCCGTTTCCAGCACCTTGTTGATGCGCTCCGCGCGCATCATCGCGATCATGCGGCTGGGCGGATAGAGCATCAAATAACCAAACGGACAGATCCCGCTGCAATTTCCGCATTCGAGACATAGCCTCAGCCTTTCCCCGTCCGGGACGGCTTCGAGGACTTTGGTTTCAAAGGAACGCTCTGCGACTTGAGTGGCATTCATGGATTGCCTCCAATCGGTTTTGTTTCAAGGACGATTACTGTCAGGGATACAAAACGTCATAGGTTCCGCGTTCGGATCGCGCCCCGAATCGTGGAACTTTCGTTGCCTCGATGTTGAACGGCGCAACAGGGCGTATCTCCCCTCACAGATAAATCCCGCCCGGACCCGTTCGCCTTCGAATGGAGCATAAGCGCCTCCACGTCTTGCAACTACACCTGTCATTCCGCGTCGAAACGACAGTCAACGCCATGCCTGCTCGGTACGACAAAGTCGCCCATTTGCAGGAAAATGGACACCCCCTTAGTCATTGTTTGTGATTTCATTCACAGGTTCTAGTACTGAATGTCATTACCTGCAAAGTAAATCGTCACAAGAGTAGGAAACGGAAAACAGGAACCGGTTCGAGGGTCCAAAAAAGAAACGGGACGCGCCCTCCGTTGGACGCATCCCGTTCATCCCGGTCTTCGTCTTGTCTTCGCCCCGTTCCCCTCGCGACCCATCGAGCCGATTTGGCTCACGTGCAATTTGTACGCTGACGTTACACCTGCCCTGGCGGGCGGTGCCAGGGGAGAACGTCCGCTACGCAAAATCAATTTTGCACATGCTTTACAGATGAGCCGACTATTTGCCGTTCCGCTTGAACGACTCGGCGGGCTGGCGCACGAATAGGTAGATGGTGAGCATCACGATCAATCCGATGACCATCCCCAGCACTTCGGGAAAGCGCGCGGCGGTTTCGGCGACCACCCCGCGTCCGCCGGCCGTTATGCTGCGACCAAACTCCATGAGCGACTGCGCGATCTGGCTGAAGTGGAGGTCCACATAAGCCACTCCGGCGAGGGCGATGATCGTAAACGGCAGGGCGAGGGCGAAAACCCAGAAAACTGCGACAAACGGCGCTTTACGCATTGCGGCCTCCTTTCCGTGGTATCCATGAGTCTTTACGCTCATTCACTCAAAGGGTACCCGAAGCGCGCCGGTATTTCAATAGGAGGCATAAGTCATTTTTATACTAGGGCATTAACCCTACTTATAAACTGCGCTTCGAGAGGGCGCGTACTGGGTTGCGACTTGAAAATCGCGTTACGGCTTGATCAACCCCTTGCGGATAGCGTACTTCACCAGTTCGCTGCGGCTGTGCAATCCCAGTTTGCCCATCAGGTTCTCGCGGTGACGCGCCACCGTATGCGCGCTGATGCTCAACAGGTTTGCGATCTCGTCGTTGGTCTTTCCGTCCGCCAGCAGGGACAACACCTCCTGCTCGCGCGGCGTCAACCCGTTCATCGTCTCTTTCGTCTCCGCCTCGCCGCTCCGGGAAAGAAAATCGCTCACCAGCAGTTTCGCCAGCGATGGATAGATGTACATCTCCCCGCGATGCGCGGCGCGGATGGCGGTGATCAGATCGTCCGGGGCGGCGCGCTTTGGCACGTATCCCGACGCGCCCGCCTGGAGCATTTCGAAAAAATACTGCTGATCCTCGTGAATGGTCAACACGACGACCGCCACGTTGGGATGCGCGTCCTTGATGCGCCGCGTGGCGTCAATGCCCGAAATATCGGGCAGGGTGATGTCCATGATCACCACGTCCGGTTCGAGCGTTTTCACAAGGTCCAGCGCCTCCCCGCCTGCGCTTGCCTCCCCCACGATATTCAGATCCGCTTCATTCTCCAACAGCATCTGCAAACCCCTGCGGACCACCTCATGATCATCCACCAGGAGCAGACGGATTCTCGCCATTCTTCCTCTTCTTAAGCGGCGCAAAAACCTCCACGATCGTTCCCACGCCCGGCTCCGACACAAATTGGCATTCCCCGCCGATGAGCGTGGAACGTTCGATCATGCCCAGCAACCCCCAGCACGGACGACCGGATTTATGCAACGTGGCGTCCACGTCGAACCCGTGTCCGGCGTCCTCCACGCGAATTCGAATCTCCTTTTTATCGAACGCCACCAGCACATCCGCCTTGTCCGTCCCCGCGTGACGGATGACATTCGTGAGACTTTCCTGGACGACGCGGAACAAAACCGTGCGAACGTCAATGGGCAGGTCCGCTTCGTCCCCCCGACTTGAAACTGTCACCGCCAGCCCGAACCTTTCCCTCACCTCATCCGCATACCAGCGCAACGCCGCGAGCAGGCCGAAATCGTCCAGTTGCGGCGGATGAAGTCCGCTGACCAGGTTTTGCAATCCCGAAATTCCCTCGTCCACGACCTCCTGAAGCAGGCGCGCCTGCGCGGTCACCTTCCGGGGCTTCGACGCGTTGCTCGAAATGGCGCTCAAGCCCAAGCCGAGCGCGGTGAGGGTCTGCCCCAATTCGTCGTGCAATTCCTGAGCGATGCGCTGGCGTTCCAGTTCCTGCGCGCGCACAGTGCGATGCAGCAATTCGTCGCGCAGTTCGTCCAGCCGTTTATGTTCCTGCTGCTGAGCTTGTCTCAGACTCTCGATCCGCCGCTGTGTTTCCTCCTCGAACGCCCGCAGCGACCTGATGATGCCGATCGCCGCGATACAAGCCATGATCGAACGAAACAACTGGACCGGAAACCCGAACCAATCCTGGAAGACATTCGAGTTCAGAAAGGAGGAGGGGAAGACGTTGCTGGGCGAGACGAAGAGTTGACCGACGCCGCCGTACAAACCAAAAGCGATCGCCGCCGCGACGACGTCCCTTCCATAACCTCTCATCCCCGCCTGAAGGAATTTTTGCCGCTGCAATATCAAGCCCCATGCCGTGAGCGCCGCGCCGGGGATCGCCAGCGAATACCGCGTGTACACGTCCAGCGCGACCAGTTTGGCGTCGGCCGGTTCCGTCAATGCGAGCCATGCCAGCCCGACGATCCAGATCGCCGAAACGACCCAGATCATCCGCCAGGACAACGCCGTCCGTGCGGGACCGGCGATCAACCTCGCGCCGAACGAGATCAGGAACAGGAACGAAACGGCAAGGAGCAGAACCCGTATGGGACCGATGTATTGATACAGGAATGATTCCTGGAGTTGAGGATGGATGAGCAGGAACATCTCGATCCATTCATGCCCCCCGTGGATCAACCCAAAGCCCGCCAGCGAACGCAGGGCGCGCGCAAAGTCCAGTTCGGAAGAGCGGTCCACCTCCAACAGCACAGCCAGCCCCATGCTGAAAAAGGACAAGCCGTAGAAGAAGTAGACCGTTATGATGTCCACGCGCAATCTGCCTTATAGAAAATATCTGATTACCTTACGCTCTTAAAAATGGGTCGCGCTTTTCCGGGCATTTCCTCGAATTTTATTTTCGATAAAGTCTACTTTTCCAGTCCTCCGGCGTTGATCCATTCGGCGATGAGGTCGAGTTCTTCGGGGGTCAACTCCGCGTAGGTATGCCCACCGCTTTGGAACTTGGAGATCAGCAGACTGTTCGCCGCGTCGCCCGCAACGAAGAGGGGACCCGACGCGCCGCCATTCGATGCGTCCGCATAAGTAGAGAGGTTCAATCCGCCGGACGCCAAAGACCCATGACAGGTCAGGCATTTTTCGGCAAGCAGCGGACCGATCCGTCCATCCCACGTGAGGTCGCCAGCGGATTCCGCTGCGGGGGTGGGTGAAGGCTCCTCGGAGGCCAGAACAGGTTCCGTCGCGGTGGGAAGCGGGGTTTCCGTCGGCGAGGGAGTCGGGGTGAAGGTCAGCGTCGGCGTGGGAGTCAAAGTCGGGGTGGAAGTCTGCCTCACAAAGGCTGGCGCGGTTTCGCCCAGAATGGGATCGGTGATGGCGGTGGTCTCGTAGCCGACGAAGAAATAAAACCCATAACTGAACAAAGCCAGGATGGCGATGGCAATGGGCGTGTAGATCTTTTGCCGTTTTTTGACGACGTCCGCCGGGATCGATTCGCGGCGCTTCCCGGATTCGATCGCCGCCAGTTCAGCCGGATGTTCGTGTTCCATCTCTTCGCGGGTGAGCGCGCCGGTGAACATGCTCTTGTTGAAGTGTTTGACGTGGACGTGGTAGAAGTGCCAGATAATGATCGCCAGCACAGCCAGCAGAGCCTCCCCGCCGTGCGCGGCTTTGGAGGCAGGCACCGCCTCGCCCGGCAGGAAGCGCAGCGTGGAGATCGGGTTCCACATCATGAAGCCGGTCAATCCCATCACGATGGTCCCCCAGATGAGCGCCAGGTATTCCGCCTTCTCGGCGTAGGTGTATCGCCCGTAATATGCCTTGTGTTTCTTTTGCCCGATGTAATATAGAACGTCGTGCCATACGTGTTTGAGGTCGTCAATCCACGGGATCATGCTGATGGGGTGTCGCAGGACCAGCACGCGATACGATACGTCCAGCACGTGAACGATGCTGACGATCATCATCACGATCGCCGAGGCGTGATGGATCTTTCGCGCGGTCTCGATGCCGTCAACCAGGTTGAAGAACCACACGCTGAACGGAGCGAGCGCATATTTCTGGGTCAAGCCCGTCAGCGCCAGCAGGGTGAACGAGATCATGAAGACGATGTGCTGGAGGCGCTGAAGCAGGTCGAAGCGGACGTATTTCTTCGTTTCGGACGTTCGAGGTTTATCGGTCATTGGATTTCTCCTCTTCGTCCGACGATTCCGACTCTGCCGACGGTTCGGGCTCCGCTTCGGGCTGATCCGACTCCTGCGCCGCTTCGAGCGGCGGCGCTTCCTCTTCCTCCGTTTGACCGGGTTCCGATTCCCTCTCCGCCCCGGCCGCCATCGGCTCCTCCACCGCTTTCTCTTCCGTCGCGGCCGGCGTTGCCTCGACTGCGCTTTCGGCTGGAACCTCCGCTCCCGCTTCCACCGCCGCAGGCTTGGGTTTCCTGAAGCGGTTGATTATCATGCGCCCGAAATCCATCGCCACAAGGATCGCCATCGGCGCGAGGACGGCGGGGATGAAGAATTTGTAGAACAGATTGACGTAATAAACGATCGGGTATTTTTCGGGCGAGGGGATGTAATGCGACATCCACGAATCCGGGAAATTCGCGGTCGCATTCGGGTGGCAGGTCTGGCAGCGCGCCAGCAGGTTTTCACGCGTGGCAAGCCCCTTGTTCGGGTCGTCCGCGCGGGCAATGTCGTGAACGCCGTGGCAATCCGTGCAAACCGGTTTGTTCGTCGGCTGGTCGGGGAAGGTTTTATCGAAAATGACGACGGTCGTCCCGTGGAAATCCGCCACGTAGGTGTCCAACACGGCTGTGGAAAGGCCGTATTTCTTCATCAAGGCGTCGTTCGTGTGACACTGGGCGCACAGGAACGGCGTGCTGTTGCGGAAGGAGGCGGTGGTGGGGCTTTGAATGTTGTGGACGCCGTGACAATCAATGCAGGTCGGCACATCGAGGTTGCCTTCCTGAGTCAGGGCGTTGCCGTGGACGCTGTTCTTGTAAGCGTCAAAAATGGCGCTGTGACACTGGGCGCACGTCCCCGGAATGCGGAGGCGGGCGTAAGCCAGCAGTTCGCCGGTGTTCCTGTTCGTGAGTCGCTGCTGCGTGTGAGGGTTGTGGCAATCCGAACACACCGCCGCGTTGTCGTTCCCCGCGGCAAGCGCCTTCTGATGCGCGCTATCCAGCGTCAGGTTGAATTGTTCTTCATGGCACTGCTTACAGGACGTGTAATATTTCAACTTCACTTCGCGCAGGGTCTCGGTGGTGCGTTCCGGGTGCGGGAAGGTCCTGATGTCGGAGTGACACGTCACACAGTTCAATCCGTTTGCGCCATGCACGCTGATGTTGTACGCGGTGGGGTCAATCGTCAGGCGCAGAATCTCGCCGCTCTTCAACTCGACGCTGAGATTCGCGTCGGAATGGCAGAACAGGCAGGAACTGTTTTCGATCTGGATGGGCGGGGAGGACGCAACCACCGCTTCATTCCCCGGGCCCGAGCCTGCTTCGGCTTCCGAAAAAGCGACTCCAAACCCGGCGAGGAGGAGCGCCGTTAATCCCGCCGCCATAACAATAAGGGAGGGGCGCAATCGCATCACTTCTTCGCTCCTGGCTTGGCTTTCGTCACGGATCCCCCGGTCAGGCGTTCATACTCCTTTTCGTGAAACGTCCGCATTTCCTCTTCGCTCAACCGACCGGTAAACATGCTCAGATTCATCCGCTCCACGTGGACGTGATACACGTGCCACACAATGATAAAGATGGCGATGACGATCGCTTCGGTGCTGTGCGCCAGTTTCGCCGCAGGCACAACCCCGCCCGGCAGGAAACGGGTGAACTGGACCGGGAACCAGATGATGAGCCCGCTGACGCCCATGATCAAAATCCCGAAGAAGACGAACCAGTACGTAGCCTTTTGCTCGAAATTATAACGACCGAACTTCGGCTTGTCGTTGCGCAGGAACAGAAGATACTGGAGCATGTGCCAGGCGTCGCGCACGTCCTGCCAGGTGGGCAAAAGGTCTCCGGGCAATCGCCTCTTTGCCATCAAATAAACGATGCGCCCAAAATGATACAGCGCTTCCAGCATCAGCACGATCGCGGCGATGTGATGGATCTGGCGGATCAATTCCACGCGTTCGGGCGTCGAAAGCAGATCCTGGCTGATCGCAAGATCGCGATACTTCTGCGGCAGACCCGTCAACAGCAGGACCAATCCGCTCAACAATAAAACGGCGTGTTCCCAGCGCTGGGCGGCGGTAAAGCGCGGGAAGGTTCTTTCGTGTCGGACAGCCTGGGGAGGCGTTTTGGTCTTTCCGCTCATGGCAGGTTCCTCCTCACGCGGTCAACGGCGGCGCGAATGATTTGCAAAACGACGTAGATGACGCAGACCCATAACACAAAAGGCGCGAACAGCACATAGAACCTCTCCACGTAAAACAAAGCGGGGGTGCGTTCGAGGCTGATCTCGTTATGCCCGGTCCAGGCGTCGGTCCAGTTGGGACCGGCCTCCGGGTGGCACTGCTGGCAGGTGGCAAGGAGATTGTCCGGATTCACCCTCGATTGCGGGTCGTCCGTCGAACGTATGTCGTGGATCCCGTGACAATCGGAACACACCGCGCTGTCGTGCCAGATGGTGGGCCACTTCGCCTTGTATACGGAAATATCCACCCCGTGCCAGGAATGTTTGTAGATGCTGTACACGTCGGCGGACAACCCGTATTTGCTCATCAACTCCTCGTTCGCGTGACAGCCCGCGCACAACTCCGGCTCCGCGACCCGGAACTGCGCCGTGCGCGGATCCTGGATGTTGTGAACCCCGTGACAGTCCGTGCAGACCGGCACATCCGGGTTTTCTTCAGCCATCAACGCCGCGCCGTGCACGCTCTGACGGTAGGCGTCAACGATTTCCGTGTGACATTGGCGGCAGGTTTCCGAGATCAGTGAACGAGGTTCATCCGGCGGGCGGACGTCGTGCGCGCCGTGACAATCCGTGCAGATCGGCGCCTCGAGGTTGCCAGCCTCCGCCGCTTTCGCGTGCATACTGTCCTGCGCCTTTTCATAGTTCAGCGAATGACATTTCTCGCAGGTCTGGTAATAGGCGCGTGACAGTTCCCGCGCGCTCTGGTATTTCAGTTCGGGATGGGGATACTCCGTTATGTCGTTATGGCACGCTTCACATTCGATCCCTTTTGCGCTATGCACGGAATGATCGAGGGCGTCCTGCGGGATGTATAACGAGAGTTCGTCCCCGTTGGGCAGGGTGATGGACAGGTCCGCATTCCCATGACAGGACAGGCAGTACTTCTCGGTCTCCTGGGCTGGGGGCTCGGCTTCGGCGGGGGAAACCAACCACAAACTCAACAGCAGGATGAATGCGCCCGCTGCGCTCGACCAGAATGTTTGACGATGCAGGTTACGCCTTGTCATCTGCCTGCGCTCCTTTTTTTCTTTTGTTCCCTTTGGGCGGGGGGACATCGCCGTTCTCTTCGGCGGGCGGTTCGGGCGTCTCTGCCACCAGCCCCAACTTGCGGAGCAGGTAGGAGATTCCGAACAGGATTGCCAGCGGCACGAGACAACGCAATATGAACAGCAAAGCCACAAAGACCGGATTGGCGGGGTTATCGTTCATTGCTTCTCCCTCCACGGCGGGTTGTTCCAACCGCTCGCAACGAATGGGTTAGGCATTGCATCTCCAAAAATGATAGTGGAATTAATCGGAGGTAAGTATAACTTAAACACAGCGCGGGACAATATTGACAAATGTCATCAATTTAACCTGAACGGCGGAGCCCATCAGTTCCGCCGTTCAAAATATCGTCCGGGATACGCTTGCGCTAATGGTTTTGTTTTTCGAAGAGCGGCAGGAAGCGGACAGCCAGGGTCAGAACGGTCAACGCGTAACCGATCACGAGAATGCCCACACCCCATTCGATCAGCGCGGGGGAGTAACTGCCTATCGGAAGTTCGAAGGTCGTGCCGGGCGAATAGGACAGCGGGACGAACAACCCGCCGACCGTCACGTTCCAGCGATGGACGATGATTCCCACCATCGCGGAAGCCGCGCCTACCACTGCCGCGGCGGGATTTTTGTTGAAGCGCGGCGCAAGGAACAGGACCGCCGGAACGAGGATGCCCAGAATCACCTCCCCCACCCAGAAACTGAACGAGTAGGGAGTCTGTTGTTGCAGGAGGGAGAATGCCGTACTGACACCGGGCGTGCTGCCGTAGTAGGTCACCGCCGCCAAATCCCAGAATTTGATGTATCCATAGATCAGCAGTCCGACGCCGCTGAAGCGGGTGATGATCCGCAGGACATCGTGCGGAACCGTGCGTTTGCCGATGATCCATTCCACCACGTACGCAACCGCTACGGTCACCGCAGGACCCGCCGCAATGGCGGACAGCACGAACATGATCGGCATGCTGGGCTTGAACCAAATCGGTCGGGATTTGATCACGCCGTACGTGGCGCCCAGCGACGATTGATGCAGGAGCGAGATCAACAATCCCAGCACCGCAAGGAAGGGCGTAAACCTGTGCAGGAAGTGTCCCAGGGCGCGGATGCGGGGCCAGCGGTCGAAGAACTTTGTCTCGACGATCACAGGAGCGAACTCGGTGACCAGGATCATCAGGTAGATCGTGATGCACATGGTCACTTCCCACAAGACCGAGTGCACGTTCCAGAACACCCAGGGATGCCAGAAGCGGTCGGGTCTCCCGATGTCCATCAACAGCGTCAGCATGGCGGAGGTATAACCGGCAAAACCGACAAGCACAGCCAGGCGGATAATCGGTTGCAGTCTCTTGATGCCGAAGATGTACACGATCGCGGACAGGGTGAACGCGCCCGCCCCTAATGCGATGGCGGAAAGGTCAATGGTGATCCACAATCCCCACGGCACCGAGTCGGTCAGGTTTGTGATGACCAACCCATCCACCAGGACGCGTACCGCCGAGTAAAGACCGATCGCCAGCAATACAGCCAGAAAGCCCATCCAGATCAGGAACGCCCTGCTGAATGGAAGTCGAAAGGGTTTGCGTGATAACGTCGAAGTCGTCATTTCTAGATCCCTTCCTTTGGCGGAATGTAGTACACGCTGGTCTCCGTTCCAAGTTCATCGCGCAGTCTCAGGGTCGGGTTCGAAGCGATGAGTTGTGAGACCTTGTTGTCAGGATCCTTCAAATTCCCAAACGTACGCGCGCCCACCGGGCAGATGTTGACGCAGGCGGGCGTCGCTTCGCGATCCACGCCGGGGGTGAGTCCTTTTTCGAGACCGGCGTCTATGCGATGGATGCAGAACGTGCACTTCTCCACGACGCCGCGCGGACGACGCTCCACCTCGGGCGTTCCCCACGCCGGCGCGTATGGATTGTCGTTCTCTTCACGCGCCTCCCAGTTGAAGCGGCGCGCATCGTACGGACAGGCGATCTGGCAATACCGGCAGCCGATGCAGCGGTCGTAATCCATGACCACCAGCCCGTCTTCGCGATGATACGTCGCCTTGACCGGGCAAACCTCCACACAGGGAGCGTTCTGGCAGTGCAGGCAGGGGCGGCTGAGAAAGAACGTATGCCCGGCGGACGTTTTTTCAGGGATGACGACGTTCCAGGGTTCGTCAGGGTTTACGTCGTTGGTGGCGGTGCAGGCTCGCATGCAATACTCGCATCCGATACACTGATCGAGGTTGATTACCATGCCCCAATGATATTGCCCGGTCTGCGCGCCGTGACCGGCGTAATTTTCGCCCTCCAGTTGTCCCTGCTTCAATTGCCCAAACGGCGAAAGAGGACCGGTCGTAAGCAGGGGCGCGGCGACGATGGACCCAACGGCGGCTGCCGCCACTTTGAGGACGTCGCCCCGCGTCAGTTTGACAACGACCTTCCTCCTCGTTCCCTTATTTCTTTTCTTCTGTGTCGTCATTTTCCTCGACCTCCACAATGCGAATGCGCTGGCTGACCACCCATGCCGCCACGCCGCCGACGATCAATCCCACAATGGACCCCTGGATCAAACCCGTGTACAGGCGGACGGTATTTTGCGCCTCGAGACTTTGGATCGTCTGATCCTTTTCACTGACCATCTTTTCCAATTCCTCCGCGCTGGGCGCGTCGCCGGTTTGCTGACCGGATAGCGAGACGATGGTATCGCGGGTATGCACCGTATCCTTGTGGCAGTTGATACACGCTTCCGACCCCACCGTAAAGGTATGACCGGTGGCAAACAACCCGCCCGTCGAAGTGGAATGCGATGCGGCGGACATGTGACAGTCGCTGCACGATAAACCCGAATTGGCGTGCGTGCCGTGCGTAAAGGAGGAGCCGGTATCCTTGTGGCAGTTGGTGCATAATTCATTGACCGTTTCCGCGCGCGGTTCCTGCGAGTGCGGGTTATGACAGGCTTCGCAATCCAGGCTGATCTGTCCATGCCGGCTGGCTTGCCATTCATCCGTGGTCGTTTTGTGGCATTGGGCGCACAACGTGTAATCGGGCGTGATCGGCATCGGATTGGTAGGATGCCCTTGTTGCATCGGACCGTGGCATGCTTCGCATGCGACCCCCTCCTCCGCATATTCTCCGGTCTCCGAATCGAAGCCGGTTGTGTGGCACTCCAGGCACGAGACGTTCGATCCCTGCTTTACCCAGTCCTCCTGGAAGATCGGGGATGAAAACGCCTGCGAGTGCAGCGTGCCGGACCAGGTAGCGTGAATGTCCTTGTGGCAGGTCGAGCAGGTTTCCGATGTGGCGTATCCCGTTTCCCCGGGCCAGCCTTGCGCCGGGCTCGGCGCGGCAGATGCGGGTCTGGCAAGACTGATCGCAACGCCGACTGCAAGGCAAGCCGCGAAGACCAACGAAAAAGTCACCCAGGCTGGCTTTCCGATGTTCATTACGGGTTTCTTCATTGTCACATTCTCCTATCCATTGTTTTGTATATATGCAGAACGAAATGGACAAATTTGGTTATATTTGTGAATTTTATCACAATGTATTTAATCATATTCTAATTAATTATCCGGTTTTATACAGTGTTGAATATCACAAAAAATACATGATTTACAGGAATGCTATCACCCCCGCTAATGGCAGGGTTGGGGTTTGGTCTGATGAACCGCCCATTCGATCACAACGCTTCACGCGTAATTTGATAGAAGATGACAGCGCCTTCTGCTAAAATACCGACGGAGAAAAAATGCGAAAAATTGCCATCCTCGGAATCGGACAAACAAAAATTGACGAACATTGGAACCTCTCCCTGCGCGAGATCGGCGGCAACGCCGCGCTTGCCGCGATGCAGGACGCAGGCGTGGATAAGGTGGACGCGCTCTTCATTGGCAATATGCTCTCCCCCTCCATCAGCGGGCAAAACCAACTGGGGACTTTCTTTTCGGATTGGATCGGACTGTGGGGACAGGAGGCGGTGAAAGTGGAAGCCGCGTGCGCGTCGGGCGCGGCAGCGCTTCGCGCGGGACTGATGGCTGTCGGCTCCGGCGACATCGAATCCGCGCTGGTGGTTGGGGTGGAGAAAATGACGGACAAGGCCGGTCACGACGTCACTGCGGCGCTCGCCACAGCTGCGGACGCGGATTACGAAGTGGAACAGGGCGTTTCGTTCGTCGGCTTGAACGCGCTCATCATGCGGAGGTACATGCACGAGTTCGGCTGGAAGCACGCGGACTTCGCGCCGTTCTCGATCAACGCGCACGCCAACGCCATGAGCAATCCGTTCGCGCGTTTGCATCAAAGGATCACGGTGGATCAATTCGAGAGATCGAGCATGGTTGCGACGCCGATCAACCTTCTGGACGCCTCCCCCATCGGCGACGGGGCGGCGGCGGCGGTGATCGTTCCGGCGGAGAAGGCGGCGTCAGTGAAGGGGAAGCCCCGGGTGGTTGTGGCAGGTTCGGCGTCCGCGACGGATTCGATTGCCGTCCATTCGAGAAAGGATCCGTTGTTCCTCTCCGCCGCGTTTGAGTCATCCAAAAGAGCGTACGAAATGGCGGGGGTCGGACCGGAGGATATTGACGTGTTCGAATTGCACGACGCGTTCTCGATCATGGCGGCGTTGTCGCTCGAAGCGTGCGGGTTTGCGGAAAGAGGCAAAGGCGTGAGGCTGGGTTTGGACGGCGAGATCGGTCCGCAGGGACGCGTGCCCGTCTGTACGCGAGGCGGGTTGAAGGCGCGTGGACATCCCGTCGGCGCGACGGGGATGTATCAGGTGGTGGAGGTCGTCCAGCAGTTGCGGGGGGAATGTGGCGGGACTCAGGTGGATGGCGCGCGGATGGGAATGGCGCAAAACATCGGCGGTTCGGGCGCGACGATCATCACACACATCCTGAAAGCAGAGTAAAATATCCCTGCATCCCCCCATCGAAGCACACAAAGATTGCAAGGGCATTTTCGTTCGAGCAAAACCATTGAAGCAAGCCGTTAAATCTTTTATACTCGACGGGATGGAAAGGAGTTTTTCCCATGTCTGAAAAACGGAAAAAGGACCGCCGTGAGTTTACTTATTACATGCAGGTCAAGGACGATACGACCAAAAAGATCATTGGCTACCTTTCTGACATCAGCACGGGCGGTTTCAAACTGGATTGTCCCCAACAGATCCCTCCCGGGCAGGATTTCCGCCTGCAAATAGATCTGACCGCGGACGTGGCGGACAAGACTACGATGGTGTTCATCGCGCGCAGTAAATGGTGCCGCCCGGATCATATTGACCCGACCTCCTACAACGTCGGTTTCGAGATCGTCAACATGGCTCCCAGCGACATGATGATCTTCCAGCGCATCTTCGAGAAATACGGTTCGGAAAACGCCTCGAAGAGAAAATCCGACGATTACCTGTGGAAGTAAGCGTTCCCATTCGGACGGGCGGTTTGACCGCCCGTTTTTCATCGTAAAATTGGGAAGATGAAATACAGAACATTGCGTTCCATCGTTCGATTTTTTATGAGGCTCATCGCGCGCATCGAAGCGCCGGGGTTGGAGAAGTTGCCGGGGGGAAACCTGATCGTGGCGGCGAATCACCTGGGCAGGCTGGATACCGCCGTTTTGATGTGCCTGCTCGACCGCGAGGACATCATCATGCCGATCGCGGAGAAATACAGGCGTCATCCGATATTCGGGGCGATGGGGCGCGCTGCGAACGGCATCTGGTTGAATCGCTTCGAAGCGGATCATTCCGCCCTGCGGAAAATCCTCGAAAGGATGAAGCAGGGAGGTTTGCTGGTCATCGCGCCGGAAGGGACGAGGTCCAAAACCGAGGCGCTGCAGGAGGGGAAGCCGGGCGTGGCTTTCCTGGCAGGCAAAAGCGGATACCCGGTCGTGCCGGTGGCTGTCACCGGGACGGAGGATCGGGCGATCGTGGAAAACTTGAAACGATTTCGCCGCTCGAGGATCGCGGTGAAGGTGGGCGACCCGTTCCACGTCCAAATCCCCAACGGAAAGGGACGCGAGCAGGCGATGCGCGCAGCGACCGACGAGATCATGTGCCGCATCGGCGCGATGCTTCCCGAAAACTATCGCGGGGTATATGCGGATCATCCGCGCCTGAGGGAATTGTCGCAGCCATGAAATATTTTCTACGCTGGCTCATCCGCGCCGTTTTCAACCTGGTCGCGCGGGTGGACGTGAGCGGTTACGAACATCTTCCGAAGGAGGGCAGTTTTGTCATTGCCACCAACCATCTCGGCATTGTGGACGCGCCCATCGCGTTCTATGCGCTCGACCGCTGGGATATGTTCGTGATGGTCGCGGAGAAGTGGGAAAAAGTGGCTCTCTTTCGCTGGCTGGGAAGGTACTTCAACTTCATTTTCATTGACCGCTTCAACCCGGATATCAAAGCCCTGCGAAAAGTGATAGACTTGATGAAGAAGGAAAACATCCTCGTCATCGCGCCGGAAGGAACGCGTTCGCGGGTGGGATCGCTGATCGAGGCGAAGCCCGGCGTCAGTTATCTGGCGACCAAATTGAATCGTCCCATCGTTCCCGTCGCGCTGGCGGGGACGGAGGACAAGGCCCTGTTCGGCAACCTGAAGCGATTGAGGCGGAGCCGCATCGTGGTCAGGGCGGGACCCGCCTTCATTCTTCCGCCCCTGCCCAGGGAAAACCGCGACGAGGCGCTCAAACGATACACCGATGAGATCATGTGCCGCATCGCGGCGCTGCTGCCGGAACAGTATCGCGGCGTGTATGCGGATCATCCGCGCTTGAAGGAAATACTCGAACAGGAAAAGAGGAACTCAAATGTCGGAGACACAAACCCCAACGCTGGAAGAATGGAAGAGACTGTATGACCTGATGGCGCAGGTCAAGGAACTGGCGCCCTGGGATTGGATGGAGGAAGACGACATCTTCGGAATCCAAATGCCGGAAACAGGGGAGTTGGGTTTCGTCAGTGTGATGGGGGCGCTGGGCGAGTATTTTGCCGTCGCCGTATATCAGGGGGCGAAGGGGCTAGGGGGATTTTGGAATATGCACTCGCTGGGTCCCAAACTCACACCCGAATTTGCCCTGCAAGTGCCGCAGTTACAGGCGTCCTTCGAAGACCGCGAGTTGATTACCAAGGACGACCGCGAGGTGATGAAAAAGCTGGGTCTCAAATTTCGCGGCGCGAAAGCCTGGCCCCAATTCCGCAGTTACCGCCCCGGTTGTATTCCCTGGCTCATCGAAGAGGATGAGGCGAAGACACTCATTTACGCGCTGGAGCAATTGCTGGAGGTCGCGCCGCGCTTCATGGAAAACCCAAATCTTTTCACGCCGACCAAGACCGAGCACGATTATCTGGTACGCGTGAACAAGGATGGCAGATGGGAGGACACGATAAAGCACATCACTTTCCGCGAGGAAAAGACACTCGATCTTCTCATGAATGAGGAAGCATTGGAACATCTGCGCGCCATGATGCCGGGTAAATTGAAACTCGAAATTGACCTGTACATGATGAGTGAACCGGTGCAGGAGAAACGCGGAGAGAGACCGTATTTTCCGTTCATGCTAATGCTGGCGGATCACGACAGCGGCATGATCCTGGGCGTTGACCTGCTCACTCCCCTGCCATCCATGGAAGCCATGTGGTCGGAAGTCCCCGCGGTCGTCGTCGAGAAACTGGCGGACGGATTGCCGCCCCAGGAAATTCAGGTAAAGGACGACATGCTTTATCTTCTTCTTCAACCGGTTGCGGAGGAAGTGGGCTTCAGCCTCAAGAAACAATCCCGCTTGAAGATGATCGAACACGCCAGGAGGGAATTAAAGAATTTCATGGGATCGAGAGGCATTTGAGGCAATTTGGAATCCGACGGCTTACCGTCGAATAGAACGGGATCAAGTTCCCCGATTCCAAAAGGGCTAACCACAGAGCAACTGTGTTGTATGTCAAGCGGCAAAAGCAGGCACGGGGACTGCTCGATCTATTTGTTACTCTTCAAATTGGAAAGTCATGCGCTTCCGAGTTTTTCCATTAGAGTACCTCGCCCTCCCCTCTCTTCAAAAACCGACCCATCCCCCGTTTGCCTTTCCACTCTTTTCCATCCACGATCAACTCCCCGCGCAGGAAAACTTTTTCGGGATAGCCTGTCAACTCCCAGCCTTCGTACAGGTTGTAATCCGTGCGCTGGCGCGACATCGCCACGCCGTACTCGACCTTCTTTTCGGGATCCCAGATCACGATATCTGCATCGGAACCTTCGAGCAACGCGCCTTTGCGCGGGTACAGACCGAAGATCTTCGCCGGGTTCGTGCTCATGTAAGCCACAAATTGGTTCGCAGTAATTTTTCCCGCGCGCACGCCGGTCGTCCACAACACCGGCATACGATCCTGGATGCCCGGAAGTCCATTGGGGATCTTCGTGAAGTCATCCTTCCCCAACTCTTTACCGGGGATGGCGATCTCGCTTCCTTCATAGACGATGGGTCTGGTCCCGTCAAAAAAGAACGGGCAATGATCCGTGCCTATCGCCTGCAAAATCCCCTCCGATAGCCCTTCCCACAGCCGCGCGTTATCCTCCTTCATGCGCATCGGCGGAGAGCAGATCCACTTTGCGCCGTCGGGTCTGCGTAAATCGTCAATCGTGAAGAACAGATATTGCGGACAGGTCTCGCCCATCACTTTGACGCCGCGCGCGCGCGCGTACTCGAGCATATCCACTTCGCCGCCCGCGTTCATGTGGACGATATAGACCGGCGCGTCGGCCGCGGACGCCATGCCTGCCACCCGCAAAAGGGACTCGACCGCGCCCCAGGCGGGACGCGTCGACGCGTGCCATTCGGGAGTCCTGTGACCTGCGGCTAATGCCTGTTCGGTCAGCGTTTCGATGACATCGCCGTTCTCGCAGTGCGCCATGACCAACATGCCGTTATCCCTGGCAATTTGCATGGCTTTGAAGATGCCCCCATCGTCAATGCGCAGGCGTCCGTTGTAGGCGGTGAAGACCTTGAGCGTGGTGATGCCCAGATCGCGCAATGACGGAATCTCTTTTGCGATCTTCTCATTGAATTGCGTCAGGTTCATGTGGAAGGAGTAATCAATGGCGGCCTTCTCGGCTTTCCTCATCCACAGGTCAACTGAATACTTGAAATCGCCATCCCTCACCCCAGCCCCTCTCCCGGTGGGAGAGGGGCGAGGGGTGAGGGGAACGAAGTCCATCACGGTCGTCGTCCCGCCGAAGGCTGCGGCTTTGTGACCGGTGTAATGGTCGTCGGAGGAGACGGTGCCAAACATGGGCAGATCGAGATGCACGTGCGGGTCAACTCCGCCGGGCAGGATCAATTTCCCCGAGGCGTCAATTACTTGCGCGGAATCAGCCTCAAGTCCCGGAGCGATGCGGGCGATCTTTTCGTCCCGGATCAAAACGTCGGCTTGAAAAGTCTCGGTCGCGGTGACAAGCGTCCCGTTCTCGATCAGAAGCTCCATCTTCAATCTCCGTCATTTACAGACAACGCGTACAACGATCCGCCGTCCGCGGCAACGTACAAGGCGCCGGGGACGAGCGCGCCGCCGATCGGCTTCGAAGCCGCGTCAATGTCCGCGCTCCAAACCGCATCGCTCGAGCCCGGCATCGCCATCACACACACGATGCGAACGACGGTGGGCCCGCACAGATACGCCTCGCCTTTTTCGCCGACCGCCATCAAGCGCGAATTTCTGTAAGGGAAGGCGAAATTTCCCACGAGGCGGCTTTTATCGTCCAGCCAGACCATGCGTCCGTCGCTGAAATCAGTGCCATAGAACATCCATGCCAGTTGATTCGGCGTGACGCCCTGGTTGACCGGGTTGAACAATACGAACGTCCGATACTCCCAGGTGAGCGGACTTCCCACCTGCAGACCGGCGTCGCTGATCTGCCATCTGACCACTTCATGCCCCGCGCGGAAATAATCGAAACCATCCACGCCGGTGAAAAAGGCAGGCTCCGAAAAGAGGATCTCGCCCGGCTGGCGCACTTGAACGTCCTGCAATTTGCCGGTGACTGCATCCAGCGCGGCGTCCTTGAGAAAGACGAGAGACTCGTCCGCGCTGAGGCGCGGCGGCGACTCCACGTACAAGTCTGTGGCGGTCCTGCGCCAGATCAAAACGCCGTCGGGAGAAATGCCAGCCACCGCGTCGATCAACGTCAGGTAGATCATGCCATTCGAACCCACGATGGGACCCGAGGTGGCTTGCCGCGTGGCGGACGCCTCCACGCGCCACAAGCGGTTCCCCTGCGCGTCGAAAGCGGTGACGTGACCTTCGATATCCGAAACGAAAATGCGGTTTTGCGCGTCGAGCGCGGGCGAGCCAATGGGCTGGGCGTCGAGGGCAGACTCCCACAGTTTTTCGCCCTGTGGGGAGAACGCGATCAATAGATTGTCTTTTCCCGCGATCGCCACTGTTCCATCGGCAAACACAACGGGACCGCCGGACGGACCGCCGGGAATTTCCACATGCCACTTTAATTCAGGCTGCGACTCGATGCTGTACGGCGTCCACAACGTTCCATACGGATCGCGAAGTTCCGCCGCCCAAAGATGATCGCCCGGTATTTGCAGAACCGTTCCCGAATCCACAAACAAATATTGATTGCGATCGTAGTAGATCCACGCGCCGACGAGCAGGGAAAGAACGAACGCGACGAAGGCAAACCTTCTGCCATGCAGTTCCATCCAATGCCTGAGCGGCAGTAAGACGCGATCCTCCAGCCATTCGCCCGCCTTTTGAGGCATGATCCCCATGCGCCTGCCGAATTCCTTTCGGGTCAATTCGGTCCTCAACCCCTCGCCCAACAGGTTGAAGCCCAGCACGCCCATGAAAATAAACGACCCGACGATCAACAGCGCGCTGGGGTCTATGATCCTGACCAACGCGGAGGCAAGCATCTGCCCCAACTCGGGCAATCCCTCCACGTTCACCGCCTGAAAGTCGAAGACCTCGATCCATACGCCGCCGCCGATGTAAATGCCCAAAAAACCCAAACTCGCCGAAACGAGCAACGTACTGCTGATCTCGAACGCCAGCAGGATCCAAACCAGCGACATGATTTGCCGTAGGATGTGATTGACCAGGATGAGATTTTCACCCGCGCCGAGCGCGCGCGCCGCCTCGATGAACGTCTGTCTCTTGACCAGGCGCGTCTGTTCGCTGACCATCCGGGCTGTTTCCGCCCATCCAGTGAGTCCCAGCCCGAAGATGAACGCCCATAAACCGCGATCCACGCCGACGGCATAGATGCCGATCATCGCCACAATGAGGATCGGGATCGAAAGCAGCGAGGAGAGGAACGAATCCAGCCACCTGGCTTTGCGTCCCTCCGCCCAGCCGATCAACAGACCGATAACGATGCCGACGACCAGACGAAACGCCGCCACCCCGGTGACCATGATCATGGTCGGGCGCACGCCCCACAGGATGCGGCTCCACAGGTCGCGTCCCCAGCGATCCGTACCGAGCGGGTATCCCTCGATCTTGAAGGGAGGATAGGGCGGCGTGCGAATATTGCCGTCCACCGCCAGCGTAAAATTCTCCTTCATTGGGTCCTGCGGCGCGAGGGAGGGACCAAAGACCGCGATCAGGACCATCAAAGCGACGAGAACGGCTCCGACCAGCAAAGCCCAATTCAGATGACGCAGTTTGACGCCCGCGAACATTTGCCCGATCTTCATCCCGCCGCCTCTCCAATCTCCGTGTGCATGTCGGCTCGCAGGCGCGGGTCAACCGCGCGCGCGATCAGGACGGCGGCGAAGTCAATGAAAAGGAAAACCAACACCAGCGTCGTCAACAATGCCGCCATGGTGGGGGGCGTCATCATCGCGGCGCGGGAAAAGCCCGGGGCTGGATCGAGAACCATTCCCGTGAACCGCCCCAAGCCGTTCCAGTTGAACAACCGCTCGACGATGATCAACTCGGCGACCACCAAACGCGCGGAATAGGCTATGGCTTGCAGGACCGGCGCAGCCACGCCGCGAAACGCAAAGCGGTTCTTCATGGCTGAAAACGTGTGACCCAAGCTGATGCCCGCCTTCACGTACGGTTTTTGCATTTCATCCACCAACGCGCTTCCCGTCACCTGTGCGATCTTGACGGTGGGCTGCACCATCAGGACAAGCGACGGCAGGATGAGATGCGCATCCCAGCCGAAGCCCTGAAAGGGGATCACGACGCCGGGACCGTAGATCGTGATCAGCAGAAAGACCGTGATCAACAGCATGGCGATATAAAATCCGGGAGACGCCAGTCCCATGGTTGCCAGAATCGTAAGCCACGCCGAAACCTTTTGACTGTCCCTTCTCACCGCGAGGCGACCGAGAAAAATCCCCAGCAGGATGCTCGACGTGAGGGCAATGGCAACCAGTCCCAAGCTGTTGACGCCCAGGCGAAAGATCGTAGCCTGAACCGGTTCCCCGCTATAGATATTGCCGAAATCCATTTGGACAAAATTCGAGAGATAATCCAGGTATTCGGGAAACAGGGGCGGCAGGGTAAAGTTCCCGCTCGCATAAGGATTGCTGGTCGCCGCAACCGGCGCGACGTAAAAGGCAAACGCGAAACCGATGAAATTTGCCAGCAGGAGAACAATCGGGAATACGAGGAGGCGGCGCAGGGCAAAGCGGATCATGCGTTCTTCTCGTCCCCGGTCAGGTATTCCTCCTCCATTTCCTTGATTCCCAAGAGGGCGATCAGGACTTCGGGTGGAATATCCGCCTCGGGCAGGTCGGTTTTGTAGAGTTGACCGTTCTCGGCGCGTTCGCGCAGGGAGCGCCAGAGGAGTTGCCGTTCGTCGCCGTTCACGACCAGGTCGTTCAGGGATTTGGCTTTCAGCAGGTATTCCCCCGTTGTGTAGAGGAAGGTCAGCCGTTTCCATTTTTCGGACTTGACCGGTTCCTTCAGTTTCTCCAACGCGCCGACTTGGAGTTTGTAATATTCCTCCCTCGCACGCGGATGATCGGCTTCGTCCTTGAGCAGTTCGCCGCGTGTGGTCAGTTCGTGCCCGCGCACTTCGGCGACGTATTCGATCTGTCCACCGCGTTCGGCAAAAGCCGAGGGCTGGTAAAAAGCCAGGTAGTCCACCGCGACAACTTTGGGGGCGGTGCGAAGCGGGATGCGGTACCATCCCAGAAGCCGCGCGATCTCCAAATCCCGAGGAGTAGGAAGGAGGCAGACGAGGATTAGGGAGGTGGGAGAGAGGGACATGGATGGGGAGTGGGAAGTGGAAAGTGGAAAGTAGAAAGTGGAAAGTAGAAAGTGGAAAGTGGAAAGTGGAGAGTGGAGAGTGGAAAGTAGAAAGTGGAGAGTGGAGAGTGGAAAGTAGAAAGTGGAGAGTGGGGAGTGGGGAGTGGGGAGTGGGGAGTGGGGAGTGGAAAGTGGAAAGTGGAAAGTGGAAAGTGGAGAGTGGAAAGTGGAAAGTAGTGATTGGATTCTGCTCGCTGCTTTCCACTTTCCACAAATGTTTTTCAGTGACGTGATCTACAGCAACCCGACTTCCCTGTTGAACTCGACGATCAACTCGTCAATTTCATCCGCCTGCTTTCGGACATCCGTCCAGTAGTTCGGCTCGTACCATTGCCGCTGGATCTCTTCGTAGGTTTTGCCCTGCTGTTCGACCCAGGTGTAGTATTTGAGGTTGTGGACGCGGCGGCGGTCGGTGTAGCGCAGTTCGAGCAGGTTGTCGGTGGACTGTCCGTGCAGGTAACGGGCGAAGTCGGCAGCGGCATCGCGCTCGGTGTATTGACCGTACTCCTCGTGCATCTCGTAAAGGCGCGAGCGATAAAGTTCCATCGAGTCGGTCAGGACGGTGAGCATGATGTCGTTCTCGCCCATCTCATAATATTTGGCGGCTTTGATCGCCGAGAGGACGTTCGAGATGCCGGAGAAACCAAGCAGGTCGAGTTGCCCGACGATTTCTTCGGGAACGCCTTTTTCGACGAGATGGGCTCGTCCGGTTTCCTCGTTGAACAGGCGCGAGATATTCACCACAGCGTTATCGTCAATCGCCACGATCATGTCCGTGTTCCTGACGTTATGGATCCACGGCACGTGCTTGTCGCCGATGCCTTCGATGCGGTGCGCGCCGAATCCGTTTTCGAGAAGTGTGGGACATTGCAGCGCTTCGCTCGCCACGATCTTCGAATCGGGGAAGAGTTCCTTCATGTAGTCGCCGCTGGCGATGGTGCCCGCAGAACCGGTGGCGGACGCCATGCCGCGATAACGGTCGTTCGGACCCATGACCTGCTTCAGCGCCTCCTCCATCGCGTGCCCCGTCACCTCGTAATGCCAGAGATAGTTGCCGAACTCGTCGAACTGGTTGAAGATCATCAGGTCCTGCCCGGACTTGCGCAACTCCCAGCATTTGTCGAAGATCTCCTTCACGTTCGACTCGGAGCCGGGCGTTTTGATGACCTCGCCCGCGACCTTGGCGAGCCACTCGAATCTTTCCTTCGACATGCCCTCGGGCAGGATCGCAATGGACTCGCACGCCAGCAAAGCGGAGTCGTACGCGCCGCCGCGGCAGTAATTCCCAGTGGAGGGCCAGACCGCCTTTTGCGTGGTCGGGTCGAACTGACCCGTGACCAGCCTCGGCACGAGACAACTGAACGCCGCCCCGACCTTGTGCGCGCCGGTCGGGAACCACTTTCCCACCAAAACGATGATGCGCGCCGGGACTCCCGTCAGTGAGGAGGGAAGTTCGAGGTAGTTGACTCCGCCGAACGTCCCGCCGGAAGCGGTGGGTTGGTTCTTCCACGTGATGCGGAAAAGGTTGCGCGGGTGGATGTCCCACAGTCCGATGCCCTTCAATTCCTCCTTGATCTTTGCAGGAATTTTCGAGGGATCCTTCATTTGGGCATAAGTCGGAATGATGATGTCCCGCTCTCTCGCCCGTTTGATCGCATTTGCGCGGCGGGATTTTTCGATGGTCAGGTCTATGGTTGTCATGGTTTCTCCTGGGGAAATTGTCGGACAGATGTATTATACTCTCGGAAAATCTTATAAGTTTCCTGTTTGCCTGGATGATTGTCACAAAAAGGAGAGATTATGAAATCGGCGACAACAGGCACAATTTCGGGTTGCGTCATCTGGTTTATCGTTTTCGGACTGCTCGGTTCCTGCCTGGTTCCGGTTGGAATGATGATCGGCGGGTTCACGTCGGTCACCGAGTTTGCCATGCAGACCGTGGGACCGTTCGTTTGTCCGGACGGCACGACCGTGGAATCCCGCACATACGCAACAACGACGAATGACGAATTCGGAAATCCCCAGCCCAGCACCGCCTTCGTGCTTCAATGTGTGGACGCGAACGGGACGGTCGTCAAGGAAGACCCTGTGCTATACGCATACCTCTGGATCGGGATTCTCGCATTGATCAGTCTGCTCGTCGCCGCTTTGCTTGCTTTTGCGCTCGCCGCGCCGGCCGGCGTGTTGATCGCAAGATTGTTCAGGCAAAATCGAAGCGGTACGATGGCGGAAAACATCGAGCCGAAATGACGGGATCACGCAGCCAGCCGCGTGTAATCCGTCGTTCGAAAGATCGCGATATTTACATTCAATGTTGTAAGTTTATTTTAATGCAACGATCACACATTCGTTGTATGATGTTGGCAGAAGAAAGGAGGTACCTATAGAGACACCGCCCGACATTCACCCCCAAGGAAGGACTGGGAAGCCTTAACCTGGTCAAGAAGCGCAAGCAAGGCTTTAGAACCAGACGTTCTCCTAACGAAAGGAAGGCGCGCAAACCCCACTCCTTTCCGAACAAATAAATAGTAAGACCTACTTGACGGATGGGCGATCCCGTAACGGGTTTTCCCACCCGTCTTTTTTATTTTTTGTACCCAACGATCATCCCGTCTCTCATCGGGACGAGGGAAACGATCCAATCGGGATCCGTCGTAATGTCACGCGTGAAGCGGCGGATGGCTTCGGTGGATTTCTCGCGGTCGTTCGAGTCGAGGATCTGTCCGTGCCAGATCATGTTGTCAATGACGAGCAATCCGCCCGAACGCAGTTTCTCCTTGATGACGGGGAGCGAAGTCGGATACGCCAATTTGTCAATGTCGTTGAAGATGATATCGAACGGACCGTCGGTTCGACGAAGAGTCTCCACCGCCTCCGCAACGTGGAATTGGATGAAACCCTCGAATCCCAGCCGGGACAAATGGTTGGCTGCCATCTTCGAGAGTTTCTCGTCCCAAACGGTGTGATGCACCACCCCTCCGCCATCGCCTCGACCCTGCTCGGCGCAAGTTTCCTTCACCGCCTTCGCGAACCATGCAGTGGAATAACCGTAGCCCGATCCCATCTCGAACACGGATCGCGCCTTGATCATGCGCGCGAGTTGATAACAGTAATATCCGCACGCGGGACCGATGATGGGGAAACCATGCTCCTCCGCGTATTGCTCCATCTTTTGGAATTCAGGTTCGCGCGGCGGGACGAGGGACGTGAGATATTCCTGCAATTTATCGTAGTTGATTTGTGGCATGAGATTCTCCTTTGGGAAAGTGAAAAAGTAAACAGGCATACAAATAGGCCGGTGTGTACCTGTGTACTTGTGTACCGATTTACCTGTATGCCTTCTCCAATATCTCCAACACCACCGGCAGCGCGAGCCTCGCCCATTCCGCATACATCTTCCCGGAGGGATGCAACCCATCCGGCGCGATGAGCGAGGAATCATCTGCCGCTTCGCGCGAGATGGGGGTGGTGTCAATGTAATGCGCGCCCGCCTTTTCGGTTTCCTCGCGGTTGACCGCGTTGAACGCATCAATTTCCTGCGCGATCTTTTCGCGGTCGCGACCCGAAGCGAAGGGGGTCACACCCCAATCGGGGATGGAGAGAACGAACACGCGGTTCGGGTTGCCGCCCGCGTATTCGATGGATTTGTTCAGGAGGAAAACGAACTGCTCGCGATACTCGTTGATGTCGTAACCGCGATACTGATTGTTGACCCCGATCAATAACGAAACCAAATCATAGAGCGGATTGATGTCCTGCGCTTGAATACCTTCCCAAAGTTCGGCAGTCGTCCAGCCGGTGCGCGCGATGATGGCGACTTCGACCCCGCTCCCCTCGGTTCTCCCAAATCGGGCGGAGGATTCGATCAGAGTGGCGAGTTGACCGGACCATCTCTCGGTTTCAGGAATGCTTTCGCCGATGGTGTATGAATCACCGAGGGCAAGATAACGGATAAGCGGCATGTTCGATTCTCCAGAAAGAGGCGTAGATGTGTAAGAAGCGCATCCAACAAGAAGTAAAAAACTTAACCATAGAACGCGCGATAGCACTGCACTAAAACGTGGCAGCGGGTAAACCTTGCGAAAATTGGGGTTCACACTTCGACAGGCTCAGTGACCGCTGGCAAACCTGTACGACTTCCAAATCATACGAGGAGCCAATGAACCCACAAGAGCAATTTTGCCCGAACTTGGAGCGTCCTGCAAGAGGTCGAAATGGAAAAGGCAATCTCCAGGTTCACAGAACGGCTCAATGCCGCGTTTCGTCAGCGCGCCAGGAACAACCCAAACAGCGAGGCAGACCCGCATAGGCGATGCTTCGACTGACTCAACAATGGGCAAGTTGACCACGTTAACTGCGATGATGGCATATCAGCTTTATAGCCCTTTTCTACTTATAATTGAAGCATGACGCGCACGATCCTGCACCTCGACCTGGATGCCTTCTTCTGCGCGGTCGAAGAAACGCGCAATCCCGAACTGCGCGGCAAAGCCTTCGCGGTGGGCGGTAAACCGGGCGAACGCGGCGTGGTGGCGTCCTGCTCGTATGCCGCGAGACGAAACGGAGTCCGCAGCGCGATGCCGATGAGCAAAGCGATCGGACTCAGTCCGGGCCTGATCATCGTGCCCGCGCGTCATCGCCTCTACAGCGAAGTCTCGCGGCAGGTGATGGCGATCCTCCACGACCTGACCGCGCTCGTTGAACAGATCTCGATTGACGAAGCCTTCCTCGACGTTTCAGACATTCAAGACGACCCCGAACGCCTCGGGCGCGGACTTCAAGCCCGCATCCGCGACGAATTGCATCTGCCCTGCTCGATCGGCATCGCATCGAACAAACTCGTGGCGAAGATCGCCACCGAGGTGGGCAAAGCCCTGGCATTGAAGCGGATCAAAGCCCAGGGCTTGGCGGAGCCTCCGAACGCCGCGACAGTTGTCCCGTACGGGGAAGAAGCGGCGTTTCTGAGTCCCCTACCCGCGGAGATGTTGTGGGGCGTCGGTCCGAAGACCTCCAAACGGCTGGCAGAGTTGGGCATCCACACCATTGGCGATATCGCCAAATGGCCCGAGAGCGAGTTGATCCGCCTGTTCGGCGAGAACGGGCGCGACCTGTCGCGTCATGCCAAGGGAATTGACAACCGCCCCATCGTGACGGAACGCGAGACGAAATCCATCAGCCAGGAAACAACCTTCAGCCGCGATGTGCGCGACGATAAAATATTGGAGAAAACGCTGCGCGAACAATCGGCGGATGTGGCGCGGCAATTGCGAAAGAACGATCTCGCGGGCAAAACGATCAAGTTGAAGATCCGCTGGCCCGACTTCACAACCTTGACGCGGCAAATGACCTTGAATAACCCGACCGATCAGGAGAATGAAATCGCGCAAGCCGTATTGGAGTTGATGAAGTCGGTCCGCAAGCCGAATCAGGCTGTACGACTGATCGGCGTCGGCGTAACCGGGCTGGGACAACCGATCCGCCAGTTAGAGTTGTGGGATATGGACGCGGAGAAAGCGCGCAGGTTGCAGGATGTGATGGATGACTTGCAGGAGAAGTATGGGAGGGACATTATTCGCAGAGGGGAGTGACGGGGTGGATGTGAGTTAAGACTTCAAAAGACGTGATGAACGGCTGAAAATCGCGAACCGCATATATGCCATAATTTGACATATATGCGGTTTATCTTTGTAAAGGATGTGACATGACAAACACTGCTACACGCCTGATCACGCTCATCTTTCTCCTGCAAAACCAGCCCAACCAGAAAGCCTCCGAACTGGCTGAGAAACTCGGCGTCTCCCTGCGGACCGTCCACCGCTATTTCGAGATGCTCGGCGAAATGGGCATCCCGGTTTACTCGGAACGCGGGCCCTACGGCGGGTTCTCCCTCGTGCGCGGCTACAAAATGCCGCCGCTCGTGTTCACCCTCGAAGAAGCCGTCGCCGTCGTGCTGGGAACTGGCATCGTAGAAGAGATGTGGGGAGAGTTGTACCGCGAAGCTGCGCGCGGCGCGCTGGCGAAAATCGAGACCCTGCTCCCCGATGAACAAAGGCGGGAAGTCGCCTGGGCGCGCGGGTCGCTGGTCGCGACTGGAATGAATCGCGCAGACTTGAAGGCGCTGACTCCCGCGCTGGAAAAATTGCGCCGCGCCGTTCGCGAACACCGCAGCGTGAACATGCTGTATCAGAGTAATCAAGTCCCGCACCCCTCCGGGCGCGGGCTCGATCCATACGCGCTCGTCCATCGCTGGGGCTGGTGGTACGTGATCGGATTTTGCCACGTGCATCGGGAGGTGCGCACCTTTCGCGTGGATCGCATCTCCGAGGTGGCCCTGCTGGATACGACCTTCGCCTCCTCCCCCGACTTCGACCTGCGCGCCCACCTACAAAACGAATCGCAAGCCCAAACCTTGATCGCCGCCCGCCTGCGCTTCGAGGCGGAGTTCGCGCACATCGTCGCCGGGAATCACTCCTATTGGGAGGCGGTCGAAACCAAACCGGATGGCGCGGTGGTGGTCACGTTCCTCTCGCCCACGCTCGAATGGGCGGCAAGCACGGCGCTGGCGTACGGTCCCGCCGTGGAAGTGCTGGAGCCGCCCGAACTGCGGATCATGGTCGCGGAATGGCTGGCGGCAACTGCGAGGAAATATGAACGACAAAATCAATGAATGGCTTTTGCAGGGCGAACCCTGGGTCGAATACCGCACACGCGTGGATTTGCTCGAACAGCCGGAGGACGATCCGCAAGTCCGCGCGGCGCGGCGGAAAATGATGGCTGACCCGAAGATCAAAGCCCTGCTGGCAGAATTGACCGGTTGGCCCGGCACAGTGTTGAACAGTCATCGCTCCGCCAGCCAGCCGTTCCACAAGTTGTCATTCCTCGCGGACTTGGGACTCAATGTCAGCGATCCGCCGGTGAAGAAGATCGTGGACAAGGTGATGAAACACCAATCCAAACAGGGACCGTTCCAACTGCCGACGAATGTCCCGGTCCATTTCGGCGGGAGCGGGAGGGATGAATGGGCATGGGCGTTGTGCGACGCGCCAGTGATCGTCACCGCGTTGATCCGGCTGGGGATGGGCGAGGATGCGCGCGTGCAGACGGCGATCCAATATCTGGACGGGTTGGTTTACGAAAACGGCTGGCATTGCGTCGTCTCGCCGGAATTGGGAAAGTTCCGCGGACCGGGGCGCAAGGATGACCCCTGTCCGTACGCGACGCTGGTCGTGCTGCAAATGCTGGCGCACGTGCCTGAGATGCGGGAAGGCAGGTCTGCGAAAATCGGCGTGGAAACCCTGCTCCGGCTTTGGGAGAACAGCAGGGAGGAACATCCTTACATGTTCTTCATGGGCACGGACTTCCGCAAGTTGAAAGCGCCGCTGTTCTGGTACGACATCCTGCACGTGCTGGAGGCGCTGAGTCACTTCCAATGGGCGCGGAAAGACAAACGCTTCAAGCAAATGATGAGCGTCGTGGAATCCAAAGCCGACGCCGAGGGGCGCTTCACGCCCGAATCCATTTGGACGGCGTGGAAGGATTGGGACTTCAGCCAGAAGAAAGTCCCCTCGCGCGGATTGACCTTTTTTGTTCAACGGATTCTGAAGAGGGTTAACTGACGCGAACAGACGAATGTGAAAGGAAATCGAAATGAAAACGCTCGACCTGAAAAAACAATACAAATATTTGTACCAGCCCTCCGCGAGGAAGATCGAAATCGTCGAAGTGCCGAAACTGCAATTCGCGATGATCAACGGCGCCATCGAGAAGGGATCGGAGCCGGGCAGGTCGCCCATGTTTGCGGAGGCAACACAAGCCCTGTACAGCATTTCGTACACGCTCAAGTTCATGCTCAAGAAACGCAAGACGAATCCGATTGATTATCCCGTCATGGCGCTGGAGGGGCTCTGGTGGGTGGAGGATGGCGTGTTTGATATCACCGTCAAGGACAACTGGTTCTACACGCTGATGATCCTGCAACCGGAGGTCATCACGAAGGATGTGTTTGCCGAGGGGCTGGAGGAAGTCAGAAAGAAAAAAGGCGATTCACCCGCCTTGTCGAAACTGAGGCTGGCATCCTTCGAGGAAGGGCTGTGTGTGCAGGTCATGCACATCGGACCGTACGCGACCGAACCTGCCACCATCGAACGGATGCGCGCCTTTGCTTTGGAGAATGGATACAAGGATAACGTTGGTCCAAATGGCAGGCATCACGAGATCTATTTGGGTGATCCGCGCAAGGCAGACCCCGCAAAATTGAAGACGGTATTGAGGCATCCAGTGGTGAAGATATAATTATCCTGCCATCGCGAGGAGCGTTCGTTGCGACGAAGCAATTTCTGAATTGAGGAGATTGCTTCGCTACGCTTGCAATGACAGGATTGACCATGCCAATAAAAACCCTCTCCATAAAACTCTCCACGCGCGGGAACGCGGACGTCCACGACATCACCGATCAGGTCGCGGCGCAGGTCCTCCAAAGCGGACTCAAAAATGGGACGGCGACGGTCTTCTGTCCCTCCTCCACCAGCGCGGTGACGACCATCGAATACGAAAGCGGCGCGCTCAGCGATCTGAAACGATTATTCGATGAGATCATTCCGCCGAACCGCGAATACGCGCACAACGCGCGCTGGGGCGACGGCAACGGTCACAGCCACGTGCGCGCCTCCCTGCTGGGTCCGTCGCTCACCATTCCGTTCGTCAACGGGGAATTGACATTGGGAACGTGGCAGCAGGTCATTTATGTGGATTTCGACAATCGCCCGCGCAGGAGGGAATTGGTCGTGCAGTTGATCGGAGAATAGTTTGGTCTGCTTGAAACGCATCGAAGAAAAATCCGTATAATGGGATACGGAGCGAGATGATTTATACCTATCAAATCGAAGACATCCCATTGCAAACGGGCGACATCATCTGCACGATGAACGGCAAGCCCGATATTTTGCCGGGCGAGTTCTGGCGGTTCGTCGGCCGGCTCGTGCCTGGGGACGTGGATCACGTGGCAATTTACACGGGTCCCGAAGGGAGATGCGTGGAAGCCGGCGCGCGCGGCGTGATCAAGTTCACGGTCTTCGACGGACAATGGAACACCGAACGGATGGCGCGCCGCCGCGGGCTTTTGTTCGATACTTTCTACGGGATCGTCTCTCCGCTCGATGGTCTCGAACTTTCGGAAAACGAAGAAGACGAAATGCGAAAGGCGGTTGCCGCGTATGTCCTCGCGCAAGTCGGCAAGCCGTATAACCTGAATTTCCTCAACGCGGAAACGGAAGAGGCGTTCTATTGCAGTCAACTGGCATACAAGGCATATCAACAAGTTGGGATCAATTTGAACACGGGTCTCGCGATGGAACAGTTGCCCGGCGCGAACGCGATCATTTATCCGCAGGAGATCTGGGAGGGATTCAGTCATAGAGAGGCGGAGGGCGTTCGGGTCAGCGGGACAGGCGGATGATGTGAGCGGGTTGTGGAGGGGTGGAGAATTCGAACGAAAGCGGGCTAAATTCAAAATCCCTTTACGCGTCGGTGTATCTGAAATCCTTGTTCTCGCGCGAATCGTGGCGTAAGATCCGCTCCCGTAACAAGAACCCGGAGATTTCGCGAAATCTCCGGGTTCTGCGCTATCCTCCGCTGGGCAGTTGACGGGATTTCATCTCGCGTTCAATCCGCTCTTGCAGGAAGATCTTAATCAGAGATTGATATGGTACATCGCGTTCGTTTGCCATCTGGCGCAAGGCATCCAAAAGCGGCTCGGGCAGGCGCAAGGAAATTGCTCGAGTGGACGGTTTCAGGTTGGGGAACAGGACCCGCCTGGCGCTCTTCCAATTCAGGTATTCGGCAGAATCCTGTTCGCCCCAGAACTCACGCTCTTCATCTTCATTTTTGAACTTAGGAATCGACTTGCTCATAAATACTGCGCTCCTTTTGACTCATGTCACGGGCAGAGATGACACGGATCTTTTCTCCTCGTATCGTAAAAGCAATAAACAACCTTCTGCCGGCAATCGTATGACCAAGGACATAATAGCGCGGCTCCTTTTGGGAATGAACAGAATCATCTTCAAGCAAGAGAGGTATATTGAAAAACACTTCCTCGCACTCGCCTGCTGAGACTCGGTGCTTGTCCCAGTTTTTCTCTCGGTTGTTTTCGTCCCAATCAAAGCCAGTGACGTTATTCAGGTCAACCATGAGTGTATATTATCATAATATACGAAATTATGCCAGCCATTCCCCCTTCACCAGTCCAATAATCCAACTCCATCCCAATCCCCCCTCAAACGAAAGCGGGCTAAATTCAAAAGCCCTTTACGCGTCGGCGTATCTGAAATCCTTGTTTTCGTCGCGAAGCAAGGCGCAAGATCTGCTTTTGTTATAAGAACTCGGAGATTTCGCGAAATCTCCGGGTTCTGTTTTACACACGCAACAACGTTGTGACTGCAATATCTTCATCAATTTCCTCCCAGTGAATGCCTATTCCACGCGCGATAAATCGCCACTTGCCCCGCTGTTCGGGGGTCGCATCTCGCAAACGTGTAAACCATTCCAATGGCACGGAGATCTCCCGCCCATCAGAGAGACTGACCTGCATGGCATCGTCCGTAAAGCGGACGTCCGTTGCCAAAACAGATGTAGGACTATGTGTTTCGAGGCTGTTCATACCATTTCTCCAGGAAGAAATCCACGTTTTCTTCCACTAACTCGCGAACCTGACGAAGTTCCTTTGAATTATATCCAACCGCCCAAGCCAACTCAATCGGCGAGAGCTAAAACTTGACGGCGTTTTCCGCACTTTCCACATGGATGTGTGGCGGCTCGTTGTTTTCTCTGCTGAAAAAGTAGAAGCGATGCCGTCCAATGATTTTGACTGTGGGCATACGTGAATTATACCCTGCCACCCAACTCCGACCCAATCCCCTCCTCGAACGAAAGCGGGCTAAAGCCAAAATCCTTGTGCGCGTCGGCGTAACTGAAATCCTTGTTTTCGTTCAGGCGCAGGACCTGCTCCGCTTTGATGGGGAATGGGAAATGAATTTTTTCAAAAAATTTTAGCAAGCCCACAACGGACCTGGACGGGATGTGAAGTTTCCAGACGCGTTTGTTCATCGCTTTGGCAATCGTATCAACGACTTCGTTATACGTCAGCGGATGCCTGCCTGCGATGTTGTAACTCCTGCCGATGGTCACGTCCGATTTCAAACAGCCGAGAATTGCCGCAGCGACATCGTCCACGTAGATGGGCTGCTGCAAATACTTCCCGTCGCCAAAAACAGGGACGATGGGCGCGACCTTCATAAAACGAATCAATCTCCACATGTTGCGGTCGCGCGGACCGCCATAGATCATCGTCGGGCGCAGGATGGTGTATTTCAATCCGCTCGTTTCGATGGCGAGTTCCGCCGCCACGCGCACTTTTTTGCTTTTTGCGTTCAGCTGCGTAAAGATGGCTGTGGTGCCGATGAAGACCGCGCGCTGGATGCCCGCGTCCTTTGTCGCGCGGAGGATCGAGTCCGCGTGACCGAAGCCGAGGGAGGCAAGGTTGACGAGCGCGTCCGCGCCGCGCATCGAAGCGGATAACGCGTCAGTGTTGGATAAATCTCCCAACGCCCACTCAACTTCGGACGAGGACAGAAGCGAACGGTCGCTCGTCTCACGATGGAGACACCGCACTTCGTATCCGTTCTTCAACAATAGAGGGACGACGCGCGATCCCGTGAATCCCGTCGCCCCTGTGACGAAGACCTTCATCCGTTCACCAACTTCGTAAGCAAGTCGAGCGTTTCATTCAACTTATCTCGTCGGTCGAGATGTTTCGCCAGATAGTCACGTGCGTTCCGTCCCATTTGCTGAACGCGGGCGGGGTTTTTCGAAAGTTCGAGGATTTTTGCCGCAAGCATGGCATCGTCGCCAGGCTGGACATACACTCCCCCATTCGATGACTCGATCAACTGCCGCGAGACACCGTCAATGACCAGCACGGTCGCGCGTCCCGCCGCCATGTAATCGAAGACCTTGTTCGGGTAGGTGGTGCGGAACATGGGAATATCCTGCAAAATGGCGAGACACACATCCGCAGAGGCGACGACGCGCGGCATTTCCTTTTTCGGGCGCACACCCGCGAAGATGACGTTGTTCAGTCCCATTCGTTTCGATTCCGCTTCGAGCCGCGGGCGCTCCTTGCCATCGCCGAACAGGACAAAGCGGACGTTATCTTCGCCGCTCAATCGCTGCGCGGCGCGCAAAATCGTATCAATGTCGTTCGCCTGCCCCAGCGCGCCCGCGTACAAAACAACGAATTTATTTCGCAATCCCAACCCGGCGCGAATGGACGAACCGTCCACTTGCGGGTTGAACATGTCCACGTCTGTGCCGTAAGCAATATAGGTCACTTTGGTTTCAGGCACACCTTTCGCGATCATGTAATCTTTATAGGCAGGCGAGTTCACCAAAATGTGCGTCGCGCGTGCATATAAAAATTTTTCCAGCCAGCGCGCCAACGCGATCACGATCGGGTTCTTCAACACGCCCATGCTCACGCCGAATTCGGGCCACAGGTCGCGCACCTCCAGCAAGAAGGGCACCCTCCGAATCCATGCCACGAACCATGCCGAGACCGCCTGAAAGATCGGCGGCGTCGTGCCAAGAATCAGATCCACTTCGCGCACCTGCAACGCCGTCCACACCGAACTGAACATAAAACTGAAAAACGAAACCACGCGCCACACGTAACTGCGATGCAGCGCGGGATAAATATAGGCGCGCAAAATTCGCACGCCGTCAATGACCTGCTCCGCAAACAAGCCGCGCCGCGCCGCGGTCCGCTCGCCCGTTTGATAATTCAAATCGCTGGCGACGATGACCAGTTCGTGTCCGCGTAATTGCAAAAACTTCGCCATCTCGAAATGACGCGTATGCCCCGGCTCCTCGGGTGAAACGAACGCTTGATTCAATAACAGGATTTTCATCGAATGGGGATTATACCCGTCGGGCTTGCATATTCGATGGGATGAAAATCCGCCTCCGACTCAGCCGACAATTGCTCCGCTTCGAGGGGCATTGTCTCATCAAACCGATTACACAAACCCACGTTGACCAGGAATCAACCCGTGAACTCTGCGGCAAAACTCATCACGTGTTCAAAACCGGGAAATTTGAAAGGCGGAAAATCAAGCCTGATAGTCTTTGAGAGTCCCGCCGCATAGAATTACGTTTGCGAAAGCGAAATATACAAGTTTGCCTTTCCGCAACTTGAACCTAATTCTGAAAGGAACCGAAAGAATGGAAATCCCTCGGCACTGGAGACTCAAAAAACAACGCTACGGGCTGGTCGGCGAGGTCTGCCCGCATTGCGATTACAAGATCTTTCCCCCGCGCGACGTCTGCCCGAACTGCGGCGACGAAGCGAAAGAACTCTATACCTTCAGTGGCAAGGGTGAAGTGTACTCCTATACCACTATTTACGAAGCCCCCAGCGGCTACGACGCCAACGCCCCTTACACCGTCGCCCTCATCAAACTGGACGAGGGTCCCATGGTCACTGCGCAGTTGACCGACGTGGA
>SZPG01000017.1 GCA_030263595.1 Chloroflexi bacterium CFX6
GGCAAAGACGCACGTCCATAACTTGTGCGGCAAACTGGGCGCGCATAACCGCACGGAGGCGGCGATGCGGGCGAAGGAGTTGGGGTTGGTGTGAAATGATCGCAAGAGCCGGAACGCGAGGATGCAGGTTCGCCAGGCTCTCTACCCCTTCGGCGTATTCGCACGACGAGACTGCGGGATAGCCTCATCCCTGAAAACCTGTTGTCATCGGACATTGGGGATGCAGCGATATCAACGATGTATCGAACAACGTATTGCAAGGCGACCAGTGAATTATCAGCCGGCTTTCGAGCTGTTTGGCATTTCGGTCATTTGGAATTCGCGAGCCAGCACCATTAAAGTGATGTCGTCGCACGGAGACAGACTTCCAGCAAACTCGCAAAGCCCGCGAATGACCCTTTCGTGAATCTCCTGGGCGCTCTTCCCCACGTTCTCTTTAACCGTTGCTATCAGCCTGTCACTCCCAAAAAATTCATGGCGGTCGTTTTCCGCTTCGGTCACGCCATCGGTATACAGCACCAGCAAGTCGCCCGGTCGAAAGCGGACCGAGCTGACCTTCCACGACATTCCTTCGGTTGCGCCGAGAGGCACTCCGGTGCGTCCCAGGGATTGGACAGACGGAGTTGTACCTGCGCTGAACAGGTAAGGAGGATTGTGTCCGGCGTTGCAGTAGTGCAGCATGTTATTTCTCGTGTCAAGTACCCCATAGAACAACGTGACGAACTGCCCGGAATGGGTATCGCTTAATAGGCGGTGGTCAACCTTTTGCATGACGAGGTCAGGACGGTCGGGATGTCGCGAAGCGTAGGTGTGAACGAGCGCCCAGCAAAATGCCATGATAAGCGCCGCGCCAACGCCCTTGTCCACCACGTCGGCTACCAGGATGCCGTACCGGCCTTTGCCAAGAGGATAAATATCGTAAAAGTCGCCAGAAGTCTGCCGGGCAGGGATCAGGCTTGCCGCCTGTTGCCAGCCTGCGATCTGGGGAAGCTCGCTCGCCATGAAACCGGTCTGGATACTACCTGCCAGGGCTAATTCCTGCTCCATGCGCTGGTTTGCCTGAGCCAATTCGGCGGTGCGCTGGCTCACCTTTTCCTCCAGTGTCCGATTGTATTCTTCCAGGCGAGCCTGGGCTTGCTCGAGCGCCTGAGCCGCCTGCCGTTCAGCCACCAGCATCTTCAACAGACGGCGGTTGAACAGGAGCAAGAGGGAGGCGCTCACACCCATCAGCACGGCGGTATAGGTGATCTCCTCGACCCAACTTGCCAGATCAACCGGATTCTCTTGATAGATCAGCCAGGTATTTAGAATGCCCGCCTCCGCAATGAAAGAGAAAGCCACCATGACCAGCAGGCTGAGGATCGCGGTGGCTACACCCGCCCTGACGCCGACCAGTATCGTCGCCAGGATGGGAACGATCATCAGGTATTCCCGCCCCGCGCCCGCCAACCCCCCTCTGGAAAGCGAAATGACGCCTACCAGATACACGATAAAAAGAAATCCCCATCCTCGGACGCGCCAGTGCAGCCGTTTGTAAAACGCCAACACCAGGATCACGAGATAGGTTGCCAGGAAGAACAGATCAACAGCCCATTGATTTGCATCCCCGATTCCCCCGGCAAAAAGGGCGATGATGCTCACGAATCCGAGCACAGCCACGACGGTCAATACCGTGTTCAGGGTTTTGATTCGCCAGGCGTTCATAATGGCGAGAATGTCCTGGCTCCCTCCCTGGCTTATTTGAACCACATCCTGGTTCCCTTCGTGATCCCTGTGGTCTGACATGTCAGCCTCCCGGATGCATCGAGAAGCGCTATTTGCCGCTTCATTCCTTGATCTGAGCCTCTACACAATATTGTACGCCATACCGAAACAGGCGGGCAAGTGATCTGCCCGCCTGTTTTTATTATCCAGCCGCACTCAGGCAGTTTTGGCTTTCTTTCACTTTTGGTTCGCGTCCGACTACTTCCTGAACTGGAATAGCGCGGTGTGGTAGATGCCCTCTCCCAGATCGAGCCGGAGCGTCTTGCATGAGTTGGCGTAGATGGTCGGAGTCTTCCAGTTCCACTGGTAATAGCCATCGCCCAGATTCTGCAAGCCGGAGTTGCCGGCGGCGTATTCTTCGAGGAGGTCGGTGGTCGTCCCCACCGGGCATGACAGGCTAGCCGCTGTCACAGCAGCGCCCGTCAGGTTAGTAATCGGGCTGCCATTGGCATCCGTAACCCTGAATTTGAGCGGAATGGTCTGCCCGGCTTTGGCGAGGTTCAGCACATCATTACTGTCTACCGGCGAGGAGAAGCCGATGAAGTTGTAGATCACACTGTACGCGGCGCTTGCCGTGGCGGTGTTGCCCGCATTGTCAGTAGCCGTGCAGGAAAGCGTGTGTGAGCCAACAGTGCTCGTATCCACTGCATCGCAACTTGATGAAGCAACGCCGGAGAGGGCATCCCCTGCGCCTGGATTCGCCGTCGCACTCCCGTTCAACAGGACCGGGTTCGGCGTCACAACAGGATTGAGAGTCGGCGGAGTCGCATCGCGCTTGAGGTTGACTGTCTCGCTGCTCGTACCGCCCGCGCTGGTGGCTGTGCAAGTATAGGCGGTCTCCTGCTGGTCGGTCGTAATGGACACATCGTCGCAGCCAATTTGGGATGTGATTGCCGATTCATCATCGGTCACAGTCCAGGTCAGGCTGACATCGCTCGTGTACCAGCCATCCTGCCCCGACGTGCCAACGATGTTCGATGTGATGACCGGCGGGGTCGAGAAAAGCGGCGCAGATACCGTGATGGTGTAGGCACGCGCCGCGGCGATGTTATTGGCGTCGGCTGCCTGGACGGTGAAGTTGAACGTGCCAACCTCGGTCGGTGCGCCGCTCCACGTTCCATCGGAGTTGAGCGACAGGCCGGTGGGCACGGCACCGGATGTGACCGAGAAGGTGTAAGGCGTGGCGCTCCCGCCGCTGGCGGTGATGTTTTGGGAGTATGCTGCGCCAACCGTGGCATTCGGCAATGAGTCGGGCGCGAGCGTGATGATAGGTGCCTGACCAAGCCCATTGCGGCCCCAGCACCGGAGGGTGCCACCGGCTTTCAGCCCGCAGGTGTACTCCCTGCCCGCGCTGACCTGGACCCAGTTTGCATTCGGAACCGGCACAGCGGTTTGCCCAAAGTAATTGAAGCCCCAGCATTGGAGCGCGCCATCGGCTTTCAGCCCGCAGATATGGCCGCCGCCCGCGCTGACCTGCGCCCAGTTCGCATTCGGAGCCGGTACATTGGATTGTCCAAAGTAATTCGAGCCCCAGCATTGGAGCGTGCCATCGGCTCTCAGCCCGCAGGTGTAAGCCGCCCCCGCGCTGACCTGGACCCAGCTCGCATTCGGAGCCGGCACATTCGTTTGCCCATAGTAATTTTCCCCCCAGCATTGGAGGGTGCCATCGGCTTTCAGCCCGCAGGTGTGGTAGTCGCCCGCGCCGACCTGTACCCAGTTCGCATTCGGAGCCGGCACATTGGTTTGCCCAACGTTATTGCGCCCCCAGCAGCGGAGGGTGCCATCGGCTTTCAGCCCGCAGGTGTGATCCCCGCCCGCGCTGACCTGGGCCCAGTTCGCATTCGGAGCCGGCACCCTGGTTCGCCAAAAGTCATCCTCGCCCCAGCATTGGAGGGTGCCATCGGCTTTCAGCCCGCAGGTGTGAAAATCGCCCGCACTGACCTGCAACCAGTTCTCATTCGGAGCCGGCACGTCGGTTTGCCCATAATAATTCCAGCCCCAGCAATGGAGCGTGCCATCGGCTCTCAGCCCGCAGGTGTGTACCCCGCCCGCCGCAACGGCGGGGCGGGCATGCACGGCCTGCACCAGTGTTGCAGAGGCGCTGCCGGTGTAATTGGGGTCGCCGCTGTACTCGGCGGTGATGGCGTGCATGCCGGCCGCGAGCGCGCTGGTCGTGCAGGCTGCCCCCCCGCCGGTCAGGGGCTGGGCTTCACAGCCGCCGATGGCCGCGCCGCCGTCTTTGAACACGACCGTGCCTCCATCCGGCGCGGGCGAGACCAACGCGGTAAAGGTGACCGATTCGCCGGTGAGGGAGGGGTTGGCGGAGGAGGCGAGCGTAGTGACGGTGCCGATCTGCCCTACCGTGATCGAGTACTCGCGCATGGCGGCGACGTTGTTCGCATCCGCTGCCTGCACGGTGAAGGTGAATGTGCCGGCCGTGGTGGGTGCGCCGCCCCACGTTCCGTCCGAGTTGAGCGTCAGGCCGGGGGGCAGAGCGCCGGAGATGACCGAGAAGGTGTATGGTGTGGCGCTCCCGCCGCTGGCGGTGATATTTTGGGTGTACGCTGTGCCGGGGGTGGCGTTCGGTAATAATTCGGGCGCCAGCGTGATGACGGGCGCCTGCCCTTCTTCATTGTAGCCCCAGCAGCGGAAGGTGCCATCGGCTTTCAGCCCGCAGGTGTGATCCCCGCCCGTGCTGACCTGCGCCCAATCCGCATTCAGAGCCGGCACATTCGTTTGCCCATCGGTATTGTTTCCCCAGCATTGAAGGGTGCCATCGGCTTTCAGCCCGCAGGTGTAAACCCCGCCCGCGCTAACCTGTGTCCAGTTTTCATTTGGAGCCGGCACATTCGTTTGCCCATAGTAATTGCTCCCCCAGCATTGGAGCGTGCCACCGGCTTTCAGCCCGCAGGTGAAAACACCGCCCGCGCTGACTTGCGCCCAACTCGCATTCGGAGCCGGCACTGTGGTTTGCCCATAGTAATTTTCCCCCCAGCATTGGAGGGTGCCATCGGCTTTCAGCCCGCAGGTGTGAACAGCGCCCGCGCCGACCTGCACCCAGTTCGCATTCGGAGCCGGCACCGTAGTTTGCCCATAGGGATTGTTCCCCCAGCACTGGATGGTGCCGTCCGCTTTCAGCCCGCAGGTGTGACCCCCACCTGCGCTGACCTGCACCCAGCTCGCATTCGGAGCCGGCATATCGGTCTGCGAACTGTCATCTAACCCCCAGCATTGGAGCGTGCCATCGGCTTTCAGCCCGCAGGTATGATAAGTGCCCGCGCTGACCTGGACCCAGCTCTCATTCGGCGCCGGCACCATGGTTTGCCCAAAGGAATTGTAGCCCCAGCAGTGGAGCGTGCCGTCGGCTCTCAGCCCACAGGTGTGCCCCCCGCCCGCCTCAACCGCGGGACGTGTGTAAACAGCCTGCACCCGCGTCGTGGAGGCGCTGGGATCGTAGGTCGAATCGCCGCTGTACTCGGCGGTTATTACGTGCATGCCAGCCGCCATCGCGGCGATCGTACAGGTGGCTTGCCCACCGGTCAGGGGCTGTGCCTCACAGCCGGCGATCGCCGCGCCGCCATCCTTGAAGGCGACTGTGCCGCCCTCCGGCGCGGGTGAGACCGTCGCGGTGAAAGTGACCGATTCGCCGAGCAGGGACGGATCCTGGGAGGAAGCGAGCGTCGTGGTGGTGCTTATCATATCTTCCGCCTGAGCCGTCGCGCCTGGGAAACCCGCCAGCGCAGCCAGCAGGACGAAGGCCACCAAAAAATTCCATTTCGTTTTCATGTCAGGTTCCTTTCTTTTGATTGAGAATCTTCGAGGATCAATTGTGTCAGGTCTTGCATGCTCCGCGCCTGCACGGGCTGGCTGGAGAGGATCAGGATTTCATCTTTGCTGGGATCCACGCCGATCAACAGCAAGTCGGGCTGTCCACGCAACAATGAAACGACAAAATCCAGGGGTCCCGTGCCCATATCAAAGAGCACCGCGCGCGGCTGGCGTGTGCAGATCAGTTCCAAGGCGTCCGCGCGCCCGGTCTCGATCGTGAGCAGTTCAAGCGCTGTGGCGCGTTCCAGTTCGGCTTTGATCCCCGCTAAAAATACCGAATTGCCATAGATCGCCAGACATGGATCCGCGGTCATTCCTGTCCTCGCTTTGCATCGGCTTGCATACTTGACACCTGTTCACAGCATAGCGAAACCGAAATGGTATGTCACTATCAGAAGCGATAGTCTTGGGGCTGCAAAAGCGATAGTCTCTGGAAAAGGAAAAACAATCGCTTCCAAAAAAGAAGCGGCGCCGGGAAACCCCGACGCCGCCATGAAGTGAGAAGCCTCTGCAGCGATGTTGGGAGCGTTGGAGCAAGCCACCTGCGGAGCCAGTGGTCTTGTTTACGGAGCAGGTGGAGGCAGGACCGCAGTGCATGAGACGATATGGTTGAAGTTCGGATCCGTAGGATTCAACTTCGCGACGAAGATGTCCCACACACTCGGGTAGTCAGGCGACCCTAAATCCATGGGATGCCCCGGTATCGGCTGAAGATATTCCGGCGAAGGTGGAGGAGGAAATCCGGAAGGTTGGGCCCACCACAGGTAATCCTGCCCGGTGCTCGACAAAACACTAACGTTCCACTCATACCCCGCAGGGGGTGCAGGGAAGTCAATAGCGTACTTCACCATGTCTGGTCCGATGACAGGGATTGCCACCTCATCGAACGGACACGTGAGCACTCCTTCGTGTGTACAAGCGCCCTGATAGTCGCCGTGTGCCAGGTGCGCGGGCAGCGCATTGACCGACACTGTGATCGTCACCTCATCCGGGGTGTTCGGCATGTGACAGAGCGTGACTTTATCACCGCCCGCCGACGCCGATAGCGGCATGGCCAGCGCGCCAACCAGGACCGCAACGGTCAAGAACAATCTCAGGAACCTTTTCATGTTGCCATCTCCTTTTGTGACAATGTTCTTTGGAAAATGATTTGTTTGAAATGGATTGTGCAATACTTGTGGGATTTTCAATAGTCGTCTCCTCTCTCAAGGTCGGGTTACTGCCTGGATGTCTGTTTACAGCATAGCAAGCGTAAAGCAGTTTGTCACTATCGTTTCCGATAGTCTTGCCACTACAAAAGCGATAGTCTTAAGGAATAGACTTTATTGGTATTAGGGAAAACGTCCCGAAGGTTTCGACCCCCTCCCAGCCTCCCCCAAATTCGACACCAGAATCTAGGTGGCTGTAACAAATTCCTACGTCGAATTTGGGGGAGGTGCCGAAGGCGGTGGGGGTCTGAGGACGGTGTTCACAGATAATGTCTGCTAAACAAAAGACCTCCATTTGCGGAGGTCTCGGTAATCAAGCACAATTTTGTTTAACGCGGGTTGGACGGCGTCAGCCCGTGACGCGCGGCGTAGGCTATCACCTGGGCGCGGTTTTCGAGATGCAGCCGCTCCAGGATCTGGTTCATGTGATAGCGGACGGTCACTTCGCTGAGATGGAGCGCCTCGCCGATTTGCGGGTAGGTTTGTCCCTGGGCAACCAACGTTAGAATCTCGAGTTGGCGCGTACTCAATTCAGACGACTCCTCCGTGGGACTCTCGACGTGCTGCGCCTGGCGGGCAAACTCCTCGATGAGCCGCGCAGCCAGTTCAGGAGGAAGCGCTGCGCCGCCCCTCTCCACTTGGGAAACCATCTCCAGGAACCGGTCCGCGCTCTGGCTCTTCAGCAAATATCCGTTCGCGCCGCTCTTGATCGCCTCGAAAAGATGCTCGTCGCTCGCCGAGACGGTCAGCATTACGATCTTGATCTGCGGCATTTCCGCTTTGATCAGGCGCGTGGCAGTCAATCCATCGCACTCGGGCATTTCGATGTCCATCAGGATGAGTTCAGGCTGCAGCAGGCGCGCCTGTTTGAGCGCTTCCATTCCGTTGCCGGCTGTCCCGACCACCTCGTATCCCTTCGTGGACAGCAACACCTTGAGCGATTGCAGAAACAGAGCATGATCGTCCACCAACAGTAACTTCATTGGACTGCCTCCCCGAGTCCCGACTCCCCTTGAATTGGCGCGTGAACAATGACCTTTGTCCCCAGCCCGGGCTGTGAGATGACTTCAAGACTGCCGCCCAACGTTTCAGCCCGTTCGCGCATGGCTTGCAAACCAAAACCTTCCGCCTGCCGCGCCGTCACCGCCGCCGGGTCAAATCCCTGACCATCGTCAGTAATGGCAATCTGTACCTGCGAATCCACCTCCGTAAACGCCACCTGAACCTTCTTTGCCTGAGCGTGCTTGCGGATGTTCGACAGCGCCTCCTGGATGATGCGCATTAACTGGACCTCAATCACTTGCCCCAAACCCTGCGTTTCCAAATCGGGTAATATGCTCAACTCGACCGACAGACCGTATTGCTGGCTGAAGCGCGCCATATATTCCCGCAAGGAAGCAAAGAAGGGATGATCGGGCGAAAAAACCGTTTTTGCGCCGAGCAAATATTCGCGCACGTCCGCCTCGGCGGCGATGGTCATATCCGCCATCTGTTGCAGGCATTCGTCTGTCTGGGCGGTTTCACCCTGGGCAAGCAATATTCTGGCTGTGCCGGCTTGCAGGTGTGTGGCGGCAAGCGTTTGCCCCAGGCTGTCATGCAGTTCGCGCGCCAGTCGCTCGCGCTCCTGGAGCGTTGCCAGCGATCGCTGCTGCTCGAGGACCGTTGCCTGGGCGCGCTTTTGTTCGGTCACATCGCGCAGAAGCAACAGGCGGCCGGCTTCACATCCGCGGAAGTCGTTCAGCGGTGAGACTGTCAATATGTAATGCCGGAGGCTTGATTCTTTCCCCAGGGCAAGTTCGATTTCGGTCTCGCCCGAATCAGCCAGACCCTTCTCTGGATAAGCAGGCAACAGTTCCTTGAGCCGTTTGCCCTTGACCTGCTTCGCGGGCGTGTTCAAGATTCTTTCTGCGGCCGGGTTCAGGCTAGCCACCCGTTCCTGCGGATCCAGTACGATCATTCCAGCATGCAGCTGCTCAATGACTGTCCGGCGGGCCATGGGGACGGGGTCGAAGATACGGAAGCCAAACAGGGCAATAGCGACGGCTATATACGAAGTCACGATGGTTGGAAAGTACAGGAACCACGAGTCCCGTGGGAATGGGTTGAAGAGGCCCAGACTGCGGGTAAGCATGATCGCAACCAGCATCATTGCCACCGGCCAGCGATGCTGAGGGGAGTGGATAAACAGCCAGGTAAAAACCATGATGCTGAGCATCGTCAATCCGATCATGAAGGTGATGCCAAGCCAGCTCCAAGGGCCATACAGAGGGACGACGGTGCCGTTATAGGCAAAACCGCGAAAGGTCAGGTGGTTGTAATCGTTGGTCAGACCAACGATATCGATTATCAGCACAAGAGCAGTCAGCAGTATCAGGTTGCGGCGAGTCAGCCAGCGTCCTGGATACGTGTATTCCAGGGAAAAACAAGTCATTGCCCCAACAACGGGCAACCACCAATTAGTCTCGATCCTGAACCAGAAAACCTTCGTTGGGAAATCAACGGCCAGATAGCCAATCGCTTTACAGGTCAGCATGCCCACGCCCAACAGCAGGTAGACGATAAACGGGGGTACGCCGGGCACGTTGCGCCGTTGCCAGCTATACCCGATCAGGAACAGCAACAGCAGAATCGTGCCGATCGTCGGCCAGATGTAAGGGGTGTACGCGTACAGTCCGTTCATGTCCACTGCCCCGGTGAAAGCCGAGCCCTCCAGACTCAAGAATTGCCCGACAATAACAGAACGACAGATTTCGCCGATTTCATTCATTGTACCGCTTTGTCTTGACGCGGACAACAAATTTTTGATGGCTATACCTTTTTAAAACCGTTTCTCTACCCTTTCTCAACCCCCGTCTCTACCGTTCGGCAGATGACCCAAAGCGCGGAAAGAAGTAAAGTAGGAGCGTAAGTCCAAACCAAGTTTTCACTCGAAAGGAGAAAAAATGGACATGTGGCTGGTTCTCTACTGGGGAGGCCCGATCGGTCTCGGCGTGTTCTTCGCTGGTCTCGGCGTTCTGTTCATGGGCATCGCGAAGGTGTCCCAAGCCCAGAAGAAGTAATCCTCCTCTCCCCTCGTCATCGGCGGCGTTTCCGCCGCCGATGACCTTGTTGACGTTCGACCTGGAATTATTCTCATGATTTTCCGAAGGAGATTGACCATGGAAAGCAGAAAACGAAAAGCGTTCTGGCTCTATCTCGTTTTGGTGTACGCCATCACCTGGCTGCCTTGGATACCCGTGGAAGTGTACGCCGCGCAACGAGGCTACGTGATGCCCAATCCGCGAACCATTCCGCAACTCATCGAGAACGGGTTTCAGGACAACACCCACCTGATCCTCGTCCTGCTCACGTTCGTTTCGATCCTGCTCCCAGGGACGGTGATCGGCGGCATCCTCGCGCAGCAATACGAATCAGGTAAGGCGGGACTGCGCGGCTGGTGGCAGCGGGTGACTCGCTGGCGCGTGGGATGGCGCGGGTACGGGATCATGCTCGGACTCCTCGCGCTCATCTACCTGCCGATTCTTGTCTTTGGAATGCTGAAGGGACCTCTTCCCCCAGCGGGTCAGGTCTCGACCGTGTTGGTGTCGCTCGTCCCGATGTTCGTCTACACCTTCCTCGCCTCGGGCATGGAAGAACCGGGTTGGCGCGGCTACCTGCTCCCCAGCCTCCAGGCGCGCATGAGCGCCAAAAAAGCCAGTTTCATCGTCGGCATCGTTTGGGGCATCTGGCATTGGCCCGTGTTCATCCCCATGTACATTGCAACGCTAAGTTCGCCGGGCGGGGTTCCGCAGGCGGTCGTCACCCTATTGGTTCAAGTCGTCTTATACACCGCAGGCTCCATTATGAGCGGGGCGTTGATCTACACCTGGTTATATAACCGCACAGGCAGCGCCTTTGTGTGCATCCTCTTTCATGTGATACACAATGATATCGGGACGTACATGCTGATGTTGTTCCCGAACATTGGAGACACCATCCCGATAATTGGCACGCTCATGCAATGGATCATCGCCATCGTCTTGATGCGCTTCTTCTGGACCGAAGCGCGGGAATCCAAAACTGGACAGTTCGCTGTCCAGGGACAACCTTCTGAAATCTAACAAGGAGAATTGAAATGGAAAAGTTGACTCTCTACCTCGGCATCCTCAGCCTCGTCATCGCGGCAGGACTGCTCTACGCCAACCTGACCCTGCCCCCCGAAAGCCTGATGCTCATGGTCGGCGATCGGAACATGCCCTGGCTGGGTCCCGTTATCTTCGCTGTCGTCGGCATCATCCTGCTCGCCACCGCGAAAAAAGTGGAGGAAAAAATGGCTGAAGAGGCTTCCAAACCTGTCCCTGTGATTGACCCGGAAAAAGCCGCCCTCAACAAGAAACTGGAAACCGCCTTCTGGGGCATCTTCCTCATCATGCTTGGCGGCTGGACTTTCATCCCCGGCGAAACCGTTCCGAAAGGATTGTGGAACGTCGGCGTTGGCCTGCTCTTCCTGGGCTTGAATGCGGCGCGTTATTTCAACGGACTGCGCATGAGCGGTTTCACGACGTTCCTCGGCATTCTGTCTGTGCTTGGCGGCATTGGCGAATGGATGGGATTTGACCTGGGCGGCGCGGTTTTCCTGATCGTGCTCGGCGCGGCATTGATAGCCGTATTTCGACAAGCGTCAACTCTTCGGCAAGGCTGAGCAACCATAGGAGATCCCGATGTTGCGCGTGGAAATCCGCGTGGAGGGGCAGCTCGATCCCAACTGGACCGAATGGCTCGGCGGACTGACGGTCGCTCATGCTGAGGAGTCTGAAACCGTCCTTGCGGGATGCGTCAAGGATCAGGCGGAGTTATATGGGTTGATCGCCAAACTGCGCGACATCGGGATGAAGTTGATCTCCGTTCAATCCACCGCCGTAGATGAAGAAGGTAAGACCGTTCCAAAACAATAAACTCCAACTTGTATAAGACCCTGAGGGCATCCGAGCCTCAGGGTCTTTTCTTTATGGGCATTCCGCGAGGTGCAGATATTTCCGGCATTCTTCGATGGTCAATGAACGCGTGAGGCGTGAGTGAGCCAGCGCGATCAGGTCTTCGAGTTGCAGGGTGTAGATTCGCACGGTTCCATCCGCCCCTGCGGTGGCAAGGTGATTTCCATCCGGGCTGAACGCGACGCGTGGCGACTTCCTCTCCTGTTTTGACATCCCAGACTTTGGCGAGTCGGTCGAAGCCCGTAGTTGCCAGGAGCGTCCCATCATGGTTGAAGGCGACCCGAAGCGCGATCGCGCCGTGCGCGGGGATGGTCATTACTTTCTCCCCGGATGCAATATTCCATAAAGTCGCCGCGCCGTCCTGCCGGGTCGTTGCCAGCAATTTACCATCCGGGCTGACCGCCAGATCGTACACGTCCATGCCTTCGCCGGAATATTGACCGAGGTCCTGCCCCGTTGCCGCATCCCACCTGTGAACGGACAAATCCAAGTGACTGCCAAACAGGCTCTTTCCGTCCGGGCTGAACACGACGCCAAACCAGGGTCCTTCAATGGTCAAAACATCCATACCCTGGGACAAATCCCAGATCTTTGCGCTTCCGTCCCAACTTCCCGTTGCCAGCCGCTTCCCATCGGGACTGAAGGCAAGGTCAACGACCGGTCCCTGATGACCGGGCAGTGACATGCTCAAGTTCCCCGTTTCGACATCCCAAAGATACACATTCCCGCTCAAACCGCCTGCCGCAAGACTTTGACCATTCGGACTGAAAGCGACGCTCGAAAGCCCATCGGCAACCCCCTCATCGGTTGGGAGCGTTATTCTGAGGGCGCCTGCGCCGGGATCCCAAATTTTGATTTTCCCATCCTGACTGGCGGATGCCAATCGCGCGCCGTCCGGGCTGTAGGCGACATCCCAGACAATATCGGCATGTTCGGAGAATGTGGATACTTCCCTGCCCGGCGCAGCATCCCAAACCTTGATCGTGCCGTCGTAACCCGAGGATACGACCCGTTGACCATCCGGGCTGACCGCAACAGATATGACCGTGCTTGTGCTGCTCGTCAGGGTGAGATATTCCTGACCGAATTCCACATCCCGGATCCGCACAGAGCCATCCTTGCCGCAGGTAACCAGGCTGTTTCCATCGGGGGTGAAGGCAACATCGTAAATGCCGGAGAGACCCCCTTGCAGGCGTAGTAATTCATTGCCGGTATCGGTGTCCCAGACCTTGATCGTTCCCGTTTCGCTGACCGACGCCAGACGCCCGCCGTCCGGGCTGAATGCGACGCTATGAATGAACCCGTCATGTTCGAGGGAGAGGAGTTCTTCCCCGGTGTGGGCATCCCAAATTTTGATCATCCCTGTCAAATCGCTGGTCGCTAATTTCATCCCATCCGGGCTGTAAGCGATGCCTTCACAAGGTCCCGTGTGCCCGGCGAATGAAAGTACTTCGGCGCGCGCGGCGAGATCGAAAACCCTCGGTTTGCCGTCCATGTTGGCAATCGCGAGTCGTTTGCCGTCCGGGCTGAACGCAATGTGAACCAATACGTTTGTCGAAATCGGCTCTGCCAATTCGCCGTCCAGGCTGAACAGTTTTTGCCCGCTGGCAACCTCCCAAAGGATGACTTTTGTTGTGATGGCGGTGGCAGCCAGTTTTCCATCCGGGCTGAAGGCGACATCGAAGGCGAAAGCGCCGGGTTCGCCGGGCACTGTATGCAACAATTCGTAGGTGTTTGCATCCCATATTTTCGTTTCGCCGTCGAAGTTTTCGATGCTGGCAATCAGGGCGCGATTCGGACTGTAGGCAACGCCAGGCGCCTGTTTATGAGCCGCTATGGTGTGAAGCAGGTGCAGTTCCGGCAGCGATTGGCGCAGGGCGTTGCGGGCTTCGATCGTGTCGGTGGTGTTCAGGGCTTGCAATGCCAGCAGGGCGCTTCGTTCCGGATCAACCTGCAGGTTATTCATCGCCGCGGCAGAAAGTTCGCGGGACGTAGCAAGCTTGTTGGCTTGAATCGTTCTCTGCCAGAAAACACCTGCGACCACTGCCAGCATGCCTGCAAGCATGAAAGCCGTTGTAAGGAAGATGGCGCGCTGCCGCAGCCGTCTATTGGACCGGGTTTGTTCCTCGGCGCGCTTTTTTTCAGTCTCAGCCAGTTTTTTTGCGGACGCCAGTTCGCGTTGCCGCTGCGCTTCACGCTCGGCGGTTTCCTTCTCGGCAAGTGTCTGGGAAGCATCGAGAAATGATCGTTCCAGCAGATTCAAGTCGTCCGCATGTTCAGCAGTCCATTCGAGCGCCTGAGCCAGGCGCGCCCCTCGATACAAAATGCTTGGATCGTGATTGGATGCATCCCATTCCTGCGATGTGACAGTAATATGGCGGTGGAGGCGCAAGCCTTCACGGTTTTCCTCCAGCCAATTCCGCAGGGTATGCCATTCACGGATGAGCGCCTCATGCGCCACTTCTGCAACGTTCTGATGGGTGGTGATCAGCCGCGCGTCCGCCAGAGTTGACAAAACTTCGTGAACCGACTCCCTGTCTTCCGGTCTCGAGACCAGTTCATCGAAACTGACCCTCCGGCGCGTGTCGGCAGTCGAAGTGTCCCCACCCAATTCGGTCAGGCGCAGGAAGATCTGCCGGGCGATATTGCGCTGCTGCGCGTCCAGTTGATCGTGGAATACAGCCTCGGCGGTTTCGGATATGGCGCCTCGCACGCCGCCCGAAGCGGTATACCCGCTCAACGTCAGTGTTCGACCCCGACGACGCTGCCACGTTTCGAGCAGAGCATGAGACAGCAGTGGAAGCGCGCCCGGTTCGGGCGGATGATCCGCATCCGCGCCCACGTCATGGAGCAGGAGTTCGACCAGCCCCGGCTCGATCTCCCAGTGACCGCGCCTGGCTGGTTCTTCGATGGCGCGCCGCAGTTGATCGGCTGTCATGGGACCGATGTATTCCTGGTGCCGCGCCAGCGCCTGACGAAGCAGGTCGAAGCGGGCGCAATGAGCGTAGAAGTCGGCGCGCATGACGATGATCACGATCGCGGTTCCGTCGGGTTGGAACGCGGCGGTCATCAGGTTTTCGATAAAGGCGGTTTGTTCCCCTTCGCTCCGGCAGAGCGTGAACAACTCCTCGAATTGATCCACAACGAGCAGGGCATGTTTTGCGCCTGCCTCGTCGCTGATTCGTTCCAGGGTCGTTTGAAGAGATTGCGGATGATGGACAAGATCGGACGCAAGTTTTCTGCTCGATGGCGCGCGCGGCGCATCCCTGCTCAGAACGGAGGCGAGCGCCTCGAGCGGATGAGCGGTGGGCGTCATCACGTAAATGTGCCACCCCGACGACGGCTGCCGCCAGCGTAATGCGGGAATCAACCCGGCTCGCACGACGGATGATTTGCCGCTGCCCGAGGCGCCGATCACTGCCAGAAAACGATGACCAGCCTCCAGCTGCGCGCTGAGGCGTTCCACAAGGGAGGAGGTCAGATCCTCGCGGCCGAAGAACCATTCCGCATCCGCTTCATCGAAGAAGAATAAGCCTTTGTACGGAGGCAGACCCGCCGCAGGCGCATCCTCCCGGCGGACGTTTGCCGCGAGTTCCAACAGCCGCGCCGCAACTTCGGGCTGGTCCTCCGCGCACAACGCAGGCAGGAAACGGGCGGTCAGAGTCGCCAGATCAGGCAGGCGTTCGTTTTGTTCGAGGCGGGAGATTTGCGCGTCGCTGTAGCCGACGGCGATGGACAGTTCGCGCTGGGTGAGCCCGGCGCGGCGGCGGAGATATTTGAGCAGGTCGCCGAAGGTGGTGAAGCGCTCAAGGGCAATGTTCAGGCTGGCGGTGCGCATTCGTCCTCCTTTCAGAGGCGCACGATGTTTGCTTCCATGAATAGTATAGAACGAATCCGTTCCAAAAGATTACGTTTGTCAAGTATTGTCAAGAATTGTCAAAATCCGCAATGGACTGAATGCTATGCTGAATTCGAGTTTACAAAACTTGAACGCACAGCCTTTGCCCAAAGGTTGCGCGGACCGATCGGAGGTGAGCGCGTAAAAATGAAATCCAATTCCTACACTCAAGTTGTGTTGGTGAGCCGCCGTTGGCAGTTCGGCATCGTATGAGAGATCACATATCTCTTGTCCAAATGATCCATTCGATGGAAAAACCATCAAGGAGAAAAAATGAAAACATTGCTTTCGCGATTTACAGTCCCCCTTGTGATCCTGGCATTGGTCCTCACAGGCTGCGGCGGGCAGGCAGTCCAGCAGCCTACGCCCGTCCCCACATCGCCGCCAGCAACAGAACCGGCGCAACAAACCGCTTCTGAAATCATCGAGGCGATGGTGGAACGCATGAACAAAGGCGACGTCGAAGGATCGCTGGCATACTTCGCCGACGACGCCAGGGCATACATCATCGGACTGCCGCCCACAGGGATGGAAGTCTACGCGGGGAAGGAACAGATTCGCGCCCTATGGCAGGATAGCGTTGACAACCATTTCCAGTGGGAGGTGAACGTCACGAGCGCGGCTGGCGACATGGTTTATGTCGAGGCAAAAACCTGGCATGACTTCACGCGTCAACTCGGCGTCGCGCCGCTTGAATACACCGATGTCTATGAAGTCAAAAACGGGAAGATCACCACCTACGGAACGACCATCACCGCCGACGCGCTCGCGAGATTCATGCCAGCCTTTGAAGAAGTGGTTCCCCCGGAAGAGCCTATCCCCTCGACTGAACGACCCGTCTCTGAAATGACGGTCACCATCGCGGACGGAACCTGCGCGCTCGATAACCCCGCTCCGCTTCAGGCTGGAGAGATCAAGGTAACGCTGGAAATCAAGGATCGAACCAAGAACCTGTACGCGTTGACGATATTCAACCTCGATGCGGATAAGGATTTTCTCGATCTCATGGCGTCCACCGCCGGGATGCCGCCTTCCTGGGCGGACATTCTGCTGATGGAGGAATTGGAACCGGGCAAGAGCGCGACCTATACGTTTTCCGTCGAGAAGGGTCCTGTCTATCTGATCTGCTGGTCGCAGCCGCCGGATCTGCCCATCGGCAACGCGGGACCGATCGAGGTGCGAGCGTCGCCCTGATTGACAATCTCCCTTGCTCTTTCGCTGGCAACTTCCGAAGCCTCCGCAACTTCGGAAGTTGTTTGCTTTCACCTGCCTCTTGCGGATCGAAGCGCACGACGAAAGTTTCCATTTGATCTTCGTACGGGATGAACAGCAACGCGGTATTCTCGTCCACCGCCTCCCACCGGACCCGGGAATCGGTCAGCCACATTGACGGGAACCAACCCGCCTCAGCCCGCCGTTCTCCGCGAGGGTCTTGCCAATGGTCTCTGCCACGCCGACCGTCCAACCCGTGCGGCTGGCATACGCAACAAGGATTTTCATTTTTCCCTCCGGACAATTGGTGCGCCGTGTAAATATCGTTACCGGCAGTCGGCAATGGATTCCATGCATTTGCCCGAATTCCATAATGGGAGGTTGTCATACAATTGTGGTGTTGAATATATGGGAATTGAAGCGCCTGTATATGGATGTATTCCGTCTGATTTTAGTGGTAAGATTCGCCGCGATGAAACTCAACCTTGCTCTCGCGCAGATCGCTACGAAACTGGGGGATGTCGAATCCAATCTCGAAAAGCACCTCGACTACATCGAACAAGCCAAAACCCAAAAAGCGGATTTGCTGGTATTCCCCGAACTTTCCCTTACCGGCTACGTTTTGCAGGATTTGGTCGCCTCGGTCGCGCATAAGCCGACAGACGACGACCCGGTCTTCAAGCCCCTACTCGAGGCATCTCACGACCTGGACCTCGTGGTTGGATTCGTGGACGAAGACTCTCGTCACCGCTTCTATATCGCCTCCGCCTACCTCTCCGGCGGGAAGGTGCTTCACGTCCATCACAAGGTTTACCTGCCCACCTACGGACTCTTCGACGAGGGGCGTTTCTTCGCCTGGGGCGATTCCGTCCGCTCGTTCGATACGCGCTTCGGACGCGTGGGCTTGCTCATCTGCGAGGACTTCTGGCACGCCTCGCCCCCTTACCTGCTCTGGCTCGACGGCGCCGACATCATGCTCTTCTCCTCCGCCTCTCCCGGCCGCGGATTGAACGACAAGGAGAAGCTCGAATCCGCGCGCTGGGTGGAACGGGTCAACAAGGCGTATGCCAGCATGTTCACCTCCTTTGTCGCGCACGCCAACCGCGTGGGCTATGAGGACGGACTTCACTTCTGGGGCGGCGCGACGGTCTTCGACCCGAACGGCGAGGAACTTGCCCATGGTCCCTACAACGAAGAAGCCGTCACCTGCGTCCAATTGGATCTGAACCAACTCCGCCGCACCCGCGCCCGCCTGCCGTTATTGCGCGACGAACGGACGAATCTGGTTGTGTCGGAATTGCAGAGGATTTTGCAAAGATAAAAATTGACTTGTGAAATGAAAATTTATCATGTAGAATGACGCCGGAGGCATTATGGAAACGATAATGACTGAACGTGGACAAACGGTTGTCCCGGCGCCCATCCGAAAACGATATAAACTGAAGAAGGGGGCTAAACTCGTCTGGATTGATGATGGGAAGACGATTAAGGTGATCCCAATTCCCGCTGACCCCGTGGAAGCGCTGCACGGCATTGGCAAGGGGGAAAATCTTCTGCAAGTCCTTCTCGAAGAACGTAAAAAGGACGGGGATCGTGAATAACAATTACCTGCTGGATACATCTGCCTTGATCGCCTTCATGGAGAGCGAAGAGGGGGACGAGCGGGTTAAATTCATTTTGAAGAACGAAAACGTTTCGATACCCTGGATTGCTCTTGCGGAGCTTTTCTACGTTACCACCCGGGAAAAGGGAGAGGAAACTGCCGAACTGCGTTATGCAATGCTCAAGCGCTCCGGCGCTCAGATACTTTGGGGCAGCGATGAGGGGGTTCTATTATCTGCCGGTAGACTTAAAGCCGCTCATCGCATATCCTTTGCCGACTCCCTAATTGCCGCGTATGCGCTTCGAAATGAGGCAGTCCTGGTTCATAAAGACCCGGAGTATGAGCAATTGAAAGACCGGCTTCAAATGGAAGCCTTACCGTATAAATGACTGTCAACCTCTCCATCAACACCGACCTCGCGCGCGACATACTTACCGGTTTCATCCGCTCCGAGGTCACGCGCGCCGGGTTTTCCCGCGCGATCATCAACCTCTCCGGCGGACTCGACTCGGCGCTCTCCTGCGTCCTGGCGGTCAGGGCATTGGGGAATGAAAACGTATTTGCGCTGCGACTGCCTTATCGCACCTCCTCCCCCGACTCGCTGGAACACGCCCAATTGTTGATTGACCAACTCGACATCCCGAGCGAGACGATTGACATCACAGAAATGGTTGACCCGCTGATCGAACGCGACCCGGACATGTCAAACGTCCGCAAGGGAAACATCATGGCGCGCATGCGGATGATCGTTATGTACGACCGGTCGGAGGTCTTCAAAGGTCTGTCCATAGGCACGAGCAACAAGACCGAGATCCTGCTGGGCTATTCCACCCTTTGGGGCGACATGGCGTCCGCGATCAATCCCATCGGCGACCTGTACAAAACCCAGGCGCGGCAGTTGTCCCGCGCGTTGGGCATCCCCGCGCCGATCATTGACAAGCCTCCCTCCGCCGACTTGTGGGCGGGTCAAACGGACGAAGGGGAACTTGGTTTCACCTACGAACAGGTTGACCAATTGCTCTACCTGCTCGTGGATCAGCGTTACAGCCCGCAGGAGTGCATCGAGGAGGGCTTCGACGAAAAGTTCGTCAACGCGGTCATCCGGCGCGTCCAGCGGAATCAGTTCAAACGCATGATGCCGCCCATTGCCAAGGTGAGCAACCGCACCGTCGGCTACGACTTCCTGTATTTGCGCGACTGGGGAACGTAGTACAATTCCGTCCGATCTTTCAGAGCAGGAGGCGCAAGCCTTCTGCTTTATGCTGTAAAGGACTTGCATGATTCGTATTCCGCCTTCCTTGAAACACCGTCGTTTTTTCTATCTCTGGCTGGGACTGTTGATCTCCATCGCAGGCACCCAGATGCAGATCTGGGCGATCTTCTGGCACATCCGCACGTTGACCGAAGAACCCATCGCGCTGGGCGGCGTGGGACTGGCGCGGATTTTGCCGGTCATCGTCTTCTCGCTCATCGGCGGCGCGGTCGCCGATTCGTTCAAGCGCACGCGCATCCTCTTCATTACACAAAGTTCCGCCGCGCTCATCGCGTTGTCCCTGGGTTTGTTTACGCAATTCGGGAACATCACCATCTGGCACATCTACGCCCTGACCGCGCTCCAGGCGATTGCCGTCGCCTTCGACGGACCGGCGCGTCAGGCTCTCGTCCCGAACCTGGTTCCCGCAAAAGACCTTCCAAACGCCTTCAGCATGACCTCCCTCGCCTTCCAGACCGGCGCGATCCTGGGACCGGCGCTCTCGGGTTTTGCCATCGCTTTCGGCGGACAGGAAGTTGTATATTACATCAACGCCGGTTCTTTCCTGGCGGTCATCGTTGCCCTTCTCCTCATCGGCGACATTCCACAAAAGGCGTCCGCGCGCGCCAAAGCCGTCAGTTGGGAATCCATTCGCGAGGGCATTTTGTTCATCTGGAACAAGCCCATCATCCTCTCGACCATGCTGCTGGATTTCATCGCCACGTTCTTCGCCTCCGCCAATACGCTCATGCCCATCGTTGCCGTGGACATCCTCAAGGTTGGCGTCCTTGAATATGGCTGGCTATCCGCGGCGCAATCGGTGGGAGCGGTGCTTGCCGCGCTGGTCGTTTCGCAGGTCCGCGAATTGAGGCGGCAGGGACCGATCTTTTTGGGGGCGGTGGTCGTTTTCGGCGTCGCGACGATCCTTTTTGGGCTGAGCAGTTCCTTCGTCCTCGCGTGGAGCGCCCTGGCGGTCATCGGCGCGGCGGATTCGGTCAGCACCATCATCCGCAATACGATCCGCCAGTTGCAGACCCCCGATCACATTCGCGGGCGCATGACGAGCGTCAATATGATCTTCTTCCAGGGCGGACCGCAATTGGGGGAGCTCGAGGCGGGGATCGTGGCACAGTTGTTCGGCGCGTCGTTTGCCATTGTCAGCGGTGGGATTGCGTGTATTCTTGGCATGATGTTGATCGTCCGCAAGTGGCCCGCGCTCTTGAACTACAACGGAGACGAACCCTCGCTGGCGGGCGCGACGGCAGACTGACGATCACCTTGCGGTTTCCATACGGTTCGAGAATCCCCGTTGACTTGCACGACAAATGGTACTATACTGGCGACATGCGAACAGAAGATTACATACCGATTCGTTGACACAAGGCACGCGCCTCATTGCGTGCCTTTTTCTTTACCACCTTTCAAAAGGAGTAACCTATGGACTATGGACTGATTGGCAAACGTGAAAAGGCAAAACGCTATGCCGAGGACCCCAAACGCTTCCGCTTCAACAAGTTTGACCTGACGTTCCATGGCGACAACAACGATCACCGCGTAACCTTCGACAACGGCGTCTTCAACTGCGATTGTGAATTCTTCCTGACGCATAACCGATGCGCCCATACCATGGCGTTGGAAGAATACCTGTTCAAAGGCATGATCGCGGACCCGGCTCGAACCTAATCTGAAAATTGATCCTTCACCCACTGCCCTTCCTCACCCGGAGGGCAGTTGTGTTTAACGCTGCCGTACCGCGACATTCACGTCGCCGGGGCGGGGCAAAGCGACGTGAACGTCGCGGTACGGTTCCCGTTCGTTGGGGTGGCGCGACATTCATGTCGCCGGGTCGGGGCAAAGCGACGTGAACGTCGCGGTACGGTTCCTTTCGTCTGCAGAGAGGACGGACGTCCCCTCCGCTCGACGCGATGCAGTTTGCATGTCTCATAAAGATTTAAAGGATTTCGATTAAAATTCGACCACCATGGCCAAAATCACCCGACGCGACTTCCTCAAACTTGGGGGCTTGAGCCTGGGTTCCCTGGCGTTCACTCCGGCATTGCGCGATTCCCTGGGCTTCGACGATGGAAACCTCATCCGCGTGGCGACCAATTCCGTCAGTGTGCACAGCCAGCCCAACGACGAGAGCCGCATCGTTTCGACGTGGTACCGCGACGAACTGGTACACGTCTATGGGGAGGTGGTCTCGGATACGCCGTCCTATAATCGCGTCTGGTATCGCGTCTGGGGCGGATACATGCACCGGGCGCGTTTGCAGAAGGTCAAGATGCTCTTCAACCCGACGCTCCCCGTTCTCGAGGAGGGCATCCCCCGCCTTGCGGAGATGACCGTTCCTTATACCCAACCCTGGCGCCACACCAAAACGTACGGCTGGCAGCAACTCGGGTTCCGGTTGTACTATGGCTCGGTTCATTGGATCGAGGCAATCGAGGAAGGTCCCACAGGCGAACCCTGGTATCGCATCTACGACGACCTGACGGGTTTTCCGTATCACGTCAACCCGCTTCACCTAAAACCCATTCCATTGGACGAGTTGGCGCCGATCAGCCCCGAGGTGGAATTGCAGAACAAGCGGATAGACGTCAACCTGAGAACGCAGACCCTGACCGCCTACGAGTTCGATAAACCCTTGTTGGAGACGCTCATCTCGTCGGGTCTTCCAAACGGACCGCGTACGAACGGTCTATCCACAAAGACGCCGGAGGGCGACTTCCGTATTTTGGACAAGATGCCTGCCAAGCACATGGGCAACGGCAACCTGTTCGCCGACCTGGACGATTACGAATTGCCCGGCGTCCCCTGGACCAGTTTCTTCACCTTGCAGGGACACGCATTTCACGGAACCTATTGGCACGATAACTTTGGCGTGCCGATGAGCCGGGGATGCATCAACATGCGAACCGACGAGGCGAAATGGCTGTTCCGCTGGGCGTTGCCTCCTCATCAACTTGGAGAATCCTACAATCGCGGGTTCGGCACGCTCGTGCAGATCCATTACTAACCATCCATGCCATCCATACACTGGGCGGGAAAGAATCTTTCGACGCCTGAACCTGCCTCCCTGATAAAGGACTCGGTCGTCCATCCGAGCGGGTTTGGGTATCCTGGAACCGAACCCTCCAGCCGTTTGGTCCTGGGGGATAATTTATCCGTCATGGCAGCCCTGCTCCCCGAATACGAAGGGCGGATCCACCTCATTTATGCCGACCCGCCGTTTTTTACGAACCGAAAATTCAAAGCCCGCATCGGACGCGGGGAGGACTCGCGCAAGCCCGGTCAATGGGAACTTGTCGAAGGCTACCATGACGATTGGACGAATCTGGATGAATATCTGGATTTTCTGTATCAACGCCTGGAATTGATGCGCCGCCTGCTCGCCTCGAACGGGACCTTGTACCTGCACCTCGATTGGCATGCCGACGCGTACGCCCGCCTGATCCTGGACGAGTTGTTCGGCGCGGAAAACTTTTTGAACGAGGTCATCTGGGCGTATCACGGTCCCTCCCCAATTCGGAGCGCCTTCAACCGAAAGCACGATACGATCCTGTCGTATGTCAAGGGGAGGGAGTACACCTTCAACGCGGATGCAGTGCGGGAGCCGTATAACCAGAATACGGTGAATACGTTCAAGTCCTCGCCGAAGGCGGGCTTCGGGAAAATGCCCGACTTGGAACGCGGCAAGGTCCCGGAGGATTGGTGGTATTTTCCGGTGGTTGCCCGGTTGCATAACGAACGCACGGGTTACCCGACGCAAAAGCCGGTCGCTTTGTTGGAACGCATCGTTCTGGCTTCGTCCAACCCCGGCGACCTGGTCGCGGACTTTTTTTGCGGATCGGGAACAACGCCCTTCGTTGCCGCGAAACACGGGCGCCGTTTCATTGCCTGTGATGAAAACTTCCGCGCCATCCATACGACGCGCTCGCGTTTGACCGAAACGAAGAGCGTGTTTTCCATTGAATATGCCAGTGCGTCCCCCTTTCCACTTTCCGCGATGCCGCGGACGACCCGGATCAGTTCATCCGGGGGTTTGGTGTCGCTGACGACGCGTCTCGAGCTCGATTATTGGGAGGTGGATCCGCAATGGGATGGGAAGATGTTCCACAGCGCCGCGCAGGCAAAACGTCCCGCGCGAAGCGGGGATATCCCGTTGGAATTAAAAATAAGAACCGGAGGCGACGTCTGCATCCGGTTCGTAACGACAAAGGGCGGGCAATACCAATCACACGTCCAGGCGGTATCCGACGCCGCGGATGGTCTTTAGGAATTTCGGATTGTTGGGGTCGAGTTCGATGGCGCGCCTGAGCCACGAGATGTGAACGTCCAGGGTGCGCGTGTCGCCGGTGTAGTTCGTTTCCCAGACTTTCTTGAACAACGCTTCGCGCTCCACCACTTCGCCGTGTTTGTCCATGAGGATGCGAAGAAGGTTCATCAAGCGCGGGGTGAGTTTCGTGTTCTTGCTCAGGCATCGCACGCGCTTGTGTTCGAGGTCGAGTTGAATGGGTCCCGCGGTGATCACGTTGTCGCCGTCGCCGGGCAGGAGCGCCTTGATCCGGTTGACGAGTTTTTGGACGGTGAAGGGAAGCGCGAGAACCGAGTCCGCGATCTCTTTTTCGACGCGTCTTTCCTTTTCGAGGATCAGGATGATGGGAAGTTTCGCATCCTTTTTGCGGATGGTGTTGCAGATGCGGATGCCCGTGCTCCTCAGCGAGGCGGCGTTGACGACGACCAGGCTGGGGTTGATCTGTTTGATCTTCGAGACGGCTTGGCTCCCGTTTTGGAAGGAACGAATATCAAATCCCTTCTTTTGCAGATCGGCAGCAAAAGAAGGGATTTCTGCGTGGCGTCCTTCGATGACCAGTAGGGTTGTTTGTTTCATCGGTTTGAAAAAATTTTCCGAATAATTACGCCTTGGGCGTTGCCCGTCTTGCTCGAAATCATTATACCTTAAATCTTAACGAAAATTTTATTGCAGGCTCGTTGGTCTTTTAAGGTGGCGCTGATTAAACTACGAATTCAAAATCTTATCAAGGCAATGCTTGTGAGTTTTGTACTATTGTCGTGGTACGAATTTCCACCCCTGCTTGACACCTCATTCCGGCTATGGTAATATCGGCGGGCTTCGATGCGGGGTGGAGCAGTGGCAGCTCGTCGGGCTCATAACCCGAAGGTCGCAGGTTCAAGTCCTGCCCCCGCTACTATTTTACGAACCATAGCCGCGAGGCTATGGTTTTCGTTTAACGGACGGACTGCTCCAGCCAAATCTCACGTTGCATGAACAAGGGAGGAAATTTACCCCAAAAACCGTCCAACCTTTTCGCTTATCATTGTGTATACCTAATGTGAGCGCTTACATAAGCAGTGGAGAATTTCATGGATGATCTGCAGGCGATCCGGCGACTCAAGAATGGCGATATCGGCGGCTTGGAAGTCCTCGTCGCGCGCTACCAGGCAAGGGCTGTGCGTGTGGCGTTTCTTATCACCCACGATGAGGCGCTGGCTGAGGATGTGGTCCAGGAAACGTTTGTGCGTCTCTATCGCCGAATCGGGGGATTCGACTCGACTCGTCCGTTCGAACCCTATTTGCTGCGGAGCGTCGCCAATGCCGCGTTGAACGTCACGCGCAACGAGGATCGGCAGGTCTCTCTCGATGGCGGCCCGGAGCAGGTCGAGCAATTGCTGACGCAGGCAGCCTCCGTCGAATCGGAAGTGGAATATCGCCAATTGAAGCAGGAGATCATCCAGGCGTTATTCAGGCTCGATCCCCGTCAACGTGCGGTCCTCGTTCAACGTTACTATCTTGAAATGAGCGAAAAAGAAATGGCGACTGCTCTCGACGCTCCGCCGGGCACTGTCAAATGGCTGTTGAGTGCGGCGCGCGCCAAACTGCGCGACTTGCTTGGTTCGGAAAGGAGCACAGAGTGAACAGGAAATCCCATCGCGACATTCTGGACTCGGCGGCGGCTGATGTTCTTTCTCGCGACGCCGATCTGTGGCCCGCTATCTCGGTCAGACTCGAAAGGAGTACCTTGATGACGACGCTTCGCGCCCGACCATTGGCGACGTTGGTGATCGTTTTGTTCATTCTGCTGATTTTAGCAGGAGCAGCCTACGCACTTGGACGCGCGCTGGGATATATTCCCGGCGTGGGATTTGTGGAACAAGACGCGCCCGTTCGTGTGCTGGACGGGAAACCGAGCGTTCAGCGCGATGGGATCACTTTGACCATGAATCAGTTGGTTGCCGATTCAGCTCGAACGATGGTGATGTATCGCGTCGACGGTGTTGTCTTCGAGCGTGGCGCCGCGGAACAGGAATGCACCGAAGCGCCCTCCTTGCTGCTTGAGAATGATGTCCGCCTGGAATCAAACGGAGGGTATTGGCGCAGCAGAGGATACGAAACCGGTTACCTGCGTTTTGATGCCGCGTATACCTTCCAGCCCCTTCCAGCCGACGACCGGGAAGTCACGCTTCTTGCGCCCTGTGAGTTGCCCGCGCTGACCCTTAGCCTTATCCCCGCACCGGAGGGATTCGTCCTGCCTGCCGCCGAGATTCCCGCTACATTCGAAGCGTCCCGTCCATCCTTGCCTTCTCCCACACTGCCCGGTGATGCCCAAACTGCAGCGCCTCAGCTATATCCGACCGACTTCCCTGCCACACTCACGCCAGTCCCCAATGGTTCCGGGCTATATCTGGAAAAGGCCGTCGAACTGGAAAAATCCTATTTGCTGGTGGGCAACTTCACCGATGCGGGCGATCTGCCTGGCGGAGTCTGGGCAAAGGAAATTGCCATTCCTTATGAGTTCCGTATCACCGACCGCAATGGGAAACCCGTCTCCTTCTTTTATCGTCCGGATCTGATGCCTCCTTCAAACCGGGCGGATGTCGCCTATTGGGCGTTGGAAATTCTCAAGCCGTTGGACGCTCCGCTCACCATCACCCTGCCAGAAGTCTCCGTGAACAACACCGACACCCTTCACTTTTCACTGGACGTTGGGTCTCATCCCATCGTTGGGCAAGCCTGGCAATTGAACCAGACCGTTCGGGTAGGCGGGCATTCCTTCCTGGCGGAGAGGGTCACACTGGAGGATCGCGGCTATACCCTGACCTTTCGCTCCCTCACCCCTATCTCGCGCGAGGATCTATTCCTCAACATAACCATCGAGGAAAAGGACGCCTCCCTGCTCTCCGAGCGAATTCGTGAACGCGACGGGATGCTGGAAGTGACACAAACACTCGTTTACGACGAGCCACCCACTGGCGCGTTAACTTTTACATTGAACCTTTTCGTCATGAATTCAATCGGACCCTGGTCGCTGACTTGGTCTCCGCCGAATAGCCCTTGAATGACAGGCGGAGGAAAGCCCTCCGCCAATCCTCCAATTCTCTCTATGGATTTCTCCAGACTTTGAAATTGGGATCAGACTCTTTCCTATTTTGAACCGTTCTGCGGATTACCCCCGATCAAAATGCCTCTTCAACTCTGAAGCATATTTCATCCCGACCAGGTTCTTGTTTTTTTCCAACCAATCCCGGAAAGCAATTTTGCCGCGCGGCGGTTCTTTGGAAACGAGCAGGTTTGCCATCAAGCCATCCACTTCCTCGGGGGTCAGGATCACATCCCTCACGAACAGGCTCAAAGACTGCGCGGCGAGCAACGCCAGCCGCGGCGGAACGGAGATCAGGAGCCGCCTCGCGCCGATCTTTTCGCCGACCAATTGCACCAATTCCCTGAATGTATATGCGTCGGGACCCACCGCGTCAATCAGGTAATTCTCTTTGCTGTATACGGCTTCCACGGCAAGGTCAGCCAAATCCTCCACGTGAATGGGCTGGATGCCATACGAGCCGTCGCCGGGGATGAAGAAGAACGGAAACCGCCTCAACAGAAACGCGATGTTGTTGATGAGAACGTCTTCCCCGCCGCCGACCAGCACCGTTGGACGCAGGATCGCATACGACAACCCTGATTCGATCACTGTCTTTTCATTCGCCGCCTTGCCCCAGTAATAAGGCAGGTGTGAATCGGCGGATGGATTGGCAATGCTGATGTGGACGATCCGCTTCACGCCCGCGGCTTTGGCGGCGTTGACCAGTTTCCGCGTATTCTCCACCGCGCGCGGTTGGGTGTTGTCGCCTTTGTCGAAGCGCACCCAGTACGTGTTGACCAGCACGTCCACACCTTGCAGGGATTCGGCCATGCCCGCCTCGTCGAAGTCCAATGGATGGGCTTTGACTTTGCCGTCGAACGGATCGGGACGGTTCGGATGTCCCGTCAATGTGATGACCTCCTCGCCGCGCTCGAGCAGGCGTTTGGCGATATATTTTCCCGAATAAGAGAACGCGCCGGTGACTGCGATTTTCATTTTGCCTCCGCCTTGGGGGATCTGGGCGCGACCAGCGCAAAGAAGGATACGATCAATCCTGTGGCGATCAGGGCGAATAGAAATCCGCCCAGGTTTCCGCTCAGTTTGCCCGCAACTTCGAAGAACAGTTCTTCCGCGCTCCCTGCCTCAGGCTTGTAGTTCAGGGCAAGAATTACGGGCATGCCGATCAGGAGGACGTTGGAGAATGCCGTCCAAAATTGGGCGCGCTCATCGGTTTTGCACAGGTCAATCAGAACGGTGCGAAGATACGGACGCAAATACCCGACGATCAAGAAGGCAATTGCCAAAGTCAGCGCCACCTGAATGAGAAAGGATGTGATTGTGTTCATTTTGTTTTGTTTTCCTTTTTCGAACTGACTATACGGGACGTTGGAGAACGTCCTCTACGCGCGGGTGATGAGATGTTGGAGAGCGTCCTCTACGCGCGGATGACGGGACGTTGGAGAACGTCCTGTTACGCGCGATCACGGTTACTTCAAAACGCCAAGTATTTTGGTGACATTCGAGAAACCCAAACTCTCCAGCCGAATGACCGCCTTGGCGAGACTGTCAATGGCGTTGAAGAAATCCTGTAACGCCTGCACGCGCTGATAGACAAAATTCCATTCCTCGTTATCCACCCAGTTCTCATCCATGGTTGTAAGCGTGTCCATCACGGAACGCACGGCGCGGTCGAACTCGGAGTTTTGCCGTTCCTGCAAGATGGAGCGGATCGCGGCGTAGAAGTCCGTTTCGGCGGAATAGTAATCCTTGCGGTCGCCCAGCTTTGTAGAGCGGTGAACGAGTCCCATGCGCGCCAGCGCGCGGATCTCGGTGCTGACCGCGCCTTTGGTGAGTCCTGTTTCCTGCACGATCTGATCGAGGGGGAGAGGGGTGGGGGAGAGATACAGGACGCCGAAGATGGCGCCCATCCCCTTGGGGAAACCCCAGAAGCGGCTGATCTGGCTGAGCCCTTCCACGAAATCCCTTTTGATTTTGGCAAGTGTTTGCGGCATGGTGGTCTCGTTATGTATGTTTAGTAATTACTAAACAAAATATACGATAACCGAACGGATTTGTCAAGATCGAATGGTCTGCGCGTAGGCAAGCCAGTGGATTTGCCCCGCTTATCACGTAAATATGATCTCCGCTTCATTCCTACGGGACGGCTGATCCTGTTTCAGATGGCGGATTCGACATCCGCGCCTTCGTTCAGGGACCGGCGTAAAACAGCCGGAACAATTCCTCCCCTGTGTGTCCCTGCGCGGTCTCGTTGTATTCCCGGATCGGGACGCGGAAACCGATGCCCTCCATGACATCCTTCTCGAACCTGAATTCGACGAAGCCGGGCTGAGGTCCTTGTAGGAGATCGGGCGGCAAGCCATTGACGACCTGCATCACTTGCGCGATCCAATTTCCAAAGGTTTCGTAATCGTCGAGGGCTTCGACGGAAACGGTCACGTGGAAGTCCGTCTCCATGGCGAGGAAGCGGACGACCTGTCCGTTCGAGTCAATGCAGTTTTCACCAAAGGCTGTCGCGCGCGAGGCGGAATTGGGGATCAGAGTCTGGATCGCCGCGTCGAATTGGGCGGTAAGTTCGGGCAGATCCTGGTACGCCCATTGGTATCCGCATTGCGTTGTGGAAACGGCGGTCGTGGCGGCGCTTGTCGGCGGATGGGGCGTGCCGGTGGGGGGTTGGGTGGGTAAGGCTTGAGGGGAGGCGACGTCCGTCGAGCACGCGCCCAGGATCAGGGTCAGAAAGAGAAGCGTAAATTTCGCCTTCACTTCAGCAGGTCTGCCGCGGCGGTCGCCATCAACGCGGCGGCGGCGATCAGCGCCTCTTCGTCGAAATCGAATTTGGGGTGGTGATGGTTGTAGTCGAGATTCTTTTCGGCGTTTGCAGAGCCGATGAAGAAGTAACAGCCATCCACCTTCTCCTGCATGTAGCCCATGTCCTCCGCGCCCATGGTGAGGTAGGGAGATGCGTCAATGTCGGTTTGCGGGAAGAGGGATTGCGCGGATTCGAGGACGCTCGATGCGACCTCGTCGTGGTTGATGACCGGCGGCGTGACCTGTTTGATCTCGATTTCGACCTTGCAACCCAGGGATTCGCCAACGCCGCGCGCGATTTGCTCGCAGCGTTGCAGGACCATTTTGCGAATTTCGGGGTCGAAGTTGCGGATCGTGCCTGTGAGCTCGGCGGTCTGCGGGATGACGTTGAAGGTCGTGCCTGATTGCACCGAGGTAACGCTGACGACCGACGATTTGAGCGGAGGTACGTTGCGCGAGGCGATGGTCTGCAACGCGGTGACGATGTGCGCCGCGGCGACGACGGGATCAACCGTCGTGTCGGGTGCGGCGCCGTGTCCGCCTTTGCCGGTGAGTTTGATCGAAAACAATTCCGCGCCCGCCATGACCGGTCCCTTTGCGACGTGGATCCAGCCGAGGGGCTTGTCGTTCCACAGGTGAAGCGAGAGGGTCTTTTCCACTTTGGGGTTTTCCAGCGCGCCGTCGCGGATCATCATCAGGTTGCCGCCCACTTCCTCTCCATTGAGTCCCTCTTCGGATGGCTGGAAGCAGAATTTGACGTTGCCCGCCAGTTCCTCCCGATGCGCGTGAAGCATCTTTGCGACGGTCAGCCCGATGGCGGTGTGACCGTCGTGTCCGCAGGCGTGCATCACGCCGGGGTTTGTGGACGCGTATTCCGCGCCGGTCTCTTCGGCGATGGGAAGCGCGTCCATATCGAAGCGGAGCAGGATCGTTGGACCCGGTCTTGCGCCTTCGAGCAAGCCGACAACGCCGGTCTTGCCGACGCCCTTGGTCACTTCGATGCCGAGGGCTTCGAGTTCCTTTGCGACGATGCCCCCGGTGCGGACTTCGCGAAAGCCGAGTTCGGGATGTTTGTGGAAGTCGCGCCGCAGGGATTGAGTGTAGGGGAAGAGGTCTTTGGCTTGCTGGAGGAAGTTGGGCATGGGGGATTCCTTTCGGGCAATTGGTAATTGGAGGAGTGTTGAGGAGTTAGAGACTGGAGATTTTGAGAATTAGAGGATTGAGGCGACTTCGATTTCTGTGAGCCATTTTACCCAATGCCAGCCGATTGCAGTGTAACCCTTGCCGGCGATCCACACGTAGTAATTGCCGAGATCCCATTTCCACATCAAGCCAAACGCAAGGATGAGCAAAGTCGCGATGGCGATGATGACCGAGACGACGACCATGACGTTGCGGACAAAACGGCGGTCCAAGCCGCGCTTCAGGGAACGCAGCGAGATGATGGCTTTCCACGGGATGAGCAGGATCAACGCCCAGCCCGTGACGCGATGGATTTCGAAAAGCAGGGATGGGAAGGGAAAAAACAATCCGTAGACGCCGCTAAGACCAGGTACGAATAAGAGACTGAAGATAAGCGTGTTGACAAAGCGCAAGTTCACGCCGCTCATCAAGGACTCCTTTTGTTACCGATAAATTGGCGTATGTCATTGCGAGGGCGGACTTCTCGAATTCGCCGGATTCGGTTTTTCGATAGGGGTAAACCAAAATTTGAAAAGGCGCTTGTGCCATATTTCAGCCTTGAAAGGCAAAGCGACATGAATGTCGCGCTACGAGTATTTCACTACGCGGAATTTTTCCTCGTAGCGCGGGTTTTCGTCTGTGCTGTCCTCGGTGTGACGCGACTTCATGCGTTCCCTGAGTTTTTCCGGGTTGCCGATCTGGGCCTTGTGCTGGAGCAACGCCTCGAGTTTGACCTCCCAAGTCTCGGTGACGTCAACGACCGTGTTCGGCTGGCTGGTGAGCGAACACCAGATTTCCTTCGGCATGTGAGGTGCGAGTCCCTCCGCGAGCAGTTCGGGGAAGTATTCCTTGTTGCCTGCGGCGGGAAAGACAGCATCGAGAACCACCTGTCCCGCGGCGCGGTGATCGGGATGGTTGAGCCCGTACATCGCAAACAGGTTTTGCGGATCGCACGTGACAAGGATATCCGGTTTGAATTTGCGGATGATACGGACGACGTCGCGGCGCAGGTTCAGGTCAGGGGCGAGGTAACCGTCGGGGCAATCCATGATGTAAACTGCCTGTGCGCCGATGACTTTCGCGGCGGCGCCCTGCTCCTCGTGGCGGATGGCGCACAGCGCATCGGGGGTCATGTCTACGGGAGTGTGGTCGTTGAATCCCTTGTCGCCGCAGGTCAATAGTTGATAGGTGATGTGATGTCCGGCGCGCGCCCATTTTGCCAGGGTCGCGCCGCAGAAGAATTCCGGGTCGTCTGGGTGAGCGAGGATGACGAGGATGTTTTTGGGGGAGTCCCAAGTTCCGGGGGGAAGAGGTTCGTTGGTCATGAGTCAGGTATCGGTTGGATAAAAATGAAGCGTGGTTGGACGTTAGTTGTTTCTATCCCTTGGGCTTTTCTTTCCGCAGGTACATCCGCCGTTGTTGTGACGATCACAGGGGGCTTCGGATTTGCGTCGGAGCGCTTCGAGTTCATCCCAGGGTTGGATGTCGTCCTTCGTAAAGGTTTCGCGTGAGCGTTTGCCTTCCGCGTCCTCGATCAGCACAACGACCTGATTGCTCATCGGAAGAATGTCTATGACCTTGCCTTCGCCCTTGGGCGTGACCACTTTCTTGTTGCGCTTGGGGAGTTGCTTGCGCGCCTCGACGTATTGCTCGTATTCGTAGATGAGGCAGCAGCGCAGGCGTCCGCACATGCCGGTGATCTCTTCGGGCGTGAGTGAGATGCCCTGTTCCTTCGCCATCTTGATCGAGATGGGGGAGAACTCGGTCAGGAACTTGGAGCAGCAGCGGGTTTCGATGCCGCAGGCGCCCATGCCGCCGATGATCTTCGCCACGTCGCGCGGACCGATCTGCCGCAGTTCGATGTAGGTGTTGGGGTACAGGTTTTGCATGTCCTTCTTGAGCGATTTGAGGTCCGCCTTTTCCTCGCTCTCGGTGCTGAACATGAAGGCGAGTCGTGAGCCGTCGTAGTTGTATTCGGCGGCGACGATCTTGACGCCCTCCAGCCCGAGTTCGGCGGCGCGGGCGCGGCAGTTGATCATGGCTTCGGTCTGTCTGGACTGCCACGACTGGAGCAGGAGCAGGTCGCGCGGGGTGGCGCGTCTTTCCACGGACCTCCAACCGCCGTCCGGCTTCGGAGGCAGTTCCTTCATCAATTGAACGACTTCGCCTAAATGTTTGCCGCGCGAGGTATCCACGATGACGTGATCGCCCGGTCCCACCTCGGGGACGGCGGATGAATCGAAATGGTAAATCTTGCCTATTTTGGTGAAACGTACACCGATAATGTTCTTTTCCATGGGCGGAATTATACCGTAGAGGAGGCGGAGGGAGAACGAGTAACCTTTTGGAACTTGAATTTACCCGCAAATGGCTGTATAGTGGGTTCAGGAAAAATTTTGCACCGAAGGCGGTTCCGTCATGCCGGTCATTTCAAAGAAGCGTTCGGGGAGGGGATTGCTTTATGAGGAGGAGACATGCAGCCAAAACCAGCGGCAGTAAAAAACAGGTCTTTTTGGGTGGTCATTCTCTGCTTGAGTGTGATCGTTGTCCTATCCTGCAATTTGATAAGCAGCGCGGAGGAGGGACAGCCCGACCCGTCCATCGTGGAGACTGACATCGCGCTTCGTGTGATGTCCACCAGCCTCGCCAACGAGGGACTCACCTTGCAGGCGGCGCAGTCCCAGATAACCGCGCAGCCGACGCAGACGAATGAGCCGCCCCCGCCGCCCACACAGGACGTTCAGCCCACCCCGATCCCGTCCCTGACGGACGCGCCGCCTCCCGCTTCGCTCGTGCTTGACATCCAGACCTCGGTCAACGTCTTCTATTGTTACCAGCCGCCCTACGAACTGACGATCACGGTCAGGGTCAGCGACATCAGCCGCGGCATGGCGGTCTACTATCACATCAAGGACAAGATTAGCGGCGTCGCCTCCGACGGTCAGGTCATTGACCTGCACCGCAAATCCGGCGACACGCGCGCCGCCACCATCATCGGCGGAGGGGGCATGGATCAGAACCTGCAGTTTCCCCCGCTGATGGGCGAATCCTATTTTGTGTACCAGGTCATCAGCGACGACGGGAGTTACCGCAGCCAGGTGTACACGAACGTGACCTTCTTTCCGTGCGCGCAATAAGCCTCATCGTAATTAACTGATGTTGCGCAGAAAAGATCATATTGGTCATCGTAATGCGACATTTTGCAGATTAACAATTAAATCGGGCAATCCCCTTTGTACCACGGAGACACCGAGTCACGGAGTTTTAAATTCTTTATCTCTGTGTCTCCGTGTCTCGGTGGTTTTCTCTGGGCTTTTCCGTGCCAAGTTTATTGCTCGATTAATTTGGAAAAGTACAAAATGTCGCTCTTGCCCAGGAAACGCCAGAAAAGCGAGACGCTACGCAGTCTCGCGTTACGGGTATCAGTGCGTAACATCAATAATTAACGGGAATGTGGAAACCGCGCGAGGGGATTCACCGCGAACTTCATGAATTCGTTGTCGTCCCTTGAAAGCCGCCGAGATTCGCGGGGGATTGTGACAGGTTGCCTGCCTGGCGAATGACATTTCGCTAGCCGATGTTGAAAGGGGGTGCTACAATCAAGAGGCAGACAACCTCAAGAATCAGGAGCGACCAATGAGCAAGGAAGATAACATTCGTGAAATTCTCGATGAAGCCGTGCAGGAGATCGTCGAGGCTGAGGGCAATCCGCGCGCATGGCTATCGTGGGCGTTGTATCTTTTGACCAAACTCGAGGAAAAGGTGACCCAGACCGGTCCCGTCAACCGCGCCTCCTACGTGGAGATGCTCGAAGCGTTGCAGGATGAGGTCAGGAACCGCATGCGTACCGGCGGTTGGAATTAACGCCGCCCCTCTTCGCCCAATCGAACGCGAACACAACAGAGGCGCGCGGGGACAAAGACTCGATGAGCGCGCGTCTCCCACCCTCCGGGCTTTTCATTTTTCTATTTGATCGTCGTTGGTGGGGTGACGGGTAATTGCAGATAGAACGTACTGCCGGTAAAGTTCACCTCGTCGTGACCGGCGCTTTCCACCCAGGTTTTTCCGCCGTGCGCCCTTGCCACCCCCTTCACGATGGCAAGACCCAGCCCGGGTCCGCCTCCTTTGAAACTGGTCTTGCCTGAAGAGTGCAGGCTTACGCTTCCCACCTGGTAGAACTTTTCGAAAACCAGTTCGTGATGTTCGGCGTCCAACCCGATGCCTCGGTCTCTCACGGCGATCTCCACGCCGGGCGACTTGTCGCTCATCGCAACCGGGCGCGTGGTGATGATGATCATGCTCCCGTCGGGTGAGTACTTGATGGCGTTTACGATCAACTGATACAGCGCCTTCTGGATCAGGACCGGGTCGCCGTTGATGTTTGGCGCGCCCTCCGCATGTTGGGGATAGATGCGGATCTTGCGCTCCGAAGTGGCTTTCTCGAAATTGCGGATCAGGTCGTCAATGATGCGCTTCAACGGCACGGGGATGGAGGCGATCCTCAACGTCTCGGCGCCGATGCGGGTCACGTCCAGCATCAGGTTGACCACCTCGTGGATGCGTTCCGTGCCTTTGATGATCCCCTGAATGACCTCGCTCAGGGAGGCGTCCTCTTTCGAGCCGGGCATCGTGCGCAGGACGTTCACGTACCCGTTCAGAACGGTCAACGGGGTGCGGAGTTCGTGCGCGGCGACCTGGATGAATTCCATCTTGTTGCGATCCAACTGGCGCAGAACCTTGACGTTCTTTTGCAGTTCCTCGATCATGGTCTGATCGTTGGCGCGGATGCGGTCCAGCGTGATGCGGATGATATCCATCGCCATGCGCGGGCTTCGGCTGAGGATGGTCTCGAAGTCCTGTTTCTCCATCTCCAACACGGTGCATTCGGTGATGGTTCGCACGGTCGCCGCGCGCGGCGCGTTCTGGATCAACGCCATCTCGCCGACCATGTCGCCCCGGCGCGCCACGCGCAGCACCCGGTCCTCCTCCCCCTCGACGATTTTTTTGGAAATGACGGCGCTTCCATCGGCGATGATGTAGAACACGTCCTCATACGCCCCTTCGCGGCAAAGGACGTGGTCGGACGGATAGGTGCGGAACTCGGTCAGGTCCGCCATCTCCTGCAATTCGCTTATGTCCAATCCCTTGAAAGCCAGCCGCAGAAGGGGAATTTTATCGAGAGAATGTGTCTCGTCCATTGGGTGAAGTATACTCACGACCCGCCGCGAGGATTACAACAACTCGATTGCAAACGCGCTTACAGTTTTATCTTTAAGGCGTCCAGGATCGCCTCGGGCTTTTGGGATATGTCAACTGCGAAGACGTTTCCGGTCAACGTGATCTCGTCCGCCAGGCGCCCGGTTCCGCGCATGACGAAGGTCGGTCGCTTCGCCATCAGGCTGTATTCCACGTCCGATCTTGAGATGTTCCCCCCGTTCACCAGCACGGTGATGGATTTTCGCTCGCCCGCAACGACGGTCGCGATCTTCGCGATCCAGGCGGATTCGTCGCCCCAATCGTCGCCGGGGATCAGGATGAAGTGCGTATGATGCGGGTCGAGAATCGAGGCCGGTTCCTCCTTCATCAGCAGGGCGTCGAACACCACGCCGACGAGCGGAAACGTGAACCTGTTCTTTTTACGCTGCCTGCCGATCTCGGTCATAATGCCGGCCTGCGTGCCGCCGTCCAGCACGACAGCCCCAGCCTCCTCCGCCAGTCGCGCGACGACGCCCACCGCCTTCTTCATGGGGAACTTGTCGAGGAAGCCGATCCCGCCTGCGCCGCCGACCAGCACGATCGTCGTTTTGGGATGCGGGATTCCCAGTTCGTCGAGCGCCTCCTGAATTTCATGGTCGTTGGAAATATTCGCCGCCCTGACGCTTGCCCCTCGTTTCAATGAAATTTGACGGGTGAGCATGATTCTCTCCTTGCGATCGCAATTGATCCATGACGCACAGGAATTATACCGATTAAAACAAAAGACCCGATGGCGTTTTTCCCATCGGGACTTTTTTCCTTGGTTTATACCTGCTTATTCCACAATGTTGATCGGCAGTTCGTTCCTTCCGCTCAACGCCGCGACGCTGATCTGCGCGGCAAGTTTCTGGGCGATCTCGCGTAACGCATTTGCCACCGGCGAATCGGGATGGGAAACCAGGATCGGCTTGCCGCTGTCGCCGCCGATGCGCACGTTTTGGTCAATGGGAATTTTGCCGAGAAAAGGCGTCTGCGTGGCTTGCGCCAGTTGCTCGCCGCCGCCCGAACCGAAGATGTCCATGCGCGTACCGTCGGGCAGATCGAGGTAGGACATGTTCTCGATGATCCCCAAAATCGGCACTTCGAGGGTTTTGAACATGTTGAGTCCGCGGCTGGCGTCTTCGAGCGAGACCAGTTGCGGAAGCGTCACGATGACCGCGCCGCTCAAAGGCAAAGCCTGCGCGAGGGACAACGCCGCGTCGCCCGTACCCGGAGGCAGGTCAACGATCAGATAATCCAACTCATCCCATTCCACATCGCCCAAAAATTGACGAATCGCCGAGTTGAGCATGGGCCCACGCCATATCAACGGTTGACCGGGTTTGACGAGTAGTCCCATCGAGATCATCTTAATATCGTAAGCCTGCGCGGGGATGAGTCGCTGTCCCTGCGGCGGAGGGAGTTTTTCCACGCCGAGCATGGTCGGGATGTTGGGCCCGTAGATATCCGCGTCCATGAGACCGACGCGCGCCCCAGCCTGCGCCAGGGCGATGGCAATGTTCACCGACACGGTGGACTTGCCGACGCCGCCCTTGCCCGACCCGACCGCGATGGCGTTGCGAATGGGCATGTTGACCAGCCCGCGCATACGACCGTCGTTCGGCACGTCCGAGTCCATTTTGATCTCGACGGTCTTCACGCCGGGAACAGCCATCACAGCCTGCCGCGCTTCCTTGTCAATCTGACCGCGCAACGGGCAGGCGGGCGTGGTGAGCATGACGGTGAACGAGACCTTATCGCCCTGGATTTCCAGTTCGCGGATCATGTTCAGCGTGACAAGGTCCTGGTGTAATTCGGGCTCCTGCACTTTGCCGAGCGCCGCCAATATCGCTTCTTTTGTAATCGTTGTCATTAAGTTACCTGTTACCTGTGTGCCTGTTTACGTACCAGCCTGCGCCGCCGCGCCAGCCGCCTTTGCCGCTTTCGCCGCTTCCTTTGCCTGGCGTTCCGCCTCGTTGCGCGCGTAATTCTCCGGGCGGATCTGCCGGTAATACGGAGCGGGCTTGAGCAGTTTTTCCATGTTGTACACGTTGCGCGCATAGGAGGCAATGTCGAAATCGTGATCCATGATGATCGCGTCGAACGGGCAATATTCCGCGCAGAAGCCGCAGTTCATACAGATATCCATGTCAATGTAGAACTCGGTCGGCTCGGGGACGGGGCGCCCGGTATTCGGGTCGTTCGAACGCACGATCCAGATGCACTGCGGCGGGCAGACCTTGGCGCATATCCCGCAGGAGGTACAACGCACCTCTTTCTTTCCGTCCGCGCCTTCGTCGTACACCAGGAACGGCACGTAGCGGAATTCCTCCGGCGTGATCAACTGCTCTTCCGGGTATTGCACTGTGAAGATGCCGCGCGCGTGTTTGCTGGAACGATGTTTGACGCCCTCCTCGGTGAAGTAGCGTTTCTTGCCGCTCAACATCCACGAAATATCTTCGAGATAGGTGCTCCAGAAGCGCTTCCAGGTGACGCTCAGTCCTTTGAGAATGCCTTTTCCGTACATAAAATCTCCTTTGTGTAGGGCGCGTTCTCTAACGCGCTCTCTCCGGCGTTGGAGAACGCCTGCTACACGGGAATTATCTATCCAACTCGCCCATCACGATATCCAACATGCCGAGCAGAGCCACGAAATCCGCGATCTTGGTGCCGATGCACATCTTTTCCAGCGCGGTGATGTTGACGAACGACGCCGGTCTCACGTGATAACGCCACGGATTCGGCTTGCCGTTCGAGATGACGTAGAACGCCAGCTCGCCTTTGGGCGACTCGATGCGACCATACGATTCGCCCGCCGGGACCCGCACCTGGTACTGCGGTTTCTGGGAGTTGATCGGTCCATCGGGGATCTGTTTGACAGCCTGTCCCAGGATTCGAAGCGATTGACGGATCTCGTCAATGCGGATGACGTAGTTATCGTACATGTCTCCGTTCGGACGGACCGCCACGTCGAAATCGAAGCGGTCGTAGATGCTGTACGGGTCGGCGCGGCGCAGGTCATAAGGCACGCCAGCCGCCCGCAGAACAGGACCTGTGACCGAATATTGGACGGCGGTCTCCGCGTCCAGCACCTTGACGCCCTTCAAACGAGCGATCAAAACCTCGTTTTCGCTCAACAGGCGGTCCATTTCATCGGTCCTGGCGGGAAGGCGGTCGAAGACCAGGTCCTTGATCTTCTGCACTACGTAGGGCGGAACGTCGCGCACCACGCCGCCGAAACGCAGGTAATTGCACATCATACGGGAACCGGCAACCGCTTCGAAAATATCGAGGATGAGTTCGCGTTCCTCGAAGGCGTATAGCGCGGGGGTGTACATCGCGCCGAGGTCGTTGAGCAACATGCCGATGAACACGAGGTGGTTCTGGATACGGCTGAGTTCCGCCATGATGACGCGGATGTATTCGGCGCGCTCCGCCACAGGGATGTTCATCAACTTCTCGACCGTGATGGCGTAACCTAGGTTGTTGCTCATCGAGTTGAAGTAGTCGAGACGGTCGGTGTAGGGCATGTTTTGCAGGAAGGTGTTGCGCTCGCCGATCTTATCGTGGTTGCGGTGCAGGTAGCCGACCACAGGCTTCAAGCCGACGATGGTCTCGCCGTCGAGGGCGAGCGCGGCGCGGAAGACGCCGTGCGTGGAGGGGTGCTGCGGTCCCATGTTGACCACGATGCGGTCGGTCTCCAATCCATCCTCGTCCTTTACGGTATAACGCTTCAACGTTTGATACAACGATTCGTCGTTGTCGGGAGTCCATTTTTCGGGGTCGAAATCCTGCGGGAACTTGAGGTTGTCCTTGAAGGGATTCTTCTCCTCCGCCATGTGGAATTTGCCGTCGGGCCAGCGGCTCTTGAACGGTTTGGAGTCCTCCTCGTGGAACGGTTCCTTCCAATCCTTGCGGAGCGGATGACCCTCGTAGCCTTCCCACATCAGAATGCGGCGCAGGTCGGGGTGACCGGTGAATTTGATGCCGAGCAGGTCCCAGGCTTCGCGTTCCTGCAAGTCCACGCCGGGCCAAATGTTGATCAGAGAGGGAACCTCCACCGGGTCCACGCGCGGGACTTGAACTTTGAAACAAAGCCCGGGTCCGCCGGTGGTCTTGTAGGCGTGATAGACCACTTCCATTTTGTCGGGGAAGTAATCCACGCCGGTGACGGCGGTGAGCAGGTCGAAGCCGAATTCGTCGCGGATGGCGGTTGCCACTTCGACGAGCGAGTCTTTTTCGACGATGAAGCCGGAGTAGCCGGGGCGGGCGTCAGCGGAGACAAGGCCCGGGAATCGCTGAGTCAGGTCAACGGTCAGGGTCGAAGCGGGGGCGGTCATCACGCACTCTCCTTTGTCGCCTGCGCCGCGGCAGCGGATTTGATCTCCACGTTGCGGCGCGGGTCTATCAGGTCGGGTCCCAGGATCGGGACGGGGATCTCCATTACATCGGGTCCCTTGCGATACCAATGCACCTTCCTGATGGACTGTTTGTCAATCTTTTGCTGGAGTTTGATCAGACCCGCGATCAACGCCTGCGGGGTGGGGGGGCAGCCGGGAATGTACACGTCCACCGGGATCAGTTTGTCAATGCCCGCGACGACGTTGTATCCCTCCTTGAAGGGTCCGCCGCCCGATGCGCACGCGCCCATGGCAACGCAATATTTCGGTTCGGGCATCTGGTTCCAGAGGCGCACAACGGACGGCACCATCTTCTTGGTGACCGTGCCGGAGACGAGCATGAGGTCCGCCTGGCGCGGGGTGGGGCGCATGACCTCCATGCCGAAGCGCGCCATATCGTAGCGCGCGGCTTGCGCGGCGATCATTTCGATGGCGCAGCAGGCGAGACCGAACATGAGGGGCCACACCGACGAACGGCGACCCCAGTTGTAGAGGCGGTCGAGCGTGGTGATGGCGACGGCGTTCTGAACGTCGTCTGGAATGTCGTATTGGGGCAAACTCAGTTTTTCATTTTCCATGGGTGTACTCCTCGTACCAGTCTTGATAGATTGCGTAAAGGATGTCGTCGTTCACGAGAGCGGGATCATCCTCGAATTCCGAAAGTTGTAAAGTCCATCGGTAAATTTGTTGCAGGGTCACGTCTTCGACGTTCACATCGGGATGTTTGCGCTTTAACTCAAGAGCGACGGCAAAAGTTGATTCCCAATTCAAGGCTGTATCGCTCATTGTGAGGATTGGAGAACTGGAGAATTGAGTAAATTCTTCAATTCTCTACTCCTCTCTATTATCAATCTGCGCGCGTTGCAGTCTTCCCGAATAATCCACGTAGATGGATTTCCATTCGGTGAACACTTCGAGCGCGGCTTGCCCGGCTTCGCGGTGACCGTTGCCGGTGCCGCGCACGCCGCCGAACGGGAATTGGATCTCCGCGCCGGTCGTGCCGTGATTGATGTACACCAAGCCGGTGAAAATATCGCGCATGGCGGTGAAGGCGCGGTTGACATCCTGCGTGAAGATCGAAGTGGAGAGTCCGTATTTGGATCGGTTGTTGACTTCGATGGCTTCCTCAAGTGACTCGACTTCGATGATCGAAAGCACGGGGCCGAAGATCTCCTCCGCTTCCAACGTGGACCCGGGCTTGACTCCGTCGAACAGGGTGGGCGCGTAGAAGAAGCCTTTGCCTCCCGCCTCCGCCGACGCGCCGACCAACGCCCGAGCGCCTTCCTTTTGCCCGATCTGCACGAAGTTGTGGATGCGTTCCAGGGCAACCTTGTTGATGACAGGACCGACATCCACTTTGGGATCGAGTCCGTCGCCGAGTTTGAGTTTTTTCGTCCGTTCGACCAGCGCTTCCTTGACTTTGCCTGCGATGCCTTTTTGAACGATCAACCGACTCGCGGCGGTGCAACGCTGACCTGTCGTGCCGAACGCCGCCCAAAGCGTGGCGTCGGTGACGAGTTCCAGATTGGCGTCATCCAAAACGATGATGGCGTTCTTACCGCCCATTTCGAGCGATACTTTTTTGTTCGTGCGAGCCGCGGCTTCGGCGATGGCGCGTCCGGTGGTTGTGGAGCCGGTGAATGAGATCACGCGCACGTCGGGATGTTCGACGAGCGCCCTGCCCACTTCCGCGCCGGGCGCCATGATGAGATTGAACACACCGGGCGGGATGCCAGCCTCCTCGAACACTTTGACGAACGCGGCGGAGATGGCGGGAGTCTCCGGCGAGGGTTTCCAGATGATGGTGTTACCGGCAACCAACGCCGGGAATATCTTCCACGAGGGAACCGCGATGGGGAAGTTCCAGGGGGTGATGAGACCGACAACGCCCGATGGGTCACGGACAGCCATGCCGAATTTATTGGGCATTTCCACGGGCGCGGTGTAACCGAGCAATCGGCGTCCCTCGCCGCCCATGTAATACGCCATGTCAATGGCTTCCTGCACATCGCCGCGCGCTTCGGCAATGACCTTGCCCATGTCGCGGGTGAGGAGTTGCGCGAGATCCTCTTTTTTCTGCTTGAGGATGTCGCCCACTTTGTAGAGTAGTTCCCCGCGGATCGGCGCTGGCGTCAAACGCCAGGAGTTGAACGCCTTTTTTGCGGCATCCACTGCCAGGTCAACATCGGAGATTTCCGCCTGGGCGATGTCAGCGAGAACTTCCTCATTGGCGGGGTTGATGGTTGGAAAGGTGTTCCGCCCTTTGATCCATTTGCCGTTGATGTAGTTTTGGAATTCCATGGTTTAGCGGTTGGAGAAATAGAGAATTGGAGTTTATGGTTTATTCTGTGCGATTATAGCACCTGGACGCGGAAAGTCAATCGAATTTCGTAAAGATTTTTTTATTTAAAATAAAGAAGTGAGTATAATCATCGTGCAACTATGACAACAGCGCGCCATAAAGTGGTTTCTTACCTGCACAAAACGCCGTCCGCCTCGGCGCGTGAAATTGCGCGCGCGTTGAGCATGTCGCTTGAAACGGTGCGGCACCACCTCCGGATCCTGGTCTCGGATGGGAGGCTGGAGGTGGAATCTGTGCGGGGGCATGAAGGACGCGGTAGACCTGAGAAGGTGTATTCCATTCCACGCGCGGCGTTGGGGGATAATCTGTCGGCGTTGGCGGAGGCTCTTTTGACGGAGGCAGGCTCAGGGGTGGAGGTGGAGGCGCTGGCGAAGCGTCTGGCGGGAGATTCCGATTTCGGGAGTCAGCCGATTGCGAAGCGGTTGACTCTCATCGTCGAAAAATTGAATCGAATGAATTATCACGCGCGCTGGGAGGCGGGCGCGGAGGGACCGCGCATCCTGTTCGGTCATTGCCCGTACGCGGCGATCGTCGCGAAATACCCTGAGTTGTGCGAGATGGATGCGAGTCTGGTTTCCAAATTGGCGTCCCGCCCCGTGAAGCGCGAATCAAAAACCGAAACACAAAAAAGCATTTGCCCGTTTGTGTTTCTGATCCGGTGAGTTGTCGTTCCCGCAGTTCAATTGCGAGGATAGCGTTCTTCGATTGTGGGAACATCGCTTGGAGATCCGAACCACCGAGACACAGAGTTTTTGATTCTCCGTGTCTTCGTGGTTATCCCAAAGTTCAAACGCCTACCTGCCTACGAGGAGGGCAATCAATGGACCGACAACCTAACTATCGAACCCCAGCCCAAGCCGGTCCATGGCGCGGAGCCAGAGATTCTCACGACCTCCATTACGGTCCGCCTGATCCATGGACCAGCGCGTGAGATGGATGCCGAGCGAACGCAGCGGCTCAGGCGGGAAGGGAAGCGGCTTGGTGCGGACGAATTCGAGCGCAGTGCGTTCGGTCTTCTTGCTATCGAGAATATCCAGCATGACCTTTGCGCCGAAACGCGTCGCGCCGACGCCCAAACCTGTGAAGCCCATCGAGTAGGCGGTCTTGCCGTGATGCGCCGTCCCCCAGAACGGAGCGAAGCGCGAACAGGTGTCAATCGCGCCGCCCCAGGCGTGAGTGAAGCGGATGCCTTCCAGTTGCGGAAAAGTCTGGAAGAAGTGTTCCGCCAATCTTTCGAACATGACCCGCGACGTTTCGAGATGCGAACCGAAGCCGTTGTTCCAGTAATAGACCGCGTCGTAGCCGCCCCAAAGGATGCGGCCGTCTTTTGTCGTGCGCGTGTAATGGAATTGGCGGCTTGCGTCGCTGACGCCTTCGCGTCCGTGCCACCCAATGGATTCGCGTTGCGCGGGCGAAAGCGGTTCGGTCATCAGGGCATAATCGTAAACGGGAACGACGTAATACGAGAGTCGTTTCAACAAGGGCGGATAGGCGTTGGTGGCAAGCGCGACGCGCGCGGCGCGGACGCGTCCGTGGCGTGTGTGGGCGATCACAAAATTATCTTCCTCGTCGAATTTTGTGACCGCGCTGTTTTCATATAACAGCACGCCCAGGTCGAGACAGGCTTTTCGCAATCCCCACGCGAGATGCGCGGGATTGACCAATGCCGAATCGGGTTTCTTCAACCCGGCAATGAAGAGGGGTGATTTCACGACCTCCTGCACTTCGTCGCGATCCAAAAACCGGAAGTTCGTTCGGTACGGCGCAGCGAGTTCCAGTTCCTCCTTCATCTCTGCAATGTGATGCGGTTCGGTCGCCACGTCAACGTCGCCCGTGCGGATGTAGTCGCATTCGATGCCGAGGCGCGCGAGGGTCTCTTCGATCTCTTTCAGGTTTTGAAGTCCCAGCGCGAGCAATGCGGGCAGTTCCTTTTTCCAGCGCGCGTAACCGTTCGAGAATCCGTGCGTGATGGACGCGTCCATGAAACCGCCGTTGCGACCGGTCGCGCCGCTGGCGACTTCACCGGCTTCGAGGATGACGACGTCGCGTGCCGGGTTTTCCTCCTTTGCGAGCAGGGCGGTCCATAAGCCGGAGAACCCCGCGCCGATGACGAGGAGGTCGGTAAAGATTTCTTTTGTAAGGGCAGGTTGGGGGTCGGGGCGAAGCGGGTCGTCCAGCCAGAAGGGAACGTGAACGGCATCCGAAACGGATTTGACGGATTCGGGTCCTGGGTTGTTGGAGTAGGTCATGTTCTCATGGTTTGTTTTATACCTCTTGGGTAGTTTGCGATATTGTACCTGAGAGCGGGCAATGCGTGAACCTCTTGCTACTTTTTCGGCATCCCTGCGTAGAAGGAATCGAATTTACGAAGAAGGAGTTCAAAATGTCAATCAATCAGAAAAGGGCATTGCGCCGATCCAAAAGCAACCGCATCATTGCCGGTGTGTGCGGCGGGCTTGCCGAGTTCTTCGGCATCAGTTCGTTCTGGTTTCGCCTGGCGATGATCATCGCGCTCATTCCGGGCGGCGTGCCGGGCATATTGATCTATCTCATCCTGTGGATCGTCATTCCCAGTGAATAAGACGAAGGCCGGTGAAACGAAGAAGCCGCCTCTCTTCCTCCGAGGGTGGCTTTTTGTTTTCCCTTCACCAACCCCAACGACTTACTCAGGTATGAATTCCTTTTGCACGACCTCGATGTTTGCCGCCTTCAGAAAGTTCGTGGCATTCTCGTCGTTGCGATAGGAAGCGCTGTAGACGATGCGCGTAATGCCCGCGTTGATGAGCGCCTTGGTGCAATTGATGCAGGGAAGATGGGTCACGTAACACGTCGCGCCGCGCGTCGAGACGCCGTGCAGCGCCGCCTGGATGATGGCGTTCGTCTCTGCATGGATGGTGCGGACGCAATGCCCGTCCACCATGAGATGACCGACCTCGTCGCAATGATCCTGCCCGGCGGGCGAACCATTGAAGCCCGTGGTCAGGATGCGTTTGTCCAGAACCAGCACGCAACCGACGAAGGCGCGGTCGCAGGTGCTTCGTTCCGAAACGGCGTAGGCGATCTTCATGAAATACGAGTCCCAGTCCGGGCGCATGAGGCAATCTCCTGAGGTGATGTTGGCGGGAATTATACCGGTCTAACGCGCCTCGCGCAAAAAATCCCGCAGCCGCCGTAGTGACGACTGCGGGACAGCGCCTGTTTTACCCCCAATAGTTTGTCATTCGATCAGCGACAGTGTTTGCGGCACTGTCACCTGGTAGTTGTTGTTGGCTGAATAATCAATCACGATGTTGGCGTTGCCGCCGGAATCCACGTGGTAGCCGATGATCTGGGCGTCGAACGCGCCGGTGCCGGAATTGCCGAACATGGTCACGTCGGCTGAGGGGGCGATGATCGTGCCGGTTACGTCGCCCGTGCCGTTGCCGCGCATGTCGAGTTCCTGCGTATTCAATAAAACGCCGTTACTCACCTGCGGCGCAAGATATAACAACACGCCCTTGTATTCGCCGCTGGTGGGCGCGGAGGCGGTCAGGTTGCCGCCGCCGTTGAACCTCATGGAGAAGTTCGCGCTCATAATGTAGAAGGTGACTTCCGAGCCGGTGATCTGTCCGTGAAACGGCCCGGGGTTGTTTGTCACACAGTACAAACCGGGCGCGAAGTGCATGTCTCCGTTCCACGCCACCCGGCTCCCATCCGCGTTGGATTGCGGATACCAGACGCCGCCCGATTGATAGGCTGTGCCATTGCAGGCGGGTTGACGCGGAAACAGGCCGGCGTAATCGGCGTAGGAGAGTTGGGTGGCGTCTGTATTTGTACTTCCAATATTTACGCCGTGACAATCGAAATTGACCCCGCCGACCACTGCCACTGACGGCGCGGTAATATCCGCTGCGCCGTTGCAGTACGCCGCCTCCGAACTGTTCGAATTCGAGAAAATGCCGCCGCCGATGATGTTCCAATCCGGGGTTCCCGTGCCGTCGTATCCCCTGCCGGACGGCGCAAGCGAAACGATCGCATTCCCGTCGAAGGGGGAACCGGTATGGGAGCCGCAGGAACGAGCGGTCGCGCTGACGGTGTTGGTCATCGTATTCCGTCCAAGCACGCGGGCGAAGGTCGTGTCAATCGTCGTCGTGATGTCCACCTTGATCTCCTTGCCCGGTCTGCCGGCGGGACAGACACCGGAAGCGGTGTCTGTTACGGTGACGATCACGTCGTTGCTTGCGCCGTCGTCGTCGTATCCGTTGGACGTCGCGCGCGCCTGCGCGGCTGAGACGATATCCTCGTCACGGGAATGGGCAAGCGCCCCGGCCAGGGCGGCTGTATCCGCCGCGTTCTGGGCGTGACGCCTTTCCTCGAATGCGCGCCCTCCGTCAATTGCCAGGGCGGTGAAACCGGTCAGGGCGATGATGCCGAGGGTGATCAGGATCAGCGCCTGACCTTTTTCTGAAAAATGGAATCCCATGGAGTTACTCCTGAATGAACTGAATTCGCCCGCATGACGGGAGGCTCCATTCGCTGATACAGGGAGTTACAAACAGTATTGCAAGTTTTGGCTTTGCATGACTTTTCTGTAAGGAAACATAAAGAGAGCCTGATTTCGATCAGGCTCTCTTTGCGTCACTGGGGGATTGTCGTTCCCCGGTCAGGGAGTCGGCGTTTGTTCGGGGGTGACGACCGCCGCCGGTTCGACCGTGATCCCGAGCAGGCGCGCCAGTTCCAGCGCGTATCTGTCATGCTGGTCGCGGGCGGCTACGACGGACCGGTCGAAGGCTTCCTGGTTGCCCGCCAAAAAGGCGTTCAACGAGTTGAGTACCGCGTTCATGTGCGAGATTTGGAAGGTTTTCAAATTTGCCAGGCACGCCGGCGTCTGCTGATTTTCCGCGTCGCGGCGGATTCTCTGCAGGTTGGGAATCGCATCGCTCAACTCGCTCATCGGCATCTGACCCTTGCTGACGCCCTGCATGACGCTGCCAGCCAGCGTCGAAGCGTCGTCGAATTCGCGCATGTAGGCGTGTATCTTGTGGACCTCCGCTTCGATGTTTTCCGGCGCGCAGGGATCGGGCGTGTTCGTTGCCGGGGGCGGCGTCGCCGTGACGACGATGTACTCCGTGACGAGGGTACTCCCCGCGGCGGGAGGGGGAGTGTTGTCAGCGGTTCCGCAGGCGGCGAGCAGGATCGCCAGCGACAGCAGGAGGGGAATCGCAACGTGGTGTTTTTTTATTGTCATTGTATCGTTGTCCTTACAAGAAATTGAGGAACAGCCGGGGCTGTTCCTCAATTATAGCAGTCGCAGGGGTGGAAATCCTGGGAGAACGTCCCTTTATCTTCCTGCGCGGCGGTATCGCCTCTTATCGGGACCTTGCTTGCCCGATTTCTTGGCGCTCTCGCCGACCACCGTCTCTGTGTTCGCGTTGGTAGTGTTCGTGATAATGACCGGCGCCGCGGTCTGGCTTTCGGTGGTGGATGTGGTGACAGTGGTGGTTATCGTGGGCGTCACGATCACACACGTGCTGGTGTCGGTAAAGAATCTGCCGGAGCCGTTGTTGTCGAAGGTCTGAGTCCCGTCGAGGTTCAGGGTGGCATTGACCACCTTGAGTCCGTACAGGTCGTTGTCCGAGAACGTGCCGCCGTTGACCTGGACGACCTTCTCGCAGACGCCGGTCACCTCCACGCC
>SZPG01000018.1 GCA_030263595.1 Chloroflexi bacterium CFX6
CTCCTTTCATTTCTTTAGCTCGCCAATGAGTGTAAACCTTAAAATCTCGTAGTACGAATCGAAGTCTCGTAGTAATGCGAAATCTCGTTGTAGTATTAAGCTTTCAAAATTTTCAGTTTGTATTGCCTGCCTCCAAGTAAGGTTGAATAAATCGCCGGATTCTGGATAACCTCTGACAAAATTTTCAATAACATCATAGCCAGCATCAGTGAGACCAGGCAATGCAAGTTGGACACCTGCCCGCAATCTGTTTATTTCTTTGACACCTTTATATGTTCCCCAAAACATATTAAATATATTAATAGCAATGCTAGCTCGATCTTCCGCTATAAATCGTTTCATCTCATCGCCGTCCTTCCCCACTTGTTTTACTGATGATTCTAAATTACTCAACTGAATCTGAGTTGTGGAGTTGAATCTGTTGATTTTATTCAGCAATTCTTGATTGTCAGGAGTAAATTGGATCAAAGGTTGCTGGGCGATCTGAACACTATCTGTAACATCCACCGCAATTATGTTTGAATCCCCCGAACTAAGGGAAGCGATCAAGCCTGTCGTTTGCCCATTAATATCGGTTTGAGTAACAGGTTGATAAATTATGTCTTGTCCACCACGGGTGGAAATTAATATTACAGATTTACCCGCTACTGGCATATTAGCCGTATCCCTTAACGTCACAGTCACAAGCGCGGTAGCATTACCATCCGCTAGCACTGTATTTGGTGTTACTGTGACAGTTGAAAGAACAGAGCTAACCGGGCGAAACCGCCCTAAGGCAATCGCTATCGCATTCGCTATATCCCCCCCTGTACTACCAGTGTTTTGTGTACTTCCTCCTGTCAATGTTGCCAAATCGTCAACCTGAGGCACATAACCTTCGCCTCCGGGAACCAGACCAATAACAATTACACGATTTGCCAGCAACTTGTCGGCAACAACATCACGAGATGGTCCGGGGTAGCCAGGGGTATTAGTCGGATCATGGAATGATGCGTCTGTAGCAAGCAAGATAATACGCCTTGCTCCAGATCGAAAATGGGGCTGTTGTCCAATAGGCGTATCGAAAAAATCTAAACAATTCCCGTTACCGTTACTATCAATGCAAGGATGATTGGAAGCCAACAAGTAATTTGCAGCCGCATATTGAGATTCTGGTCCATCATTTCCTCCATAAGCAGTAAGAGCATTCACAGATGCAACAAATTGGTTACGATCCGTGACAAAATCGGTCAGAAGCCGGTAAACCCAATCGCTACCGTCACCCCATGGAGTGCGAGCAAAATCCTTGAATCCTACTACACTCATCCGAAAACCGGCTGTACTAACCTCATTAATGCTGTCCCAGGTTTGAGGAGCAAGACTCTGTAATTGAGCAATATCATCATACATACTACCAGTTTCATCTTGCAAGAGAACAATATCAAGTGGAACATCAATATGAATAAAGTCAACAGTCAACTGTAACAGGCCACCTCCCGGTGACCCATAATCTGCCACTTCGAGATAATAGGTTTGTCCAGCCTGTACTTGGAATTCGATTTGAGACTGTAAGCCAGAATAATCATCGTTGCATATAATAGGAACCAAAGATCCGCGTAAACCTGTAAAAACTGCTATAACGGTATCATAATTACTACCTATCGTATTTGCGCGTAACTTTCCAGCAGATGGCGTTGTAAACCGATACCACACCGTATTTGAATTGATTCCATATCCACATCCCATATAAGGATCGTCGGATGCTACGGTTGCGCCTGTAGTATCCAAAATATCTGAATATAAATCCCCTAATATTGGCGTAGCAAAAGAAAAATCATCATTAGTTGGAACTAGTGCCTCCATTACATTATCAAGCGATTGTCTTTCTAATTCGTTTTTTTGCTCGCTGGTATCAGACGCAGAGGTTGGAGTGGGTGTTGGTGGAATCGAATTTGGTTGAGGTGTAGGTTGCCCTCCCTCTTGTGCGCCTGCGTTTGGGATTGGATTTATATTTGTGACTGTCAGGCATATTAATACAAATACAATGCACAGTTTTGCAATTTGCCGACGAAAACTTGTGTTGTTCATGGAGCCCTCCAATTTGAGCGAACAATTATAGAAAACAAGTTGCTTTGGACATTCATTGCCGGCTTCGATGTTCCCCAGTCCAAAAATGCACTTTTAGTGTAGCAAATAAAATGTCGAAATTCAATAGGCAAATGTCATATTTTCGCTACGCACAATTTTTGTGAAACTTCTGATTTAAATTCAAAGCCCGCCTCCCACAAGACGGACTTTCGCATTCTGCTCACTGATTACTGCTTACTGATCACTGATCACTGCTCACTGCTCACTCCCCTCTACGCCCTCTCCAACCCATGCTCGTTCAAAAACTTCTCGTCCGCCAAAATCTCACTCGTCATCCCATCCGCGACGATCAAACCTTCATCCATCACGATCGTGCGCGGGAACAACTCCTGCACCATCCTCATATCGTGTGTTGACACCAGCATGGTGATCGGCAGTTCGCGCAAGAGGTTGATCAACGCCCTCCTCGCACGCGGATCGAGTCCCGCCGAGGGTTCGTCCAACACCAGGATTTGCGGATTCATGGATAAGACGGTTGCAATCGCAATGCGTTTCTTCTCGCCCACGCTCAGGTGATGCGACATGCGTTCGCGGTAATTCGACATCCGCACGGCGCTCAAAGCCGACTCAACGCGTTTCACCACCTCATCCTTCGGCAATCCCATGTGAAGCGGACCAAACGCCACGTCCTCGAAGACCGTCGGCGAGAAGAGTTGGTCGTCCGGGTTTTGGAAGACGAGTCCGACCATGGCGCGCGCGGCAGGCAGATTGTCACGCGTGAGCCGCTCGCCTCCCACGAACACGTCGCCCTGCCCGCGCAAAATCCCGTTCAGGTGCAGCATCAGCGTGGACTTCCCCGCGCCGTTCGGTCCCACCAGCGCCACCTTGTCGCCCTCGCACAACGTCAACGAGACGCCGCGCAACGCGGGATGATGGTCGTGATACGAAAAATGCAGGTCGTGAACCGATAAAACGTTCGTCATAGTCGCCCGATCCATTGAAGTAAAAGGATGACGATCAACGCCAGCGCGGTCGTGAGGTAATCCACGCGATGAAGTTCGTGCGGATTGATCGTGTTCAGATGACCCGTATAGCCGCGCGCCAGCATCGCATTGTAGACGCGGTCGCTGCGTTCGTAACTCCGCAAAAAGAGTTGACCCGCCATATTCCCCGCGACGCGCGCCCGCCACGCCACGCTTCCTCCCGCCCTGACGCCTGACGCGGCCGCCGAACGAGCCTCCCTCGCCCTGAGCAGGCGGAAGACCTCGTCCACGAGAACGAAGAGATAGCGATAGAGGAACGCGATGATCGTGGTGAGAATGGAAGGCACGCGCAAATGTTCGAGGGCATGGACGATATCGGGAAAGCGCGCCGTGGCAACGAGCAATATCGCCATCTGCACCGACAGCCACGAACGGATGAGGATGCTCTCGAAACGCAATAAGCCCGCGTCGGTGATGGTCAGGTCCCAAAATAGAAAGCGGAAGGTGGAAAGAGGGTTGCCGGGAATGGAGAAAAGCACGGTAATGGCAACGAGCGCGAAGGGCAACGCAATGAACGAACGCTTGAGGGTAAATGTGATGCCAAGATTCGAAAGCACGTTGGCAACGAGGAGGAACAGCCACGAAAACCCGAACGCCATCCATGCGCCGTCAGGCAGGAGCGCGTTCGAAAGGATGTACGCAATGGTCACAACCACCTTCACGCGCGGGTCGAGGCGGTGGACGAAACTTTCGGTATGGTGATAACGATCGAAGGCGTCGGAGTGCATGATTTCGATTTACGATTTATGATTTCGTCTTCAACCCCTGCCCGAGCAGGAAGATAATGACGCCAACAACAACGATCCCGATCGCTCCAGCAAGGATGGTGGAAAGAGGCGTTGCGCCCAAAAACGGCAAGGTGTAATCAGGAATGATCTGGTACGACGAAGATTGACCGACGTGGATGAAGCCCAGGTCAATCGCCGCGCGCTCCAGCCCATCCGGGTCGGCAGAGGCGAACGGGGACAACAGGACAACGATCAGCGAAATCGCCAGGCCTGCGATCGCCCAGCCGCGTCCGCCCCCGGCAGAGGCTGAACCTTCGCCGAGCAGATCGGGACGCGTGCGGAAGATGAACGACAGCGCGGCAACCGTGATGAGCGCTTCGCCAAGTCCGATCAAGGCATGCCAGCCCAACATGGTGATCGCCACCGCCTGCAGGTTGCTCGTCCCGCTCAACCACAATTGCAGGGACGTGGCAAGCGCGCCCGCCATCACCGAAAGCCATGCGGCAACGCCAGCCACTGCGAGTTTCGTGGTCTGCGATCCGTTTATCACGGAACGATACAGACCATAACCGATGGCGGTTGTGATCAACCCCATGTTGAGAATGTTCGCGCCCATGGCGAGCAGACCGCCATCCTGGAATAAAAGTCCCTGCACGGCGACGACCGCGGTCATCACCAGCATCCCCGCCCAGGGACCCAGCACGATCGCCGCCAGAGCGCCTCCCAACAGGTGACCGGACGTCCCGCCCGCCACCGGGAAGTTGATCATCTGCGCGGCGAAGATGAACGCCGCCATGATGCCCATCAACGGCACCTGCTTTTCGCCCAGCGATCTGTTCGTGCGCGAAACCGCAACACCGACGACGAGGACGGTAATGACCCAGCATACGACTGAAACAGTAACGTTCAGAAATCCGTCCGGGATGTGAAGGGGGGCAGGTGAATAGCGCATGGTTTTCTCCTTTTCTATGAGGGTTGACACCCCGGGCAAACGCCAAAAAAGGTCACGTGACTGTCAATGCTCCGATAGCCGCTGGTGGTTTCCAGTAACCGGTACAGGCTTTCGAGCAAGGTGTGTTCCACTTCCATCTCATTGCCGCAATTGCGGCAAACGATATGGTGATGGTCGTCCCCGGCGATCTCGTAGGTCAGGTGCCCGCTGGAGTTGTAAGAGGGACGCACGAGGGCGATATCCGAAAGGAATTCGAGCGTGCGATAGACGGTCGGCTCGGTGAGCCTGGGCAATTCCTTCAGGGCTTTCTTGTAGACTTCGGAGGGCGAGAGATGAGTCCCCTCGTGGTGAAGAACGTGCAGGATCGCCAAACGCTGGGAGGTCATTCGATAGCCGCGGGCGCGGAGTTGGGGGGCATATTCAGAAGCGCAGGACATGGTTTCCTTATTGCAAGTTTTTGCAATAACATAGTATACGTGACCAGTCTGCTTCTTACATTAACTCACGTTACGCGGAAAAGATTATCTTGGTCATCGTAATGCGACATTCATGTCGCTCTTGCCCAGGAAACACCTGAAAAGCAAGACGCTACGCAGTCTCGCGTTACGGGTATCATTGCGTAACATCAGTTACATTAAGAATGCCGGCAGGTGTGCCGGCATTGGGAGCGGATGACGCGAGGCAAAGGTCAGCCCTGATCGGCAATTCCTTATGGCTCCCAATAGAACTGGATCAATGAATGGATGTATGGTTTTCCGTTTTCATAGTCCATGCCGACGACCCAGGTATGCCAGTCGAGGAAACCGTTGACTTCGGCGCCCGCAAAGTAGATGGAGTAGAAATCCCCGTCAAAGGGCAGGGTAACGTCGTAGGTCGCGCCGCCGTGCTTGAGTTCATTGCAATGAAGCGTATAGGGCTGGTTGAATATTTTCACCAGGTCGGGGACGATCACGTCATGGAACGCGCCGACCTTCGCCAGTCCGCTTCCGGGCGCGTCGCCCCAGTTGACCTCGAAGGTCGTTTCGTAGAGGAATTTCGCCTGCTCCGAAGTGTAGGTGACGGCGGCGCCATATCGCACCCATCGAACCTCCATCCCTCGCGTCGGACTCACGAGCGAACTGAGCAATGCGCCATCCGCATTCAGCATCGAAGTTTTCAATGATTCGACCCGCGCGGCTGCGGCGGGATCCGTGCAGAGGCTCGGCGCGGCGGAAGGGAATGGGGTGGTTGTGAGGTTCGGCAGGGGAGCTAAGGTTCCGAGCGGGGACGGGGAAGGGGTCGCAGTGGGATCGGTCACCGGCAAGGCAGGGATGAGCAGGGTGGGCGTGGGGTTCGCGGGGGTCGCAGGCGCGCATCCCGCCAGCAGGAACGCCGCGATCAAGGTCAGGGAAAGGATCCCGGTTTTCATATCATTCTCCTCTTCGTGGTACCGGGCATTATATCCCCCAATGCAGGTTGATGTTACCTGTGCCGCAGCTGTCTCCTAAAGGGGATAATAAAGACACGGAGTTTTTCAAAGTTTTTTCTCTGAAAAAGAAAGAAAAAAATCCGTGCTTTTCTGTGAAATCCGTGGCTTCCGTGTCCAGAAAAGATTTTTACCCCACCAAACCCCAAAGAGCCAAAAGAATAAAACCCCGTGGCTCAGCGCGAAGCGTCCGTGGTTCAAAGCGGATTGCTCGATCTAGGCGAATGCAATCACGACGATATGCTGGTTCAACAATTGCGGCGGAGCCGATTCCCGGCCGGGGACGATCTGCCCGAGCGTATAACCGCCCGCGATGAGAACGTCCCTGCCGAGGATGTCCTGCACTGCGGCGATCTCGGAACCGGGATGCGATTTCAACAACATCTCCCAGGCGATGTCGGCAAGGACGAGCGCAAAGGCGGGTTTTTCCCCATCGAGTTGCTGCAACGCCTGTTGCGCCGCCTGCTGCGCGGCTTTCTCGCAGGAGGCGCGGTTGCCGACCAGCAGGTAGGCGTCCACGCCGTCGCGCACGGGCGCGTTCATGCGGAAACTTCCATCCGCTTCCACGCGGACGGGGGCGCGCACGAGCATTTGATCGCCCTGCTCCAAGCCGAGCGGGTAGAGACGGGCAAGGTGACTCAACGGGGGGAAAGCCCATTCGCGCGCGGGGTAGCCGAACAGTTGGGCGTACGTTTCGGAGGCGGGACGACCGTCCAATGTGCGGAGCCAGAAGCCGCGCGAACGCGTCACGCGGAAGTGACTGCCGACCGGGTTCCAGCCATGCGCCCAACCGACACCCACGCGCAAGCCGCCGCGCAGGACGGCTCCGGCGAGAGCCCCGGTTCCGGTCTGTTGACCAGCCAACTGGTAGGAATGACCCGTGTGCAAGTCCCCGGAGGAAAGCGCGCCGGCAAGCGGGATATCCCCAACGGACAACGTCGAACATAACTGGTCGGCATCGCCGTTGAAGCCATCCGCAAAGAAGAGAAGACCTTGCGCGTCCTCCTTCCCTTCGAGTTGCTGCGCGAGTCGGACGCCTGTCTCACGCCCGCTCTGGGCGTAGCCGGGCATCCAGTACGTTTCCGCCTGGAAATCGCCGATCAGCAGGGCGACGACCACCGAATTGGGATGCAACCCCCGGGACGTGAAACCGACGGGACTGCTCATGCCGATGATGGGCGTATCGCCCAACAGGCTCGCCGCGCCGTTGACGACGTGGCGCGCCTGGTATTGGTGCGAGGCAATGACAAACGCCATGCCTGGGTTTGCCGAGCCGAGGCTGTTCAAAGCGTGATGCGTCGCCTGTAAACCGGCTTCGCGTCCGTTCAACGCCTGGGCGTGTCCGATGGCGGATTTCAGGATCATGTCGTCATCCTTCCGCAACCGGTACGGTGAAGTGAAAGGTCGTCCCCCTGCGGTATTCGCTTTCGAACCAAATGCTCCCGCCTTGCATTTCGACGAGGCTTTTTGTGATGTTCAGACCCAGACCCGTGCCGGGGGCTTCCCGCGCTTTCGAGTCGTCCGAACGGAAAAATTTCTGGAAGATCTTCATCTGGTCTTCGATGCTGATGCCGATGCCGTTATCCCTGACCCAGAGATGGATGACCCGTTTCGCTCCTTCGGAATCCCATTGGTTGGCGGTCGCTTCCGCGCCGATGACGATCTGCCCGCCTTCGGGAGTGTATTTGTGGGCGTTGCTGACGAGGTTGGTCAGCACCTGCCCCACGCGCACCGGGTCTGCCCAGACCTCCGGCAAGTTCGGCGCGAGACGAAGCTCCACGGTCTGTTTTCTGTCATCGAGCTGGCGCCTGGTGGAGCGCAGGACTTCATCCACGATCTCCGCCACACGCACCTTCTTATAGTCGAGACGGAGACGGCCCGCTTCGATCTTGGCGTTGTCGTTGAGGTCGGATACCAGGACGGACATGCGTTCGACGTTGGCGCGGATGGTGTTCAGGAAGTTGGTCTGCATGTCGTTGATCGGTCCGACGGAGCCGGCGGCGAGCAATTCAGTGTAGCCTTTGATGGAGGTCATGGGGTTCTTGAGTTCGTGCGCGACGAACGAGACGAAGTCGCTTTTGGCGATGTTGGCGCGCTGCACTTCGTCGTAGAGTTGGGCGTTGTAGATGGCGATGGCGGCGTTGTCGCTCAGGCGGTTGAGGAACGCCAGGTTCTCCTGCGAGTCGCTCATGCTTTCGAGCAGGAGCAAACCGATGACGTCCGCTTCGCGGCGGATGGGGATGATGATCTGCGTGTGCGCGGTGGGCAGGAGTCCCTTTTCGCCTGTGGCGATCAGCGAGACCTGGGTGGGCTGTCCGCTTTGGAGGGCGGGTTTGATGGTGGGCATATCGAGCGGCAAATGCCCGTTCGAGGGATCGGTGAACACCTCCTCGTAGCCTTCCTGCGCCATGAGGCGTATGCTGCCTTCTTCCATCATGCCGATCAAGCCCGCTTCGGCGTTCGATTGCCGCATTGCCCATTCGAGCGTAATGCGCATGGCGCGGTCCACGTCGAGGCTGGCGTTCAATTCACGGACGATGCGGCCCATGACCTGGAGTTCCTCGAGACGGGCGGCGAGTTCCTGGTCGGTGAGCGCGAGCAGGCGCGCGTTTTCGATGGCGACCGCCGCCTGCCCGGCGAATGCGGCAAGGATGTTTTGATCGTCCTCCACGAAGGGCAATCCATCGCGGCGGTTGATGACTTCGATGACGCCCAGCACGCGTTCCTTGATCTGCATGGGGACGGCAAGCAGGGAACGCGAGATGAAGCCGGTCTGCTTGTCGGTTCCGGCGAAGCGGGAAAGCGAGCGTTGGGCGTCGTTTTCGATGACGGGGGCGCGGGTCTGGACGGCGCGTCCGGCGATGCCGGTTCCAGCGGGGAGGCGTTGTCCGAGCAGGTTCCCGGCTACAGGTCCGGCGGTGACGCGGAAGATCAGATCGCCGGTTTGTTCGTCCACCAGGAACAGGGTCCCGGCTTCGGAGTTGAGGATGCTCACGGCGTTTTCGAGAATGTTGCGGAGGAGGGGTTCCTGTTCGAGCGTGGAGGTCAACTGCCGCGTGATCTCGTTCAACGTGGTGAGTTGATGGGCGCGTTGTTCCGTCTCCTCCAGCAGGCGCGCCTTGACGATCGCGCCGACGGTCTGGTCGGCGATGGATTGCAGGAGGTTGAGTTGCGCCCGCGTGTAGGTGATGGTGGGGTCCCGGCTTCCAACGCTCAATGCGCCGATGGTCTCCGCGCCGGAGTTGAGCGGAACGCCCATCCACGCATAGATGCCCGTCGCGGCGGGGATCACGTTGCGGGAGTGACATTCGCGCGAGTAATCCTGCGTGATGATCTGGCGTCCCTTTCGGATGATCTCCTGTCCCAGACCGAAGTTGATGGGCAGCGGCTGGTTTTCGAGGGAGGCAACGCGTTCGTTGTCGTCCACGCGGAAACCATAGTAGAAATAATTCGCCGCCTTGTTGTAGAGGGAAATGTGAAAGAAGGCGGAGGGGATGATCTGGGAGGTTTGCGCGAAGATCAGTTCCAGCACGTCGTCGAAGGTGAGCGTGATGTTCACGCCCTGCGATACGCGCGAAAGCACGTTCATTTCCTGCACGCGGCGTTCCAGGTTTGCCACCGTCTGCACGCGCGAAATGGCGACCGACGCCTGGTCGGAAATGTTTTCGAGGTATTCGAGGTCGTTGGGCGTGTATGCCGCGCCGGAAAGGGGCGATCCCAAAGCGAGCCAGCCGACGGGCTTGCCGTCGCCCTTCAAAGCGATGAAGAGGCGCGCGCCCAGCAGGGAGAGGCGCGCTTCGTCGGCTTTCAGGTTTTCGGGCGGGTTGACCGTATCGAGATATAACGGGATGTTTTCTTTTTGGAAGTACTGGACAAGCGGGCTGGTGGAGGCGAAGCGTATATCGCTGGTGGGACGACCATCCTGCCCGGGCAAGGCGACGTATTGATCGTTGAGCGCGTCGTAGGTGTAGATGTGGAGGCGCTCCGGCACCAGGGTCGCCATCACCTGCTGGCGGATCACCCTCCCGATCGCTTCGATGTCCAGCGCGCCGGTCATTTCGTGGCTGAAGGTGCGAATGCGGTCTTCGTAGGCGCGTTGACCGCGGAAGAATGCGCCATCCACCCATGCCTGGAGGCGGTTGCGTAACGGGTTGAGCAGGACGGCAATGACAAAGACCAGCCCGGCGATCAAATAAGGATTATTGGGCGGCATCGGCACGATCAATGCGATGCCGCTGACCAGAAGTCCATACGCGCCGACGACGAAAATCGTCAGCATGGCATATACCATCCCCTGGCGCACCCAGTAATCAGTGCGGAGGAGGCGGAAGCGCAGGACGACGTATCCATTGACCAGGGGAAAGACGAGCAGGAAGGGGAGCAGGTAGGGATTGAACGCCTCGCCCGAAAACAAGAACCAGATCACCACCGGACCGAACGCGATCAGGGAACCGATCAGGATCGTCCGCGCCTGGTTCTTGACGACGGGCGAGCGGGAGGTGGCTGCATGGCGGAACAACATCCCAAAATAGAAGAGGGCGGCAAGCCCGACGAATCCATAGATGAACTGCCATGCCTGTATGTAGGCAGTGGGATTTTCGAAATCGAATAATTTGGCGTAGGCGTTGAACGTCAGCGCCAAGCCCGCCAGGTAGCCCAGCCAGCGGAGGTACGGACGACCGATCACAAAACGCACTTCCTGGGGAAAGCCCAATGCCAGGTCTATCAAGGAGCCGCCGACCAGCGACAATGCCAGCGTCCAGATGTACGTAAAACGGTGGGAGGTGTACAGATCGAAGAGCGCGCCGATCGCAATGGCAAGCGAGGAGGTGAAAATGGAGAAAGCCCGCCCGGCGGGCTCCGTTCGGCGCAGGCCGAAGATCCACAAACTGGCGACGAGGAAAACGAAACTCAGGAATTCAGGAATATAGAAGAAGGCGTAGCGGTCCGCGGACGAAAGGTCCTGCAGGCGGATATCCCTTTTTTCAACCGATCCTTCGACAGCGCGAATTTCGACCGTGACTTCATCCCCCACCATCTTCGAACCCAATATTTCCTTTAATTGATCGGACGTGGAAACTGGAACGCCGTTCACCGAGAGCAATTGATCGCCCACGTCGAACCCGTGCGCGTACATCGCCCAGTGTTTTCCCTCTTCGCTCGTATCGGAACCGTTCAAGACGAGCGTATGCTCGAAGAAACCGCCGATGAACGGGTTCGCCAGCCAGTCGGCGGCAAGATAAAGCGTAAAGATGAAAACCAGGACGGCGACAGCCTGATAGACCAGCACCACGACCTGTAGCGCCCGGCTCAAAACCGCCTGTGTTCGCTTGGAGAGATACAACATGATTCCACTGAATGCCGCACGGGTCAGCGGCTTCTGGAATTTTACACTACATCCCCAATCCACAACTATGGTACTTTCATAACAAAGAGGAAAGGCGGGATTCAAAACGTCCCGGAGGATCGCTCCGGGACGTTACGCCATGCCAAATAACGTCGGTTCAAAGGAGGCTACCTGGGAATTCCCGTGATTCCGGACACGGACAGAGCGGATAACGCGGAGACGCACGGAAAAAATCCAAAAAATCTTTGAAGATCCGTGGCGTCCGCGGGACTTGTACTGAGCAGGCAGTCGAGCCTGCTGAGAGCCTGTCGAAGTATCCGTGTATCAAAAAGGGTTCCCCGAACTCGGGCTAAATATCCAGATTGCGGACGGCTTTCGCGTGGGTCTGGATGAACTTGCGGCGCGGGTCCACTGCGTCGCCCATCAGCATATCGAAGGTCCGATCCGCCTCCGCCGCGTCCTCGACCGTGACGAGAAGCAGGGTCCGGTTTTCGGGATTCATGGTCGTCTCCCATAATTGGGAGGGATTCATTTCGCCGAGACCCTTGTATCGCTGGAGCGACGCCTTCTCCCCCACCTCCTTGAGGACCTTGTCCTTGTCCTTTTCCGTGTACGCGTACTTGACCTGATTCTTGTAGGCAATGCGATACAACGGAGGCTGGGCAATGTAGAGATGACCCTCCTCGATCAACTTCGGCATATAGCGGAAGAAAAAGGTCAGCAACAGCGTGCGGATGTGACTGCCGTCCACGTCCGCGTCGGTCATGATGATGACGCGCCCGTAGCGCAGACCTTCGATATCGAAATTGTCTCCGATGCCCGTGCCGAGCGCGGAGATCAACGCCTTGATCTCGTTGCTCGAAAGGATCTTGTCGAGGCGGGCGCGTTCTGTGTTCATGATCTTGCCGCGCAATGGGAGGATCGCCTGGAAGTGGCGGTCGCGTCCCTGTTTGGCGCTTCCGCCTGCGCTGTCGCCTTCGACGATATACAACTCGGTCTTTGCCGAATCCCGTTCCGAGCAATCCGCCAGTTTGCCCGGCAGGGTCAATGACTCCAACGCGGACTTGCGGATGACCAGGTCGCGCGCTTTGCGCGCCGCATCCCGCGCGCGGGCAGAGGTCAGGCACTTGGCGATGATCGCCTTTGCCGCCTGCGGGTTCTCTTCGAGGAACGTGCTGAACGCCTCGCCCACCACCTGGGTGACGTACGTCTGCACTTCGGGATTCATCAACTTCACCTTCGTCTGCGATTCGAACTGCGGTTCGGGGTGTTTGACCGAAACGATGGCGGTCAGACCTTCGCGCGTATCGTCGCCGGAAAAGTTCGGGTCGGCGTCCTTGAGCATGCCGTTCTTGCGCGCATAATCGTTGATCACGCGCGTCAGCGAAGAGCGCAAGCCCGTGAGGTGCGTGCCGCCGTCCACAGTGTTGATCGTATTCGCAAACGAGTACACGGACTCGGTATACGCGTCCGTATATTGGATGGCGGCTTCGATGCCGATGGCTTCGATATCCTTGTCCACGTGGACGACCGGGTGCAGGTTCTCGCGGTTGCGGTTCAAATAACGGACAAAGGATGTGAGTCCGCCTTCAAAATAAAAGGTCATCTGGCGATCGACGCGTTCATCCACAAAGCGGATGGTCACGCCGCGCGTCACGAACGCCATTTCACGGAAACGCTGAACGAGCGTATCGAAACGATAATCAATGTCCTCGGTGAAGATCTGCTTGTCGAACCTGAAGGTTTGTTTCGTGCCGGTATCGTCCTTCGGGACTTTTCCGATCTGCTTGATGGGTCCCTGTGGGACGCCGCGCTTGTAACTTTGCTGCCATACCCTGCCGTCGCGCCTGACCTCCGTGGTCATCCATTCGGAGAGGGCGTTCACTGCGCTCACGCCCACGCCGTGCAAACCGCCGGAGACCTTGTACCCCCCGCCGCCGAACTTGCCGCCCGCGCCGATCACGGTCATCACCACGTCCACGGTTTCCATGGGCTTGCCCTTTGCGTCCCGCTTCGTGGGATGGGGACCGACCGGAATGCCGCGTCCATTGTCCTCGACCGTCACACTGCTGTCGGCGTGGATGATGATGTCTATCTTTGTGCAGAATCCAGCCAGCGCTTCATCTATCGCATTGTCCACGACCTCGTAGACCAGGTGATGCAACGCCTTGATGTCCGTGCCGCCCACATACATGCCCGGACGTTTGCGCACGTGTTCGATCCCTTCGAGCGCCTGGATGGCGCTGACATCGTAATCGAAACCGTTTGTTTTCTCTTTCGTCGCCACAAAAACCTCCAGGAGATACCCGCCTCATGGAAAGCGGGTGAAGAAGATACATTCAAAATACGGAAGACCGCCCTCCGGCGGAACTATCCGTGCAGTTTGTTCATCCAATCGGTCGCATTACGGTAATAGATGAAACTTGCCGCAAGCAATACAGTTGTCATAAAGGCATGACCCGCAAACCCCACCAGCGCCAGCCAGGACTCCTCGCCCGGCGCGCTCCACAACAGGTCCAATCCGTATGAAAGCAGGAACACGCTCAATACGAACATGCCGCTCGTCGGGAGCGAGAAGCGCACCATCCGCACGCTGGAAAGGATCGAAAGGAACGCGTTCTGACCGCGGACGAAGATCCCGTGCGGCGTGAAGAACAGCGGCACGATCAACCAGAACGAAAACAACAAAAGGATAAACAACGCAACGTTCGCCATCGCCGGGCTGATCACCATGAACAAGCCAAGGACCATGAACAGGGGAACGCCGACCGCTCCCATGCCCGCCAGCCACAGCAGCGAGAGGAGGACGCTCTGGACGACCGCGCGCAGGAAACCGATCCTCGCCTCATCCCCGCCCAAAATTGATCCTGCCACCTGACGATAATACACTCCCCCGACGACCCAGCCAAGCGGGACCAACGCGAACGCCAGACCGAGCGCGATCCAAAAAGAGGAGATCGTCACAACGTCCGATAGCCCAAGCGGGTTTTTCACCGGCAGCGTTTGGGCGGAAAGACTCGATACGCCGATGGGAAACAACTGCGATTTGGAGAGCAGGCTCAACAAATTGAAATCCCTCAACCACCCCGCCAACAGGGATTGCGCCTGGATGAAACGCTCCATGTCCGCTTCGGCCACGGTTCTGCGCGCCTGCTCGAACGCCAACCGGAAATAAGGGGAGAGCAAGCCATCCACGCTCAACCTCGGGCCCAGCCAGAGGAGCAGATCCAAACCCAGCGGCACGAGGATCAGCACGATGCGGTTGGAAACGACCTCGAAACCCGCCCGGAGCGAATCGATCACGCCCGGAGGAGGAGGCAACGTTTCGAGTTTTTGCATGTTCATAACCATTTGATTCTACCATACGGCATATCACTTGGCAGTCGGATAAGGGGCAGGTACAATGCCTGGGATGAACGAACAAAGCCGTTTCACACCCGATCCGAATCGGATCGGGCTGCTCACATCCACCGTTCTTTTGACGCTTGCGCTGGCGAATCTCGTCCCCTCACAGGGATTCAACCTCGAAGTGCAATTGCCGGGCTTCCTGTTCGCCCTCCCCCTGGACATTACGACCCTTATGAACGTTTTTACTGCGGGTCTCGCCGCCACAGGCATGGACTGGCTCCTGCGCGGCCACCCCTCCCTGAACGGCAGGAGCACCTTTCAATGGTGGCTGCTTCCCACCCTCACCACCTTCGTCCTCAGCGTCCCGCTCTCCATATTGCCGGATGGACCCGCCTGGTGGATCGGCTTTCTGGTCAGCGGCATCCTGCTCTTCCTTGTTTTTCTCGCGGAATACGTTGCGGTGAACCCGGACGCCCCGTATTACAACCTGTCGGTGGCGGGGCTGACCGCCATTTCGCACACCCTGTTCTTTGTATTGTCCATAGCCCTCCGCGCCAGTCAGACGCGCCTGTATATCCTCCTGCCCGCGCTGTTCATCGCCTCCGCGCTTGCAAGCCTGCGCACATTACATTTGAGAATGGGCGGCAAATGGGAAATTGCCTGGTCGCTCGGCATCGGGCTGGTCTGCGCGCAGATCGCGGCCGGGCTGCATTACTGGCCCCTTACCCCAATCCAATTCGGGCTGCTGTTGATCGGTCCGTTATATGGGTTGATCGAGCTGGCGGTCAACCTCGACGAAAACATACCCGCCCGGCGCGCCGCGCTGGAACCCGCCATCGTCGCCTCGCTGTGCTGGGGGCTGGCGATCTTCATTCGATAAAATGATCCTGCAATTGACGCTCAGGCGCGAACACGCGCTTGCGATCATCGAACATTCCGAGTCTCACGCGCCGCTGGAGGCTTGCGGTCTGCTGGCGGGGAAAAAGGATCGGGTGGAGAAAGTGTTGTTCGTGCGGAATCAGGCTCAAAGTCCCGCGCGATTCGTGATGGATCCTTATGAGCAACTCCAGGCGTTCGAGTGGATCGAATCCCACAGCCTCGAGCTGCTCGCCATCTTCCACTCGCATCCCGCGGGACCTGAAGCCGTCTCCCCAACCGACATTGCAGAGGCGGCTTACGAGGTCGTCCACGTCGTTTGTTTCAGGAAAGACGGTCAATGGAGCCTGCGCGGATTTTGGATCGAAAAGGGGACGGCACGCGAGGTTGACCTGAAGATCCTCGAATAGAGAAACCCCGCGCGTTTTCCCGTGTTTCAAGTTCTATATTCATTCGGAGGAAAGAGATGCAAACGTTGGTCGAAGCAGGGATCGTGGCTCTTGGATACATCCTCGGTTCCATCCCATTCGGATTGTTGATCGTCAGGTTCAAAACCGGCAAGGATATCCGTGAGATCGAAAGCGGACGCACGGGCGGGACAAATGCCATGCGCGCCGCAGGGTTCGGGGCGGGTCTGCTCACAACCATCCTGGACATTTTGAAAGGCGCGGCGTCAGTCTGGCTGGCACAGGTGTCTACCGGGAATCACATCATCCACGTGCTTGCTCCAGTGGCGGCAATCCTTGGTCATAACTACTCGGTTTTTTTGATCAGCCGTGACGAGGATGGCAAGGTACGTTTCCACGGCGGGGCGGGAGGCGCGCCGGCGCTGGGAGGATCGGTGGGACTTTGGATCTGGTCACTTCCCATTCTTTTCGGGCTGGGCGCGTTGGTATTTTTCACTGTCGGCATCGCCTCCATTACGACCATCGCCGTAGGTCTATTTGTAATCCTGCTCTTTTCCATACGCGCCTCGATGGGGTTCATGCCCTGGGTGGATGTATTATATGGGGTGCTCGCTGAACTTCTGTTACTCTGGGCGCTGCGCCCCAACATCCGAAAACTGCTTGCCGGAAATGAGCGCGTGGTCAAATATAGTTTGCATGGATGGTTGAGAGCCAGGAAGGAACAGCACCAGGACTCCGAATGAAGCGCAATGTTTTACAAGGGGATGGATCTTTGCAGACCTGACGAACGAACTTTTCCGCGGAGGCGTCCATGTACCAGCCGTTGAACGGAATTCGTATTCTCGATCTGTCCCGCCTTGTGCCGGGTCCGTACCTGACTCAATTGCTCGCGGACCTGGGCGCGGAGGTGATCAAAGTGGAAACGCCCCTTGCAGGCGATTATGCGCGTCTGATCCCCGCAGAAATGGGGCTGGGTAAAATGTTCGAAATGATCAATCGGGGAAAGAAAAGTGTGGCGATCAATTACCGCAACCCGCGCGGGCGCGAAGTCTTTCTCCGCCTTGCGTCCACGGCGGATGTGTTGATCGAGGGTTTTCGCCCGGGAGCCATGGCGCGCTGGAAGATTGATTATGAAACCATCCGGACTGTCAATGGCGCCATGATCTATTGTTCCCTTTCAGGCTATGGGCAGGAGGGACCTTACCGCCAGCGCGCCGGGCACGATTTGAATTACCTGGCGATCAGCGGGGCGCTGTCGTTGAATGCGAGGGAGAACCAGCCCCCCGTACCTTATGGCGTGGCAGTAGCCGACCTGAGCGGAGCCATGCTTGCAAGTATCGCCATTCTTAGCGCGCTTGTGGCAAGGCAAAAGGACGGAAAGGGCGCGTATCTGGATGTATCTTTGCTTGACGGCGCTCTCTCCTGGATGACGCCACAGGCCGGCGCGGCATTTTTCAGCGGCTTGTCAGTGAAGGGCGGCAAACTTGCTTTGAGCGGCGGACTGGCTTGCTACAATATTTATGAGACGGCGGATGGAAAATACCTGTCGCTTGGCGCGTTGGAACCAACCTTTTGGAGCGATTTTTGCAAGGTCACTGGCAGGAACGATCTGCTCCCGCGCCAGTTCGACCGATCCATCAAGGACGAGGTGGCGAATATTTTCAAGGGAAGGACACTTGACGCATGGCTGGAAGCCTTCTCCAACAGCGACGGTTGTGTGGAACCGGTCCTCTCATTCGAAGAAATGCTTTCGCATCCGCAAGTGAGGGCACGCGGGTTTGTGCATGAAGAAGACGGTCAGCCCGTCGGACTGAACACCCCGTTCGTCTTTGCGCACGGACCAAAACGACCCGCGCCAAAACTGGGCGAGCACACGAATGCCGTTCTGGGCGAGATCCTCTCCGAGGGGGAATTGGAAGAACTTGCAAACAGTGGAATCATCGGCGGGAGGCATACGGAGTAATAAAATCGTTCAGGATTGCTTCGCACTCTGGATATTATGGAGCAATGCGCGCAAATTGCTTTGATGCAAAGCTTCCGCGAGTCCGCCAAGATATACCCTGCTTTTGCCACAACTCTCGATCTTTATTTCTTCCAGCAATTCAAACGCATTCTTCTTGCGCGCAACCGACTTTACGGCTTTTTTGATCGCGTTCAGATAATTGACGTTTTCCTTTACCGCCGCATCAATTTCACCGCGCAGGATGATGTCGCCGTGACCCTGCACGATGTTCTCGAGCCCCAGTTTGGCGATGTGCTTAATGGAGGCGATATTATCGTCCACGTCTCCATCCACGATATGCGGCACGGGCATGAATGCGTCGCCTGCAAACAAAATACGATCCTCCTCGACCAATACCGAAATGCCATCGTGACTATGCCCAAAGGTTGGGGAAAGGATCAGGTTCTTCTTGCCTACACGAAGGGTCATGTCCCCGTCAATGAACGTCATCTGGGGGAGGATGACCCGCACCTGCCGCAAGGCGGGATTTTGCTTCTTTGCCGATTCAAACGAAGGGATGCCGCGTTCCTCCAGCAGATCGCGGCAACGCGCGTGCGCAACCACTGTCGCGCCGGGGAAGAAACAGTTCCCCCACGAATGATCGGCGTGATAATGCGTGTTGATCACGTACCGGACCGGCACGTTCAACTCATGCTCGATGAATTCACGGATGGTCAGCGTTTCTTCCGGCAGAGCCAGGGTATCAATCACCACCGCCCACTGCGGACCCGCCACCACGCCCGCCGTCACCTGGGCATAGACCTCGCTTTGAAACCAATAGACATTTTCGGAAACACGTTCCCTGTGCATAGAGAAGCCCTCGCATTTTTTCTTCCATTATTAGCACAAATACAGACGAAAATCAAGTTGAGTGTACAAATTTAGAACCCGCGTTTTCGCAAGGATATGGTCTGTTTCATCATTTCGATTGATGGCTCAAGATCAGGAACCTAAGAATCGCATTGGGGTCAACCAAGTGTGGAAGCGCGATCGTCGTTGTTACGAAAATGCAATATCCCACGCCTCTTGACATACGCCTCATAACGTTGTATATTTAGAACGGATGTTCTAAAAACCATCCGGTCAATACTGGAATCAGCGTGTGTCGCCGAGGCGCCATGTGAAACTTGCTGGCGCAGTTCGGGAGCATGTTCCCTGATTCCATGAAAGAGATTGACTATTCGGACAGGCTCTAAATAGAGGTTCCCATGAATGACGACCTTGAACGATTCGATCTGATGCTGGACGCGTACGCCGAACTCAAAACGGAATTGGGGACGGAACATCCCGCGCAGCCGATACCTGCCCAGCCTGCCCTTAGCCAGGTGCTGGCTGACTTCGGTCCCATGCCGGAAGAAGCCTTGTTTCTGGGCGTTGCGTCGGATGAACTTCCCGTTCTGCTGAACCTGCATGATCCGCTTCCTGGTCCCCTGCTGATCCTGGGCGATCCTGGAACCGGCAAGACGGCGTTCCTGAAAACCATCGCGCGCGCGGCTGGGAAAATGCATCAGCCGGAAAAACTTCAATTCGGCGCATTGACCAACCATCCCGAAGAATGGAACGGGTTCGAGGAAATACCCAACAACGTCGGCGTTTTCTCCATCCATCACAAGTCGGCGGAGGATTTCATCCTATCGCTGGCGTCCTGGGCGCATGGGAACAAGTCCAGCAAACAGTCCGTATTGCTTTTGCTGGACGATCTCGAAGCGATCACCAACATGGAAATGGATACGGTGCAGAACCTGCGCTGGCTTCTCCTGCGCGGACCCTCCCGACGCGTATGGCCCATCATTACATTGAGTACCCGGTTTCTTGGCAACATGGAATCCTGGCTCGAAGCCTTTCGCACACGCATCTTCGGGACCATTCGGAACGCCGATCACATCCTCAGACTGGATGCAGAGGGAGCGGAACTCGGCAAATTGGAGCGCGGTTCTGAATTCGCCCTGCGCGAAGGCAATCAATGGCTTCGTTTTTGGATTCCCGCTTTGAACGAATGAAACGGAGGTTGTCATGCACACCGGAATGTTATGGTTCGACAATTCACAGATCTCGCTGGATATCAAGATACAGAAGGCGATGGAGTATTACCGCAAGAAATATGGACGGATACCCGACCTTTGCCTGGTTCATCCCAGCATGTTGAAGGATGCCAGGCTGGAAGGGCAGAAAATCACGGTTCGTCCTTACCGACCGGTATTGCCCGGTCACATTTGGATCGGCGTGGAGGATAATAACTGACCCGGCAAATTGGACATGAGTCACAAGCGCGGATGGATTCGCCGCGCGTATCCTGTCCTTTGCAAAACTTCCCGGAGAACTGGCGCTCCGGGAAGTTTTCATTTGGGCGTATTTCGTTTCAGAATTAACCGTCCCGAAGGTTGACGCAAGCGACCGATATTTCTTCGAGCAAACCTTCGAACGTTTTATTTCGACTCACTTGAAATGCGCTTTTGTCATTTCAACCGATCGCTACAGCCAATGCAATCGAATGACTTTGGCTGTGGCTGATGCTCACGGACCAGGCGGTCAAGCCCAATTCTTTTGCCTTCCGCTCGGCAGAACCATGTAGTCTCAACACCGGCGCGTTTTGGTCGTCCCCCAAAATTTCGATCTCCTTCCAGGTCACCTCCCCGATGCCGCTTCCCAGCGCCTTGGCAACCGCTTCCTTCGCGGCGAACCGTCCCGCCAGCGACTCAGCGCGTTTGCCGCATTGTTCCAATTCGGCAGTCGTATAGATGCGCTCGAGGTAATGCCTACCGTGACGCGCGATCACCTCCTCGATTCGGCTAATTTCGATCAAGTCAACGCCTGTCGCCAATTTCATCATCGCCCGCAACACTGCTCACTGCTCACTGGCTACTCCTCACGGTCCCGCCACCGCAATCGCCAACCGTTCGGGATCAATGAACCTGCGTGCGGTATCCAAAACATCCCCGCGCGTGACTTGGTTCACCAGATCGGCATAACGGAGATAATAATCCAGACCAAGGTCGTGACGCTCGATGTTCAACAGCGCCCCCGCCACGCCTCTATTCGATTCCAAAGAAAGAGGCAGACGCCCGATGAAGTTCGCCTTGCTGTCGGCAAGTTCATCCTCCGTCACGCCTTCATCCACGAACCTCCTCAATTCCTCCACGATCAGGTCGGTCGCCTTGCGAACGTTACCCGTGTTCACGCCCGCGCTCACCTCCCACGAGCCGGGACCGATCCCGGCGTTCAGGCTCGAATAAGCATAGTACGCCAGCCCAGCCCTTTCACGAACTGAATCCCCGATCCGCCCCATCATCCCAAACTGCCCCAGAACGTTATTCCCCAACACGGCGGACATATACTCCGGGTCCCTTCTTTTCGGGCCGTTCGTGCCGATCACAATATCGGACTGGGACTTGCCCGCGATGCGATGATGTTTCGTGATCGTCTTCCTGAGCGGTTTCACGTCGGGGATCGGAGGCGGCTCTTTCTGACCCTTTACCTGCCACCCACCCAACGCGCGTTCCACCTGTCTGACGGCTTTCTCCGCCTCCACCGCGCCGACGATGGCGATCACCATCCCGCGCGGACCGTAATGCTGGCGGTGGAATTTCACAAGGTCGTCGCGCGTGATCCGTTTGACGGTCTCCGGCGTTCCTTCATCGGGGCGGCTGTAAGGGTGATCCCTGTATAGGATCTTGTCGAAAGCCTGCGAAGCCATCTCGGCGGTATCCTCCGCGTTGATCGCCAGCCCGGTGAGAATTTGAGCGCGCAGTTTCTCCACCTCGGTTTTGGGAAACGTCGGCTGCATCAACGCTTCGGATAACAGGCTGAGCAGGAAAGGGAGGTCCTCCGCGAGGGAACGGCCGTTGAAACCCGACCGATGCACGCCGGTGCTGAACCCCAGGCTTGCCCCAACGGATTCGAGGATATTATAGATCTCGTCGAAGTTGTGCTTTTTCGTCCCGCGCATCAACGCGGAGGTGACGAAATCGGCGAGCCCGAGTTTTTCGTCGGGATCGAACAACGCGCCCGCGTCGAAATATCCGCTCATGGCGACCGACGGGCTGTTGAAATTCGAACGCGTCAGGATCGTGATGCCGTTCGGCAGGATTACGCGATGAATGGTATCGGGGCCGGGCAGGGTGGATTTGACCGCTTTCATGGTTAAGCCTTCCTCTCATCCGCCGGCACATACGTCCCGACCACGCGGCTCCGCGGTCGAAAATATTCGTTCGCCACGCGTTGAACGTCCTTCACCGAAACAGACGATAATTTATCGAGATAGTTCTCGAACCAGCCGTACTCCGCGAACATTTCCGAATATCCCATCCAGAACGCCTGGTTGGTGATGTTCTCGCTTCCGTAGGCGAACAGGGCGCGCGCCTGTTTGATGGCGCGGGTAATTTCCGATTTGGCGACCTTCTCCCGCCTGACTCGTTCGATCTCCCTGTTCAATGCGGCGAGGGCTTCCTCGGGCTTTCGTTTGGGATGAACGGTCAAAACGATCGAGTAAAGGAAGGGATCAATGGTCGCCTGCGCGCCGCCATAGACGCCGACCGCATACTCCCTGTCCACGAGCGCGCGGTAGAGGCGCGAGGTCTTGTTCGAGATGCCTCCGCTGAACATGTTGAGGTTGCTGGGTCCGGCAAGCAGGCTGTCCAGCACGGTGAGCGGGAAAAAGTCCGGGTGGGAGGCGGCTGGGAAACGGTAGCAGACCTGAACGTAGGAGGTCGAACCGGGTCCCTCCACCGAGAGGCGTATCTCTCCTCTTTGTTCCGTCTCCGGGCGGGCAAGCCGCGTCGGTTCCTGTCCAGCCGGGATCGGCTCGAATAGCCCGCGGATGCGCGCAAGCATGGATTTCGTATCGAAATCCCCCGCCACCGCCATGACCGCGTTGTTCGGCGTGTAATACGCGCGGTAATGGTTGTAAAGGTCGTCGCGGGTCATGGCGTGGAGGTCCGCCACGTCGCCGATGACCTCGTGATGGTATGGGTGAATACGAAACGCCGCGTGCTGCACCGCCTCGCCGAGTTGGAAGAGGGGATCGTTTTCGTTGCCCTCGCGCTCGGAGATAATGACCGTCCGCTCGGAGGCGACCTCTTTTTCGTCGAACTGGCTGTTGACCATGCGGTCCGCTTCGAGGCGCAGGGCGAGGTCAATCCTGTCGGCGGGCATGGTTTCGTAATACGCCGTCCAGTCGAGGTAGGTCATGGCGTTCCACACGCCGCCTTCGCGCGAGATGGCTTTATCGAGAACGTTGGCGGGGAATTGCGGTGTGCCTTTGAATTGCATGTGTTCGACCCAATGCGATATGCCTGTGCGACCTTGCGTTTCATCGCGTGAGCCGACCCGGTACCAAAGCCAGGAGGAGACGATCGGCGTGGTGTGGATCTCCTTCAGGAATACCTTCAAGCCATTTGAAAGCGTCTCGACAGTATAAGGTTTCTTCATAAATGTTCGATCTCCGATTGAATGTTTGGGCGCCCGATGTCTGTCTTATGGACAGTCATTGAGCATGCAATAAAACGGCTCCACGACCTGCCGCAAGCCGACGAAGGGTTCGTGCAGTTCGGTCTGGTTGAGCGGAATGTTTACGTCAACCGGCAAACTGACGGGGATGGTGTCTGTAACCTGCAAGGGGAAATCGAGGTTGACGGTGAGGGGCGTATTGGCGGGCAATGTAACGGTCGCGCTGGCGTTGATATCCAGACTCCCCGTGTTGATGATCACCTGCGCGTTTCGGATGACAGCCGCTTCGGCAAGCGTGATCTGGGTGGTCGCCCTGACGGGCACCGTGATGTTCAACGGAATATTCGCATTCACGGGGATTTGCGTTTTGATGGAGGCGTTGTCCATTTTGACGAAGTTATGATACAAGCCGCCGAGCAGGTGATCCGGCAGGGCGGTCAGGGTCACGCCGACCGTTTTGAAGTTTTGCACGACGAGCGCCAGGACGATCAGCAAAACGATGTTGACGGTCATGGATAGGACGCTTGCGACGGTCCAAAACGCGGGCAGGAATTTGAATCCTCCCGCGCCGGGCTTGGATACGGCCCGGGGGTTGGAGGCAGGCTTGGGCGTGGAAACCGAACCGCCTTGTTTTGGTTGAGTCGTCTGCGCGGCGGGCGTCGTTTTCGCCGGGGCATTCTTCCCCGCCGTTCTTTGCAGGCGCGAGATGGGCGATTCGTCCGAGTCTCCAGCGTTCAGGAGTTTTTTCAATTTGCTGGGCTCATTTTGATTCGGTTCAGGCTGCGACATGCGGACCTCCTATGACAGTGCGTCAATCTTAACATAGAGTATCGGTTTTGGATGGAACGATTTTCCGTTGAGGGAGCGGGCGAATAATGCGTAACGGTTTTCCATCCCGCGCCGGAGGAAGCGGCGGGGCAAACCAGGCTGCCCGGGGGTAAGCCCCAAGTTGTGACATTTTTCACTTGAAATGTGATCCTGTTTTTCCTACAATTGGAACATGACCCACCCCGGAGGCGAAGCGAACCGATATATTCCACCAACCGCCATGTAACCATTTCCGCTTGAGGAGGTCTCGCTTTGAGACTATAATCTGACAGTTTTTATCCAAAACAATTCGTCAAATTTCAAGGAGGCACTGTGACCCATCAATTTTACGTCGCCGTCGTCGGCGCAGGACCCGCAGGATTATTCGGCGCGCGCGAACTTGCGAACCATGGCGCGCGCGTCGCGTTGTTCAACCGTGACATCAAAGCGGGGGGGCTGGCGGAATATGGCATCTATCCCACCAAGCACACGATGAAGAGCGGCTTGCGGAAGCAATTCAGGCAGGTGCTCGAACTGCCCAACCTGGATTACTTCGGGAACGTGACCATCGGCACACAGGGCGACCTGACCCTCGACGACTTGCGCGAACTCGGCTTTCAGGCAATCCTCGTCACGGCTGGTGCGCAGGGGACCAAGTGGCTGGGCTTGCCCGGGGAAGACCTGACAGGGGCGTATCACGCCAAGGACGTTGTGTATCATTACAACCAACTTCCTCCCTACAGTGAAAAACCGTTCCGTTTTGGGAGGCGGTGCGCGGTGATCGGCGCGGGGAACGTGATGCTCGATATTGCCCATTTCCTCATCCGCGAACAGAAAGTGGACGACGTGGTCGCCATCGTGCGCCGCGGACCGGCGGAGGTCAAGTTCGACAAGAAGGAAATGGAATACGTGATTGACAATCTCGATCAAGCCGCGCTGGACGCCGAGATCGAGCGCGTTGCCCCGATCATGCAGGCGGTCAATCAGGACCCGACAACTGCGCGCGCCACGATATTGGAAGCCCTCCCGAAAGCCCTGCCCCGAGTCTCCGATACGCGCTTCCATTTCATCTTCCTCGCCTCTCCCGTTCAAATGCTCGGCGACGCGGACGGCAACCTCACCCAGGTCGAGATCGAGGACAATCTTCTCGTCGAAAAGGACGGGGACACCAAAGCCCGGGGAACCGGGAACAAGCGTCGGCTGGATGTTGAAACGGTGGTCTTCGCCATCGGAGACAAAGTGGACGAGACCTTCGGTCTGCCGGTCGAATGGAACGAGTTCGTAAAGAATCCAAACCCGAAATTCCCGATTGACGGCGACTCCTACGAATCGCCGTTCGAGGATGTGTTCGTCGGGGGCTGGTCGCGCAAAGCCAGTTCAGGCTTGGTGGGGTACGCCCGCAAGGATGGCACGAATGCGTCGAAGGCGGTCTGGCAGTATCTCCAGACCAAACAGCCGACCGAACCAAACCTGGAGGCGGCCGCTGAGAAATTGAAGAGCCTCGGCAAACCCATTGTGACGAAAGAGGACATCAAGAGGCTGGAAGCCGTGGAACTTGCCGAAGCCCAAAAACGCGGACTCGAAGCCTTCAAGTTCGACAACAACGAAGACATGCTTGCCGCGATGGGATTGATAGAGACGGCGTAGCCCTCACCCCTGCCCCTCTCCCAATGGGAGAGGGGATTCTTTTTTTTCCTTGTGAAACTATCAAAGGCTGTTGACAATGTATCGCGCTCGAAAAGTCTAGCCGCCCAACAATTCCCTCGACACTTCCTGGGTATGCTCCCCCAGCCTCGGCGGCGGGAGGTTGTATTCCACCGGCGTATCGCTGAACTTCAACGGTGAACCAACCAGCCTCAAGCCTCCAATCTCCGGGTGTCCCGCGTGGATCAACATCTCTCTTGCCTCCACCTGCGGCATGGAGAAGACCTGTTCGAGGTTGTTGATCGGTCCACAGGGGAAGTCGTCGCCGATCAGGGAAAGCCATTCGTTCACGGTCTTCCTCGCGAACACAGGTTCGAGGATGGCAATCAACGCATCCCTGTTTTGCACACGGGCGGAGTTCGCGGCAAAGCGCGCATCGTTTACCAATTCCTGGTTATCAATTACCTCGCACATTTTCGCAAACTGTTTGTCATTTCCCACCGCGATCACGAACCAACCGTCGCTGGCTTGGAAACTCTGATACGGGACGATGTTCGCGTGCGCGTTGCCGTATCGCCTGGGTGGGTTGCCCGAAATCAAGAAGTTGCTTGCCGCATTCGCGAGCATCCCCACTTGCGAGTCGAACAGGGAAATGTCAAGGTGTTGTCCTTTGCCGGTGTGTCGTCTCGCTTGAAGAGCGGCGAGGATGGCAATGACCGCGTTCTGTCCCGCGAACAAGTCCGCCACCGCGACGCCGACCTTCATCGGCTCGCCATCCGGTTCGCCGGTGATGCTCATCAATCCGCCCATCGCCTGGATCATGAAGTCGTAGCCGGGTTTGTCGCGCAGGGGTCCGGTCTGCCCGAAGCCGGTGATCGAGCAATAGATCAGGGTCGGATTGAGGGCGGAGGCAGACTCAAAGTCAAGGGAGAAGCGGGCGAGGGAGCCGGGGCGAAAGTTCTCGACCAGCACGTCGCTTCGACGAATGAGTCCGCGAACGATCTCGCGTCCCGGCTCCGTTTTGAAATCCGCCACGATGCCGCGCTTGTTTCGATTGACGCATAAGTAGTACGCGCTTTCATCCTCGGCAAACGGCGGACCCCAGCCGCGCGTCTCGTCGCCATCGGGCGACTCGACCTTGATGACCTCGGCTCCAAGATCGCCGAGAACCATCGTACAATAGGGACCAGCCAGCACGCGGCTGAGATCGAGCACACGAATTCCGTTCAAGGGTTGCATATCAACTCCTAAAAAAACCTGACAGGTCTCACAGTTCCGCATTCCTCAAGAATACCTGCGTGGACAAATGCCATGACCAATCGAACTATCGCGAAGACCCGTCAGGTTTGGATGATTTATGAAACGCGACTTGTATTTTAGCAAACCATTGATGAACGCGGCGGGATCGTTGGGATTCGCGCCAGACCTCCGAGGTCTTCGCGAAGCACCTCCGAAACAAAGTGAAGGGGGTGGAGAACACGGAGGTCTCGGTACACTGGGCGCGTTCGTGACGAATCCGTTCTCCCTGCGCCCGCGCCTGCCGACTTCCCAACCGGCTTTGGTCGAATACCCCGGCGGATTCCTGCTCCATACCGGCCTGCCGAATCCGGGATTGAGCGCCGGGCTGAAAAAGTATTCCGCAAAGTGGGCGCGGGTGGATTTACCGATTATCGTCCACCTCATGGCAGACCGTCCCGAAGAGACGCAAAACATGGTGCGGATGCTGGAGGAGATCGAAAACGTGATGGCGGTCGAACTTGGTTTCGCTCCGCTTCTCGCGGACGACATTCTGCTTCTCACGCTCGAAATGTGCCTGGGCGAATTGCCGCTCATCTTTTCCCTGTATGCCGAGCAAGTGTTGAGTTTGGGTCCTCGGTTGATTCAGGAGGGGGCGAATGCGATCAGCCTCGCTGCGCCGAGAGGGTCGCAGGTCGCAGGTCAAAAGTCGGTTGTGTCAGGGAGGCTGTATGGTCCAGCGCTCTTTCCGCAAGCGTTGGACATGGTAAGGAACGCCGCCAAATTGGGGATTCCGGTCATCGGCGCGGGCGGCGTGTGGACAAAAGGAAACGCCGAGGCGATGCTCTCCGCCGGCGCGCTGGCGGTGCAAGTGGACGCGGCGTTGTGGAACCCGGCGTTTACGCTTTGATCACGTCATTGCGAGTGCACGTTGCGAAGCAATCTCCCGTTTCAAACAATGAGATGGCTTTTAGCGAGGAGATTGCTTCATCGTCGCCGCTTCGCGGCTCCTCCTCGCAATGACATCAATTCTTCGGCTCCAGCAACATGATGGGGATTCTGCGCGCGATCCTTTCCTTATACGCCGTATAGCCTGCATAGATAGCCACTGCCATTTTCCAATAGCGGTCGTATTCGTCGCCATGGACTTCTCTGGCGACAAAGTTCCTGACCCTGTTCCCCACACGAACGACACATTCCGCATTTGCTTTCAGGTTGTAATACCACGCAGGAAAATTGGGCTGTCCGAAATTCGTGCCAATAAGCGCATATTTTTCCCCATTCGGGATACAGGCAATGGGCAGGGTGCGCGGGAGTCCGCTTTTGGCGCCGTTGGTCGTCAGCAAAATGGTCGGTAGCCCGGCAATAGCACTGGTGAGCGTGAACCGTCCGCCGTTCAAGCGTAAAACAAAACCGTCTGCGCGATGCAAAATCCGCGCGAACAACGGTGATAGAAAAGAACTCATCAAGAATCGGTGGAGTAATTTTTGAAGAGCATTGGGCTGGATGTTCATAAAGTTTTATGTCACTGCGATCCCTTCATGGTTCAGGAGATTGCTTCGGCAAAAACGCCGCCTCGCAATGACATGCTGTTCATTTCTCCAGCCAGATCGTCACGGGACCGTCGTTATGGATCTCCACTTCCATGTGCGCGCCGAATTGACCGGTTTGCGTTGGGACGCCATATCCGCGCAGGAGTTCGGCAAAACGATCCACCAGCGGTTCGGCGACTTCGGGTAACGCGGCATCGGTAAACGAGGGACGCCGTCCCTTGCGCGTGTCGGCGTACAACGTGAACTGCGAAACGACAATTGCCTCGCCCTTCACGTCCAGCACGGAGAGATTTGTCTTGCCCTGCTCATCTTCAAAGATTCGCAAGTTGGCGGTCTTCTCCGCCAGAAACTTGACCTGCTCCTCCCCATCGCCATGACCGACGCCCAATAAAATCAACAGACCTTTTCCGATGGAGGAAATGGTCTGTCCATTTACGATGACACTGGCTTTTGAAACTCGCTGGAGCAATGCGCGCATGGGGATACGTATACAGGTACACAAGTAGACAAGTCAGAACGTGTGCGCCTGTCTACTTGTGTGCTTGCTTACTTTACGGAAGCGCCATCGCCTCGCGCACCTCTGCCATCGTCTGCCGGGCGATGACGCGGGCGCGTTCCGCTCCGTCGGTCAGCACGTCGGTCACGTAGTCCGGTTTGGAGGCGAGTTCGGCGCGTTTGGCGCGGAAGGGTTCCAAATGCTGGTTCAGGTTTTTGGCGAAGAGCATCTTGCAGTCCACGCATCCGATCCCCGCGCGGCGGCATTCGACGTTGACCATCTCTATCTCCTCTTTGGAGGAGAAGATCTTGTGCATCGAGAACACGTTGCACACATCCGGGTTGCCGGGGTCGGTGCGGCGGATGCGCGCCGGGTCGGTGACCATTTCCCGCACGCGGGCGGTGGTCTCTTCGGGCGTGGAGGCGAGTTCGATGTGATTGTTCAGGCTCTTGCTCATTTTGGCTTTGCCGTCCATGCCCAGCACTTTTAGCACTTCGGTGTGCTTGACCTGCGGCTCGATCAGAACCTTCGTGTTGTAACGATAATTGAACGAGCGCACGATCTCGCGCGCAAATTCCAGGTGCGGAGCCTGGTCAATGCCGACGGGGACCACATCTGCCTTGTACAGAACGATGTCCGCCGTCATCAGCACGGGGTAGCCCAGCAAACCGTAATTGACGTTATCGGGCTGCTGCGCGACCTTCTCCTTGAAGGTGGGCAGGTCGGTCAATTTGCCGAATTGCGTGACCATCGAAAGATAGGTATGCAGTTCCATCACTTCGGGGACGTGCGATTGCACGAACACAATGGATTCTTCCGGGCGAATCCCCGCCGCCAGCCAGTCGAGCACCATCTCAACCGTGTTCTGCCGAAGATCCTGCGTCGTCTCGACCGTCGTCAGCGCGTGGACGTCCACGATGCAATAGATACAATCGTAGTCGTCCTGCAGCGCGACGTAATTCTGGATCGCGCCCAGATAGTTCCCCAAATGCTGTCTGCCCGTCGGTCTTGCTCCCGAAAATACGCGTCCTTTTTTAGCCATGAAACCCGTCTCCATTTTTGCGTAGGAGACGTTCTCCAACGTCGGTAAATGCGTTAGAGAACGCATTCTACGCTTATTCTCCAGCCAACTCCCTCACCAGCCCCAGCACCTCCCCCGGCTCGGCGTGGCGATGCGTCTGCAATTTCGAATACAACAACTGCCCGTTGACGGCGACCTCAAAACGCCCGCCGTCCGACGGCACGAGCGTCAGCGTTTCGATCAGATGCTCGTAATTCTTGAGCAATTCCTCCGCCAGGCTCACGGCCCGGCCCAGGTAATGTCAGACTGCGCAATAAACGATCTCGATCTTCAACATCCAGCCTCCTGTGGAATCCACCAGCTTGCTGGTGGAAGTTTTAGAATCATACCCTTTCGGGCGCACGAACTTCTGGATTCCAAAAGTTTTCAGGGATTATATCATTGAGACAACTCGCTCAAAAACGCCTTCACGGTTTCATCCGCCGGGTGTGATTTGATCTGCCTCGCCGTCCCCACCTGCCGCAAAACGCCCCCGATCACCACCGCGATGCGATGACTCAACTTCGCCGCCTCGTTCAGATTATGCGTGACGAAGACCGCCGTTTTATGATCCTGCTTCAAAATGGCGGACAGATCCTCCAACAGTTTTGCGCGCGTCGGCGGATCGAGCGCCGCGAACGGTTCATCGAGCAGGAGCAGTTCAGGTTCCAGCACGAACGCCCGCGCCAGACTGACTCTCTGCGCCTCTCCCCCCGATAACTGGCTGGCTCTGCGCTTCGAGAGGGACTCTATCCCCAAAGCCTGAATCCACCTACCCACCCGCTGACGAGTTTCCTCCTTCGACGCGCCGCGAAACTTCAACCCCAGCGCCACATTCTGCTCGACGGTCATGTCCATTAGCAACGGAGATTGGAACACGAACGAGATCTTGCGGCGATACTCAATATCGTTCCACTGCCTCACAGATTTGCCGTCAAAGCGTATTTCGCCTCGCTCGGGTCCGAGCAGGTGCGCCAGCGCCAGTAGCAGCGTACTCTTCCCCGCGCCGTTGGGACCGACGACCGCCAGCGTCTCGCCGCGTTGAATATCGAGCGAGTTGATTTCCAATGTATTGCGTCCGCCGCGTTTGACAAGTAAATCGCGAATCTGGATCATCGCTTCCGCCCCTTCTGTTGAATCCACGTCAGCGCGAGGTTGATGAGGTATGTGATGACCAGCAGCAATGCGCTCAAAGCCAGCGCGGTTCCAAACTCGCCTTTGCTGGTTTCAAGGACGATGGCAGTCGTCAACACGCGCGTTTGACCCTTGATGTTCCCTCCCACCATCATCGAAGCGCCGACCTCCGAGATGACGGAACCGAATCCCGCCATGAGCGCGGCTAAAAGCGGGAGCCTCGCCTCCCGCCACAGGTACCAGACCATTTGCAAGCGTGAAGCGCCGAGACCGAGGAGTTGTTGTCCCAGGCGCGGATCCAGCGCGGCGAGCGCGGCGGCGGTCAGACCCGTCACAACGGGCGCGGCGATGACCGTCTGCGCGATGATGATGGCAATCGGCGTGTAAATGAGCCGCAACTCACCCAGCGGACCGCTCCGCCACAATGTCATCGCCACCACGAGACCGACCACCACTGGCGGCAATGCCATGCCCGTGTTGATGATGCTCAGGATGAACGAACGCCCGCGAAAATTGCCTAACGCCAGCCACGTGCCAAACGGCAGACCGATGAGCAGGCTGATGCCTGTGGCAATGGCGGAGACTTGTAAAGATAGCGTGGTGATTTGAAGGATTTCGTTCATGGGGAGGGAAGTACATAAGTACACAGGTATACAGGTATACACGTACACAGGTGAAAACATGACTTGTTTACGTGTCTACCTGTTTACCTGCCTACGTGTCTACGTGTCTACGTGTGTACCTGTTTACATGCCTCACTACAACCCCAACTCCGCATCGGTCTTGTCGGCATCGGGGTAGAACAACGGTTGACCGTATTTCTCCACGCCGAATTGACCGATGACCTCCTGCGTGGACGGCGCGATCATGAAGTTCAGAAAAGCAAGCGCGGCTTCGTAATTGACCCTGTCCCATTTTTCGGGATTGACCGTGATGACGTGATACACATTCAACAAGGCGTTATCGCCTTCGACGAGAATTTCCAATTGCAGGTTGTCTTTCAGGGCGAGATACGTGGCGCGGTCGGTCAGCGTGTACGCGCCCTTTTCAGAGGCAATCGTCAACGTGGCGCCCATGCCCTGACCCGACTCAAGATACCATGCCGGCGCGGCGGCTTTGGGATCAAGTTCGGCTTTCTTCCACAGCGTGAGTTCGGCTTTATGCGTACCCGAGTCGTCGCCGCGTGATACGAACTCAGCGTCTCCCGTGCTGATTGCTTTCAACGCGTCAGTCACTGCCATGCCCTTAATGCCTGCCGGGTCCGACGCGGGACCGACAACGACGAAGTCATTGTGCATGACCAGCGCGCGATCCTTGCCGTAACCGTCATTCATAAACGCGACTTCCGAGGCTGGCGCGTGGACGAGTAGGACATCGGCATTGCCCTCCTCCCCCATCTTCATCGCCTGACCCGACCCCACCGCCACAGTCTGGACGGTATAGCCTGATTCCGTTTCGAACAACGGAATCAACACGTCGAGCAGGCCCGAGTCCTGTGTGGATGTGGTCGTCGCGAGGATGAGGTTCGGGTTGGAGGGCGCGGCTGGCGCGGAGGGTGCGCAGGCGGAGAAGAGAAGTACGAGAATGAAGAGAATTGGGATAATTCGTTTCATGGGGTCTCCTCGTAGGACAAATTGGCAATTTGTCCTACATTGAAATTTGCTCACCGCTGTGAGATGCGTTGTATCCCGTCAGCGAGTTGAGTGTGGCGCGAAAATCGGCGGTTTGCAGGTGATCGAGCAGGGGCAAAAGAGTCTTCTCATTCTCCCGCGGCAGGACGAGGTCATAGCGTTCCTCGAACAGCGGGATAAAATCGAGTCCGTGCTGGAGCGCGGCGGCTTGCAGTCCGAGTGATACATCCGCTTTGCCCGTTTCGATCAACCGCGCGGCTTCGGTATGAGTCGTCACTTTCCTGTCGTAACCGTTGATTTTGTCTGTTGGGATTTTGAGTCGGCGGATTTCGGAGTCGAACCATAGACGCGTCCCCGATCCTGCATTGCGGTTCACAAATCGGACCTTGGGATTGATCGCGTCCGAAATCCTTTTTATTCCCTTTGGGTTTCCCTCTGCTACCATCAATCCCTGTGTGCGATATGCCAGCGTGACGATTTCCACTTCGCGGTCGGGGAAGAGATGACGGATGAAAGGTATGTTGTATTCGCCTGATTCATCCAGGAGGTGAGAACCCGAAACCTGGCAAAGTCCCTGGCGAAGGTTGACAAGTCCATCCAGCGAACCGACGGGCAAACTTAGCAATGTAACGTGCTTTTCGAGGTGTTCCGCGATCCCTTCGAGCGCGATGTCGTGGCTCCCCGAAAAGATCACGGCTGGCTTTTTCGTCTTTGGAAGGATGACCTCCCGCAATATCAACGCGTCGGCTTTGGCGCGATAGAACTTCTCGGTCACTTTGCCCGTTCTGCGGATTTCGCTCACTTCGACGAGATTTGCAGATTCGAGCGTCAGGATGTGGTGACGAATCCATGCAGGAGACTGCTTCAAGGTCCGCGCGAGATGCGTGAGGGTGGCGGGGGACGCCATGAGCAGGCGCAGGATGTCCATGCGGCGGGAATCGGCGAGGAGTTTGATCTTGTCGAAAGAGGAGAGCGGCTCTACTTTTTTCACTTCGATTAAGTTTTTCCTTATCCGAAAGTCTAAATCAAAAACAGGCGGATGTCAAACCGATTTTTATTTGACACGAAGTCCCCATCGTGATATAACTCGCCGAACAATTTACGGATTTGCTCATCCAGAGAGGCTGAGGGACCGACCCGATGAAGCCTCGGCAACCGGTGTTAGTCTGATAGTCGAATAGTCTAATAGTCTGATAGTCGCTGGTCTATCAGTCAAAAGACAATGAGACTATAAGTCTATGAGACCATGAGACAAAAGACTAATTACGGTGCCAATTTCGGCGGACGATTGATCGTCCGGGAGATGAGAGAGGAACTGTTGATTCAAGCCGCCTCTCATTGCGAGAGGCGATTTTGTTGAATGGCAGACCTAAAGGTCTCTGAGACCTTTAGGGTCTGGATAAAGACGGAATTATGTTCACTACCACAGACATCCTCATTGCCATATTGTTTTTCCTCACGGCTGTCCTATACGCTTCCGTGGGACACGCGGGCGCGTCGGGCTACCTTGCGATCATGGCGTTGTTCGGGTTTGCCGCGCCTGTGATGCGCCCCACCGCGCTGGTCTTGAACATCATCGTCGCCGCCATCGGGACGTATAAGTTCTACCGCGCGGGGAATTTTTCCTGGCGCATCTTTCTTCCCTTTGCGATTGGTTCGATCCCGTTTGCGTTCATCGGCGGCGCGTTGACTCTGCCCACACAGATCTACAAGCCGATCGTGGGCGCGGCGCTGTGGTATTCCGCGTATCGGCTTTTCACGACCACGCGCGGGAACGGGAACAACAACGCGGAGCATACGCCCGTCCCGGTGTGGATCGGCGTCGGCGTGGGAATTGCCATTGGTCTGCTCGCAGGCTTGACCGGAGTCGGAGGCGGGATCTTCCTGAGTCCGCTGATCGTGCTGATGAATTGGGCGGACGCGCGTCACACTGCAGGAGTCTCCGCCGCGTTCATCCTGGTCAATTCGGTCGCGGGATTGCTCGGTCATTCTGCGGGCATCGTCAATTTACCCGCGTCGATTCCCGTTTGGGCGGCGGCGGTGGTGGTTGGAGGGTATCTCGGCGCGGAATACGGGAGCAGGCGATTCAGCAACGCGACGATCAAGCGATTGCTGGCGGGGGTGCTGGCGATCGGCGGATTGAAGATGTTCATCGAGGCATTTTGATATGCAGATCGGCGAAACGCTTTACGTGACGAACCGCGACGACTTCCGCAAGTGGCTGCTCGAGAATCATCAGACCAAAAAGGAGATCTGGTTGATTCAGTACAAAAAAGCCGCGAAGAAGCCGTCCATTGATTACGTGGAGGCGGTGGAGGAAGCCTTATGCTTCGGCTGGATTGACAGTTTCGAAAAAGGCATGGACGCGGAACGCTATGCCACGCGTTTCTCGCCGCGCAAGCCGAGATCGAACTGGACGAACACCAACAAGGACCGCGCGAGGAAGATGATCGCCGAAGGCAGGATGACGCCCGCCGGGAAGGCGACGCTGCCGCCGGATGTTTTGAGTTGAAGGATATGAGTACGGAAAAAGATGTTTTGGAAGTTCAAAAAGTGATCGCGCGCTTCGCCACCTCCTTTGACGTAAAGGATTGGAGCGGTCTCGAAGCCTGCCTCACTGAATCGCTCTACACGGATTACTCCGACCTGCGCGGCGCTCCCCCGCAAACGATCACCGCGAGCGAATATGTGCAAAAGAGGATCAACTCGCTCGATCACCTGAAATTACATCATCTCGTCGGCAACTACGAAGTGGACTTCACCGATTCAAACTCTGCAACCTGCCGCGCCTCGATGATCGTCTGGCGCAAATCGGATGAGGAAGAGTTTACATCGCATTGCGTTTATCTTTTTCAGTTGTCAAAGCAAAATGAGAATTGGAGGATCAGCGGCATCACGCAGAAGGTATTGTGGAACGAAGGGACTTCGTCTATTCATGGAGGCGCGAAATAAAAAGACCCCCGAAGCCTTTGATGCTTTGGAAGTCTGAGGAGTTACTTGCTGTAATGATATCTCGCCTGCAGGAAGTCTATCCGGTCATCGCGCACCAGATACACGATGCGATGTTCCTGCGTAAGCCGCCGCGACCAACAGCCGGGCGAAAGATATTTGAGCGGTTCAGGCTTGCCAATACCGTCGAATGGATTACTCAGGATGGCATCAATCAATTCAAAAGCGCGCAAGGCGAGTTTGCGATCATTTTCCACCCAATGTCGCAAGTCCTCGATGAACTCGGGCTGAAAGACCGCCTCACGCTTCTTCGGTTTCAAGTCCCACCTCGCGGCGCAGTTCGTCCAGGCTTTCGGATTTGCCTTGATTCTTCAAAGCCCGCGCCAAAGCAGATAGAATTCTCTCTGCGTTCTCAGGCGAGCGCATCAGATAGGCGGTTTCGGTCAGGCTGGCGAGTTCATCCGCCGAGATCATGGCGACATCCTCAGAACCGCGCCGTTGGATGATGACGATCTCGCGGTCTTTGGTGACACGGTCGAGCAAGGTTGCAAGTTGTTCGCGTGCGCTGGTGTAGGTGAATTCGATGGTCATAAGGTCAACTCCGTTCTGTACAGGAATACTGTACGTTAGAATTGGTGAAATGTCAAGATAGATTCGAGTCCGCTTGAGCGGACTTCCACGGACTGAGGCAGGATGCTACGCAACCCGCCGAACCCCGCGCGGGAAGATGCGCAAGGCTATTATTTGACAAATCGAGCCAAAATCACTTATCTTGGAGTTTCTTTACTAGCGCTTGTTGCTTTTGTTGGTTTATTTTTTTATATTATCCCCGTCCTCTGTTTCCGAATCTACTTTCTAGGACTCGGACTATTTGGAATTTATTTCACTCTCAAAAGGATGTCAAGCGAACACATTGTTATTTCTGAAAACGGAATTGAATATCATACGCCATGGTTAATCGTTGAGACAAAATGGGCAAGCGTGGAAAAGCTTTCTTTCTATTGGCATGATGGTTTCCGATATGAATGCCTACTCACAGACAATTCTCAAACTCGTATAAGAAAGTGGGTATTTCCCGAAAGGTATCCTCCTACTCCATTCATCGGAATGTACAATAAAACAATCTTTCCCATATCCTGTTTCGCCGAAAACTGGCGCGCATCCGAACTCGGACAGCAAATCAAACAATACGCGCCACAACTATTTGAAGAAAAATCAGTGTAAATCCGTGAAATCGGTGGCAAAACTTTAGGAGAACCAACTTAATGACCAATCGCAAATATACCAACCGCCGTTACCTCGACGCCCTTGAAAAGAAAGTCCTCGTCTTCGATGGCGCGATGGGAACGAGCCTGCAAGTCCAAAACCTCACTGCTGAATATTTCGGCGGCGAGCAATACAATGGCTGCAACGACTACCTCGTCATCTCATATCCCGAAGCCGTGGAAAAAGTTCATCGTTCGTTCCTCGAAGTCGGCGTGGACGTACTCGAGACGGACACCTTCCGTTCGAATCGCATCACGATGCAGGAATACGGGCTGCAGGATAGAGTCATCGAAATCAATGAAACAGCCGCGAGACTCGCGCGAAGGCTGGCGGATGAATATTCGGTAAGGACAGGGCTTGCCCCTGTCCCACCAGCAGGGCGACTGCAAGAGTCGCCCCAACAGCGCTTCGTCGCTGGTTCCATCGGTCCCTCGGGCAAGCTCCCCTCCACCAACGACCCCGAACTCTCCAATGTCAGCTTCGATGAATTAGTTGACGTGTTTCGCGAGCAAGCCGTTGGATTGATCAAAGGTGGCGTTGACCTCCTCCTCATCGAAACCTCGCAGGATATTCTCGAAGTCAAAGCAGCCATCCTCGGCTGTCACAAAGCCATGGACGAGACTCAAGTCTGGTTGCCGATTCAGGCTCAGGTCACGCTCGACACGACCGGTCGCATGTTGCTCGGCACCGACGTCAACGCCGCGCTTGCCATTCTCGAAGGTCTCGGCATTGACGTCATCGGTCTCAACTGTTCCACCGGACCCGAGCACATGCGCGAGCCCATTCGCATCCTCGGCGAAAATTCCACGCTGCCCGTTTCGTGCATCCCCAACGCGGGACTTCCATTGAACGTTGATGGACAAGCGGTTTACCCGCTTGAACCCGAACCGTTCGCCAATGACCTCTATGAGTTCGTGACGAAACACAACATCTCGATTGTCGGCGGATGCTGTGGGACGACTCCCGCACACCTCAAACTTTTGGTGGACAAACTGAACGGGACTTCCCACCCGCCCCGCCCGCTTCGCTCCACGCCCCGGCTTGCCTCCGCCATGTCAGCCATTGCCATGCGACAGGACCCTCCGCCAACCCTTCTCGGCGAACGACTCAACGCGCAAGGCTCGCGCAAGTTCAAGAAGATGCTGCTCGAAGAGGATTACGACGGCATTTTGGAATTGGCGCGCGAACAAGTGGACGGCGGCGCGCACGCCCTCGACATCTCCTGCGCGGTGACTGAACGCCCCGATGAAGCCGAACTCATGCGCAAGGTCGTCAAGAAACTCGAGATGGGCGTGGATGTGCCATTGGTGATTGACACGACCGAACTCGACGTACTCGAAATCGCGCTCAAGACCGCGCCTGGACGATGTTTGATTAACTCAACGCATCTCGAAGCAGGTCGCGCCAAAGCGGACAAGGTCTTCGCGCTCGCAAAAGAACACAATGCCGCTGTGATTGTTTTGACAATTGATGAAGGTGGCATGGCAAAGACCCGCGAGAAAAAACTCGAAGTCGCGAAAAGAATTTACGATATTGCTGTCAATGAACATGGCTTGAAGCCCGAAGATTTGGTCTACGACGCGCTGACCTTCACCCTCGCAACGGGCGACGAAGAATTTGCCAACTCCGCCATCGAAACCATCGAAGGGATTCGGCTCATCAAACAGAATTTGCCCGGTGTGATGGCATCGCTCGGCGTGAGCAACCTGTCGTTCGGTCTCGCGCCGCACGCGCGACCCGTCCTGAACTCGGTCATGCTCTATCACTGCATGGAGGCGGGACTTGACATGGCGATCGTCAACGCCGCGCACATCAAGCCCTACGCCGAGATTGACGAGAAGGAACGCGAACTCGCCGAAGACCTCATCTTCAACCGCCGCGCCGACGCGTTGCAACGCTACATCGAACATTATGAATCCGTAGGGGCGGATCTCGCATCCGCCCATGCCCTCGCCGATCCCACCGAAGGCATGACCCCCGAACAACGCCTGCATTGGAAGATCGTGCATCGCCACAAAGAAGGCGTGGAGGCGGATATTGATGAGATCATCGCGCGCTCCCTCACCCCTACGCCTTCGGCAGCCTCTCCCGAAGGGAGAGGGGGACTCCCTTCCCCCCTCGGGGGAAGGGCTGGGGATGAGGGCGAATTCCCTCTCCCCGCGGGAGAGGGTCAGGGTGAGGGAAAACCGCGCAAGTACAACCCTCGCCTCCCCGAAGAACTCAAAGCCCGTATTCGCGAATTGCGCCAAAATTCCACAGAAGCAGAACAACTCCTGTGGAAAATCTTGCGTAATCGCGGAGTCCACAACACGAAATTCCGCCGCCAACATCCGCTTGCCAGTTTTATCCTCGATTTCTATTGTCACGAAGCCAGACTTTGTGTTGAGTTGGATGGAAGCCAGCACGCGAAAGGCGAACAAGTTCAATACGATGAGGAGCGTACCAAAATTTTACGGGAGCAACATGATGTGCGAGTCATTCGCTTCTGGAATGATGACGTACTCAATAAAACAGAGGAGGTCGTCGGTGAGATATGGAATGCACTCGACGCGCGACTCGCTCCCTCACCCCTAGCCCCTCTCCCGAAGGGAGAGGGGGACTCCCTTCCCCCCGCGGGGGAAGGGTTGGGGATGAGGGGAGACTCCCTTTCCCTTCGGGAGAGGGTTGGAGTGAGGGCGGACTCCCCTCTCCCCGCGGGAGAGGGGTCGGGGGTGAGGGTTAGCCAACACGAAATCGCCGTTCACACCCTCAACAACGTCCTCCTCCCCGCCATGAAAGAAGTTGGCGACAAGTTCGGCGCGGGCGAATTGATTTTGCCGTTCGTTCTGCAATCCGCCGAAGTGATGAAGAAGACCGTCGCTCATCTCGAAAATTATCTTGAGAAGAAAGAAGGCGTCAGCAAGGGAACTGTCGTCATTGCCACCGTCTACGGCGACGTGCATGACATCGGCAAGAACCTCGTCAAAACGATTCTCTCCAACAACGGCTACGACGTGATTGACCTCGGCAAGCAGGTTCCTGCGGAGACGATCATCACCAAAGCCGTCGAAGTCAACGCGACTGCAATTGGATTGAGCGCGTTGCTGGTTTCGACATCCAAGCAAATGCCGTTGATCGTGAATGAGTTACATCGCCGCGGACTCGAATTCCCGGTGCTTGTGGGCGGCGCGGCGATCAATCGTCGTTTTGGCAGGAGAATTTTATTTACCGAGGACGGCAACATCCACGAACCCGGAGTCTTCTACTGCAAGGACGCATTCGAGGGACTCGAAACGATGGATCAACTCATCGTCCCTGAGAAGCGCGAAGAACTGCTGGCGCGCGTCCGCCGCGAGGGCGAGGTCGAAATGGGACGCGCCTCTCAGATTCCCGAACATCGAAAAACGGCGACCCGTTCCTCGCAGATCCAGCCTGAGCCGATCAATCATCCATTGAAGTGGGGTCAGCGCATCGTAAAGGATATGCCGCTGGAGATCGTTTTGAAGCATCTCAGTTTCAACGAACTGTATCGCCTGTCGTGGGGCGCGAAGAACGCGCACGGCGAAGAGTGGGAAAGACTCAAAGCCGAATTCGATGAACGGTTGGCGCGCATGAGCAGGGAAGCGATTCGCGAAGGCTGGCTCAAGCCGCAGGGCGTGTACGGCTACTTCCCCTGCCAATCGGACGGAGACGATTTGATCATCTACGACCCCGCGACGATTGACACCGCCTCCCCCGACGAGTTGACGCGTCTCACTTTTCCGCGTCAGCCGCACGACGACCATCTCGCGCTGTCCGATTACTTTGCTCCGGTCGATTCGGGCAAGTTGGATGTCGTTGCATTTCAAGTAGTCACTGTCGGGCAGGAAGCCACAGAGCGCTTCGACAGACTCCAGTCCGCGCACGATTACACCGAAGCCTACTTCACGCACGGACTCGGAGTTCAGACGGCTGAGGCAACCGCGAACTATCTCCACGAACACATCCGCCGCGAACTGGGCATTCCCGAAAATCAAGGCAAGCGCTATTCGTGGGGTTATCCCGCCATTCCCGAGCTCGAAGACCATAAGAAAGTATTCGAGTTATTGCCCGCTGTGACAACTGAACTCGGCATGAGTCTGAGCCCGGCGTATCAGTTGATCCCCGAACAATCCACCGCCGCGATCCTCCTGCATCACAAGGACGCCAAGTATTACAGCGTCGGCGAATCGAGGGTCGAGCAGTTGATGAGGTAAAGTGTAGACAGGGAAACAAGTACACAAGGACACACGTCCCTGTTTACCTGCGTAGCCTTCCCGCGGAGACGACCATGAATGAATTCCTAAACCTTCTCTCCTCACAAACCCTCCTCGCCGACGGCGCGATGGGCACCATGCTCCACGCGCACGGCGTGGGGTTCGATAAATGCTTCGACGAACTCAACCTCACCAACCCTGCGGCGGTCGCCGAAATTCATCGCGCCTACATCGAAGCGGGCGCGCAATTGATCATTACCAATACGTTCGGGGCGAACCGCTTCAAACTTTCCAAACACGGCTTGCAGGACGACGTGGTTGAGATCAACAAAGCCGGCGTTGACCTCGCCAAACGCGTCGTTTCGGCATCGTTCAGGGAAGTGCTGGTCGCGGGCGACGTGGGTCCGCTTGGGGTGAGGATCGCGCCGTTCGGACGGGTGCAGGCAGAGGAGGCGCGCGAGGCGTTCGCGGAGCAGATCCAGGCGTTGAGCGAAGCGGGCGTTGATCTGATCGTCATCGAAACGATGAGCGATCTCTACGAGATCGGAGAAGCCATCAAAGCCGCGCGGCAGGTGTGCGATTTGCCTGTGGTCGCCTCGGTCACGTTCACGCGCGACGACCGCACACTGCTCGGCGACGACCCGACGAAAGTGGCGCGCACGCTCCACGAGGCGGGCGTGGACGTGATCGGCGTCAATTGTTCGGGCGGTCCCGCGCAACTCCTTCGCATCCTGAAGCAAATGCACCAAACGGCGCCTGACGCGAAATTCTGGGTGAAGCCGAACGCGGGCTGGCCCGAGCAGGTGGGCGGGCGCATCATGTATCCTGCGGATGCGGAGTACTTCGGCGATTATGCGTTGTCGTTCCGCGAGGCGGGCGCGTGCGTCGTGGGCGGATGCTGCGGCACGACGCCTCAACACATCGCCGCCATGCGCAAGGCGCTCGATACCGCGCCGCACATTGACCAGACTCACATCGTCATTTTGCCGCAGGATGAAATTGCCGAAACCGAGCAGGAACAGCCTACGAAATTCGCCCAGAAATTGACCTCCGGCGGATTCGCGATCTCTGTGGAAATGGACCCGCCGCGCGGACTCTCGACTCACAAACTGATCGCGGGCGCCTCTCTCCTCGCCGACGCGGGCGCGGACGTCATCAACGTCGCCGACTCCCCGATGGCGCGCATGCGGATGTCCGCCTGGGCGGTGTGCGACGTGGTGCAAAGGAAAGTCGGCGTCGAGACCACGCTCCACTTCCCCACGCGCGGACGCAACCTGCTGCGCGTGCAGGGAGATCTGCTTGCCGCGCACGCGCTCGGCATCCGCAACGTCTTCGTCGTGATGGGCGACCCGACCGCCATCGGAGATTATCCCGAAGCGATGGACAATTACGATCTTGTGCCTTCGGGTCTCATCAAACTCATCAAACAGGGATTCAACGCCGGCGTGGATCATTCCGGCACGAGCATCGGCCAGCCGACCAATTTCTTCGTCGGCGCGGCGTTGAATTTATGTCCGCCCGATATTGACAATGAGATCAAGAACCTGCATCGCAAGGTCAGGGCGGGCGTGGATTTCTTCCTGACCCAGCCTGTATACAACCCGAACGACGGTCCCAAAGTCCTGGAGGCTTATGAAGCCAGACATGGGAAATTCGACAAACCCATCCTCGCGGGCATCCTGCCGCTGGTCAGCGTGAGGCATGCAAACTTTCTGCATCACGAGGTGCCGGGCGTGTTCATCCCGGAGGAGATACGGAAACGGATCGAAGCCGCGGGCGAAGCAGAGCGTGGAGTCAAAGCCGGGGTGGAGATCGCGGTCGAATTGGTGGAGCAGATCAAGGCGTGGGCGCGAGGCGTGTACGTCATGCCCCAATTCCACAAGTACGATATGGTCGCGGAGATCATCGAGGGCATCAAGTAGGGAGGTGGACAGGTACACAGGTACACAGGTATACTTCCCCCATGCTTCTCGCCATTGACATCGGCAACACCAACCTGACGCTCGGTTTGTACGACGGCAATAACCTGATCGCCCACTGGCGGCTTGCCACAGACCACGCCCGCATGCCCGATGAATATGGCTTGCAATTCCAGGGGCTTCTGAAGAACGCGAATCACACGGTCAGGGAACTCACGGGCATTTGCCTCGCGTCGGTCGTGCCGCAATTGACCGGCAGGGTCGTGCAGGCGTGCCGCGAATATCTGGAAGAAGATCCGTTCATCGTGGACGTCGGGATCAAAACGGGGATCAAAGTGAAATACGACGACCCGCGCGCGGTCGGCGCGGATCGCATCGCCGATGCGGTGGCGGTAATGTATTTGTACGGCGGTCCCGCGTGCGTGATTGATTTCGGCACCGCGACCACGTTCAACGCCATCACACAGGAGGGTGAATATCTCGGCGGCGCGATCACCGCGGGCATCAGCCTGGCAACGGAGGCGCTTTTCACGCACGCCGCCAAACTGCCGCGCATTGACCTGCAAAGACCGCCATCCGTCATTGGACGCAACACCGTTCACGCCATGCAGGCGGGCTTGTTGTTCGGATACGTGTGCATGGTGGAAGGCATGGTCGAACGCTTCCGCAGGGAACTCGGTCCCTCGATGAAAGTCATTGCCACCGGCGGACACGCCGCCATCGTCGCGCAGGAGACCGACGTCATTCAGATCATCGCCCCCTGGCTTACGCTCGACGGCTTGCGCATCCTTTGGGACCTCAATCATCCGTTGTGAGACGATCTTATAGAATGAGAAAATTCCTTACTCTAGCCTGTGTATTTTCCCTCGCGCTGACAGGCTGTTCAACGGCGACAGGAACGCCGACTCTCCCGCCTCCCGTTTCGAACATTTCCGGGACCGCAACAGTGCAGCCGGATGAGATTCTGCCGGTCGTCGTCCCTGCCACCCCAACCGCGTCGAACGCGGGACCGGAAACTGCCTCCCCCACCCCCGACCTGCGCCTCCCCCCGGAACGCTGGAAGGAATTGCCCGTCCTCCCCTCCGTCAGCGAACGCGCGCGTGAAATCTATCAAAGAGGCTTGGCGATGGGAAACAACGTCCACTCATTCTCCAAGATCGGGGATTGTCAAAGCGTTCCAGCCTCCTTCCTCGGCATCTACGACCGAGCGGGCGAATATTCCTTCCAGGAGGGACACCAGTCCCTGCAGGAAACCATTGACATGTACAGCGGTCTGTTCGGGCGCGAGGGCGAAGCCGTGCGCGGCGGGTTCAACACTGCCACCGTGATTTCCCCCCTGTGGGCGAACAACCAGGTCTGCCTGCCGGGTGAAAACCCCATCGAGTGCGAAAACCGCATCAATAACCCAAGCATTGTGTTCATCAGCCTCGAGGTCTGGTTTTCGGGGCGCACACCGGAAGTCTACGAAAAATATCTGCGCCGCATCATCGAATACAACATCGAACAGGGCGTCGTTCCCATCCTTGCCACCAAGGCGGACAACGTCGAAGGCGACCATAGCATCAACTACACCATCGCGAAACTTGCTTATGAATACGACGTTCCGCTCTGGAATTTCTGGCTCGCCGTCCAATCCGCCCCCAACCACGGATTGGATCCGACCGACGAGACCGGCTTCCACCTGAACGTGGAGGGCTGGAACATCCGCAGTTACACCGCGCTGCAGGCGCTGGATAAGGTCCGCCGCGAATTGGAGGGTCTGCCCCTCGCGCAGCCCGGCGACCAGCAGGTGTCCGAGTCCGAGGACGCCGTTCAATCCACTTTCACGCCCGGTCCCATAACAAGCCTACCCTATTCAACGGTCGAATTCAAGCCTGCCGCGACAAATTCATCCGTCCTATTTGATATATCCATCCGGGAGAATGGAATCCTACGCTCCACAGGCATCTTCCAGGGCGCGCTCAACGGACAAACCTGGAAAGCCCTCGCAGAGTCTGGCTTGACGCTGCTCGATTTCTCCACGAAAGGGATACTCGCCAGTCAATCGAACAACCTGTATCTCGTCAGGGATGCGGAACGATCGCTTCTCACCGATCAACTCCCTCTCGACAGCCCTCAACCCGCCGTCTGGACGAACGACGGACGCGTCGCGTTCATTTCACAAACGGGCAACCAAAAACAGGTTGTCCTCCTCGACCTGTCCGGCGGCGAACCGGTCCACATCCCGCCCACCGGCGATCCGCCTATCGAACTCTACCCGTCGCACGACTCATCCCTGATCTGGGGGACGGGTCCATGCGAAAACGGCAGTTGCGCGGTTCGGGAACTCATCATCTCGAACGCGGACGGTTCCATGGTCAATACCCTGGCGGTCACCGGCAAACCTGAGGTCTTTTCCAGCGACCACCTCGCGTTCGCAACCCAGGACGAAAACAATAACAACCTGCTCACGCTGATCCATGGCAACTCATCGTCGAGTTTCTCGATTTCCGGCAACCGCGTGCTGGGCATGTCCTGGTCGCCGGACGGCGAAACGCTCGCGGTCGTAACGGCAAAGGTCAGCGATTATTCGGGGCGTACGTTGAGTTCCGCGCTTCATCTCGTCACGCCGCCCTACACGGTCAACCTGGCGTTCCAGGTCGAAAGCGAGGAGATCGAATCGCCCGTCTGGTCGCCGGATGGTAAACAAGTGCTATTGATCCGCCGTCCCCAGTCAGGCGGCGGTCTCAACGTGGTCTTCTCCATGCTGGATGTCGCGACCGAATTCCTTGTGAACGACGGCGGATTTACCCTCGTCGGCGAAAAATACCTCGTCACCCGCAGGATTTTCTGGCTGCCGTAACATTCGTCCGCGCCCGATCCTTTTCTTCGGATGGGAAGCACGCATCCTCCCCCGATCGAGCCTGCCCCTGCTCCCCAGCCTTTCCATTAACAAAACTCTTACGCCGCCCCCCTTGCCACGCCGAAGAGCGCGCGCTATAATGCCGACGCTGTTCCAAAGAAGGAGTGTAAGCCATGCCCGTTTATACCTACCGCTGCGATTCTTGCGGTGTGCAGTTCGAACGCCACCAATCCTTTCACGAAGCGCCGTTGAAGACCTGCCCCGAATGCAGGAAGAAATCCGTGAAAAGGGTGATCACCCCCACCAAGATCATCTTCAGGGGATCGGGGTTCTATGCCACCGATCACAGGTCCCCTTCAGGGAGCGCATCGCGCGAAAGCAAGGCGGAGAAAAAGGAAGAAAGCAAACCCGCTGCCGAATCGAAGAACAACGACAAGTAAAGCGGGCGGCATCCGGCAATGAAAAAAAGAGAAGGAGCAAACCTTCTCTTTTTTATTTCACGGCGGGTTATGCCATCTTACGCAAAACATCCCAATAATGCAAAAGCGCGTGGAAACCGCCTCCACGCGCTTTACATTATGAAGGATTTCCTATAGGACGGCAGGCATCATGTCCGCCTGATAGATGGCGGGCAGCAAACTTCGATGCGCCTGAAGCGACTTGCGGATTTGCATCCGCGCACGCGCCAGGCGGCTTTTGACCGTCCCGACCGGCACCCGTACGACCTGCGCGGCTTCATCGTAGGACATGCCCTCCATGTCCACCAGGATGACCATGAGGCGATAATCCGGCGCGAGCGCTTTGATGCAGCCATGCAGCGCCCTTCGCAACTCGGACGATTCGGCTCTTTCCTCCGGACCCGGCCCCGAGTCCCGCATCCATTCCGGGGATTCGATCTCCTCGCCTTCGCTCGTGAATTGTTCCAGCGGCATTGCCAGGTGACGTTTGCCGCGGCGCAGTTCGTCGTAACTGGCGTTGACCGTCACGCGCGCCAGCCAGGATTTGAAATTGCCTCCGCGAAACGATCGGATGTGGCGGAACGCATGGATCATCGCCTCCTGCACCGCGTCCTCCGCGATACATTCATCGTGGACGATCCGCAGGGCGATGCGATACAGCATATCCTGATAGTTCAGGACCAGGACATTGAACGCATCCACGTCGCCGCGTTGGGCTGAATTGATCAATGAGGTCTCTGAGGTTTTCATACTTTAATCTTATTCCCCCGTTGTTACAAGCCTGTCCCGGAGATGTTACAGTTTTGTAACATCTCGTGGGACAATTTGAAAATTTGTCCTACCGTCTCGGCAGCCTCAAGGTAAACACCGTGCCGCGCGGCTCGGCCTGGCTGGAACGCACGCCCACGCCCCCTCCGTGCAGCGCGGCTATGCGATTGACCAGCGCCAGCCCCAGCCCGCTTCCCTCCGTGCCGCGCGCGTTGGAGCCGCGATACAACTCCTCGAAGATCTTGGACAAGTCTTCAGGCGGGATGCCCGCGCCCGTATCCGCCACCTCGACGACGACCGTCCGCCCATCCTCCATGGCGCGGACTTCCACCGAATCGCTCGCGGACGTGAATTTGAGCGCGTTCTCGACGAGGTTGTACACCGCCAGAAGCAACAGGTCGCGGTCGCCGGTAATGGTGGGAAACGGCGAAGGGATTTTGGGGATCAGCAGGTTGACCTCGCGCCCTTCATACGCGGGGTTGACGCGCGCGGCGGTCACCACGTCGTCCAGCAGTTCGGGAACGTTCACAGGATACCGTTCGATGGCGCGCTCCTCGAGCTCGGATAACTTCCGCAGGTCGGTCAACAGGCGGATGAGGCGTTCGACGGCGCGGTTCGCGTTGCCCACCGCGCGCTGGCGTTCCTCGTCCGTTTTTTCCTCCCTGAGGTTGACCAGCGCGGCGCGCAGACCCGTTAGCGGATTCTTGATCTCGTGATCGAGTCGGCGCATGAAGTTACGGCGGTTCTCCCGTTCGTTCTGCACGTAATCGGCGTACATCGTCTGCGCCTGCGCGATGCGCCGCCTGTCCCAATAACGGACGATCAAAACGAACAGGGCGACGAAATATCCCAGCAAAAATACGACCAGTCTCGAACTCCGAATGCTCATGCCGAAGACGATGCCTGTGAATCCCATATCCACAGAGGCGAGGAACGGAAATTCCCCCGGCAACAGGAACCCGGCAAGGATCGAGAGGAACAAGCCCGCTCCAACCGGCAGGAACAACCAGAGGATCAACGACCGCCACTTCCTGAATACGGACATTTCAACCTTCCCCATGCACGGGCGCAATGAAGCGATAGCCTTCGCCCGAAATGGTCTCGATAAAACGCGGCTCCGCGGGATCGTCATCCAGCGCGCGGCGGAGTTCCGCCACGCGCGTATCCACGGTGCGCGTGCCTGCGGGATATTCCCAGCCCCAGACCACCTCGAGCAATCTTTCGCGTGTGATGGCTTCGTCGGGGTGCGTCATCAGGTGCTCGAGGACAGCCAGCGCCTTGGGAGTCAGATCGAGCGCTTTGCCTCCCAGCGTTGCGCGGCGGGCGCGCCGGTCAAGGACGAGGTCTTCGGCGGTGAGAAGCCACGCGGCGGAGAGCGACCGTTCGCCGGGACGCGCCCTGCGTAATACGGCGCGTACACGCGCCAGCAATTCGTGCGGATCGAACGGTTTGTTGAGGTAATCGTCCGCGCCTTCTTCGAGGGCAAGCGCGCGTTCGGACGCCTCCCCCACCTGCGTAAGGAGAATGGTCGGCGTCCAAATGTTGGACTTTCGCAAACGTCGCAGGGTCTCGCGTCCGTCCATGCGCGGCATCAGCACGTCGAGGATGATGAGGTCGGGGCGATGTTTCTGCGCCTTGTCGAGCGCGGTCATGCCATCGGAGACGACCAGCACGTGGAAACCGGCGCGTTCGAGGAACGGCGCGAGGCTGTCGGCGATGGTGGGATCGTCGTCGGCGAGGAGGATGGTGGGACGGTCGAGGGACATACTTTTAGATCGGACTCCGACGGCTTGCCGTTGGGAAGGAGCAAGCCTGCATTCCATAGCGGGAGGAAGGAAAAGCCTGGTCACGTGGACCAGGCTTTCGGTGAGGGTGAAGCGGGCTAGTCCGTCCAATCGAAGGTATTGACGATCAGGTCAAAGACCGCCGATTCAGCCGCCTTGTTGAATTCAGGAGGCGGGGTGGCGTAGTTGCCGATGTTCGCGGAGTGCAATACGAAGGTCAGGCTGGCGCAGTTGTTGTTCGCGGAGGCGGAATAGGCGACGAAATCATAGCGATTGCCGGCCGCCGCGCCTTCGCCGGACTCTTTGAGGAACTGGATGCCGTTGATCGTGACCGTCTCGGTGGTTGTCGGGGGTTCGATATCCGGGGAGTCGCACGGGTTTGCGCCTTCGACCACGCGTACATCGAGATATTTTTCGAGCAGGTTCGTGCCGCCGGTGAACGGCAGTTGAATGCGCGCTCCGTTATCCGACTGGTTGGAGATGGATGATCCGTTCGGATATTTGAAAACGAATCCGTATTTTGTGTTGAGGTAATTCTCCCAGCCGCTGGTTGGATTCTGCGTCAGCGTGGGAGTGGCTGTGGGCGGGGAGCCGCTCGAAGGTCGGAGGATGCGGGGGCCCACCCAGACGGCGCGGTCGCCGACGGGCGATCCCGCTGAAAGAACGGTCAGGATGAATTTGACGTCCTTGCCAGCCAGCGAGGACAGGTCAACGTCCACGTTGAAGACGTTGCCTTCGTACCGTTCGAGGAACGGACCCCAGAAGGTTTTGATCGGGTCCGAGCCGGCCTGGTATTCGAGGCGGAAGACAACGTAACAATTGGTCGCCCCGGACTCGCAACCGATGGTCGCCTGGAAGCGGTCGCCGTTTTGCACGCGGAAGGCGGGATAGATGCCCTGGATGTAGCCGTCCTGTTTGTTTTGCGGGACGACGATCAAGCCGCCGCGCGGATCGTTTTGAACCGCTTCGGTGCTGGGGTTGGGCGACTTCAACACGAAGCCTTTCGCGTCGCCGTTCGTGCCGGGACACGGGAGCGCGCCCGCGCCGCTGAACCACGTCGCCGCGCAGGCTTGGGCGATAAAGTCGTAACCGGTATCGGGCAATGAGGTCGGCGTTGCAGTGGGCGGACCGCTCTGCGTGGAGGTGGCGGTGGCGGTGCGAGGCGTGGCGGTCGGTCCGCCGGTCACTTTGATCTCGACCCACCAGGGTTTGTTGGCTTGCGCGCCGATGCCGAACAGCGCGCCGCTGGCGTTCTTGAACATCCAGTAACCGCGATAGGTACCCGCTGCGGTGGGCGCGACCATGTTCATGGAGATGTCAACAGTTTCGCCGACCGCGACGTTCTTTGTGAAGTTGGCGGATGAGGCTGCGCCCATCTTCTCGCCGCTGAAGAAGACGAGTTGATAGGAGGTCGTCCAGGCGCACGAGCCGACATTCTTCAAACGCCAGGTCTTTGTGAACTGCGCGCCGGGCTGCACCACCGTGCCGTCCGGGAAGTTCACGTCCGCGACGAATTGCACGCGATCGCACGAAGAGGGTGGGATGGTCGGCGTGATGGGCGTGGGAGTCTTGCTGGGGGTGGCGGTGGGAGGCGTGCCTGTGACCGTTGGCGTGGAGGTGACGACGCTTCCCTTCCTGACGATGACCGGGTTGCCCCACAACGCGCGGTCCCCGCTCGGAGAGCCATACGCGGAGATGTACAAAATGAACTTGACGTCCTTGTCGGTTAGAGGCGTGAGGTCCAGGTTTGCGTTGTACGTCCAGCCTTCGTAGCGTTCGCGGAAGGTCCAGAAGGTTTTGATCACGCCGTCCACTTCGTAATCGAGGCGGTACGCGACGTAACAGGAGGTCGAGCCGAACTCACAGCCGACGGTCGCCTGGAAACGGTCGCCGCTCTGGACTTTGAAGGCGGGGTAGCGCGCCTGGATGAATCCGTTGGTGATGTTTTGGGGAGCGAAGAGCAATCCCGGCTTTGTGGCGGTGACGCCGCTTTCGAATTTGGGAGCGTCCTTTTTGAGCGCAAAACCTTTCGCGTCGCCGTCCGTGCCGGGGAAGGTCAACCCACCTGCGCCGCTCGACCAGGTGGCGGAACCGGCGTTCGCGGTGAAGTCATAGGCAACGCCGGTGGTCGTCCCGCCTGTCACGTTGATCTCGACCCACCAGGCTTTATTGGCGTTGACGCCGATGCCGAAAATCGTCCCCTGTTCGCTCTTGAACTTCCAATAACCGATATAGCGTCCGGCAGTGCCTGGCGCGATCATATCCACGCTGACGTCAACGGTCTGCCCGGGTTTGATGCCCGAAGCGACAGGCGCCGAGGCAGGCGCGCCCATCTGCGCTCCGCTATCGAAGACCATCGTCACACCGTTCCAGGCGCAATCGCCGATGTTCTTCAAACGCCACGTTTTCTTGAACGTTGTATTCGGCTCGAATTTCGCGCCGTCCGGAACGGTTACATCCGCCACAAACTGCGCATGGAAACACGCCGCCGCAGACGTACCCGAAGGCAGCGCCAGCGCCGGGAGCAGTGAAAACACCAAAGCAAGCAACAACATTGCAGACGTTATTTTCGTTCGTGACTTCATGGCAATTCTCCTCTTTCTCCATCCAATTCATCTGGACGTATGGAACGCGTGGAAAGTTCCGTCAGAGGCGAGTATAACGTTTCTTTAAGGATTGTTCAATATCAACTCGATGACCCTTTTCTACTTATAATTGAAGCATGACGCGCACGATCCTGCACCTCGACCTGGATGCCTTCTTCTGCGCCGTCGAAGAAACGCGCAATCCCGAACTGCGCGGCATCGGGTGGATTGTAGCCGCAAAACAATAGCGGACATATAGAGAACGTCCGCTGTGCAAAGAATTTATCGAGCAACGTGCGTTCGGGAACGCACGCTATGGATGAGTCGTGGGGTTTATGCCGTTTTTCGACGCGTCAATCCATACACCGCCAGCGCGAACATGAGTGCGGCGGCAATCCACGCGCTGATGACGACATCCGGCGCAGGCGTCTGTTTGACGGCGATGCCAACAAACGACCAGACCAGCACGAACAGATACGCCGCATCCCGCCGCGTAAGAGTCATGAGAACGCCCAACAGGGATGCCACCGCGAGCATAATCACAGCCCAGGTTTGGGCAGGGATTCCGAACCCGTTCCACTCGACCAGGTAGAGCCAGTCCGTGATGTTTGCCACGGTCGCGACGGTGATCCAGCCGAGGTAAATGCTGAACGGAACATCCACCGACCAGCGCTCCGCGCGCGTGACCGCTACGCGGTTCACGTCGAGGCGCAGGTAACTGGCAATCAACAATCCCAGCAGGGTGAGCATGAAAAGCACACTCGCTCCAAAGGCGTTGTAGTGCCACGCAAACAACCATGCGCCATTGAAAAGATTGCTGATTGCAAAGAGATAACCCAGCCGCCGCAAACGCGGACTTTCCTTTTGCGAGCGCTGGAACTGATATATCGTGAACGCAATCCAGCCGAGGTAGATGACGCCCCAGATGGAGAAGACATATCCCGCAGGGACAAAGTAGACCTGGAAGCGGTCCGAGATTTCGCCCGTGTTCTGTCCGTTGAGGGGCAGGGTCGAGGCGAGGATGTTAACCGTCAACGCAACAATGACGGTGGCGAGGTTGGCAATTTGCCGTAAGGTGTCTTTCAATTCGAACTCCTTTTTGTATTTACTTCTTCGTTTGTTGGTTTATGCAGACGTTGGAGAACGTCTGCTACGCTGCTTGTAACGACTTGACTTTCATCCACAATGCAGGGATGCGGCTGACCTTTTGAATGGCGCTCAAGAACGCGCGGCGGGTGAATACATCATAGTCGTTCTTTTCGATTTCATCGAGAATGCCCTGATAGAAAATGGACGCGGCTCCGATGGCGAGTTGTCCCTCGCGCTCGAGCAGTTTCACGCCCGCCCACGATTCCTCGTAGAGTTGACGCGTGCGCTCGATCTGGTACTTCATGAACTGCCGCCAGTTATCCGTGACTCGACCCTCGGCAATATCCTGCTCGCGGATGCCGTAGAACGCGAGTTCCTCGCGGGGAAGATACAGTCGTCCGTTGCGATAATCCTCGCCGATGTCGCGCAGGATGTTGGTCATCTGGAGGGCAACGCCGAGTTTGATGGCGTACGGGACCGCGTCATTGCTCTTGAAGCCGACGATGTACATGCTCATCAACCCAACGGTGGAGGCGACGCCATAACAATACGTGGCAAGTTCCTCGAACGTCTGGTAGCGGATCTGGGTGAGGTCGCGGGCGACGCCGCCAATCAACTGCAGGGCGTGGTGGCGCGGGATGTGGTATCGGGTGAGGGTATCCGCCCATGCGGCGGCGACCAGATCGTTATCGGGGAAGGAAGCGGTCTCGACCATCGTCCGCCAGTAATCCAATTGGGATTCGCGTTCCTCGTCCGCGGATTCGTCCACGATGTCATCCACCGTTCGGCAGAAGGCATAGAGAGCGCGCACCGCGGCACGTTTCTCCTCGGGCAGGAATGAGGATGCAAAATGGAACGATTTGCTGTGTTCGATTGTTACTTTCTCGGTATGCTTATACGCAATTTGTAAAGCGGCGTCGCCAGCCCAATACGAAAATAAGGGACGAGTACGCGGATGCGGCATGTTGCCCGCAAGAGCAAGGAGTTGATTTTCCCAATTGGCGTGTGCTTGCATGGTGAACCTCCAGAATTGATGTTGGGGGTATTTTACGCATTATTCCTGAATTGTCAAGGTTTTGCAAAGAAATATTTTCTTTATGCCTTGACAATTATTAGACATTGTGTATAATGCAGTTCACACACTCACCTGCCCATCTCCCCACTCAGCGCTGAACTCATACCACACGGTGGCGGAGAATGAAGCGAGGAGATGGAAGATAAACGGAGAAAAATGGACAAACAAACTGCCCTCGTCATCGGCGCAGGGATCGGCGGGATAGCGACCGCCGCCCGCCTCGCCAAAAACGGATACGACGTGACCGTGCTGGAAAAGGAATCCACGCCCGGCGGACGCGCCAACCAGATCATTCGCGACGGTCACCGCTTCGACGTCGGACCGACACTGTTCCTCATGCCCGAAGTCTGGGAGGAGACCTTTGCCGCGCTCGGCGAACGGATGAGCGACCACCTCGACCTGCGCCGAATTGACCCGACGTACAAAGTCCATTTCGATGACGGTTTGCAATTGGAGTTGACATCGGACATCGGGAAGATGCAAACGCAACTCGAAAAGGTCGAGCGCACCGCGTTCACAGGATTCCTCAATTACATCGCCGAGGGAAGCAGACATTACAAGATGTCGCTCGAGAAGTTCGTCGGGCGAAACTTCTACAACCTCTTCGAATATTTCAGTTTGAAGAACCTGCCGTTGCTCGTCCAACTCAAGGCCCTGAAAAAACACCACGCCAACACGGGTCGCTTTTTCAAGGATGAACGACTCAAAGCCGCGTTCACATTCCAAAATATGTACCTCGGCTTAAGTCCGTATGATGCGCCCGCGACCTATTCCCTCTTGCAATACACGGAATTGGCGGAGGGCGTGTGGTATCCCATCGGCGGCATGTACGCGGGGATTCAGGCGCTGGTCAAGGTCGCGGAAAAACTCGGCGTGAAGTTCATTTATAACGCTCCCGTAAAACGACTGGAAACAAATGGAAACAAAATTCTCGGCGTTGTTCTCGAAGGTGGTCGCGCATTCACAGCCGATATCTTCATCGGCAACGCGGACCTGCCATATATTTACAAGGAACTTTTGCCCGATGTAAAAGAGGCAAGGAAACTCGATAACAAACTCTACACCTGCTCCACCATCATGTTCTACTGGGGCGTGGACAGGGAATATCCGCAGATCGCGCATCACAACGTTTTCCTCGGCGGCGATTACAAAGCCTCCTTCGACCGGATCTTCAACGACCACACCCTGCCCGAAGTGCCGTCGTTCTACGTCCACGCGCCGGCGCGCACGGACCCATCCGCCGCGCCCAAAGGACAGGATACGCTCTACGTCCTCATCCCCGTCGGTCACCTCGACGCGCGGGCAGAACAGGATTGGGACGCGCTCGTGGACCGCGCCCGCGAGATCGTGTTCGAGCGTCTCGCCAAGGAGATGGACGCGAAAGACCTCAGGGAGCGCATCAAGTTCGAGATCGTGTACCAGCCTAAAATGTGGAAAGACCGTTTCAACCTCGAAAAAGGCGCGGCGTTCGGGCTGAGTCATAACTTCTGGCAGGTGGGTTATCTTCGTCCGCACAACCGTCACAAGAAATACAAAAATCTTTACTTCGCGGGCGCATCCACGCATCCCGGCACAGGCTTGCCCATTGTGTTGCTCTCCGCCAAATTAACGACCCAGAGAATCCTGAGAGAAGTTGGTACAATCTCCGCACAAAACATGGTCAACGCGGTCGCCGCCGCATACTCGACCAACCGATGAGAGGCAACCCATGTCCATCAGTCAGACACCGGCATTCAATTTGAAAGTCGTCCTCAAAGAGACGGGCATCGCCGCCGATACTTTGCGCGCCTGGGAACGCCGCTACGGACTTCCCATACCCCAACGCACACCGGGCGGTCACCGCCTGTACTCACAGCGCGATATCGAGACCATCAAATGGTTGATGAGGCAACAAGCCGAGGGACTTTCGATTTCCCGCGCGGTGGATTTGTGGAACGAACTCATCGCCTCAGGCGCGGACCCTCTGGCTGGTTCCGTTTCGACGACTTTGGGCGTCGCCTTCGCCCTTCCCGGATCAACGCTCGACTCTCTGCGCGCCCGCTGGCTCCAAGCCTGCACCGAGTTCAACGAAGCGGAAGCCGAACAGATATTGAACCAGGCGTTCTCCATGTTTCCCATCGAAGCCGTGTGCATGGACGTTTTGCAAAAGGGACTATCCGGGATCGGGGAACTCTGGTACGAAAACCGCGCCAGCGTGCAACAAGAACATTTCGCCTCGGGGCTTGCCATGCGCAGGCTGGACGCGTTGCTCAGCGCCGCACCCCCACCCACGCGCAACAAAACCGTGATCACGGGCTGTCCTCCCGATGAATGGCACGCGTTCACGCCGTTGCTGCTTTCCCTCTTCCTCCGTCGTCGCGGACTGAACGTCGTCTACCTCGGGGCAAACGTCCCTGCGCAGCGATTCGCAGACACGGTCAAAAGCGTCAAAGCGGATTTGGTCGTACTGGTCGCGCAACAACTCACCAGCGCCGCAACTCTTCAGCAGACCGCGTTCGCGCTTAACGTGCAGGGCATCTCTGTAGCATTCGGGGGCCGCATCTACACGGTTCGTGAAAACCTGCCCGATACCGTCCCCGGTTACTACCTCGGCAACGAAGTGAACGAAGCCACAGGCGAAATCGAAAAAATCCTGCGAAGCAAATCAACGCCGCGCGAAGGCAAAGCCGCCTCGCAGGCGTACGTCGCCGCGCATCGGTCATTCCTTTCGAGGCGCACGCGCATCGAATTGACCCTCAAGGAACTGCTCGAGCCGCTCGCCATCTCACCCGAAGACATCGAGACGGGCATACACTTCCTCGGCGAAAACATCGCCGCCGCCCTGCAACTCGGCGACATGGCGCACGTTTCCGCCGAGGTGGACTGGCTGAAAACACTGCTCGAGTTGCGCAACACTCTTCCGCAACAACTCGTCAACTTCATGGAGATATACGCCCGTGCCATTGACGCCAACATCAATGGGCAGGGCAAACCCATCTTCGAGTGGATCTCCACGGAAGTGCAGAGACTCAAGGCATAACCCGTAACCATCCCGCCTTCAACACATGAAATTTCAACCTGTAACAGGACGCGCCGCCCTGCGCGCCCTCCTCAAAGAACGCTCACCGCTCGGCCCGTTGAAGGTCATGGCGAAACATATCGGGCGCTTCTTTCAGATTCCCCTGCCGATGTTCCGCCCGTTCGTTGTGTTCGGACCCGAGGCGAATCGCAAGGTGCTCGTCACCGAACGCGACAAGGTCTTGTGGCGCAACACTGACCCCGTGACGGATCTGCTCGGGCGCGGCGTTCTCGTCGTGGATGGCGGGGAGCACGACCGTTACCGCAAATTGATGGAGCCCCCGCTTCATCCCTCCCGATTAGCTGGATACGCTTCGATGATGCTTTCCCAAACCGACCGCGTCTCCTCCCAATGGCGTGACGGCGACATTGTAGACATGCTCGTTGAGTCGCGCAAAATCGCCCTGCTCATCATCATGCAAACTTTGTTCAGCAGGGATGCGTGGGACGATCTGCCGCGCATCTGGACACCGATACTCAAATCCATCGAATATATCTCGCCTGGCGCGTGGATACTGTGGCGCAGGATGCCGCGACCCGGATTCAAGAAGCTGTTTAGGGAGTTGGATGATTATCTTTATCGAATCATTGCGGAACGTAGAAGGCATAATACAGAGTGGAAAGTAGAAAGTGGAAAGATGGATCTCCTCCAACACTTGATTGATGCAGGACTCTCCGACCAAATCATCCGCGACCAGATGTTGACCATGCTCATCGCGGGACACGATACGTCCACGGCATTGCTGGCATGGACGTTCGCTTTATTGGGTCAACATCCTGACATCCATGAGCGGGTCGTGCGTGAAATTGATTCGATGGACAAGTCTCCGCTCCTCGACCAGGTCATCAAGGAGAGTCTGCGCCTGTATCCGCCCATTCACATCGGCAACCGGCTTGTCGCGCGAGAGATGGAATTTGCCGAAGGAAAATTCCCTGCCGGCGGGCGGATGTTCTATTCCATCTACCTCACCCACCGCGACCCCGAAATCTGGGAGAACGCGGAATCCTTCTGCCCCGAACGATTCGCTCATGGACGAAAAACGCCGCCATTTTCATACGTGCCGTTTGGCGGGGGTCCGCGCGCCTGCATCGGCGGCGCCTTCGGTCAGGCGGAGGCGCGCATTGTGCTGGCGCGTTTGCTGCGGACACATGCGTTTGAATTGACGAATCACAAAATCCGTCCCCACATGGGCGCGACATTGGAGCCGCGGCCGGGGGTGAAAATGAAAATTACCGGGAGAGTGGAAAGTAGCAGGTAAAAGGCAGGCACTCTCGTTCGCCTAATCACAACTTTCCAATTTCCACTCCCTATTCTCTATTCACTATGACATACTTCGGTTTTCTACTTCGCTTTGTAGTCCTCCCAATCCTCGTACTCCTCCTCATCGCCCTGTGGGACGAAAAAAGCGACAAAAGGATCAACGGATTCCGCAATGGGCGCGCCGTATGGACCGCCATCGGCATCCACGTATTGATCGCGGTACTCTACGCCACCCCGTGGGACAATTATCTCGTCGCGACAGGCGTGTGGTATTACAACCCTGAACTAGTCACAGGCATTGTGATCGGCTACGTGCCCATCGAAGAATATACGTTCTTCGTCGTGGAGACGATCCTTGCAGGCCTATGGTGGTGGTTTCTCGCGCGGCGCTTCCTCTCCGCTGCCGCTCCGCTACCCGGCGGGTATGATGTCGGCGCGAAGGAATTCGCTCCCAACAAACGACTTGTGTGCCTGTCTACTTGTGTGCTTGTCCTACTCTGGGTACCCTCCGCCTGCCTCTTCTTCTTCGGCGATGTCAAGTGGACGTATCTCTCCATCATCCTCTTCTGGGCGTTGCCGGCGATCCTCCCTCAACTCCTTTTTGGCGCGGACATCCTCTGGCATTATCGCAGACTGGTCTTTTGGACGATCGCGGTTCCAGGGACATATCTTTCCCTGATGGACATCGTCGCATTGCGCGATACGACCTGGTCCATCTCGAAGGAGCAGACCACCGGCATTCTCTTCTTTGGAATCCTGCCGCTCGAGGAGGCGGTGTTCTTTTTCATCACGAATGCGCTGATCTCGTTTGGCGTCACGCTCCTGCTGGCGAACGTCAGCCAGGAGAGGTTGGCGGAAATAAAAAAGACCCTCGAACGATTTTCCATTCGAAGGGCTGATGAAGCCTGAATGACGGGACGCATCGTCCCGAAGGTTCGAGCAGGAAGCAAGTCCGCATCTCGACATCCTTCGGGACGTTCTTCGCAACTACTCTTCCGGCGCCTCACGGACGATGTACAAGGGCCTGCCCTTCGCCTCGTCGTACAGGCGGCCGATGTATTCGCCCAATATCCCCAGCGAGATCAACTGCACGCCGCCGAGGAATAACACGGCAATCAAGGTCGTCGCCTGACCAAAGAACGCCTGCGACCCGCTTGCGCGCAGATAAATGACCACAGGGATTGCAAGGATGGCAATACCCGCCGAGAAAAACCCGAAGAAGGTGGCAACCTGCAAGGGGAAATAAGAAAAGCCGGTGATGGCGTTCAATGCCAGTCGGAACATCTTGCGGAACGGATACTTCGTCTCGCCTGCCACGCGGGCGGCGCGCTTGTATTCCACACCGATCTGTTTGAAGCCCACCCAGGCAGACATGCCGCGCGGAAAGCGATGTCGCTCGCGCATGGACTTCAGTACGTCCACCACCTTGCGATCCATCAGGCGGAAATCGCCCGTATCGAGCGGGATCTTCACGTCCGTGATGCGGTAGATGATGCGGTAGAACAACGAGGCGGTCCACAACTTGAACCACGACTCTCCCTCGCGTTCGGCGCGTACGGCGTACACGACCTCGTACCCCTCCTGCCACTTCTTCGCCATTTCGAGAATGAGTTCGGGCGGATCCTGCAAGTCCGCGTCAATGACAATGACCGCGTCGCCGCGCGCGTAGTCCCAGCCTGCGGTGATGGCGATCTGATGACCGAAGTTGCGCGCAAAGATCACCGGGCGGACGTGTTTGTCCTTTTTGGCAAGTTCGCGGATGATCTCGGTCGAACCGTCCGTGGAACCGTCGTCCACGAGGATGAGTTCCCAGGGTGCGCCGGTTTGTGTCATTACCTCCTTGACGCGGCGATGCAGTTCGGGAAGGTTGTCCTTTTCGTTGTAGATGGGAGCGATGATCGAATAGGTGATTTTCATCATGGATTTCTTCCGGGCAGATGAGAGTCGGTCTGGAAGTCCGAATCAGGTTCGGGTGGGCGCGAAGCGGGGTTCTTATTCCTTCGATTTCCTGAATTTGAGGCGGGCGCGTTTGGGCGGGTTGATCTTTTCCGGCGGGGCGACGAATTGCCGGCTTCCGTCGTCTTCAAAGGCGGGAAGCCCCAGAACCTTCCGTCGCAGGTATCCGAGGATCACGGTCAGCGAGGCGATGACCGGTACAACGAGCAGCGCGCCGAGGATGCCGGCCAGAATGGTCGCAACGATGATCACGACGAAGACCAGCCCCTCGTTCATGTGGACGCTGCGCCCCATGATGATCGGGCGGAGGAAGAAATTCTTCAGGTTGATCAACACCAGGTAGATCGCGATCACCAGTCCCGCCACCCAAAAGTTGGAAAGGGGTATCCACGAAGAGCCTTCGAGCAGCGCCACGCCCGCCGCAAGCACAACGGCGAGGAACGGACCGACATCCGGCACCAGCGTGAACAGCCCGGCGATCATCCCCAACACCAGCGCGCCGGGAATGCCCATGATGAGCCACACGATCGTAAAGACCACGCCCACGATCAGCATCAACACGATCTGCCCGCGCAGGTAAGCCATCCAAATATTTCGGATGCGGTTGTACAGTTCCTGCGCCTCGGCGCGGTACGGGGGCAGGACGATGGCGAACATGCCCGCCTGTATCTCGGACCAGTGGGACAGCAGAAGATAGATGACGACCACGATCACGAGGAACCACAGCACACCCACCGAGGTGGTTTCGAGCAGCGGCAGGATCTGTTCCGGCAGGGGCGTGAGGAAGGCGTCCTGCGCCTTCAACAGGTTCTCCGCCCAGCCCTCCAGATGAAATTCGAGACCGCCGACCTGGATCGGTTGCGAAAGCGTGTTCCCGAGTTGTTTCGAAAGATCCAGCAGGTCCTGGACGACGATGCGCGCTTCGTCGTAGAAGATCGGCGTAAGCGCGGCAGGCAAGCCAGCCATGAGGACCAGCGAGGAAAAGAAAACGACGTTCACCGAAGCCGCGCGCGACAGCCTTGTCCGCGCCCTGAGAAACTCGATGATCGGATTCAACAGGTACGCCACGAACCCGGCGATCACAAAATTCCTGACCGCGTCGCGCGCGTAGACGAGAAACGCGACGAACGCGAGGACCAGAAAAACGCCGACGACGTAACGAAACGTAAGCGACCATTCATTGTTTTCTTTCATAGGATCTTTTTGACCGCCTCCAAAGTCGGTTCGATGACGGGAGCCTCGATCACCGCCTGCATCGCGGCGCGGATGTCCTTCAGACCGCTGCCCGTATTCAACACCAGGATGGGATCATCGCTTCCGACCACGCCGGAGCCTGCTCCTTTGACCAGACCGGCATACGCAGCCGCCCCGGCCGGTTCCGCAAAGATCCCCACCCTGCCCAATTCTGCAATCGCCTTGAGGATCTCCTCGTCTGTTACTGTGATATACGCGCCGCCGGTCTCCTTTGCCGCGCGGACAGCCCTCACGCCGTCACGCGGCAGGTCAACCGAGATCGAATCGGCAATCGTCCTTGCAGAGACGGGCGCGATCGTTTCCGTGTTCCCGCGGAACGCGTTCGCGATGGCGGCGGAACCCTCCGCCTGCACGCCGAAGATGCGCGGGAGGCGGGAAATCCACCCAAGTTGGAGCAGGTCCTTGAAACCCTTGTGGAGGCCGGAGATGATGTTGCCATCGCCCACCGAGACGAGGATCGTCAGCGGCGTGTGGTCGGTTTCCTCGCCGATCCGTTTGTGCATTTCGCGATGCACGCCCTGCCACCATTCCCAAATCTCGAAGGCGGCGGTCTTCTTCCCCTCCGCCGTGAAGGGATTGTAGCCCGTGTTGCGGCAGTACCAGCCGAACTCCTCCGCACATTTGATCGTGAGATCGAACGCGTCGTCGTAGGTGCCATCCACCAAAATGACCTTCGCGCCGAAGATCAACAGTTGCGCCACCTTCGCCTGCGGCGCGGATTTCGGGGCGAAGATTACGGCTTTTTGTCCCACCGCGGCAGACATCCCTGCGAGCGCCGCGCCGGCGTTTCCGGTCGAGGCGGTGACAACGACCTCCGCGCCGATCTCCCGCGCGCGCGCCACCACAATCGCGGAGGCGCGGTCTTTGAAGGAGGCGGTCGGGTTCCTCGATTCGTCCTTCAACCACAAATTCCGCAAATCCATTTTTTCGGCGAGGGAGGTTAATTCGAATACCGGGGTCCCGCCCGCGGCGTGGAGCGGAGTCGCCTCGCCCTCCGGCATGGAAACCGGCAACAACGGCAGGTACCGCCACAGCGACGGATCGTGCCGCGAGAGGATGTCCTCCGGCTCGTATTTCGTCTTGAGCGCCTCGTAATCGAGGAGCACGTCCAAATTCCCGCCGTCCTTCGGGCAGGTGTAGGTGATTTCATCGGGAGAATATTCCGTCCCGCACAGCGAACAGCGATAGTTGGTGAATTTGCCCATGAGGTTTCCTTTGATTTCCCCAATTGTACCCCGATGGCTGGATTAACAATAAAGGCGAGAGTCACCTCAACTCAGCCGGCAGGGACCGCGCCTCCCCACTTTGGCGGTCCGCCAGTTCCCAATCCAGGATGCACTCCGCCACGGACGAACCGTCCGCCCGCCGGATGCCGACATACCGCGCTCCGCCCGTTTCATGGAGACTGAGCATGTGCGTGGACACGCGCAACGTTTCCCCCCACCCCGCAATGGACGCATACTGGATGTGAACCCGCTTCACGACCACGCTCAAACCTGCCTCTGCCAACCGCGCCGGACTCCACCCCCGCGCCGCAAACTCCTGCGCCGCGACTTCCTCCGCGTAATTGACATGGATCACGTTATTGACGTGCCCGTACACGTCCAAATCCATCCATTCCACCCGGCGTTGCATCACAAAAGGGTTCTCAATTGGTGCAACCTTCGGAAAGCGTTCAAAGGGGAATGAGCGAGGGTTTTCAAGCCGAAACACATTCACAACTTCGTCGGGCAAATTCTTCGGTCGTCCCGTCTTTGCATCCATAAAAACAACCTGCTGCGTGCCTTGCGCGATCACTTCCCCGTTGTCCTTGCGCGTCACTTCAAAACAACGCGTCCCACGGACACCTTTCCAATTGACCATCCAAATGGTCAAGCCGAATTCATCATTATGCCGCAACGGACGCATGAAGTGGATATCCGTCTCACGGATCACCCAGAACACATCGGGGTTCTCGCTATACTTCGAGTCCCAGCCCAACGCAACACCCCAATCCCAGGCGGTTTCCATTAAATACCGCAAATAATTCGCAGGACTGACCGCGCCGCCGGGATCCAACTCCCCCCAGCGGACACGGAAGGTACGGGTGAAGATTTTGGACATGAGGCTGATTGTACTTGATTCAACTGAGAGACCTGACAGGTCTCCATGGAAGTCTGACAGCCTCGCGTCTATGTCCACGCATGGATCACGGTTAACAGCGGCGCGCATCAGACCTGTCAGGTCTCTCACCCCAAAACAGGCTCTCAGGCTTGAAACCTTGAATGTAGTAAAATAAACGCATTCAGAGGTAACGACATGGCACAGCATCCAAGCAACAGCCAAAGGACAATTACAGCCACCGAATTGCGGCGCAATTTGAGCATGATCATTCGTCGGCTTCGACAGCGACGCGAGCATACGGTAATTAAGCGAAGCGGCGCGCCCGTTGCTGTTATTCTCTCCATGTCAGAATACGAAAAACTGACAAAACGCCGCGCCGCAAAAGCTGCGTTCGACGACTTTGCACGCAACCTGGGCAGGGAAGTGGAAAAAAGCGGGCTAACCGAAGAACAATTGCTGGAAGAGCTGGAAGAAACCAAGCGGGAAGTTTTTGAAGAGAGGTATGGCAAAATCCGGTAGAACGCGGGTGATGACGGATGCGAATATCCTGTTTGCCGGCAGCGCTTTTCCGCGCTGGTCGTACGAGATCTTGCAACACGCGTTGGATCAGGATTATCAACTCGTGCTTTGTCCATTGGTGATTGACTCGACGCGACGCCATTTGCAGAAACGCTTTCCCAAACAAGTTCACCGCTTCGAAAGATTTCTGGAACAATCTGATTATGAACTTGTGCCGGACCCAACGCAGGAGGAAGTTGACGCCAATCACAACCTGGTGCGGGATGCCGGCGATGTAGGCGTCGCCCTGGCGGCAATTGCAGCAAAAGTGGATTATCTGGTCAGCGAAGACAAGGATTTATCCGCCCAGGACAAAACGACCTCGGAACTTCGCAAACACATCAAGGTATTAATCGCCGGCACATTTCTGCGCGAAGTAATGGGGTGGACAAGCGCGGAACTCGAAAGTATTCGCCGCCGAACATGGGATGAGTTGGAGAAAGAGGAAGGGTAGATTTTCGCGGCAGGCGTCTCACCCCAAAACCACTTTCCACCTTCCACCTTCCACTTTCTACTTTCCACTTTCCACTCCCTACTTCCCTTCCCTCTCCCAAATCCCCCTCGCAATGACCTCCTGATCCACAGGCAGCGTATCCACCCTCACGCCCACCGCGTTGTAGATCGCGTTCGTGATCGCAGGTGTGGTAGGGATACTGCAAATCTCGCCGACGCCCTTCGCGCCATACGGACCCGCTTCCACGGGATGCTCGACAATAATGGACGTAATCTCCGGCGTGAGCATAATGCCAGGGACGCGATAACGCGCCAACCGGTCAGTGACCACGTAACCGTTCTCGACGATGAACTCCTCGGTGAGGGCGTTGCCGAGTCCCATCATCACGCCGCCCTCCACCTGTCCCTGCAAACCGAGCGGGTTGACCGCCATGCCCACGTCGTTGGCGGAGATGACTCTCAGCACGCGCACTTCACCCGTCAACTTGTTCACTTCCACTTCCGCGGCTTGGACCCCGAACGAGAAGGCAAAGTGCATGTCGCCGCCCGTTCCCAGCGGCTGGGTCTTCGGCGCTTCGTATTCATAGCGGACGCGCGGCTGCTGCCCCGATGCAGTCATTTCCTTGTAGATTTCGGCGTAGGTCAGCGAATGTCCGTTGACGCGGACGATCCCATCCTCAAAACGGATCTGCTCCGGGCGCACGTCGAACTTCTCCGCCATCACGGCAGTGATCTCATCGCGCAAGGTCTTCGCGGCATAACGAGAGGCATTGCCCGTAACAAACGTTTGGCGCGATGCGGTCGTTGGACCGCCGTTGGGAGCCAAATCCGTGTCCATGACCAGCACGCGCACCTGCTCCGGCGGCACGGACATTTCCTCCGCCACCACCAGCCGCATGACTGTGACCAGTCCCTGCCCCATTTCCGCAGAGGTACTGCGCACCTCGAACGTGCCGTCCGCGTAGAGTTCCACGTCCGCGCCGGCTTTATCGGGCGCGCCGCCGCCGAGTCCCGTGTTCTTGTACGCCGCGGCAAAGCCCCAGGCGCGGACAAGATGCGAATCTTTTTCACCGCGAAGAATCGAAGAGCGCGAAGATTCCTTTTTCTCTTCGCCTTCTTCCAAAGGAGACTTCGCGTCCTTTGCGCCTTTTGAGTGAGAATCGGATTCAGGAACAGGAACAATTATCGGTTTGAAAGGAAGCGGGTTGTGTTTCCGCATCTCAGCATCCACCCGGTCAATGCACTCCATCAATCCAACCGACTCGCGCAAGACCTGTCCCGTGTTCGTGACGCTTCCAACGTGCAGCGCGTTCATGCGGCGCAGTTCCACCGGCTCGATGCCCAGCTTCTCCGCGAGCATGTCCATCATGGATTCGACCGCGAACGCCGATTGCGTCACGCCGAAACCGCGGAACGCGCCCGCCGGCGGGTTGTTCGTGTACATGGCGTAACAATCCGCGCGCACGTGCGGGATGTCGTACGGACCCGCCGAATGCGTGGTGGCGCGGGTCATCACCTTTTCGCCGAGCGACGCGTACGCGCCCGTGTCGCCGTACAGTTCAGTCTCGCACGCGACGAGCCGCCCATCTTTCTTCGCGCCGATCTTGACTCGTATCTGCGTCGCGTGCCGCTTCGGATGCACGAGCAAACTCTCATGCCGGTCGAACAACAGCTTCACGGGTCGTCCTGTCGCGTGCGCCAGCATCGCCACGTGGATCTGCCCCATCACGTCTTCCTTGCCGCCGAAGCCGCCGCCCATCAACTGCCCCACGATGCGCACCCGCGACTCATCCCAACCCATGACGCGCGCTGCCTGCTCGCGATCCTGATACGGGATTTGCGAGCCGCAATAAATTTCCATTCGGAAACCTGACAGGTCTTCGCCCCCTTCACTCCGTTCGGGGATGCTTCGCAAAGACCTGTCAGGTTTTACAGGAACTGCGATACTGCATTCCGGCTCGATGAAGGCGTGGTCGTACATCGGCGTGTGGAACGTGTGCTCCAAAATCACATCCGACTCGGCGAAGCCTTTTTCCATATCGCCCTTGCGGACTTTGATGTGCTTGAGCAGATTTCCATTGGGATGAAGTTGAGGCTGTCCCTCCTGACGCGCCTGCACGGGATTTGTGATCACCGGCTGGAGGTCGAACTCCGCTTCGATCAACGCCGACGCCTGCTCGGCGATCTCGAGCGTTTCCGCCGCTACGAGCGCGATCGCATCCCCCACGTATCTGACGCGTTCCCCGACCCCCACCATCACGGGCCAGTCGTAGATGACCAGTCCATGATTGTGTTCGCCAGGGATGTCCTCGGCGGTCAGGACTGCCGCGACGCCGGGCAACGCCTTCGCTTTGGAAACATCGAGTCGCTTCAGGAATCCGTGCGGGATCATCGCCCGACGTACCTTGGCGTACAACATGCCGTCGAACATCAGGTCATCGGTGAATATCGCCTTGCCTGTGACCTTATCCACGCCGTCGTGGCGCGTATACGAATGACCGACCGTTCTGTGCTGGTGGATCGAATCAGGGACGTTCGGTTTCCGGACAGGCTCACCTGTCCGCAACGATTCCGCCGCGGCAAGGATCGCATTCTCGATGGTCGGATACCCCGCGCAGCGACACAGCGTATCCTTCAACGCAAAGCGGATCTCATCCCGCGTCGGGTTCGGATTCCGCTCGAGCAGCGCATACGCGGTCATGATCTGCCCGGGGATGCAGAACCCGCACTGCACCGCGCCATGCTCCACAAAGGCTTCTTGTAGAGGGTGGAGTCCCCCTCTCCCTGAGGGAGAGGGGCTAGGGGTGAGGGTTGAAGCAAGTCCCTCAATGGTGACAACATTTTTCCCATCCGCCCTCTCAGCGGGGTAGATGCACGAGACCACCGGCTCCCCATCCACAAGGACGGTGCACGCGCCGCACTCGGCTTCGTCACAGCCGATCTTTGTCCCGGTGAGACGCAGACGATACCGCAGCAAATCCGAAAGCGTTTCGTTCGGCTTGGCACCTCAAAATGCTTGAAACACGGAGACACTGAGACACGGAGTCTTTTTTTATTTATTTTCTCTGTGTCTCCGTGTCTCGGTGGTTTTCTCTTTGAATTACAAAACCCGGCGATAGATGCCGTCTTTAAGAACGGGGACGTTGAAGTTGATCAATAGACCAACGCGAATCCCTGTGAGTCTCATGTAGGTCAATAACTGTGCTTCGTGAACGGGAATTACACGCTCCACGGCTTTAAGTTCGACAATTACACGTTTGTCGTAAATAAGGTCAATCTCATAACCTGCGTCCAGCTCAATGCCTTTGTAATTTACAGGTAACTTCACCTTATGTTCAAACGGCATCCTCCGCAATGTGCTTTCATGTTCCAGGCATACTTGATAAGACGACTCAAGCAGCCCCGGACCAAGTATCTTGTGAACTTCAATCGCCGCGCCGATGATTTTGTCGGTCAGTTCCTTTTCCAATAAAGGAACGGCATATTTGTTCTGCAAAACTGGAGGATTGCGTTGCATGCCCAAATCCTTTCATCAAAGACCAATTTAAAGAATCCCGGTGTCTCCGTGACTCCGTGGTTTTCTCTTCCGCCCTCTCCCCGCAGATTCGAGCCTCTCCTTGAACAGCGTCGCCGCCAAATGTTGACAGCAGATCGCGCTGGGAACCATGGTGATTATCTACGTCCTTCCGAAACGATTTTCGCCGCTGGCTTTCCAGTTTTCCAATTTGCTCCAATTTCCACAACAAGACTATCGAGTTCTGCCCATTCACGCCCTGCAATTTTGGCATGTATTTTATTGACACCGGCAAAAACTTTCTTATCTTGAGCAAATCGTTTGCTTCGGTCAATCTCCTGTTTCAATTCACGTATATTAACCGTTACCATGTTATTCTCCAATTCAGTTTACAGTTGCCATATTTACAAATCATATCAGTATCGGATAGCCCGTTTTACTTCCTATCCGATACTGTCCTCTCCCACGCGGACTCAAGCGTATCTTTGAACAGCGTCACCGCCAAACGCTGACGGTAGTCCGCGCTTGCGCGGCGGGGTTTACCAAACAACTTCGACATCATATTTCCGAATATCTGCATCAACCGATAATAGCGGAATTGATTCGATTTGACTTTGAGCGATCATCAATCTGTCGAATGGGTCGGTATGGTGCATCGGCAATTTATAAACCTGTGTGGCGTGAGGAATTTGCACAGGCAACGCCTGGAAGTTATGCAGGGTCATGCGGCTGGCAACATAATGAGCGGGGTCTTCCGGTAAAGCCAGACGCCCGCGCGCAGTTTTGATGGTAATTTCCCAGGCACTTACGGCACTCAGGAAGATTTCGTTATTACCGTCCGCGATGATTTCCTTTGCAATGGTGGATAGTTGCGGGTCATCCATGTTCCACCAAAGGAAAGTGTGTGTGTCGAGCATGTATTTCATACCGTGAATTCCTCGAGTGGCGCGTCAAAATCGGGCATGATGGTCACTTTGCCCTTGTCATTACCAGGTTGGCGCGTGGAAACGTTCGTGGTCACAGGTAGAATTCGCGCCACAGGTTTGCCTGCCTTTGCGATAACCACTTCCTCGCCTTTCATCACGCGCTCGAGAAGTTTGGAAAAGTGGGTTTTCGCTTCATGGATATTGAATACAGCCATCTTGCACCTCAACAGGCATTGTAGACTAACCAGTGGACTAGGTCAAGCCTGCGCCCGCCCTCTCCCACGCGGACTCTAAAGTCTCTTTGAACAGCGTCACTACCAAATGCTGACGGTAATCCGCGCTGGCGCGGCGTGCGCTGGTACGGAAGTGGGCTTGTGCAAGCAAGGCTTCGAGCGCGGATTCAAATGTCGTTTCATCGAGGGATTTGCCGCGTAAAGACTCTTCTGCTTGCGCCGCGCGGAAGGGAGTCCCGCCGCCGGGACCAACGGCAATGCGAACATCTTTGATTACATTTTCCCCGCGTTCGAGCCAGACCGCGCAGTTCAAGATGGGAAGCGCGACTCCCTGCGGGCGCATGATGCGTTTGAAACATGAGGAGACCCTAAAGGTCTGAGAGACCTTTAGGGTCTGATGAATTGGAAAGTAGAAACCGACAATTAATTCTTCACCGTGTCTAAGGGAGGATTTACCTGGTCCAACAAATAACTCTTTGAATTGGATACGACGAGTTCCAGGTGCGCTTGCTATTTCTGCCTCAGCGTCCAACGCCAGCAATGCGATCGTCCCGTCGGCGGCGGGGAGGGCGTGGGCAACGTTGCCTCCGAGGGTCGCCACGTTGCGGACCTGCGGTCCCGCGATCAAATTACAGGCTTCGGTCAAGGCTTGGGCGTGCGCGACAGCCAACGGGTCAAGAACGATGCGATTGACCGGGACGGCGGCGCCGATGAAGAGTTCGTCCCCTCTCACTTCGAGGAGAGTCATCTCGGCGATGGAAGTCACGTCAATGAGAGTTTGAACGGATGAATGTCTGCCTTGTTCGAGATCGAGCAGCAGGTCGGTTCCCCCTGCAATGGGAGCCAACGGACGCGGCGCGGTGGCGAATGCGTCCATTGCCTCGGATAGATTTTTAGGTCGAATGTAATTCTGCCAAAGGTTCATTGGTGGCGTCCTTTCAAACTGACGGCGGCACTTTTCGATGGGTTCTCACCCAACGCCGCGGCGCTGCACGCGCCACGACCACCGAACCGATGGATGACTTATTTTACAACAGGCGCGCCTTCTTCGGGATGAACGCCCGCCATGAGCAAGCCGAGTTTTTCGGGCGTTGCATCCGCGCGCGGGACGATGTCCATGATCTGCCCTTCGTAGATGACCGCGATGCGGTCGGAGAGCGCGAGGATTTCGTCGAGGTCTTCGGAGATGAGCAGGATGGCGGCGCCTCGTTTGCGCTGTTCGAGCAGTTGCGCGCGGACGTATTCGGTCGCGCCGATGTCGAGGCCGCGCGTGGGCTGCGCGGCGACGATGACGCGCGGGTCCCGGGAGATCTCGCGCGCCAGCACCACCTTTTGAATGTTGCCGCCGGAGAGGTTCTTGGCGAGCGTATCCTGCGACGGCGTTTTGACCTGGAACCTTTCGATCAAGCGGTTTGCGTGCGACGAGATTTCGCGCAGGTTGAGGAAGGTGGAACGCGAGAACGGCTGTTTATGGTGTTCGCGCAGGATCAAATTCTCGGCGACCGAAAAGTCCCGGATGACGCCGTCGCGCATGCGTTCCTCGGGAATGTAGGACAACATGCGTTCGGTGAGTTCGCCCGGCGGGAAGTTGGTGACATCCTGCCCTTCGAGGCGGACGCAGCCCGAAACGATCCTTCTCAAGCCGGTTACTGTTTCCGCCAGTTCGCGTTGACCGTTGCCCGAGACTCCCGCGATCCCGAGGATCTCGCCCGAGCGCACCTCGAGGCTGACGCCGCGCAGGCCGGGCGTGCCGCGGTCGCTGCCGCAGGAAACACCTTCGAGTCCCAGGCGGACTTCCCCGAATTCAACGTTCCCCCGATCCGGTGCAAAGCCGACCTCGCGTCCGACCATCCAGTTGGCAAGGATCTGCTTCGTCGTTTCGGAGGTGGGGCGCGTGCCGATCTTTTTTCCATCGCGCAGGACCGTGACGCGATGACTGATCTCGACCACCTCGTGAAGTTTATGCGAGATGAAGATCAACGCGTGACCGTCCTTCACCATCTGGCGCATGATGGCGAACAATTCATCCACTTCCTGCGGGGTGAGAACGGCGGTCGGCTCGTCGAGGATCAGGAGAGCCGCGCCGCGATAGAGCGCCTTGATGATCTCGACGCGCTGCTGCTGTCCCACAGACAACTGCCAGATGTAGGCGGATGGGTCAATTTTCAAACCGTAGATATCCGCCAATTCGATGATGCGCTTCGAGACGCGGTCGAGGTCGGTCAGGGCGCCACGCGAGGAGGGCAGCCCGAGTGCCACGTTCTCCGCCACGGTCAGGGTCTGCACGAGCATGAAGTGCTGGTGGATCATGCCGATGCCGAGGTTGATCGAATCCGTCGGCGATGAAATCGTGACCGGTTTTCCGTTCAACAGGATTTCGCCCTCGTCCGGGTGATATAACCCGTAGAGTATCTTCATCAACGTGCTTTTGCCCGCGCCGTTCTCCCCCAACAGCGCATGGACTTCGCCGGAGTTCACGTCGAAATCCACCTTGTCGTTGGCAAGCACACCGGGGAAGCGCTTGGTTATGCCGTGCATCTCCAGGCGCTCAATACGCCTTTGCCCGGAGGGAAGTTTGTCGGCTTCGGTCATGGAATGATCCTGTGAAGGCTTCGGAAGTCACGAAAGACTTCCGAAGCCTTGTCACTTCAGGGTATGCTGTTACGGCAGGTCGATCGTAATGGTACCGTCGATGATCCCTTGAATGGTTTCTTCGACCAAAGCATTGATCTCAGGGGGCCACAATCTCTGCGGGTTGAGCTCGATCACCTCGCCGCCATTGGCAAGGTTGGCAACGAAGGATTGTCCGCCAAGCGTGCCGCCCTGGATGAGGGCGATCATTTCCCTGAGGATAACCTCCCAGTGATACACCTGGCTGGCAACCACGATATCAGGGGCAAGCGAAGTCTGATTGGACTGTGTGCCAAACCACAGCACGCGCCCGCCCTCTTCTTCAGCCTTGCCTATGGCGCCCACCACCATTTGCGCGGTGCCGGTCAGGACCATCGCGCCCGCAGCGATGTGAGTGGTCGCGGCTTCGGAGGCAAGAGCGACGTCCGAGAATGAACCGATATAGTTCACGTTGACCTCGGCGTCAGGCTTGGTCGCCAGTACGCCAGCCTTATAACCATCGATGTACAGTTTGGCATCGCCAGTCTCGATCGGGCCGATCACACCGAAGATATCGACGGGGGATACCTTTGCTGCGAACACGCCGTTCACGTAACCGCCTTCGTGCGACGCGGCTTCATAGGCGAACACGTTGGGCAGACCGAAGGTGTCCACGGTGGTGCCCCAGGCGAAACTGGTCTCCGGGAAGTCCGGGGCAATTTCCTGGAGGGATGAACCGTACTGTGAGCCGTGCGCGATCACCAGGTCGTAGCCCTGCGAAGCATAATCGCGGATCGCTGCCGCGGCGTCATCCACGACGAACATGCCGTCGGAGTACACGAACTCGAACGCTTCGGGTCCGCCCATCTCGGTCTGCACGCGCACAAGCGCGTCGTAC